>DATNFA010000140.1:0-59395 GCA_035606615.1 Steroidobacteraceae bacterium
AAGGCGCACGTCGACACGTTCGTGATCATCAGCGGCGACTCGGATTTCTCGCCGCTGGTCAGCAAGCTGCGCGAGAACAACAAGTTCGTCATCGGCGTCGGGGTCAAGAGCTCGACCTCGGACCTGCTGATCGCGAACTGCGACGAGTTCATCTACTACGACGATCTGGTGCGGCAGGAAGAGCGCAAGAAGCAGCAGCGCACGCGGCGCAAGCCCGCGAAGACGGCGGACGCCTCGAAGGAGGCGCAGCCGCCCAGCGGCAAGGCCGAGAAGACCGAGGAAGACCGCAAGCAGGAAGCATTCGACTTGCTGCTCGACACGATCGATGCGCTGGCGGAAGAGCGCGACCAGGACGAGAAGATCTGGGGCTCGATGGTCAAGCAGGCGCTCAAGCGCCGCAAGCCGGGCTTCAACGAGAGCTACTACGGCTTCCGCACCTTCAGCGACCTGCTGCAGGACGCGCAGCAGCGCAAGCTCCTGACCTTGGAGCCCGATCAGAAATCGGGCGGCTACGTCATCCGCCGCTTATAACGGATCGGCGGGCGCATCCGCCCACACCAGATCTGCGATCAAAGGCAGATGATCCGAGCCGTTCGACGGTCCGAGGCGCACGTCGATGCTGCGCCAATGATGCGACGCCAAGCAGTGATCGATGCGGATGCCGAGCGGCGGGAACTGGGAAGGCCAGGAAGGCGCGAGGCCGTGCCCCGCCGCGCAGTCGCTGAGTCCGGAGCGCTCGAGCGTCGTGCGGAAATAGTGCGACCACGGCGCAACGTTGAAATCTCCTGCGACGATCACGGCCTCCTTGCGCGCGGCGGCAAACGACGCGATGCCTGCCAGCTCGGCGTTGCGCATGCGAGAGTTCTTCGGACCGAGCGGCCAGTGCAAATGCGCGCCCAGCACAGTCACCGGCCTGCCGTTCCAATCGAGAGTGACGCGCGCAGCAAGCACGCCCGGGCCATCGGTCAGCGGCAGCAATTCCGCCGAGGTGATCGGCCAACGCGAAAACACGATGGCGCCATGCGGCCGCCGCTCGATGAACGAATGCGGATAGGAGCTCAGGTATGCGGCGATGCGCTGGGCGCCGTCGTCCCGGTTGCGCTCTTCGAGCACGATGACGTCCGCCTGCATCTGCTCCAGGAAACGTCCGATCGCGGCGTAGTCGTGGTTGCGAAACCAGGTGTTGAACGTGAGCACGCGAAACCTGGCGGAGCCCTGATCAGCGCGCGCGGTCTGCACGCCCATGTAGCCGACGATGGGAATCGCGCCAATGATCGCACCTGCGATTGCCACTACGCCCAGCAACGGCGCGCGCAGCGCGAACAGCACGATCGCGACGATCATGAACAGCAGCGTGTACTGGACTCGGAAGTTGGCAAACAGATCGAGCGGCCACGCGTAGCGCCCGAGCATTGCTGCCACCAGCGCGCACCAGAGAGCGATGAGGCTCGCCACAGCCAGACGCCGGCGAAGCACGAGGCGGATTACATCATCGCCTTCGCCGGTATCCGCCAGCGTTGGCTCGCAGCGCGTCCCGACGCGTAATACAGCTCGACGCGGCGCACACCTTTTACGCGACGCGCCGAGCGACGCACCTCGCGCAGCAGTCGCAACAACAACTGCTCGCCGGCGCGCGTGCCGCCGCTGGCGAATTCGGCGTCGATGCTCAAGTGCATCACGGTGACGTGCTCTACATCCTGGCGTGCATAGACCGCGACACCGACGGGTCGGCCCGCGACATCGAGCGCAAACAGCGATTGCACGTCGGGCATGCCCTTCATGTAGATGCGCAGGCGATCGCGATCCGCGACGATTTCCGGCGCGCCGAATTTTTCGATCGCATCGGCAATGCAATCGCTGACGCGATCCTGGCAGGAGTTGAAGAACACGAGTCTTTCGAGCGCAGCGCGCTGGGCAACGGGTACGTATGATTTGAATTCTGTCGTTGCGCTCATGGGTTCCCTGCCGCCAAGACGGGTCCGGGGGTGCGCACGGATAATGATCGGGACGCCCGGGGCTTGTCGAGCGCGAAAAATCTTGCTGCAGGCGCGTACATGTCGGCAAAATCGTCGAAAACGCTCGTCTGTCGCGAAAAAACTGCAGCGTCCAGGCGTGGGCGGGCGCGCCGGTAATTCAATATGTTGCACGCGACCAAGGCGCCTCCGCGACGCCGCACGGGGGCCAGTGTTGCAATGGGGTCACAGGCTGCGGGCAGCCGATGACAGGCGATTTCGCAGGGCGGATACGGTAAGAGTGCCGCTTGTCCCGGCATCAGGCTTTCGCGCAGTTTCCAATCGGCTGAAATGCCGCGCCTACTGCGCGAAACTTTGAACTGGCGCAAGTTTCCGTGCTTAAAAAGCGGGAACTGGTTCGAGCGCTGTTAAAACGCTTATTGTCAGATACCGCCATAGTTGTAAGCCGGGGCGACACTTGCTCGCGTCGCCGCTCAAGGCGCGCGGCATCGCACAGGGGAATTGTTCATGGGCATTCTGGATCTGGGTCGGTACAAGGGGATCGTCTTCGCGATCACCGGCTTCCTGGTGTTCATCGCGATCATTCTCGCGGTGAACCACGGCAAGGCCGGTCAGTTCTCCGACGACGTCGCCGCCGTCAAATTTCTTGCCGAGCAGCGCGAGCAGCCCGGTGCAGTCAACGCCGCGGGCATCGAGCTCGCCGCGCGCCTGAAGAACGGCCAGAAGATCGACGAGCCGCTCGAGGCGCTGCGCAAGGCCGCGAAGTCGTATGACAACGCGATGAGCAGCCTCACCAACGGCGGCATGATCACCGACAGCGCTGGCAACGTCTTCGTCGTGCCTGCGCTCACCACCGGCGAAGCGCAGGGCGCGCTGACCAAAGGCAACAAGCTCTGGAACGCCTACAAGGCGAAGCTCGACCCCGTGTTGCGCTTCTCTGGCTCGCCGTATGCCGCGCCGGATGCGCCTGCGGCGCCGGCCGTGAAGACTGCGACGCTCGAACCGGCTCCGGTGCCGCTGAGCCCGCGCGGTCGCCGCCTGCAGGCGGCGCTGCAAGACCTGAACACTTACGGTGCGACCTCGAATACGCAGCTGCGCGACGTGATGGTCGAGCTGACGGCGCAAGTCGAGGCCGCGAGCCGCGGCCGCTCGGGCACCCTGCGTACGGTGCAGGTGTTCGGCATCGTCGCCGCCGTGCTGCTGCTCGGCGCGATCTTCTTCTACTTCGCGCGCAACCTGCGTAAGGAAGAGGCTGTCTCGGTCCGGCAGCGCAAGGAAACCGCGGACATTCTGCGCACGGTGAACGAAGGTCTGTTCCTGCTCGACAAGGATCTGAAGGTCGGCAGCGAGCGCTCGATGGCGCTCAACAACATTTTCCGCCGCGAAGAGTTCGCCGGCTTCACCTTTGACACGTTGCTGAAAGAGATCGTGCCGGAGAAGACGCTGCGCACCGCGATGGACTACGTCGCGCTGCTGTGGGGCGATCGCGTCAACGAGAAGCTGGTCAAGACGATCAACCCGCTCAACGAAGTCGAAGTGCACTTCGACAACGCGGCCGGCGGCTTCGACACCCACTTCCTCGAGTTCGATTTCAACCGCGTGAAATCGGAAGGCTCGCTGTCGCACCTGCTGGTGACGGTCAACGACGTCACCAAGCGCGTCATGCTGTCGCGTGAGCTGCAGGAATCGCAGGAGAAGGCGCAGGCGCAGCTCGACCTGCTGCTGCGCATCCTGCACGTCGAGCCGGACAACCTCACGGGCTTCCTCACCGACGCCGACGTGTCGCTGAAGATGGTCAACTCGATCCTCAAGGAGCCGGCACGCGAAGAATCGGCGTTCCGCGCAAAGATCGACGGCATCTACCGCCAGGTGCACGCCGTCAAGGGCGAAGCCGCGGCGCTCGGCCTCAAGACTGTCGAGCAGCGCGCGCATGCATTCGAAGAGGCGCTCAGCGATCTCAAGGGCCGGCCGACGCTGTCGGGCAGCGACTTCCTGCCGCTCGTCGTCAAGCTCGACGATCTGTTCAACCACCTCGCGCAGGTGCGCGAGATGCTCAGCCGACTGGTCGACCTGCACCAGGCGATTGCGTCGCGCCGCGGCCCGATGGGTCCCAGCGGTACGCCGCAAGTCGAAGCGGAGAAGGTCGATCGCTGGCTCGCCGGCGAGAGCGACGAGCCGCAAGCGGCAACGCCAACGCACGACAAGACCATGTCGATGAAGGCGCCGGTTTTCGCGCCCGCCGCCGAAGCCCCGGCCGAACCGGCTGGCGGCGGCCTTGAGCGCACGCTCGCGGATCTCGCGGCGCGCGTCGCGAGCAGCCAGTCGAAGCAGGTTGCTCTGCGTTGTACGGGCCTCGACGGCGTGCCGGAAAGCTATCGGCGTGCGGTCAAGGACATCACGATTCAGCTGGTGCGCAACGCGGTCGTGCACGGCATCGAAGAGCCGAGCGAACGCGCCAAGGCGCACAAGGCCGAGACCGGCACGCTCGCAGTCGAGTTCGGCACGCGTGACGCCGACGGCTACGAGCTGATCGTCCAGGACGACGGCCGCGGCTTGCAGCTGGAGCGCATCAAAGAAGTTGCAGTCGAGCGCGGGCTGATCACGCCGGCGCAGGCCTCAATGCTCGATCCGCGCCAGACCATGGCGCTGATCTTCCGCCCCGGGTTCTCGACCGCCGACCGTGTCACGACCGACGCCGGGCGCGGCGCGGGTATGGACCTGGTGCGCATCCTGGTCGCCGAGCTCGGCGGCCGGGTCGGGCTCGCCTCGGCGGGCGGCAAGTTCTCCAAGTTCAAGATCTGGCTGCCGGCGACCGAACGCGCCGTGGCCGCATGAACCGATAGCGGTCACTGACGCAGTCCAAGTACTAGACAAGACGCAAAGAACTCACGAGGGACGGACGAATGGCGCTGGCATCCCCCAAGGCTCAACCGTTGACGAACGGCAAGCTCAAGCTCATGATTTGTGACGATTCGAACATAATCCGGCGCAAGATCGAGCGCGAGCTGCAGATCGATCGTCTGCAGGTCACCGCGACCGCAGCGAACGGCAAGCAAGCGGTCGAGGCGTTCCGCAAGGATCCGGCGGACGTCGTAACGATGGACCTGACGATGCCGGAGATGGACGGTATCGAATGCGTCGAGAACCTGGTGAAGATCAAGCCGGACGTGCTGATCCTGGTGATCTCTGCACTGTCCGACAAAGCCACCGCGATCGAAGCGTTGAAGAAGGGAGCGAATGGCTTCCTCTGCAAGCCGTTCACGGATCGTCAACTGACCGAGGCGCTGGAAGAATTGCTGAGAGGCGCCGGTAATGATGACTAAAGTCGAACTGGAGACCTTCGTCGAAGGAACGACCCACTATTTCGCGACCGCTGCCAACCAGCCCGCGTCGGTGGGCTCGCCGTACATCGTCCAGGAAGGCCGTCCGGCGATCCAGGAATTCACCGGCGTCATCAACATCGCCGGCAAGCGCCGCGGCATCGTGTACTTCACCGCCTCGCGTCCGATGCTGACAGTCATGCTGATGCGCATGGGCGAAACCGAGCTGACGCAGGAGAACATGTGCGACCTCGTCGGCGAGGTGGCCAACACGATCTCGGGCAACGCGCGCCGCGACTTCGGCAAGGACTTCATGATCTCGGTGCCGACGGTCGTCGCCGGCGAGCCGGAGAAAGTCGTCACGCCGGACAACATCCGCTCGTTCGTGATTCCGATCAACTGGCGCAGCCATTCGGCGCAGCTCGTCGTTTGCCTCGAGTGAGTCGCCAGCGGGTCTCCCGCGCAACGTCTAAGAGACTGATGTGCACAGCACGCGGCAAGATCCCAACCTCGCTGCGTTGCAGGCCGGCGCCGGGTTGCCGGGCCACGTTCTCGATGTCGTAGTCCTCACCTCGGATCCGGGCGTGCTCGCGACCTTGCGCGAGGCCGCCGGTCCCGAGCACGCAATCTGGCACGCTCCCTCTGCCGATAACGCCGTCGACCTGCTGGTCGGCGGCCGCTGCAGCATCCTGATCGCAGACCTCGCCGCATTGCGCGGCGACGCCGCCAACCTGCTCGATCAGCTGCACGCGCAATTCCCCGAGCTGATCCTGATGGCGACGGGACGGCGCGACGAGGAGCATTCGGTCGCGATGCTGGTCAGCGACCAGCGCATCTATCGGTTCCTGCACAAGCCCGTTTCGCCGGCGCGCGCCAACCTGTTCCTCTCGGCCGCGACACGCCGCTACAACGAATTGCGCAACGCGGTGCCGATCAATCTCACGACTGGTAAGCACGTCGTACCGCGCTCGAACACTGCTGGCATTGTGATGGGTCTCGTGGTGCTGCTGAGCGTCGCGGCCGGCGGTGCATTCTGGTGGCAGAACCGCAAGGAGCCTGTCCCAGTCACGCCGCCACCGCGCGCCGTGGGCACACTCACGCAGCAAGAACAGGTCGCCGACTACCTGGCGCGTGGCGAGATGGCGCTCGCGACGGATCGTCTGCTCGACCCACGCGGCAACAACGCTGTCGAATACTTCCGCGCGGTTCTCGCCTTGCAGCCGGACAACGCCGGCGCGCACACCGGACTGGAGCGCGTCGGCATGAAGCTCGAAGCGCGTGTTCTGGAAGCACTGCAAGCACGCGATCCCGCTCGCGGTGCGACAGCCCTCGCGACTTTGCAGCACGCAGTGCCTGAGTACGCGCGACTCGACGAGCTGCGCACCGAGCTCGTGACGCTGTCGCGCAGCTCTCGCAGTCCGATCAGTGCTGTGCCGCCTCCGCCTGCGCCAGTGAAGCAGCCTCCTGCACGCGCATCTGCACCTGCGTCAACGCCTGCCGCCAAGGCGCCGACCCGGGAAGCGCCGACGCCGACACCCGAAGTGCAGGCACCCGCACCGCGAGCCGCAGCACCTGCGGCCGCAGCAGCTACATCCGGTCCCAGCGCAAGCGAGCTCGACACCGTCGCCCGGCTGCGCGGTCGAGGCGTTCTGCTCGAGCCGCCGGGCAACAATGCTTACGAACAACTGCTCGCGCTGCGCACGAAGTACCCGGACTCGAACGAGGTCCGCACCGAGCAGCAGCAGCTCGCCTTCGCATTGCTGGAGCGGACACGCACTGCACTTGCAGCTGGAGACGTCGAGACGGCCCGTACATTCCTGAGCCGCGTCGACACGCTCGTGCCGAATCTGGCGGCGACAAAAACACTGCAAACGCAACTGGCGGCCACGCAGCAGCGCAACGTTGCTTCGCAGGTCGTGCAGGCGAAAACGCTCAAGCGGGTGCGAGAAGTGCCGCCCGTTTATCCGCGCGAAGCGGAGCGACAGAACATCTCCGGCTGGGTCGATGTGGAATTCACGATTGCGCCCGACGGCAGCACGCAAGAACTGGTGGTGCGCAACGCGGAGCCGCAGCGGATGTTCGATCAGGCAGCGATCGATGCTGTGAAACGCTGGCGCTTCGAACCCGTGAAGCGCGACGGTGCCGCGGTCGCTCAGCGCGCCGCGGTGCGGATTCGCTTCGAGGTCAAGTAGATCGCTCTCCGACGTTGCGCTCGTGCGTATTGCCGATCCGATACGCTAACAGCGCCCAGACGGCTGCAACAACCGCACCCACCCAGGCGATACCCGAGGTCGCAACTCCGAGCCACGACAGCAGCGCATGAGCCGAGCCGCTCGTCGCATCGCCGGTTCGATAGACCGCCGTGTCGATGAAGTTCTTCGCCTTGTACTTCGTTTCGCGGTCGACGCTGGTGAACAGCATCTCGCGGCACGGGCGCACCAGCGCGTACTCGCCGACGCGCCGGATGACCATGACGACGAGCAGCACCGAAAGCACCGGGAACAACGCGAGCGCGCTGTAGCCGAACACCATCAGGATCGGCGCCGTCATGATCACCGTCGACAGTCGCATCCACTTGGTAAAGCGGCTCAAGGCGAACAGCTGAATCAGCAACGACAACGACTGCACGGTGAAGTCCACCCAGCCGAACAGCTGTGTCTGCTGATCGCGATCGGGCAGCGCCTTCTCGACCAGCTCCGCCTGCTGCAGGTACAGGAACGTCGAGACCCAGGTCAGCAGCAGGACGAACGCGGCGATGCTCAGCAAGTACGGGCTCTTCGCGACCAGCGAGAATCCGGCCCACAGGCTGCCACCCAACGGCTGATTGACGTCGCCGCGCACCTCGGCCGCAGCCTGATGCGCGGCAACTGCACGCGCGTGCCACATGGTGAGATAGCGGATACAGAAGATCGACGCGCCGAGAAAGATCATCGAGAACAGCAGCAAATTGATCGTGCCGACCACCGGGGCGAGCGTAGCCGCGATGAACGGCCCGAGCACGCCGCCGGCGCTCGTGCCCGCGGCGAGGAACCCATAGAGCCGCTTCGCTTGTTCCGGGCGGAAGATGTCTGCCATCAGGCTCCAGAACACCGACGGCACGAACAGTGCGAACACCGTGATCCAGATAAAGAACGCGCGCGCGATCCAGGTATGCTCGCTCTCGAAGTGAAACCACAGATAGAAGCCGAGCAGATTCAGCGCGAAGAAGCCGTACACCCACGGCAGGAACACGGTGCGGCGAAAACGCGAGGTGAGCCAACCGAAGATCGGCTGCGTCAGCAGCGTCACCGCAAGTGTGCCCCAGAACAGCGACGGCAGGTTGGAGACGCCGGACGTGATGCCCATCGTCTCGCGCACCGGCCGCAGAATCATGTATGCCGTGAACGCGCAGAAGATGTAGGCGAAGCCGGCGATGGCCGCGCCGGCCTCATGCCCTTCGATGCGCGCGAGGCGCCATAGCCAGCGCTGAGCAGACGTCTGCTGGGAAGCGGAACTCATGTGCAGTCTTTGTCTTGCTTGTCGTTATTGGGCAGCGCCAGCGGCTGCAGGGGGCGGTGTCTCGACCGTGCCGTATTGCTCCAACACCTTCTTGACCGACGCCGCATCGCCAACGGCGATGAGCTGCAGCCGGTTCGCGTCGTAGTACTTCTTGGCGACCCGCTGCACGTCGGCGGCGGTGATTGCCTCGACTCGCTGCGGATACGTGTCCCAGTAGTCGGCGGGCAGATTGTAGATCTTCTGTGTTGCAAGATTGCTGAGCAAAGTCTGCGGCGAATCGAGCGAAAGGGCGAACCCGCCGACCAACGCGCGCTTTGCTTTCTTGAGCTCATCCTCCGGAACCGGCTCGTTGCCGATACGGCGCACCTCGGCCGTCAGTTCGTGCAACGCGCCCTCGGTCACCTGCGTACGCACGTCCGTAGTGGCAAGTATCACGCCGGGAAACCGCGAGCCGTTGAAGAAACTCTGCACGCCGTACGTGTAGCCCTTGTCCTCGCGCAGGTTGATGAACAGTCGCGACGCCGGCCCGCCGCCGAGAATGTGGTCCATCACGAGCACCGCGAAGTAATCGTCGCTGCGCCGCTCGATGCCGAGCCCACCGAGCCACAGCGAGGTCTGCACCGAGCCCGGCCGGTCGACCAGCAGCACGCGCGCTTTCGCGGGCGGCGTAAGCGCGGGCAGCGAGATCGCGCGCACTTCGCCCTTGGGCCAGTTGCCGAAAGCGCGCTCCAGTTTTTGCACCAGGTCGCCGAGCTTGAAGTCGCCGTAGGCGAGCACGATGCCGTTGTTCGGCATGTAGTGCGCCTTGTGATAGCTCACGAGATCGGCGCGAGTCAGGTCGCGCAGCACGTTCTCCGGCGGCACGACGTAGCTGCCAGGATGCGTGCCGTACACAGCGCGCATGAATTCTTCCTGCGCGACGAAACCCGGCGTCGCACGTTGCTGCTGCAGCTGCGAGACGAACCTCGACTTGTACTTCGCGAGCTCCGCTTCCGGGAACGCGGGATTGCGCACGACATCGGCGGCGATCGCGAGGATCTTGTCCGCGTTCTCGCTCAGACCGCCGATACCGATACCCGTCTCGCCCGACGAGGGCGAGGCCGAAGCCGAGAACGCACCGCCGAGCGTCGCGAGCTGCTCCGCGATCTGGCGACTCGTCCGTTCTGTCGTCCCTTCGCGCAACAGGGACGCAGTGACCATTGCCAGGCCGTGCTGATTCGCCGGATCGTCGAGACCGCCGCCGGTCAGCAGCAACTGCAGCGAGAACGTCGGCAGCTTGTGATCTTCCAGCAGAGCGACGCGCAGTCCGTTCGACAGCGTCGCCTCCTGCGCGCGCGGCAGTACGACACGCAACGTCTGCGGGTTGACGGGTGCCTTGCCCTTGAGCTGCACACCCTTCAACGACTCGGGTGCCGGAGACTCCTGCGTGCCCTGCTGTTGCGCGGCGCAGAGTGTGGTCCACGCCAGCAGCGCGCCGCCGAAAAGGCGAATCAGAGGTTTCATACGAGCGTGCCTCACGCGCCGGGCGCGGCCGCCGGCGGCGGCGCGGGATTGGTAACGAGGACTGTGCGACTCTTTGCCTGCAGGTACTTCTTCGCCACCCGCTGCACGTCCTCGCGCGTCACGGCCTCGAAGCCCGCGACTCGCGTGTTGATCAGGCCCGGGTCGTTGAACTTGACCGTGAACGAGCCGAGCTGCGTCGCGCGGGACGATGCGCTGCGAATGCCCTGCAAGTAGCCGAAGCGCGTCGTGTTCTTGGCCTTCTCCAGCTCCCACTGCGCAATCGGCTGCTGCTGCAGTTTCTCGATCTCGGAGTAGATGGTCGCCTCTACGTCTTCGGCCTTCTTGCCCGGACGCACCGTGGCGCCGATGTACAGACCGCCCGGGCCGATGCGCTCGTCGACGAAGCCGCCGATGCCGACCACCAGCTCCTTCTCTTTGTTGAGGATCTGATACAGGCGCGAGCTGTCGCCCTGCTGCAGCACCGACGACAACACGCGCAGCGCATACACGTCGGGCGAATTGCCGACCGGCGTCTTGTACGCGATCTGCACCTGAGTCGCACGCGCCAGCGGATCGCTCATCGTTTCGCGGCGCTCGGCCTTCTGCTCCGGCTCGCTCAGATCGACGGGCGGCGGCTCGGCCTGTCGCGGAATGTCCTCGAAGTAGCGGCGGATCAGCGCCAGCGCATCGTTCGGCTTGAAGTCGCCGACCAGGCTGAGCACCGCGTTGTTCGGCGCGTAGTAGGTCTTGAAGAACTGCGCGACGTCCGCGACGCTCGCCGCGTTGAGATCTTCCATCGAGCCGATGGTCGAGTGCTGATAGGCGAAGTTGCTGTAGAACAGCTCGTCGAAATGCTCGTCGGCGCGTCCGTAGGGCTGATTGTCGACGCGCAGCCGGCGCTCCTCCTGCACGGCATTGCGCTGGTTGTCCAGCTTCTCCTGCGTGATCTCCAGCGAGCGCATCCGATCCGCCTCGAGGAACAGCGCCAGCTCGAGCTGGTTGGCCGGCAGCGTCTCGAAATACCACGTCAGGTCGTTGCTGGTAGTGCCGTTCATCGAGCCGCCGTTGGAGAACACTTGATAGAAGTGCTCGCCGTCGCCGACGTTGCTCGAGCCCTTGAACATCATGTGCTCGAACAGGTGCGCGAAGCCGGTGCGCCCCGGTCGTTCGTTGCGCGAGCCGACGTCGTAAGCGATGTTCAGTGCGATTACCGGCGCCCCATGGTCTTCGACGAGCTGCACGCGCAGGCCGTTGGCGAGCGTGAGGTCGGTGAACTGCACGCGAACGGGGGCCGGTTGAGATTTCTGTTCCGCGGCACTGGCTGTGACAGCCGCCGCGAAACACACGCAGAAACCCACGCAGACAGCGCGATTCATGAGGGAACCCAAGGCCGCCGGAAGAGCGGCCGAGGATAACACCAGCCCGACGAGGGAGTCAGGCTAAAGGCTGACTCCGGCCTACGGAATCGTCTTGCTCACCACGGTGGAATTAGCGCTTTCTGCACCACCCGTGTTGTAGGACTTCACCGCGAAGAACCAGCTGCCCGAGCTCAGGCCGGTGACGACGTACGTCGCGACACCGGGGTTGGACACCTGGACCGTCTGCGTCAGCGCACCCGCGGATGTGCCGTACAGGATGCGGTAGCCAGCGAGGTCGGTGAGCGTCGAGCCGTCGTCGTTCTGGGTCGGGGGCGTCCACGACAACGTCGCGCTGCCGTTGCTCGGCGCCGTGACCGTGATGGTGAACGGCTGCAGCGAGGCAGTGTCCTTGGAGTCGGTCACCGAGATCACGATGCCGGAGTACGTACCCGCAGTCGTCGTGCCAGACAGCTTGCCGGTAGTGGTGCTGAACGTCGCCCAGGACGGCTTGTTCTGGATGCTGTACGTGAGCGTGTCGCCATCGGCGTCCGCAGCCGTCGGCTGGAAGTTGTAGGCCACACCGGCGTTGACGCTCGTCGTGGGCGTGCCGGAAATCGTCGGCTTGTTGTTCGGGGCTGCGTTGACAGTGATCGTGAACGCCGCGAGCGAAGCCGTGCCTCCCGTCTTACCGTCGCTGACAGTGATGACGATGCCGCTGAACGTACCGACGTTCTGGCTCGTCGGCGTGCCGCTCAGACGTCCCGTCGCCGTGTCGAACGCGGCCCACGCCGGCTTGTTCGCGACGGTGTAACCGAGCGTGTCGTTGTCGAGGTCCGAAGCGCTCGGCGTGAACGAGTAGGCACTGCCGGCACTGACGCTGGTCGGCGGCGTGCCGGTGATCGTCGGCGCCCGATTCGGCGGCGCCTGCACGTTGATCGCGAACGCGGGCAGCGAGGCCGAAGCGCGGCCGTCGCTGACGGAGATCATGATGTTGCCGTAATTACCGACGTTCCCGGCCGCCGGCGTGCCGTTGAGTCGGCCGGTCGAAGTGCTGAAGCTCGCCCACGCCGGCTTGTTCGCAATCGCGAAGGTCAGCGGGTTCTTGTCGGCATCGGCCGCCGACGGCGTGAACGAGTAAGCCGTGCCCGTGGTCGCACTGCCTGCCGGCGTGCCGCTGATCGTCGGCGCCTGGTTCGGGATATCGCGCACCTGGATCGAGAACGCCGGCAGCTTGGCGCTGGCCGTGCCGTCGTTCACCGAGATCACGATGTTCGAGAACGTGCCGATGTTCGCCGCCGTCGGCGTGCCGCTCAGGCGGCCCGTCGATGTGCTGAAGCTCGCCCACGAGGGGCGGCCGGAAATCGCGAAGCGCAACGTGTCCGTGCTGTTCGGATCGCTCGCACTCGGCTGGAAGCTGTACGCCTGATTGATCGTCACTGCGTTGGCGGGCACGCCGGAGATCGTCGGCGGCGAGTTCTGGGTCGGCGGCACGTCGCGCGGCTTGACCTTGATCCTGAACGGGCCGACCGAGCGCGTGTCGCGGCCATCAGTGACGCTGATCGTGATGTCCGCAGTGTCGCCGACGTCGGCGTCGGTGGGCGTACCCGTGGCCGCACCGGTCTCGGTGTTGAACGCCATCCACGTCGGCTTGCCCTCGATCGTGAACTCGAGGAAGTCGTTGTCGGCGTCCGACGCCTGCGGAGTGAACGCATAGAGCTTGCCGGCTTGCCCGCCCGGCTCGGGCGTGCCGGAAATCTCGGGCGCGCTGTTCACCGGCGGCGGTGGCGGAGGCTGGTTCGTAGGCTGCTCAGCCGGTTGCGACGGATCTTCTTTTTCTTCCTGGTTGCAAGCTGTCAACGAGACTGCCAGCAACAGCACGACAGCATGCCGCGCTACCCACGTCGCGAACCCGATTGAACTGTTCATTGCTCCCACCTTTCGCTTGGTCGTCGCGCGGGTTGTCCGCGCACGCAGCGTTCACGCAAGGGAGCAGAGCCACAGCCGAGAATGGCTAGCGGCAGAATGACGGCAGGATTTGCACGCTCGCGCGCGCGGCTCCAGCCGGCAACCCCGCTATCCAGCGTATTTGCCCTTCCCAGTGCAAACTCGCTTCTGGACCGGAGGCTTTGCGTCACCGTCTTTCGACGGTTTTGCCCTTGAGTAACCGACATTGAGTAAACAACAGCGCACGGGTCGCTGCAAATGTCTGCGCAAGCAGACATACGTAGCGACACGCACGCTTCACATAAAAGCGGTACCGCGCCGGCGCTCATCGCACGCTCTTCGGCACCACGTTCGAGTCCGCGCTCTCCGCGCCTTTGCTCGTGTACGCGCGCACCGCGAAGTAATAAGTACCTGGTGCGAGATTCTCGACGACATATGAGCTCAGACCCGGGTTCGCAAGCTGGATCGTCTGCGTCAGCTGCGTCGCCGAAGTGCCGTAAGCAATGAGATAGCCGGCGAGATTCGTCAGCGCGGAGCCATCGGTGTTCGTCGTCGGCGGTTCCCAATACAGCGCAGCCGCGCCAATCTGTGCGTCGGTCACAGTGATCGCGAACGCCTTGAGCGCAGCGCTTGCTTTGCCATCGCTCACGGTGATGACGATGTTCGAATACGTGCCGGTGGCCGCGCCCGTGGGCGTGCCAGACAGCTGGCCTGTCGTGGTATTGAAAGAAGCCCATGCCGGACGATTCGCAATCGAAAACTTCAGAGTGTCGTTATCGCCGTCCGTGGCAGTCGGCCGGAATGTGTACGCATTGCCGGCGTTGACAGTTCCACCGGGGGTACCGCTGATCGTCGGCGCTTTGTTCGCGGCAGCGGCGACGCTGATCGCGAACGGCGCGAGCGCGGCAGTTGCCTTGCCATCGCTCACGCTGATCAGGACGTTCGCATAGCTGCCGACATGCGCAGACGTCGGCGTGCCCGACAGCTGACCTGTCACGCTGCTGAACGTCGCCCACACAGGGCGGTTCTGTATGCTGAAACCCAGCGTGTTGTTATCGGCATCAACTGCGCTCGGGCGGAAGTTGTAAACCTGACCCGCAGTCACTGCGGCCGGCGCGGTGCCGTTGATCGTCGGCGCGCGATTGGTGGAGCTCGACACCGTGATCGAGAAGGCCGGCAATGAAATTTTTGCCGAGTCATCCGTGACCATGATCACGATGTTCGCGTACGTGCCGACATTGGCCGCAGTCGGCGTGCCGCTCAGGCGGCCGGTCGAGGAGTCGAACGTCGCCCACGCCGGCCGATTCGTGATGATGAAGCGCAGTGGATCGCTTTGCGCGTCGCTTGCCGTGGGCTGGAACGCGTAGCTCGAGCCGACGACGACGGAGCTCGCCGGCGAGCCGGAAATAACCGGCGGGGTGTTGTCGCGCCTGGTCGCGCGCATCGCGAAGGCGGGCAGCGCGCTCGTGCTGGTGCCGTCGCTGACCGCGATGCGAATGTTGGTCCAGTAGCCGACCGCGGTCGGCGTGCCGTACAGGCGACCCGTCGACGTGCTGAAGCTCGCCCACGCCGGCTTGTTGACGATCGTGAAGCGCAGACTGGTGCTGTCCGGATCGCTGACAGTCGGCTGGAACGAATACGCAGATCCGACATACACCCAGCTCGGAGGTTTGCTGGAAATCGTCGGTGGCTGATTGGCGGCATGGGCGTTCGTGCTGATGCCTGCGGCGAGCAGGAACAGCGCAGTGACAACTCTCGCGTGAAACATCTGGACTCTCTGGACGCTCGAAACTTCCGTGATCAAGCTCGCCACGCGCGTGCGTGCAGCGAGCACTCGTGTCTAGCCAAGGGAAGTGGAGCGACGGGAGTCCGTCAGGCCGGCTTCACGCGAACCTCCGCTCGAGAGCGAAGCGTCGCGGCAACCCCGCTATCCGCGAGCGCTGCTGTCAGCGCGTCGGGAGGACCGGAGGCTTTGCGTCACCGCCTTACGGCGGTTTTGCCCTTGTTTCGACGGAACGCAGTGTGCTCGAAGCCACGCGACGTGACATATCGGGCAGCCCCGCATCGAAACCGGGTGGATTCCGGCAAGGAAGTTAGGGTCAACGATGAGCGGGAAAACTTGAGCGCGAAATGCGTGACGCACGTCACGCATTCGCTCATTCGGGCAGCGTGAAACCGTGCTGACGGACCAGCCGCGTGCAGGCCGTGACCAGGTGCAGATCGTAGAGCCGTCCAGCGCCTTTGTTGATCACGTCGATGGCTGCTTCCATGCCGGCCGCCGGCCGATACGGACGCGGCGAGCACATGGCTTCGACCGTATCCGCGATCGCGAGGATGCGCGCTTCGACGAGGATTTCCTCGCCTTTCAACCCGCGCGGATAACCGCTGCCGTCATAGCGCTCGTGGCTCTGGTAGATGATGTCGGCGATAGGCGCGCCGAAATCGATCTCGGCGAGCAGCTGACAGCCTTCATCGACATGCGTGCGCATGATCGCGATCTCAGTCTCCGTGAGCGGCGCAGGCTTGGAAAGAATCGTCGTCGGCACAGCGATGTTGCCGACATCGTGCAACAGCGCGGCCACGCGCAGTGCGTGTTGACGTTCGCCATCGAGCCCGGCTTCGCGACCCAGCGCAACGGCCAACGCAGCAAGTCGCCGTGAAGAGCCGGCCGTATAAGGATCGTGGCGCTCGACCATGCGCACCATCGAATCGATCATGCCTTGCATGGCAACGTCGGTCCGCTGCAGCGAGCCGAGCGTCGCGGCGTGCGCACGCTTCGATTGCAACACGCGCCAGACGCCGTCGGAGAGCGCCAACAGCGCTCGTTGATCGTCTTCGCCGTAACCCGCTTCGCGGTTGGCAACACCGAGCACTGCGACCGTCTCATCGCCGGAAATCATCGGCACTGCGAGATAGCGCTGCAGATCCGGCAAGCCGTCCTGTTGCGGCTTGCGCGTCAGATCGTTGCTCGAAGTCGGATGACGCGCTCTGACGCATTCGGTGAACAGGCCAGCGCGCGCGAGCGGACGCGGCTCGGCATTCACCATAGTCGCGAGCGGCTGACTGCGATCGCGCCACGCGGCGAGCGCAATCGTCTTGTGCGCGGGATCGACGAAGTATATGTAGGCGAGCGGGCTGCCGGTCGTGTCCGCGGCCTGATCGATTACGCGGCGCACGATCGCGGACTCGTCGAAGCTTTCGGACTGCTTGAACAGATCGACCAGGAACTCGAGCTGCCGCTGGTTGGCGCGCTGGACGACGGTCTCGCGGCGGCGCTCCGACACGTCGCGGATCAGCACCATGTTGTCGCCCGCGGTACCTGCCTCCATCACGCCGACGCTCACTTCGACGTCGAGCACAGTGCCGTCGCGGCAGCGATGCTTGGTTTCATAGCGTCCGCCGCCCTGCACGCGGCCGAGTTGCAGGCGCATCGTCGTCTCGCCCGTGCTCTGATCTTCGATCTGCGAGGCATTCATGCCGAGCAGCTCTTCGCGGCTGTAGCCGGACATGCGGCAATACGCGGCGTTGACGTCGATCAGGCGGCCGTTGCTGTCGAGAATCCAGCAACCATCCGGCGCGGCTTCGACCACGGTTCGGGCGCTGACCGTCTCCTTGCGCAGCTTGACCGCTTCGTCGCGCAGCTTGACCGCTTCGTCGCGCGCCTTGACCGCTTCGTCGCGCAGCTTCTGCTCGGCTGCAGTTTGCTCGGTCAGGTCGTACGCCGACACCAGGTCGGCGCTGCGGCCATCGAATTCGATTTGATGCGAGCCCAGCGCAACCTTGAGCGCGCCGCCGTTCTTGCGCTGATGCGCCACTTGCGCGGCGTCCTCCGCATCGGGCGCTTCGAGCGCGCTGCTCTTCAGCGCGAGAAATTCCGCACGACTGTAGCCATAGAGCGCGAGCGCCGCATCGTTGACGGCGATGAAGCCGCCGGTGGCGTGATCGGCGATCCACATCGGCAGCGGATTCGCTTCGAAGACGCGGCGGAAGCGCGCCTCGCCGGCAGCGAGCCGTCGATTGGTCGCTTCGAGCTCCTCGATTTGTGCGAGCAGGCGCGAATGTGCCTGCTGGGCGCGCTCGGCTGCGTCGGCTTCCTTGCGTTGCACCTTCTCCAGCTCTGCGGCCTGCTTGCGCGTCGCATTCTCGAGTTCCGCGATGCGCGCGATCTTCTCGGCTTCAGCGGCGCGCTGCGCCTTGTCGAGACCGACAGGACGCTGAATCACCGTCTCTTCGAGTGTCGGCAGCGGGATCGTCCCGCCGGCGCTATTGCCAGCGCCAGCGCCAGTGCTCTTGGGTACGTTCGCCAGCAGCTCGTCGAGCGCCGTGACCAGCGTCTCGGGCGGAACGGAGCGCGCGAGGAAGCGCTCTGCGCCGAGCTCGAGCGCAAAGCGCTCGTACTTCGGATCGTCGTGGCGGCGGGTGTAGAACACGAAGGGGATGGCCTGCAGGCGCTCGTCCTGCTTCCACTTGCGGCACAGCGCAAAGCCGTCCATGCGCGGCAGCACGATGTCGGAAACGATTGCATGTGGCGGCTCGCGCCGCGCGGCGTCCAGCGCGGCCAGGCCATTGCCCGACCGGACGACCCGATGACCCCGGCCCGCAAGCAGCTGCTCGAGCGCGCTCAGCTCGGCTTCGCGCTCGAATGCAATCAGGATCACGCCCATGCCTCTGATCTCCCTCCGCGCTGGCGCCCTTACGGTCAGTCTTTTGGCGCTGCTTACGCGTCTTTTAGCAACGCTCGGAACCGGCCAAGGAGTATGCCGATGAGGGGCTTATTTCGCACGCTTGAGACGAGTTCTAGGCCCGTAAAGGAGACGCGGATCACGGAAGTGACACGGGTGTCACTTGCTGCTGTCGAAGTCCTTCGCCATTCGTTCGCGCATTGCGGCATCGGGCACCGGTGCGAATCCCGCCTGCAGATTGTCCTGCATGTGCTCCGGGCGGGAGGTCGCGGGAATCACGCAGGTCACTGCGGGGTGCGAAACGATGTACTTCAGGAACACCTGCGCCCAGCTCGTGCAGCCGATCTCCTTTGCATAGCCGGGGAGCTTGCGATTGCCCACGCGCGTGAACAGCCCGCCTTCCTCGAACGGACGATTGATGAGCACGCCGATGCCGTGATCCTGGCAATACGGCAGCAGCCGCTGCTCGGCGGCGCGCGTGCCGATGGAATAATTGAACTGCGCGAACTCGAAACGCTCGGCGCGCAGCACCGCCTCGATCTCGGAGTGCGCGCCGACGGTGTAGTGCGTGACGCCGGCGAAGCGGATCTTGCCGTCGCTCTTCAGCTGCCGCAGCGTCGCGGCATGCGTGCGCCAATCGACCAGGTTGTGGATCTGTAGAAGATCGAGGCGCGGTGTCTTCATCGCGCGCAGCGAATGCTCGATCTGCGCGATCCCTTTGTCGCGCCCGCTGGTCCACACCTTGGTCGCGTAGAAAGTGCTCGCTTGCTTGCCGAGCTTCTGCACCAGGTCGCCGGTGACGCTTTCGGCGTTGGCGTACATCGGCGAGCTGTCGATCAGGCGCGCGCCGGCCGCGTAGAACACTTCGAGCACCTTCAGGAGCGGCGCGCGCTCGCTCGCGCCGCCGCCGACGTCGAACGTGTTCCACGTTCCCATGCCGATGACCGGCACGCTCTCGCCGTTGCTCGCGGCCGGAATTTTCCGCTGCACCATCTCGCGCGCCTGCTGCGCTCCGCCGGATGACGCTGCGCCGGCCGCGCCGCTGCCCAATGCCATGGCCATGGTTCCCAGGAAATGTCGGCGGTTCATGAGTCAAGATCCGGGGCGGTTGATGCGGGTCCAGTACTGCCCGAGCAGCGCGACCTGCTCGGTGAACTCTTTGAAGTCGATCGGCTTGACGATATAGCTGTTCGCGAACGCTGCATAGCTGCGCATCATGTCCGATTCCTGGTCAGAGGATGACATGATGATCACCGGCGTCGAGCGCGTGCGCGGATCGCCCTTGATCTGCGCCAGCACTTCCAAGCCGTCGACCTTCGGCATGTTCAGGTCGAGCAACATGACGCATGGATTGCCCGGCGCGCGCTGCGCGTACACGCCTTTGCGGAACACGAACTGCAACGCCGCCTCGCCGTCCTGCACCCAGACGATTTTTTCGTCGACGCCGCCGACTTCGAGCGCGCGGATCGTCAACTCCGCGTCGGTTGCGTTGTCGTCGGCCAGGAGGATGTAACCGGCATTATTCATGGCTTGGGCTCATGAGTCACCGCTGAGGCTGATGATGAAGCCGTATTCTCGCGCGATCTCCCGCAGCCGTTCATATCTGCCGGACTTGCCGCCGTGGCCAGCCTCCAGATTAACGTGCAAAAGCAACGGTTGGTTGCCGCGGTTGGCGCTCCTCAGCTTCGCCACCCACTTGGCCGGCTCGTAGTACTGCACCTGGCTGTCCCACAGGCCGGTGGTCACCAGCATCGCCGGGTAGGCCTGCGCGCGGACATTGTCGTACGGCGAATACGAGAGCATGTATTCGTAGTGCTGACGCTCGTGCGGGTTGCCCCATTCCTCGTATTCGAGCGTCGTGAGCGGTATCGACTCGTCCAGCATGGTCGTGACAATGTCCACGAACGGCACGTGCGCGACCAGCCCGCGATAGCGCTCGGGCGCGACGTTGGCGATCACGCCTACGAGCAACCCGCCGGCGCTGCCGCCCGCGGCAAATACGCGATCGCGCGCGCCGTAGCCGCGTGCCACGAGGAAATCCGTGACGTCGATGAAATCGTTGAACGTGTTCCACTTGCGGTGCAGGCGCCCTGCTTCGTACCAGCGCCGGCCACGCTCCTGGCCGCCGCGCACATGCGCGATGGCGTAGACGAAGCCGCGATCGAGCAGCGACAGTCGAGCGGAGCTGAATACCGGATCCGCGCTCAACCCATACGAGCCGTACGCGTATAGATACAGCGGGGCCGAGCCGTCGTGGGTCACGCCCTTCCTATGAACGACCGACACGGGCACGCGCTCGCCGTCGCGCGCAGGCGCCCACAGCAGCTCGCTCGTGTAATTTGCTGGATCGAAATCGCCGAGCACCGGCTCGCGCTTGCGCAGTTGTCGCTCGCCGGTGCGCACGTCGTAGTCGTACGTCGTCGCCGGCGTCGTGAGCGAGGTGTAGACGTAGCGCAGCGTCGAGGTATCGAGCTCGGGATTCGAGCCGAGCATCATCGTGTAAGTGGGATCGTCCGCTGCGATGTAGAACGGCTCGCCGCCGCTCCAGCGCTGCACGCGGATGCGCAGCAATCCGCCGGAGCGCTCGTTCACGGCAAGAAAGTCGCGGAACAGCTCCAGCGATTGCAGGAACACCTGGCTGTCGTGCGGCAACACGTCGCGCCACTGCGCACGGTCGCCGCAAGCAGCGAGCGGCGCAGCCACGATGCGAAAATTCTCCGCCTGCCAGTTGGTACGGATCAGCATGCGCTCGTCGAGATCTTCGACCTGATATTCGTGGTTGGCCTCGCGCGGCACGATGACGGCGAAAGTCAGCGACGCATCGCTGGCACGCGTGTAGCGCCATTCGGAAATCGTAGTGCTTTCCGCGCCGATGTAGAGGTGCCGCTCCGACTTGCTGCGCATCACGACCAGATCGAAGCTTTCGTCCGGCTCCTCGTACACGAGCCGGTCGGCAGAGACCGGCGTCCCGAGCACGTGCGCGCGCACGCGCCGGCCCAGCAGCGTCACTGGATCCTTCTCGACGTACAGCAGCGTGCGGTTGTCGTCGGCCCAGGCGACGTCGGGCTCGGCGTTCTCGATCACGTCGCCGAGCAGCTCGCCGCTGGCGATGTCCTTGAAGCGGATGCGGAACTGGCGCCGGCCGACGGTATCTTCCGCGTACGCGAGCAGCTTGTTGTCCGGGCTCGCTTCGTATCCGCCGAGCTGAAAGAACGGCTGGCCGACGGCGAGCGCGTTGCAGTCGAGCAGTACGGCTTCGGCCGCGCCAGGCTGGTCCGCCCGGCGAACGACCAACTGATACTGCTCGCCGCTGACGAAGCGACTCGCATACCAATAGCCGCGGTAGCGCACCGGCACGCTCGAGTCGTCTTCCTTGATGCGACCGACGATCTCGCCATACAGAACATCGATCAGCGGCTGAGCGGGCCTCAGGACTGCGTCCGCATAAGCGGTCTCGGCGCGCAGATGCGCCAGGACCTGTGGGTCGCTGCGCGTGTCGTCGCGGAGCCAGTAGAAAGCGTCCTCGCGGACGCCGAACGGCGCCGTAACCCGGTGCGTGAGCGCGGCGGGTTGCGGGGGACTGGGGACGCTGGGATCCGTTACAGGGGATGGCACGGACCGTATATAGCCCGCACCGGGTTGACGGTAAATCCGCACCCCCCGGCAGTGCCAGGGCAAGGGTTCAGCGTTTCGCTCCTAGGCAGCTAGGCTTAAACCCGGTACAGCTAGCGCCCGACTGTCGCGTTTTTGCGCCCTGGTTCACGGGCGATGACTGGAAAAGGCAGATGTAGTTCTCAGTCATTCCATGTTGCATAAGTAGTATTAGACGGCAAACATGAAAGCCCCTTAAGGAGGGGTTCCTATGGCCAATGCTCAGCACACCCGTTCGGCACACGGCACGGCCGAAGAGGTCAATCTGGAGTTCGACGCGCATCGCACGGGAGCGGATGAGGCCCATCACCCGCCGATCCTGGTGCTGAGCCGCGACCCGAACCTGGTCGAAACCGTCAAGAAGGCCGCCCCGCGCGGCACGGCGGTTGCGCCCGCTCCGGACCTAGATCACGTGGCCGGCAAGCTGTCGGACCTGAAACCCGGTGTGCTGGTCGCCGATACAGCGAGCACGGCCGACGTCGCCGGCATGGTGGCGCAGCTGACTCAGCACTTCCCCGAGCTGGTCGTGATCGTTGCGGGCAAGCGCGAGGACAGCTCTGCGCTCATGCAGCTGACCGCGACTGGCCGCATCTTCCGCTTCCTGCTCACGCCTCTTTCGCACGGCCAGACGCGCCTGGCGCTGGAAGCCGCGGTCACGCAGCACCAGGACCTGCTCGCGCAAGGTCAGCGCATGAGCGCGGCCAGCGCCTCGGGCGGCGGCGAGAAGAAGAATTATCTGGTCACCTACGGCGCGCTGGCTGCCGGCCTGCTCGTCGTCATCGGCGGCATCTGGTTCGGCGTCAGCAAGTTCACCGGCGAGCCCACGCCTCCGCCGGTCGCGCAGCAGCCCCCGCCTGCGGCAGGCCAGCCCGGCGGCGTGCCCGAAAAGATCGATCCGGTCCAGGCCGAGCTGGCGCTCGCGAAGGAAGCGTTCGGTCAGGCCAAGTATCTGGAGCCCGCTGGCGACAGCGCGCTCGACTACTACCGCAGCGCCTTGGCGCTCGACCCGAACAGCCAGGCGGCCAAGGACGGTATCCGTTCCGTCGTCGACAAGATCCTGGAGCGCGCCGAGCAGTCGCTCACTTCCGAGAAGCTGGAAGACGCGAGCCGCAACATCGAGCTGGCGCGCGACATCGACCCGGCGCATCCGCGCCTCGCGTTCCTCGACACGCAGATGGCGCGCGAGCGTGAGCGCATCAAGCTGAGCCAGGCCGCCGAAGTCGGCGCCAAGGTCAAGGCGCTGGTCAACCAGGCCAACGACCGCATGCAGAACGGCAGGCTGATCACACCGGCGAACGGCAGCGCACGCGACTCCCTGCAGGACGCGCGCCGCCTCGACGCCACCGATCCGAATGTCGTGCAGGCGTCGCGTGACTTCGCCGCGCTCGCGACCGAGGAAGCTCGCAAGTCGCTGGCCGCGGGCGACCTGCAGGCAGCGCAGGCCTACGTGAACGTGTCGCGCCAGATGGGCTCGGGCAGCGCGGCTCTAGCCGCCGTCGAGCGTCAGCTGGGCGACGCGACCAAGGCGGCCACCGCCGCGGCGCAGCCGGCGGCGCGCCGTACGTCGCCGTCGAATGCCGCGAGCGATCCGCTCGTTGCCGACATCCGCCAGCGCCTGAGCGAAGGCAAGCTGATCGATCCGCCGGGCGACAGCGCTCGCGATCTGTTGGTCAATCTGCGTAACACGGCGCCGACGCGTCCCGAAGTCGATGAGCTCTCGAAGCAGCTGACGACTCGTCTGCTCGACTCCGGCAAGGGTGCGACGGCCGCCAAGGCGTTCCCGCGCGCCGAGCAGCTGATCGCTGCCGCTCGCGACGTGGGCGCGCGCTACAACGAAGCCGGCATCGCGCAGGCCGAGAAAGATCTCACCGCCGCGCGCGAGGCGAATGCGCTGCAGACGAACATCGTGTCGGCGAACTCGCTCAAGCGCACGCGCACCGTGCAGCCGGTGTATCCGGAGCAGGCGCGCAAGCGTGGCGTCGAGGGCTGGGTCGAGCTGGCCTTCACCGTGACGCCGAACGGCACGGTCGAGGATGTCGAAGTGCGCAACGCGAGCCCGGCCGACGTGTTCGACGACGCGGCAGTCCGCGCGATCCGCGGCTGGCGCTTCGAGCCGGTGGAGCGCAATGGCGAGCGCGTCGCGCAGCGGGCGATGGTCCGGTTGCGGTTCGCGCAGAGTCCGAATCAGTAATCACTCGCTGACAATTCTTGTCCCGACGGGGCCCGCCGCTCGCAGCGCGCGGGCCCTGTCTTTTTCGGCCTAGAATTCGGCTGCACATGTCCGAACCTCGCTCGATCCTCGTCTGGGACCTTCCCACTCGCCTCACGCACTGGCTGTTCGCCCTCTGTATCGCCATCTCCTGGTGGACCGCCGAGCAGCGGCTCATGGATTGGCATCGCTACAGCGGCTACACGATGCTGGGGCTGCTCGTATTTCGCATCTACTGGGGATTCGCAGGCAGCTCGACTGCGCGCTTCGCTCAGTTCCTGCGCGGGCCGCGTGCTGTACTCGACTACTTCAAGCTGTCGCGCGAACGACGCGCGCACGTCATCGGTCACACCCCGCTCGGCAGTTGGAGCGTCGTCGCGCTGCTACTGGCGATGGTCGGGCAGGTGACGCTCGGGCTGTTCGCCACCGACATCGACGGCCTCGAGTCCGGGCCGTTGTCGCATCTCGTCAGCTTCGATGGCGGCCGCGCGTTCGCCGAGGCACACGAGCTGTCGTTCGACGTGTTGATCGTGCTGGCCGCCCTGCACGCCGTCGCGATCCTGTTCTATCTGTTCTACGAGCGGAACGACCTCACGAGCCCGATGCTGAGCGGGCGCAAGCACGTCGCCGCTGCAAGTGCGGGCATGCGGGGAGTTCCGGTGTGGCGATTATGGACGGGCGTGGCGATCGCCACGCTCGTCGTCTGGATGATCGTGAGATGAGCTCTACCTGGGCACGAGCACCAGGCGCGGCACGGCCCGCCGGCCCTGCTGCTGATCGCGATGAAAGCCGTTTTCCGGGTTGTACGCGAGCTCCTTCAAGCGCTTTTCGAGCTCCGCCGCCCGTTGCGGATCGGGGGTCACGCGCGGGCGCACGATCGACGTTGGCAGATCCCTGAGTCTGAACAGCATGGTGGCTCCTCCCGTGGGCGTTGCGCTGTCGTCTATACGCCCAACCGGTCGCGATAGATCCTCTGACGCGGCCTGTCGGTGATCTGTAACCGTTACGTCGGGGATCCGAGGGAACCGGCTGCTACCTCCAGACGTTCGCATGCTCTTTGAAGTCGGCCCGCTGCGGTCGCACCAGGCAGAAGCGCTGGCCGCTCGGCGCCTGCATTACGCACCAGGTTTCGACGTTGCCGACGCGCTTCGCGCCGAGGGCTTCGAGGCGGCGCGCTTCCGCCTCGATGTCGTCGGTCTCGATGTCGATGTGCACGCGGCTTTCGTGCTCGACCTTCTGCACTTCCATGTGCAGATCGTTCGGCCCCGTCAGCAGCTGCCGATAGATCGGGCTCGCCTCTTCGGCCGCCGGCTTCAGTGGCACGCCAAGCGCCGCACTCCAGAACTGCGCGGCTTTCTCCAGGTCATCGGTCCGGCAGTCGAGGATGAATCCGGCGAGACGGCTGCGGTGCATGCGAAGACCTCAGGAATTTGGCCATCAGGAATTAGGATTGATGCCGCGGCGAGCACTGTCCATCGCCGCGAGAATATCTTGCACATCTGCACGGGCGAAGATGTCCGCCGTGTCCTGCGTGACCTTGCGCTGCCAGTTCGCATACTCGGTGTCCGTGCCCGGCACGTTGACCGGATCGCCCATGCCGATCAGGTCCTCGACCTGGATCATCGCGATGCGGGCGCGCGAAAGACCGAGATATGCATGCACCGCGCGCGACAGCGCCGGCGAATACGACGGCAGCGGTTGGTCCGGCGACCAGTGCCACAAACCTTGCGCAACCAACGCCAGCAACAGCTCGCGCCGCTCCGATGCGCGCGCCGCATGCGCCCGCGCCTTGAAATCCGCGCTCGGGTAGAGATCGAGTTGCTCGCGCAGCGTGAGATCGCCCTCTTCCCACCAGCCGCGCAACGTCGGCAGGTCGTGCGTCGTGACTACGGCGAGAGCGGTCGGCACATACGCATCCGGCGGCTTGAACCGGCCATTCGGCTCCTGCTCGAACAACAGCACTTTGTAGTGATAGGCGCGGTAGTGCTCCATCGCGAGCGTCATCGCTTCGGGCACGGTGCCGAGGTCTTCGCCGATCACCAGGCACTCGTCGCGCTCGCTCTCCAGCGCCATGATCGCGATCAGGTCTTCGAGCGGATAGTGCACGTACGTGCCGTCCTTCGACAGCAAGCCGCGCGGCACCCACCACAAACGGTACAGCGACATCACGTGATCGAGCCGCAGCGCTGCGAAGTACCGCATGTTGTTGCGGATCAGTCCGACGAACGGCTGATACTGCTGCGCGCGCAGCTCGGTGGGATCCTGCGGCGGGATGCCCCAGTCCTGTCCTTTCAACGCGAGCGCATCGGGCGGCGCGCCGACGGATGCGCCCTGCCGATACAGATGACGGTTCGACCACGTCTCGGAGCCGGCTGAATTCGCGCCGACCGCGACGTCGCCGTACAGGCCGATGCTCATGCCGAGCTCGCGTGCTGTGGCTTGCGCATCCTGCAGCTGCTCGGCCGCGAGCCACTGCAGATACAGGAAGTACTCGACGTCCTCTACGCGCTCGCGCGCGAAGCGGTTGACCAGGAGCGAGGTCGGATCGCGATAGTCCTCCGGCCAGCTCGGCCAACCCCAGAATTGCGGACCTTGTAAGCGCAGATGCCCGTCGAGCGCATCGTAGATGGCATGCAGACGCAGCGGCTCGCCTTGCATTTCGAGGAAGCTGCGAAAGGCTTGAGCGCGCTCGCTGCCGGGCTCCAGATGGTTGCGGCGAAAGCTCGCGTACAGCAGGCTGAGAATTTCGAACTTCGCAGCCGCGACACCGACGTAGTCGACGTTCGCCGTCGCACGCAAGCCGCGCAGCGTCGACTGAAATTCTTCGGCCGCGACGCGCTCGCGAGCCGCGTCGCACTCGGCGAAATCCGGCACGTCCTCCACCGAGATGTAGAGCACGTTGAGAAACTGCCGGTTCGACGGGCTGTACGGACTGATGTGCGCGGGGTTCGCCGGCATCAGCGCGTGCAGCGGATTGAGCCCGACGATGCCGCAGCCGAGCGGCGCGGCGTGACGGATCAGCTCGCGCAGATCGCGAAAATCGCCCATGCCCCAGTTGCGCGGCGAGCGCAGCGCATAGAGCTGCGCAGCGATGCCCCAGGCGCGTGTACCAGCGGTGATGGCGGGCGGTTCGTAGCACTGCGCTGGCGCGACGATCAGCCGCAGCTCACCGCTGAGCCCGGTGTCCAACGCGATCGAAGCCGTGTGATAGCCGAGCGGCAGATCGGGCAGAGTCAGCGAGTGGCGGCGATACGCGCGATCCTCGGCGCTGCCTTCTTCGAGAACCTTGAGCTTGTCGAGCCGCGCGACGCCCCGGCGCCGCGCGCCGTCTTCGAAGCTGATGCGCCATTCGAGCCAGGTCGCGTCGAGATCGAGCGGCACCGAGATCGGCACGACCAGCGGCTCGCCGCGCTCGACCACGACGACGGGCGGCACCAGCCGGGTCCAGCGCACGGTCTGGTGCTGATGAATTGCGGCGGCGGCAGCCTGCTCATCGGCGGCATCGACGCCGATCGCCGCGAGGATCGCAGCCTGCGACTGCAACGAAACTTCGCGCGGCTGCTCGCGGTAGTCGAGATACGCCGCCGCGACGCCGTAGAGCCTGGCAAGTTCCTGGACCGCGTTCATCTTCGCTCAGGTTTGCATCGAGAAGCTGCGCACGCTCAACGGCGCGTCGCCGTCCGCGAGCAGCATGCAGGAATGAAACGAAACGGCGCATGTCTCGCCGGCCGCCAGCCGCTTGCCGAAATCGCTGGCGCGCCAGCGAGCCGTATCGAACACCACCTGCCAGACCGCGTTGGTCTTCGGCGCCGGCAGGCGAAAGTCCACGGGCGTGTCGCCGGTGTTGCATAGAAACAGGAGATGCCCGTTCGGGGTTCCATGCGGATCGGCGAAGGCATGGCCGATCAGCACGCCGAGCGCCCGCGCGTTCTCGTCGTGCCAGTCGCCGGCGTTCATCTCGTGACCGAGCGGATGGCGCCAGCTCACGTCCTTGTGCTCGCGATCGACCTGCCGCGCGCCCTTGAGGAAGGTATCGCGTCGCAGACCGGGTGCGTGCTTGCGCAACGTGAGCAATTGTCGGACGAATGCAGTGAGCCACACGCGGTGCTTGGCGAGGTCCCAATCGATCCAGCTGATCTCGTTGTCCTGGCAGTACGCATTGTTGTTGCCTCGCTGCGTGCGGCCGAACTCGTCGCCCGCCTGCAGCATAGGCACGCCCTGCGAGACCAGCAGCGTTGCCATGAGGTTGCGCACCTGGCGCTCGCGCAGCTCCATCACCGTGGGATCCTCGGTCGGACCTTCGACGCCGCAGTTCCAGCTCAGGTTGTGATTGTGGCCGTCGCGGTTGTCTTCGCGATTCGCTTCGTTGTGCTTGTCGTTGTACGCCGTCGCGTCGTACAGCGTGAAGCCGTCGTGACACGCGACATAGTTGATGCTCGCGGTCGGCCGCCGGCCGGTCGCGCGGAACAGGTCGCTGGAGCCGGCGAAGCGCTCGGCGAAGTTGCCGAGGATGCCGGGATTGCCGCGCCAGAAGCCGCGCATCGTGTCGCGATACAGATCGTTCCATTCCGACCAGCCGGCCGGGAAGCGGCTGAGCTGATAACCCTCGACGCCGATGTCCCACGGCTCGGCGATCAGCTTCACGTAGCGCAGGGCAGGCTCCGCGGCCAGCGCCTTGAAGAACGGCGCATCGGTGCGGAAGCGGCCGTTGTCGCGTCCCAGTACCGCCGCGAGATCGAAGCGGAAGCCGTCGACGTGCATCTCTTCGACCCAGTAGCGCATGCAGTCGATGATCAGGTCGCGCATCGCGTTGTGGCCGACCGCCAGTGTATTGCCGGTGCCGGCGCGATTGACGTACTGCGCGAGCGATTTCGGCTCCAGCCAGTAGTACTCGGCGTTGTCGAGGCCGCGCAGGCTGAGCGTCGGCCCGGTTTCGCTGCCTTCCGCGGTGTGATTGAACACGACGTCGAGGATCACCTCGAGGCCAGCGGCGTGCAGCGCCTTAACCATCGTCTTGAACTCCGCGACCGGATCTTCGAGCGCGAACTGCGGCGCCGGCGCGAACCACGCGAGCGGGTTGTAGCCCCAGTAGTTCACGAGCCCGCGCTCCGTCACGAAACTCTCGGAGATGAATGCCTGCACCGGCAGCAGCTCCACGGCAGTCACGCCGAGCTGCTTGAGATACGCGATCACTTCAGGCCGTGCGAGCCCGAGATACGTGCCGCGTTCGCGCTCCGGAACCAGCGGATGCAGCTTCGTGAAACCCTTGACGTGCAGCTCGTAGATGACTGTGTCGCGCCACGGTACGGAGGGCGCGATGTCGTCGCCCCAGTCGAATGCAGTGTCGATAACGCGCGCCTTGTAGTTATAAGGAGCACTGTCCGCGGGATCGGGCCGATCGCTCTCGCCATGTCCGACCAGTGCTGGATTCCACTGGAATTTGCCGGCCAACGCGCGTGCATACGGATCGAGCAGCAGCTTGCTGCCGTTGTAGCGCAGACCGTGCGGCGGATCGTAGGGCCCGTGCGCCCGCAGTCCGTACACGAGGCCAGGCACACCGTGCGGCGCCGGCAGAAAGCCATGCCAGACGTTGTCGCTGCGCTCGGGCAGCGTGAGCCTGCGAATCTCGTGCTCGCCGCTTGCATCGAAAATGCAGACGTCGATGCTGGTCGCACCACTGGAGTGCACGGCGAAATTCACGCCCTCGCCAGTCCACGTGGCGCCAAGCGGTTCGGGTGAGCCAGGCAGCATTGCTGCGGCGCTGAAGTCGGAGGGCAGTGCGTTCATTGGGGGTGCGATGGTGACAAATCGCGAGCGATCCGTGTAGGGCGGATTTCAACCGGAGTCCGGAATTTTTGACAGGATGAACAGGATGGACAGGATGTGAGAGACCGAGAAAATCAGGATTTCTGCTCTTCGCCTGCCATCCTGTTCATCCTGTTCATCCTGTCCACTCTTCTCTTCTTCTTCCTGCCCCCTACACCCTTTCAAACACCACCATCGCGAGCGGCGGCAGTGTCACTGCGATCCGCGCCGGAAAATCGCGCCAGCCTTCCTGCTGCGCTTCGACTTCGCCCTGTTGCGAATAGCCGGAGCCGCCGAAGGCGGGCGAATCGCTGTCGAGGATCTTGCGATAGCGGCCGGGCTGCGGCACGCCGAACACGTAATTGTCGCGCGGCACCGGCGTCAGGTTGAACGCGACGACGAGTTGTGTTCCGCCTTCTCCGGGCAGGCGCTGGCGCAAGAACGCGAACACGCTCTCGGCCGCGTTGTCGGGGTCGATCCAGCGAAATCCGTCCCACGCGTGCTCGCTCGCATGCAGCTCGGGATAATTGCGGTACAGGCGATTGAGCGCGCGATTCCACGCGTGCAACTCCTGGTGATGCGGGTGGGCCAGCGCCGCCCACGCCAGGTCCTCGTAGTCGCGCCACTCGTGCCACTGGCCGAACTCGCCGCCCATGAACATCAGTTTCTTGCCCGGGTGCGCGATCTGGTAGCCGATCAGCAAGCGGTAGTTGGCGCGCTTGCGCCACTCGTCGCCCGGCATCTTGTCGAGCAGCGAGCGCTTGCCGTGCACGACTTCGTCGTGCGACAGCGGCAGGATGAAATGCTCGGAGAACGCGTACACGAACGAGAACGTGATCAGGTTGTGATGATGGCGCCGATACAGCGGATCGAACGCCATGTAGCGCAGCGTGTCGTTCATCCAGCCCATGTTCCACTTGAAGTGGAAGCCGAGCCCGCCGAGGTGCACCGGCCGCGTGACGCCGGGAAATGCCGTGGATTCCTCCGCCATCGTCAGCACGCCCGGGAAATAGTGGCCGATGGTCCAGTTCAACTGCTTGAGGAATTCGATCGCCTCGAGATTCTCGCGGCCGCCGTAGCGGTTCGGCGTCCATTCGCCCTGCTTGCGGCCATAGTCGAGGTACAGCATCGAGGCGACTGCGTCGACGCGCAGACCGTCGATGTGATACTCCTCGATCCAGAACATCGCATTGGCGACCAGGAAGTTGCGCACTTCGTGGCGGCCGTAGTTGAAGATCTTCGTGCCCCACTCGACGTGCTCGCCCAGGCGCGGATCGGCGTGCTCGTACAGATGCGTGCCATCGAACTCCGCCAGCCCGTGCGCGTCCTTCGGAAAGTGCGCCGGCACCCAGTCCATGAACACGCCGATGCCGGCCTGATGCAGCCGGTCGACGAAGCGCTTGAAGTCGTGCGGCGTGCCGTGGCGCGCCGTCGGCGCAAAATGCCCGAGCACCTGGTAGCCCCACGAGCCGTCGAACGGATGCTCGGCGACGCCGACCAGCTCGACGTGCGTGTAGCAGAGGTCGTGCATGTACGGGATCAGCTGGTCGGCGATCTCGTCCCAGGTGAGGAACGCCGGCTTGCGATGCCACGAGCGCCGCCATGAGCCCGGATGCAGCTCATAGATGTTGATCGGCGCGCGTAGCGGATCCCACGCTCCGCGGCGCACCGACCATTCGGCATCGTTCCAGTGATAGCCGCCGATGTCGGCGACGATCGACGCGTTGTCGGGCCGCAGCTGCATCTGAAATGCGTACGGGTCCGATTTGAGCTGCACCTGACCGTGCGCGTTGTCCATCTCGAACTTGTAGAGCGTACCGGGACCGACGTTGGGAACGAACGCCTCCCACACGCCCGAGCCGCCGCGCAACCGCATGACGTGACTGCGCCCGTTCCAGTGGTTGAAGTCGCCGACGACACTGACGCGCCGCGCGTTCGGCGCCCACACCGCGAAGCGCGTGCCACGCACGCCGTCCCGCACGACCGAGTGCGCGCCGAGCTTGCGATGGATGTGGTGGTGATTGCCCTCGCCGAACAGGTGGAGATCGAAGTCGGTGAGGTCGGACATGGGAGGCGATTCTACAAAACGGGCTTGATACCCCAGATGTTATCCGCGTACTCCCGCACGCTGCGATCCGACGAGAAAGGTCCCATGCTCAGCGCGTTGATCACCGACTTGCGGGTCCATTCGTCCGGGTTCGTGAACAGCGCATCGACGCGCTGCTGCGCAGCCAAGTAGGCGTCGAAATCCGCCAACACCAGGAAATGTTCCCCGTCGGAGGTCAGCCGGTCGGTCACGACCTTCGAATCGAAGATGTTCTGGGGCGTGAAGTGACCCGACTCGATCAGGTCGATGGCGCGCTTGAGCTCGGCGTTGGCGGCCAGCAGCGCGGAGGGTGAGTAACCCTGCGCGCGCCTGGCGACGACCTCTTCGGCGGTCAAGCCGAAGATGAAAATGTTCTCGGCACCGACCGCGTCGCGAATCTCGATGTTCGCGCCGTCGAGCGTGCCGATGGTCAGCGCACCGTTCAGCGCCAGCTTCATGTTGCCGGTGCCGGACGCTTCCATGCCGGCCGTCGAGATCTGCTCCGACAAGTCCGCGGCCGGCATGATCTCCTGCGCGAGCGACACGTCGTAATCGGGCAGGAAGCAAACCTTGAGCTTGTCGCCGACGCGCGCGTCCGTGTTGATGACCTGCGCGACGTTGTTGATGAGTTTGATGACCGCCTTCGCCATGTGATAACCCGGCGCGGCTTTGCCGGCGAACATCACCACCCGCGGCACGATGGGCCCAGCCGGGTTGTCGAGGATGCGCTGATAGCGCACGACGACGTGCAGCAGATTCAGCAGCTGGCGCTTGTACTCGTGGATGCGCTTGACCTGCACGTCGAACATCGCATCGACGGTCAGGTCGATCCCGAGCAGCTGGTGAATCGTGTTCGCGAGCCGCTCCTTGTTGGCGCGCTTCACCGCGCGGAAGCGCTGGCAGAAGTCGCGGTCGTCGACCGCCCACTTCAGGCGCTCGAGATCCTCCAGGTCGTTCTCCCACGCCGAGCCGAGCTTCTCGGTGATCAGGTCGGCGAGACCCGTGTTGGCCTGCTTCAGCCAGCGGCGCACCGAAATCCCGTTGGTGACATTGACGAAGCGCTCCGGCCACAGGTCGGCGAAGTCGTGGAAGATCGTCTCGCGCATCAGCCGCGAGTGCAGCTTCGCCACGCCGTTGACGCGATGCGAGCCGACCACCGAGAGGTACGCCATGCGCACGCGCCGGTCGCCTTCTTCGTGGATCAGCGACATGCGGCGGCGGCGGTCGTGATCGTTCGGAAAGCGTGCGCTGACGATCTCGAGAAAATCGCGATTGATCTGATAGACGATCTGCAGGTGGCGCGGCAGGAGCCGCTCGAAGAACGCGATCGGCCAGGTCTCGAGCGCCTCGGGCAACAGCGTGTGATTGGTGTAGCTGCAGGTCTCGCAGGTGATCTTCCATGCGACCGGCCACGGCATGTCGTAGACGTCCACCAGCAGGCGCATCATCTCGACGACCGTCATGGCCGGATGCGTGTCGTTGAGCTGGATCGCGATCGCCTGCGACAGATCCTTGAGCTGTCGCCGCTCCGCGAGATGCTGCGCGAGCATGTCCTGGAGCGAAGCGCTCACGAAGAAATACTGCTGCTTGAAGCGCAGCTCCTTGCCCTGCGGCGTCGAGTCGTCCGGATACAGCACGCGCGTGAGATTCTTCGCCTCGATCTGGTCGGCAACGGCGGCGGCGTAGTTGCCGGCGTTGAACGCTTCGATCTTGAACGGCGTGATGCCGCGGCCCGACCACAAGCGCAGGTGATTCACCGTCGGGCTGCGATTGCCGGGAATGAGCAGGTCGTAACCGACAGCCCACACGTCCTGCGTATCGACCCACTCGTAGCGGATGCGACCCTGGTCGTCGCGCGTGGCGTGGCAGCGGCCGCCGAAACGCACGCGATAGCGCACGCCGCCATGTCCGCGCTCCCAGTGGTTGTACACGCCGAGCCAGGAGCTCGCGACTTCGCGCTGCGCGCCGTCGTCGCCGATGACTTGGGTGAAGATGCCGTAGTCGTAGCGGATTCCGTAGCCGGTCGCTGCGTAGCCGAGCGTCGCGAGCGAATCGAGGAAGCAGGCGGCGAGGCGCCCGAGGCCGCCGTTGCCGAGACCGGGATCCTCTTCCTCGGCGGCGAGGCGGTCGAGGTCGTGACCGAGCGACTCTACGGTTTCGCGAACCTCTTGCAGCAGCCCGTCCTCGAACGAGGACAGCGCATTGATCAGGCTGCGGCCGAGCAGGAATTCCATCGAGAGGTAGCAGATGCGCTTCACGCGCGCGCGTTTCACGCGAGTGCCGGTGGCGATCCAGCGCTCGGCGAGCTCCTCGCGGATGGCGAGAGTCAGCGCATCGTAGATGTCGCGGCGGGTCGCGCCCTGCAGCGGCTTGCCGAGCGAGCGCTCCAGTCGATCGATGATCGCGTCGCGTACCGCGCCGGGACGCAGCGCTGTCGCGGCATGGACTGCCGATGTTTGCGACTTCATGAGGTCATGGAGAAATGAGGAAGGTCCCCATTTCTACAGGGGGGCGACTTTCTCCTCGACGATGCGCCACGAGCCGGCTTCGCGCACCAGCACCAGCTGCTTCTTCAGCGCGTTGACGCCGAACTGCTGCGTGAACGACACGATGCGGCGGTCGGCGCCGTCCGGCTCGACCTTCAGCCCTTTCACCATCGAGTCGGGCACCGGGCCGGTCGCGACCTGCTCGCGGCGTTGCTCGAGCCACTCCTTGGAGCCCGACGCGTCGGTCGGCGCGACGAACTGCGTCGAGTACAGCGCGATCACTGCGTCGCTCTCGCGATTCGCCCAGGCCTGCGCCCAGCTGGCGACGACTTCCTCCGGCGAGCGCGCCACGGTGCCCGTGGAGCGGAAGTAGGAAGGCGGCTGATCGATGCAGGAGGTGCGGCCGGCCGAGCTCGCGGCCTTCTTCGCCTCGGGGATCGCCAGCGCTTCGGAACGGTTCGGCTGCGTCATGCCGTCGGGAACGTGCAGCGGCGGATTGCTCCGCGCACCCAGGTAGGGCTCGTCCGGATCCACGCATTTCGGCTCGGAGCCGCCGCAGGCGGCGAGCAACGACACGGACAGGGCAAACAGCCATTTCGCCTTGCGCAGCGCGCCAGGAATATTGAAGAGGGAAGTCATGGAGCTACCGTAACCCATTTCGGCACCAACCGCTAACCGCCAGCCGCACCGGTTCTCTGACGCCACCGCCCTGCCACAGTTCAACCCTTCTTAGGCACAATCCGCGGCCAAAATGCGGCCGTGCGGGCGGCTAAGAAGGGGCTTCTATGGGTGCGGCGAGCGAGTGGATTCGGCGCGGGTTGCGGGCGACTTTCGGACGGGTTTCCTGGCAGCCGCCGCAGTGGGTCTCCAGCACAGCGTCCTTCGTGCAGGTCCGTGGTGCAGCGACCGCGAGCGCTGCCCGGGCAAATCCACAGCGAGCGGCGCTGATCGGTGCAGCGGCCCTCGGCCTCGTCGTGGGTGCCGGGCTGCTCTGGCGCTGGTACGAGAACCGACCCCGCCCGGTCGAAGTCACGTTCACAGTCACTGCACCGCCGGTCACCTGTTACGCCTGCGATCCGCCGCGTCCGCCGAATCCGCTGCTCCTGCGATTCGACTCGGCCACTGCGCCGCTCGATCGCGCGGGCCACGCCGTCGCGGCGGAGCAGGCCGGCATCTCGATGAGCCCGCAGCTCGCCGGGCAATGGACCTGGGACGACGACAAGGTCTTGCGCTTCCAGCCGGCGAGCGACTGGCCTATCGGTCAGCACTTCGAGGTTTCACTGTCGAAGACGTTTGCCGCCGGGCACGTGCATCTGCGCGACTACCGCTTCGAGTTCGATTCCGCCGCCTTCGTTGCGAAGGTCGCGACGACGGAGTTCTACCAGGACCCGGTCGTCGCAGCGAACAAGAAGGCGGTGGTGAACATCGCCTTCACTCATCCGGTCGATCCGGAAAGTTTCGAGCGGCGCGTCAAGCTCGCGATGTTCGAGCGCGTAAACGACAAGATCGAGAAGGAGCTCACGACGCCGACGTTCACCATCACTTACGACAAGCTGAAGCTGAACGCGTACGTCCACTCCGGCCAGGTGGAAGTGCCGGCGAAGGCCGGTCGCCTGCACATCGCGATCGCGCCGGGCGTGCATGCAGCGCGCGGCGGCAACGAGAGCCGCGCCGAGCTCGCGACCAACGTCGATGTGCCCGGACTCAACAGCCTGAAGATCTCCAACGTCGCGCTCGACATCGTGCGCGACGAGCGCAACGAGCCTGACCAGGTGCTGCTGGTCACGACGTCGTTCTCAGTGCTGGAGAGAGAGCTGCCGGCGAAGGTGCACGCCTGGTTGCTGCCGATGCGACATCCCGATGTAAACCTGCAGAAGCCGTTCGAGGAGAGAAATCGCGGCAAGCCGTTCCCGTGGAACGCGAGCAATCTGCGGCCGGAAATGCTGCGCACCGAGGCGCAGCTGCCACTCACGCAGATTCCCGGCGAGCGCGATCACTACGAGCTGCACAGCCTGCGCTACGAGGCTGATCCCGGCCGCTATATCTACGTGAAAATCGATGCGGGCCTGCGCTCGTTCGGCGGTTACCGGCTCGGCGACTCGGTCGAGCGCATCGTTCGCGTGCCGGAATTTCCGCGCGAGCTGAGCATCATGCATCAGGGCTCGCTGCTGTCGATGTCCGGCGACAAGACGCTGAGCCTGTTCGCGCGCAACGTCCGCAAGATCCGTGTCGAAGTGAATCGCCTGCTGCCGCGACAGCTCCAGCACCTGGTCACGCAGTCGAACGGCAATTTCGCGACGCCGCTGTTTTCGAACTGGTCGTTCGACGCGGCGAATGTCGCGGAGCGTTTCGTGCGCGTGCTGGAGCTGCCGCCTGCGCCTCCGGGCAAGGCGCAGTACGAAGCCATCGATCTCGGGAGTTTCCTCGACACGGATGACAGCGACCGACGCGGCATCTTCCTGGTGCGCGCACAGGCCTGGGACAGCGACGAGGCGTCGGCACGGGAATTCGGCACGCCTTGGAACAATACCGGTCCGCTGTCGGATGCGCGTCTGCTGGTCGTGACCGATCTCGGGCTGGTGACGAAGCGCTCGGTCGACGGCTCGCACGACGTGTTCGTGCAATCGATCGCGACCGGTGCGCCGGTGGCGGGCGCGACCGTGGAGATCATCGGTCGCAACGGTTTGCCCACGCTGAGCGAGACGACGGACAGCGCGGGCCATGTGCGCTTCCCGGATCTCAGGAGCTTCAAGAACGAGCGCGCGCCGGTGCTGTATCTGGCGCGACGCGGCGGTGACAGCTCGTTTCTGCCGCTCGACGGACGCGATCGATCGCTGGATTTCTCGCGCTTCGACGTTGGCGGCGTGGAAAGCAGCGCTGACCATGCCGCGCTCGCGGCTTACATCTTTTCCGACCGCGGCATCTACCGGCCGGGCGAGCAGATCCGCGCGGCAGCGATCGTGCGCAATCAGGACTGGAGCGGCGACCTCGACCGCTTGCCGCTGCGCCTGGAAGTGACGGATCCGCGCGGCATCGTCGTGCGACGCGAGACGTATCTCGCGGGTGCCGCCGGCTTCGGCGAAATCCTGCAGGCTACGAAGAAAACCTCGCCGACCGGCACGTACACGCTGTCGCTATCGATCGTGCGCAGTCAGTACGACTCTGATCTGATCGGCTCGACGACGGTGCAGGTGCGCGACTTCCAACCGGATCGCTTGCGCATGAAAGCCGGCTTCTCGACGGAGTCGCTCGATGGCTGGGTCTCGCCGGAGTCGCTGGAAGGCTATGTGCACCTCGAGAACCTGTTCGGGACGCCGGCCGAGAACCGTCGCATCACTGCGCAGCTGACGCTCAACCCGAGCATTCCTTCGTTCCGTGCGTTCCCGGACTACACGTTCTACGACCCGCAATACGCGCGCGAGGGTTACACGGAGCAGGTCGCTGAGACGACCACGAACGCGCAGGGCGACGCCAAGCTCGCCCTCAACCTGCAGCGCTTCGCGCGTGCGACGTATCGGATGCATCTCGTCGCGCAAGGTTTCGAGGCCGACGGCGGTCGTGGCGTCACCGCGGAAGCGGCTCAGCTCGTGTCGAGCATGCCGTTCCTGATTGGCTACAAGGCGGACGGCGATCTGCAGTACCTGTCGCGCGGCGGCACTCGCAACGTGCACTTCATCGCAATCAATCCGCAGGCGCGAGCTGCGGCGGTCGACAAGCTCGTGCTCGCGCGGCTCGAAACGCGCTACGTCTCGGTGCTCATGCGTCAGCAGAACGGCACATACAAGTACGAGTCGCGCCGCAAGGAGACGACGCTTGGGGAGCAGCCGCTGACGATCGCCGCCAATGGCTTCGACCTGCTGCTGGCGACCGATGCGCCCGGTGATTTCGCTTACGAAGTGCGCGATGCGCAGGGCGAGCGCCTGGCGCGCTTCGACTATCAAGTCGCGGGAGAAGGCAACGTCACACGCAACCTGGAGAAGAACGCCGAGCTGCAGCTGACGCTGTCGAAACGCGACTACGCGCCCGGCGAGGAAATCGAGCTTTCGATCCGCGCGCCGTATGCGGGCGCGGGGCTGATCACGATCGAGCGTGAGCGCGTTTACGCGTGGCATTGGTTCAAGACCACGACGACGAGCTCGGTCCAGCGCCTGCAGCTGCCGGAAGGGCTCGAAGGCAACGCGTACGTCACGGTGACGTTCGTGCGCGATGCGGGCTCGCCCGAGATCTACACGAGCCCGTTGTCCTACGGAGTGCAGCCGTTCTCGATCGACGTCGATGCGCGACGCAATCAAGTCACCGTCGAGTCCCCTGCCCTCACCAAGCCCGGACAGGAAGTCAGGTTCCGCTACAGCTCCGCGCGGCCGTCGCGCCTGGTGCTGTTCGCAGTCGATGAAGGCATCCTGCAGGTCGCGAGCTATCGCACCCCCGATCCGCTGGGCCATTTCTTCGCGAAGCGTGCGCTCGAAGTGTCGACGCTGCAGATCCTGGACCTGATCCTGCCGGATTTCCGCCAGCTCGGTCTCGCAGCTGCGCCGGGCGGCGATGCGGAAGGCCTGATCGGCAAGCATCTCAACCCGTTCCGTCGCAAGGGCGAGAAGCCGGTCGCGTACTGGTCCGGCATCGTCGAGGCGGACGCAACTCCGCGCGAGCTGAAATACGTGGTGCCGGACTACTTCAACGGCACGCTGCGCGTCATGGCCGTGGCGGTGGCGAACGATCGCATCGGAGTCTTCGACGGCCGCACGGTAGTGCGCGGCGACTTCGTGTTGTCGCCGAACGCGCCGACGACCGTCACCCCGGGAGATGAGTTCGACGTGAGCGTCGGCGTGGCGAACAACGTTGCGGGCTCGGGCCAGAACGCTACAGTCGCGGTGTCACTGCAGACCGACCCGGCGCTCGAAGTCGTCGGCGATCGGACGCAGCAGGCGACCATCGCCGAGGGACACGAAGGATCGGTGCGGTTCCGCGTGCGCACGCGCGATGAGCTCGGCGCCGCAAATCTCACGTTCAGCGCGAAAACGGGCGAAGCCGGCGCGACGCGACGCATCGACCTGAGCGTGCGGCCGGCAACTCCGTACATGACGCAGGTCAAAGCGGGCGTGTTGCCGCGCGGTCAGCGCGAGATCGCCATCGATCGTTCGCTCTATCCGCACTATCGCACGCTCGAAGCAGGCGCCTCGATGCTCCCGCTGCAATTCGCGCACGGCTTCATCAGCTATCTCGGGCGCTATCCCTATATGTGCACCGAGCAGATCGTCAGCCAGGCGATGCCGGCAATGCTGCTGAAGGATCGGCCGGAATTCGGCTACGTGCGCACTGAGCCGGGCGCGGACATTGCCGGGCTCGTGAGCGAATTGCGCGCGCGTCAGAACGATGCGGGCGCGTACAAGTTGTGGCCGGGCAGCGATCAGGTCGTGGAATTCGTAGCGCTCTACGCGCAGCACTTCCTGCTCGAAGCGGCGGAGCGCGACGAGCCCGTTCCAGGCGATCTGATTGCGAGCGGCAATGTCTTCCTGCGCGCGATCGCAGCGCGCGACGGCAACAACCTGACAGACGAGCGACAGACTGCATATGCGATCTACCTGCTCACGCGGCAGGGAACGCGGATGTCGACGGAGATCGCAGCAGCTCGCAAGCGACTGGAAGAACGCTACCGCGGTCAGTGGGAACAGGACCTCACCGCTGCGTGGCTGGCGGCCGCCCTGGATCTCATGCGCCAGGATCGTGACGCGGGCCAGTTGATCGGTCGCACGAAGTTCGGACTCGGCGCGAGCTACGACACTTACAACGATCCGATGACCCGCGATGCAATGTTGCTGTTTGTCATGGCGAAACACTTTCCGGAGCGGCTGCGCGACGTGCCGAAGGAAACGCTCCTGACGCTCGCGCAACGCGTGAACGACAACTACTACCATTCGTTGTCGGCGGGCACGACATTGCTGGCGCTCGATGCATACTCGAAAGCGACGCAAGGCGGCGCACGCAATCTCGCACTGGCGGAAGTCCTGAAGGACAAGCGCGTGCAAGCGCTCCAGCTCGCAGAGGTCACGTTCCCGAAGGCGAAGTTCAGCGGGCAGGCTGCAGCGCTGCGTTTCACGAACAATTCGGAGCTGCAGGCGTATTACACGCTCGAGCAGTCGGGCTTCGATCGCAAGCCGCCGACGACGGCCATTCGCCAGGGCTTCGAGCTGCTGCGCGAGTACACGGACGGCAGCGGCAAGCCGCTGACGACCCTCGGCATGGGCCAGCAGGTCGACGTGCATTTGAAATTCCGCAGCATCGATCGCGACTATCTCTCCAGCATGGCGCTGGTCGATCTGCTGCCCGGCGGGTTCGAGCTGGTGGTGCCGTCGCAGGAGGCGCAGACGCTGGTACTCGAAGCCGGCACAGAAGAAGGTGAAGGCGAGGAATACGAGGGCGACGCCTCAGGCTGGACGTGCCAGGTCTGCGTCAGCAGCAAGAACGCGAGGCTGCAGTACGCCGACATGCGCGAGGATCGCGTCGTGTTCTACGTCGACGCGACCAAGGACATGTCGGAGATCGTCTATCGCATCAAGGCGACCAACGTCGGCAACTACGTCGTACCGCCTGCCTACGGTGAGGCGATGTACGACCGCGCCGTGGTCGGACGCTCCGCGGCAGGCAAGCTGGAGGTGTCGCGGCCGTGAGGATCCTGGGCGCGTTGCTTGCCGTCGTTGCCGTTGCAACCGCGACGGTGATCGGCATTCGCTTCGCGCCGCGCGAACCGCTGGCGACGCGTATTTCCTCTTCGACCGCAGTGTTCGACGAGCATGGACGCCTGCTGCGACTGACGCTCGCCAGCGATCAGCAGTTTCGACTCTGGACGCCGCTCGACGAGGTGCCGCAGGAGTTCGTCGATGCCTTGCTGCTGCACGAGGATCAGCACTTCTACCAGCATGCGGGGTTCAATCCAGCGGCGCTCGCACGTGCGGCGCTGTCGAGTTATTCCGGCGGGCCGCGCATCGGCGGCTCGACGATAACGATGCAGCTCGCCCGGCTGATGTATGGGCTGAACACGCGCAGTGTCGGCGGCAAGTTGCAACAGATCGTACGCGCGATGCAGCTGGAGATGTGCTACTCGAAACGCGAGCTGTTGGAAGCGCACGTCAACCTGATGCCTTACGGCGGCAACATCCAGGGCGTCGGCGCCGCGAGTCTCATCTACTTCGACAAGCCCGCCGCGCGGCTCGACATCGCCGAATCACTGGCGCTGGTGCTGATTCCGCAATCGCCCGCGCGGCGGGCACCGTCCGGGCGCGAAGGCGACGAGTTGCGCAGCGCGCGGCAACGATTGTTCGCGCGTTGGATCGAACAGCATCCGCGAGCGGCGGATTCGGCACAGCACGTCGCGATGCCGCTGCAGTTTGGCTCGATGCGCGACCTGCCGTTCGGCGCCCCGCACTTCACGAACTATGTGCTGGAGAGAGATGCCGGGCACGCGGTCCGCACGACGCTCGACTCACGGCTGCAATCGCTCGTCGAACGCGTGCTCGCCAACTACATCCGCGAGCGCAACAGCACCGGCATTCACAACGCCACCGCGCTGCTCGTCGACTATCGCGACATGTCGGTGCGCGCGATGATCGGCTCCGCCGATTTCAACTCAGCCGCGATCGACGGCCAGGTGAACGGCACGCTCGCCAAGCGCTCGCCCGGCTCGGCGCTCAAGCCCTTCATCTACGCGCTCGCGATGGATCAGGGCCTGATTCATCCGCAGACCGTGCTGAAGGACGCACCGACGTCTTTCGGTCCCTACAGTCCCGAGAACTTCGATGGTCGCTTCGTCGGTCCGATCACCGCGACGGCAGCGCTCACACGTTCGCGCAACGTACCTGCCGTCGCGCTGTCCGCGCAGCTGACGCAACCGAGCCTGTATGACTTTCTGAAAGTCGCGGGCGTCTCGCATCTGGCGAGCGAGCGCCACTATGGCCTCGCGCTCACTCTCGGCGGCGGCGAAGTGACGCCCGAAGAAATCGCGACGCTCTACGCGATGCTCGCGAATCGCGGCCGGCTTGGGCCGTTACGCTATCTCGCGGACGAGCGCTACGAACCCGGGCCGCGTTTGCTCTCGGAGGAAGTCAGCTTCATGACGCTCGACATGCTGAGGTCGGCGCCGCGTCCCGATGACGCTTTCGCACAGCGCCGCAGCAACATCCCGGTCGCGTGGAAGACCGGCACGTCGTGGGGTTTCCGCGATGCTTGGACCGCGGGCGTGTTCGGCCCGTACGTGCTCGTCGTGTGGGTCGGCAACTTCGATGGCTCCGGCAATCCTGCATTCGTCGGCGTGCAGGCCGCCGCGCCGCTGTTCTTCCGTATCGTCGACGCGATCGGCGCGACCCGAAAGCTGGTCGAACCTGCCTATCGACAGCCGCCGCGGCTCGAGCACGTCGATGTCTGCAGCGCGTCCGGCGATCTGCCGAACGCAGAATGCCCGCAGACGACGAGCACTTGGTACATCCCGGGCGTGTCGCCGATTCGCGTGAGCCAGGTTCATCGACGGGTGTGGATCGACACGCGCACGGGCACTCAGGCCTGTCCGCCGTACGATCCGCAATACACGCGCTCCGAAGTGTTCGAGTACTGGCCCACTGAGCTGCTGCAATTGTTCGCGCAGGCGGGCATGCCGCGACGTCGTCCGCCACCCGCGGCCGACTGCCAACGCGATCTTCCGAGCGGCACGCCGCCACACATCACATCGCCGGTCACGGCGGCGACCTACACGATCCGCGCCGGACGCGTCGGCGACGAAGCGGTGCCGCTCGCGGCAAATGCGGACAGCGAGGTGCGACGCCTGCATTGGTTCGTCGACGAAAGCTACGTGGGAACGAGCGCCCCCGGCATTGCGCTGGCGTGGAACCCGCACGGCTCGGGTCACTATGTCGTTCGTGCAATCGATGATCGCGGCCGCGCCGACAGTCGCCCGCTCGACATCGCACTGGTTAGATAAATCCTCAGTTGCCTGCCTACCGCACGCACTTGTTACAGTGCGGGCTCATGCCCCATGAATCCAAACTCATCGCACTGATCGCGGTCGGCTTCGTCCTCGCCCTCGCCTTCGGTTTTGCGGCTGCGCGCGTGCGTTTGCCGCCGCTCGTCGGTTATCTGGTCGCAGGCATCGCGATCGGGCCGTTCACGCCGGGATTCGTCGCGGATTCCGATCTGGCATCCGAGCTCGCCGAGATCGGCGTCATTCTGTTGATGTTCGGCGTGGGCCTGCATTTCTCGATTGCCACGCTGCTGCGCGTACGGCGCATCGCGCTGCCCGGTGCGATTGCGCAGATCGCTGTCGCAACTGCAGTCGGCGGGGGACTAGCACGCTGGTGGGGCTGGGACTTGTCGGCTGGACTCGTCTTCGGCCTAGCCCTCTCGGTCGCGAGCACTGTCGTGCTGTTGCGGGCGCTCGAACAACGCAACGAGCTCGATACCGAGAACGGCCACATCGCTGTCGGCTGGCTGATCGTCGAGGACCTCGCAACCGTGCTCGCATTGGTGTTCCTGCCCGCGCTCGCGACGGGTGGCGACAGCGATGCGCGGTCCCTGCTGACCAGCCTGGGAATGACCTCGCTCAAGGTCGCGGTATTCGTTGCATTGATGCTGGTCGGCGGACGGCGCATCGTGCCGTGGATCCTGCACCAGATCGCGCGTGCCGGGTCGCGCGAGCTGTTCACCCTTGCGGTGCTGGCAATCGCACTCGGCATCGCGTACGGCTCGGCGCACCTATTCGACGTCTCCTTCGCGCTCGGCGCATTCTTCGCGGGCGTCGTGCTGGCCGAGACCGAGCTGAGTCATCAGGCCGCGGAAAACTCGCTGCCGCTGCAGGATGCGTTCGCAGTCATGTTCTTCGTCTCGGTCGGCATGCTGTTCGACCCGTCGGTCGTCATCGAGCGGCCGCTGGAGCTGCTCGGCGTGCTGTTCGTGATCGTCGTCGGCAAATCGCTCGCCGCGTTTGCGATCGTGCTGGCATTCGGCTACCCGGTGCGCACGGCGCTGACGATTTCCGCGAGCCTGGCGCAGATCGGCGAGTTCTCGTTCATCCTCGCCGCGCTCGGCGTCGGACTGGGGCTGATGCCGCCCGAAGCCCGCGATCTGATCCTGGCGGGCGCGCTGCTGTCGATCACGTTCAATCCGTTTGCGTTCGGCATGATCGCGCCGATGACGCGCTGGCTCGATCGGCATCCGCGAGTCACTGCATTGCTCGAACGGCGCAATCGGCGGCAGGCGCCGGCGGGCCCTCAGGCAATCGGCTTGCGCAATCACGCCGTGATCGTCGGTTACGGACGCGTCGGCAGCGTCGTCGGTCATGCGCTCGAGGCGCAGGGCCTGAAATTCGCGGTCATCGAGAACCATCAACGCATCGTCGAGGATCTACGCGCGCAAAACACGGTCGCAATCCAGGGCGACGCTTCAGCGCCGGGCGTGCTGGATCTCGCGGCGATCGAGCACGCGCGCCTGATGGTCATCGCATCGCCCGATGGATTTCAGGCGCGGCGCATTCTCGAGCTGGCCCGCGAGCGCAATCCGCGCATCGCGATCGTCGTGCGCACCCACAGCGCGAGCGAGCTCGCGTATTTGATCGGCCAGGGCGTGGACCGCGCCGTCATGGGCGAGCTGGAGCTCGCCCTGGAAATGACGGACTACGCGCTGCGCAGCCTCGGCGTCTCCGCGGAACGCTCGAAGATGGTCACGCAGTGGCTGCGCACGCAGGAAATCTCGCGGCAGGAGTGAGCTGGCGTTATCTATCGAGCTGTATTCGCTTCGGGCGCGAAGGATTGCAGCATGCGATCGACCGCTGCATCCACCTGCTCGACATCTGCTGTCTGCACGGGTTGGTAGTCGAAGCGCAGATGCACTCGCTTCTTCCACGTCTTGAACGCCTTGCAGACGGACCTGCGGCACTCGACGAAAACATCGCCGCTTTTCGACTTGAGGTAGTACGCCTTCGAGTCCTCTTTGCCGTTCGGGTACGTGTACGCAATCAAGCCCTTTTTCGACAATTCAGCCGACTTCGCGAGAGCTTCTTCCGCGGACTTGTGCCTTAACAAGGCCGCCGCGTGCAGCTTGTGTGCAGCATCGACTGCGCTCGCAGTCGGCTCGATCAACACACGAACTTCGGATTCAGGCGCGAACGCTGCAGTTCCGGAAAAGTCCTGCGCCGCAATTCTCAGGATCACGTTGGGCAAGACACCTTCGGGCTTCTTTGGCTCTTCAATGTACCCGCGAGGGATGTGCAGCGTGACCGGTTCACCTTTGTCAGCCAAAACGACTGGAATCGGTTGACGCCGAGTCGCCTCGTTCTCGCAACCTGCGAGCACGAGCAACATCAGCGCAACTGCATATTTCTGAGTGGTATTCATTCATCTCTCGAACAGCAGCACAAGGTAGGCCAGGAACATCAGCAGGTGCACGGCACCGAGCAGCACGTTGGTGCGCGGGAGCATGAACGTCACGATGCTGACCATCAGCGACATCACCAGCAGCACGATGCCTACCGGATCGAGACCGAGGACGATGCTCTTGTCGGTGATGAAACCGATCGTCAGTACCGCGGGAATGGCGCTCACGGCCAAAGTGACAGCACCAGCGCGAAGATCACGAACTGCGCGGTGTGATAGCCGCCGTCGATGGCCCACATCAAGAAGCTGCGGTTCGCGAACTGATAATTGATGCCGAAGCTCGCTGCGACGAAGCCGGCGCCGGCCGCGAGACCTTTCATCAGCGTGTCGCGCAGCTCCGGATTGGGACCGAGCCAGTACGCGAACACCCACGCAGCGATCAACGCGAACACGAACGCGACACCGAACACGCGCCCGGGATGCTTCATCTTCTCAGGATTCTCGCCACGCCCCGCCTCGCGATTCCAGACCTTGTAGAACATCACAGGCGAATACCACAGTCCGCCGAGCGCGAAACTCGAGACCGCCGCGACCAGCACGGCCCAGATGTTGACTCCGCTCATGATCGAGCCCTCGCTTTAGTTGTTGTTGCTGGCCGGCGCGGCCGCTGCCGGGCCGAGATCGACTTGATGACGATAGGCCCGCGCTTGCCGGCTTGCAACGAGGCGCCGGAGCGCGCGATGGCTTGCTGCATCAGCTCACGGATCTGCGGATCGTCGAGCAGGGCGATCTCGGTGAGGACGACGTGGCGCACGACGCTGCCGCTGCCGCTGAGGCGCTTGTGAGGATCGGGCAGCCCCGCGCCTTTCAGCAGAAACAAGCTCACCCAGCGCGGATACAGGACGATCGAGAATACGGCGGCGGAAGTGCGCTCGCTCGGCGCGAAGCCCACTGCAAGCGCGTTGTAGTTGTCGTACACGAGCACATACGCTGCGGGCAGGAACTTGCGCATGCGCGCGATCGCCGCGCGCCCGAGCTTTGCGACGTCCGGCGAGTACTTCGCGATGAAGCCGTCGAGCTGCGCTTGCGCGGTCGCCATACTGACTACGAGAGTTACTCGACCCAGCCGAACGAGCGCGTGACGGCCTTCTGCCACGCCGCGTACAACCGGCCGCGTTGTTCTTTCGACATCGCCGGCGTCCAGCGCTTCGCGATGCCCCAGTTCTTGGTGAGCTCGTCGGTGTTGTGCCAGTAGCCGGTTGCTAAGCCCGCTGCGTACGCGGCGCCCAATGCTGTCGTCTCAGTCACTTTGGGACGAACGACGGCGACGTCGAGGATGTCGGCCTGGAACTGCATCAGCAACTCGTTCAGCACCATGCCGCCGTCGACGCGGAGCTCGCTGAGCTTGATGCCCGAGTCCTGCTCCATCGCAGTCAGCACATCGCGCGTCTGGTAGGCGGTCGCTTCGAGTGCCGCTCGCGCGATGTGCGCACGCGTGGCGTAGCGCGTGAGTCCTGCGATGACGCCGCGGGCGCTGTCTTTCCAATATGGCGCGTAAAGGCCGGAGAACGCGGGAACGATGTAGACATCGCCGTTGTCTGCAACGCTGGCTGCGAGATCCTCGACGTCGCTGCTCTTGGCGATCATCGCGAGGTTGTCGCGCAGCCATTGCACGAGCGCGCCGGCAATCGCGATCGAGCCTTCGAGCGCGTAGTGCGCGGGTTGTTTGCCGAGTTGGTATGCGACAGTGGTAACCAGCCCGGCCGCAGACGAAACCGGCTTCGGGCCGGTGTTCATCAGCAAGAAACAGCCGGTGCCGTACGTGTTCTTGGCTTCGCCAGGACGGAAACAGGTTTGGCCGACGAGTGCGGCTTGTTGATCGCCGAGGATGCCGGCGATGGGTACGCCACGCAGCGGGCCTGTCGCGATCTCTCCATACACTTCGCTGGACGAGACGATGCGCGGCAGCAGCGAGCGCGGGATCAAGAATGCTTTGAGCATTTCGTCGTCCCACGCGAGCGAATCCAGGCGCATGAGCTGCGTACGGCTCGCGTTCGTGACATCGGTGATGTGCAGACCGCCGCGCACGCCGCCGGTCAGGTTCCAGACGACCCAGCTGTCGATCGTCCCGAACATCAGCTCGCCGGCCTCTGCGCGCTGGCGCACGCCTGCGACGTTGTCGAGCAGCCATTTCAGCTTCAGACCGCTGAAGTAGCTGGCGAGCGGCAGGCCGGTTCTGGCGCGAAAGCGGTCTTTGCCGCCCTCGCCGGAGTAGAACGCGACGAGCGGATCGACCCGCGTGTCCTGCCAGACGAGCGCGTTGTGAATCGGCCGGCCGCTGCGATCCCAAACGACGGTGGTCTCGCGCTGGTTCGTGATGCCGACCGCGATCAAGTCGCGGGCGGTGAGCTTCGCGGCTTGTAACGCCGCTGCAATGACTTCTTCCGTATTGCGGGCGATCTCGACCGCCGAGTGCTCGACCCAGCCGGGCTGCGGATAGACCTGTTGATGCTCTTTTTGCGCGACAGTGACGATCGCGCCCTGCTTATCGAAGACGATGAAGCGAGTGCTCGTCGTGCCCTGGTCGATCGCGCCGACGTATTGGCCCATGGCGAGAGCATAATACGACGCAGCATCGCTGTGCCCTCAGCCTCGCGGCATACACGGACAGACAGCCGCCGCCCTCGCCGCTAGTCTCGGCCTCTTCTATCCGCCTGGCCGCGGGATATGAACGAACAACGAAGCATCATCTGCGAGGCCATTCAAAAGCGCTTGCTGCTGGAGTTCCGCTACGGCGGGCTGCCGCGCGTCGTGGAGCCTTACGCCCACGGCATTTCCACGCGCGGCACCGAGGTGTTGCGTGCAGTTCAGGTCGGCGGCTCGAGCAACTCCGGCGGCTTTGGCTACGGGAAGCTATGGGCGCTGGAGGAAATCACCGCGTTGCGCATCACCACCGAGACCTTCCCGGCCGACGACCCGAACTACAACCCCGAAGACAGCGACATGCAGAGCATCCACTGCCGCATCGAGCGCGAGGCTCAATAACCGCTGCCGCCACCGCCGCCGCCGCCACCACCACCGGCGGCTGCTGCAATTGCGCCCGCCGCAAGTACGCCAAGGATGACCAAGGTAGTGGTCTTCGTGTCCGTCTCCTTGCGACTGATGCTCTGGATGTCGTTGTACGCGACGCGCTGGCCCGCGCCCTGCAGGCCGGAGTCATCGACGCTGTCGACCTTGAAGTTCAGTTGCTGTCCCTTGGCGGTCACGACTTCGACCTTGTCGCCTTTCTTGAGCGTGCGCGACAGTTCGGAGGCGTTGACGGAGAGTGGCTGAATCGTGGTGCAGCCAACCATTGAAAGAACAACGAGAGCAGCGAGCAGCTGCTTGAGGAACGTTTTCATCGAGAAACCTCGGGCCTGGCCCGCGTAGATCAAGGAGATCGGTGCGCGTAGGTGATGGGCCGAGAGGAAAAGGTTCATTACAGTTGCGGCCAGTCGGGCTGAAGCCCGACCCGCAGCGCACACGAAATGCCAAAGGCTCAGCTTCGGTACTTGTCGCGGAGCTTCGTTTTCCAGAACTTGCCGGTCGAGGTGCGGGGGATGGCGTCGAGGAATTCGAAGCGTTCGGGGAGTTGCCACTTCGCGAATTTGTGAGCGAGATGGGTGCGGAGATCGTCCGCGGTTGCGGTCTTGCCGGGACGGAACACGACGCACGCGAGTGGACGCTCGCTCCACTTCTCATCCGGCACAGCGATCACTGCGGCTTCAGCGACTGACGGATGACCCATCAGCTCGTTCTCCATATCCACGGAACTGATCCACTCGCCGCCTGATTTGATCAGATCCTTCGTGCGATCGACGATGCGGATGTAGCCGTGCTCGTCGAGGCTTGCGACGTCGCCGGTGCGCAGCCAACCGTCGGCGGTGAACTTGTCGGGCTCCTTCGGGACATTGTGATAGCTGCCGGTGATGAAGTTGCCGCGAACCTGTATCTCGCCGACGCTCTTGCCATCCCACGGCTGCTCTTTGTCGCCTTCGCCAATGATGCGCAGATCGACCAACGGCGCGGGAACGCCGGCAGTTGTCGCGAGACCGATGCGCTGCTCTTCGTTGTAGTGCTGCAGCTCCGGTTTCACGAACGCGCCACTCGCAAGCGGGCTCGTCTCCGTCATGCCCCAGCCTTGCAACACACTCACGCCGTGCCGCGCGAAGCCGCGAATCAGCGATTCCGGCACAGCCGAGCCGCCGACGATCATGCGCACGTTGGGCGGCATGCGATAGCGCTCGGGCTCGGAGTCGAGCAGTTGCAGGATCGAGATCCAGATCGTCGGCACTCCGAGCGAGTACGTCGGCTTCTCGCGCATGAACAGGTCGATGAGGTCGGCCGCGCCGAGATGCGGGCCCGGGAAGATCTGCTTGATGCCCATCATCGCCGCGCCGTACGGAATGCCCCAGCAATTCGCGTGGAACATCGGCGTCACGGGCAGCACGCTGTCCTTCGAGGCAAGATTCCAGTGGTCGGGCTGATTGCCCACGAGCGTGTGCAGCACCATCGAGCGATGCGAGTACACGACGCCTTTGGGCCGGCCGGTCGTGCCAGAGGTGTAGCACATCGCGATCGGATCATCTTCGTCGTGCGCGGGATACTCGAAGCCGCCCGGCGCGTCGGCGAGAAACTTCTCGTAGTCGACGAACGGTGCTTGCACCGGCGCACCGGTGAGCGGCACGACGATGATCTTCTCGAACTTCACCTGGTCCTTGAACTTCGCGAGCAGCGGCAGCAGCACGTCGTCGACGACGACGAAGCGGTCCTCGGCGTGATTCGCGATCCAGGCGATCTCGTCGGGCGCGAGCCGCAGATTCAGCGTGTGCAGCACGCCGCCGGCGGCGGGAATGCCGAAGTAGCATTCGAAATGCGCGTAGTGATTCCAGCTGAGCGTCGCGACACGGTCGCCCTTCTTCAAGCCGGCGGCGAGCAGAGCGGAGGCGAGTTGGCGGGAGCGGCGATAGAAGTCGGCGAAGCGGTAGCGATGCAGAGACTTGTCGGGCATCCGGCTGACGACTTCGGATTGCGGATAAATCTTGCCGGCACGCTCCAGTAAGGTGTTGCTGGAGAGAGTAACGCGCTGCATGGTCGAGCGAATCATGGGACCCCCGTGCGTTGCAGAGTCAGGCTGAAGCCTGCCCTACAGGTCATCAATCGGACGTCGGTTCATGTCCGGTTCGCAGGTCCGACGTCGTTTTTTGTCATCGGGATGAATTCTATCGTCACCCCGGGTTGGACTTCGTAGTGAACGCGCTCGGTACCGGTGTAGCCGTAGCGTGAGTACAGCCGAGCGCCGGGGAGCGTAGCCATCATTTCGTAGCGGCGGAAGCCGCGGGCGCGGGCCTCGGACTCGCAGCGTTCGAGAATTGCCGAACCGAGGCCGCGACGCGCGTAGGCGGGATCGACGAAGAATGCGCGGATCTTCGCTGCATCGACGGCCGGATCGAGCTCGGCCTCATCGCGCCCTGACCGTGCATCGCTGCCGAACAAGGTGCGCCGCTTGCTCCAGCCGCCGCACGCGACGAGCTTGCCGTCGGCTTCCGCGACGAAATACGTGCGATCCAAAATCAGTTGAGTATCGACCCCGAACGCCCCGCGCAGCGCGCCTTCGACTTGCGCGGGCGTGTAGTCGCCGGCGCTCAGCTCGCGCGCAGAACGCGCGATCAGTTCGACGAGCTCGGCCTTGTCGTCGAGCGTCGCGTGCCGGATCCGAAAGTCACCACGCGATGCCATAGTCTTCGCCGTGATACGCAGCGGCGCCCCATAACGAGCCGTGCTGGCGATCCACGTAGATCGCTGTGATCGGGCCGGAATTCACCTGCGTAAACTCGAGCTTGTAGCCCTTGCGCGTCAGCTCGGTGCGCACCCACTCCGGAATCGAGTTCGTCAGCGTCACGCGACCGGGGAACGACTCGTGCGCACCGAATGAATCGCGCATCTGGTAGCTGGTGATGTTCGCTGCTTCGGCGGCTTCCTGCACCGTCATGCCGAACTCCACGACGTTGAGGAAGAACTGCAGCAGGTTCTGATCCTGCGTGTCGCCGCCCTGCACGGCGAACGCGAGCATCGGCTTGCCGTCCTTGAGCGCGAGCGACGGCGTGAGCGTCGCACGCGGCCGCTTGCCGGGCGCGACGACGTTGAACGGATTCTCTGCCGCGTCGAGCACGAAGCTCTGCATACGCTGACTCATCCCGATACCGGTTTTGCCGGCGATCACTGCAGGGATCCAGCCGCCGCTCGGCGTCACCGACACGACCCAGCCTTCCTTGTCCGCGGCCTCGACGCTGGTCGTGCCGAGTCGGAACGTGCGATCGAACTCTGCGAGCGCAGTCGGGCTCCACTGAGCCGGCTTCGGCTTATCGGCACGCTCTTTCACCGTGTGCCACTGGTCGAGCGTCTCCTTGAACGGATTGGTGCCGCTCTGGAACGGATACGGATCGCCCGGTCGCGCATCGGGATTGTTGCTGTCTTCGTTGATCAGCTTCGCGCGCGTACGCGCGTAATCCTTGGAGAGCAAACCGCGAATCGGCTCTTCCGGCGGGAATCGCGAATCGCCGTAATAGAAATCGCGATCGGCGTACGCGAGATTCATCGCCTGATACACCGTGTGGATGTAGCGCGCGCTGTTGTAGCCCATCGACTTGAGATCGAAGTTCTCGAGGATGTTCAGGGTCTGCAGCATCACCGGGCCCTGCACCCAGTGCGTGAGCTTGTAGACCTCGATGCCCTTGTAGTTCGTGCTAACGGGCTCTTCGAGATACACGCGCCAGTTCGCGAGATCCTCCGCCGTATGCAGCCCACCGACTTCCTGCGAACCGCGCGCGAACTCGCGAGCGATGTCGCCTTTGTAGAAGCGGTCGTACGCGGCCATGATCGCTTGCTTGCGATTCTTGCCAGCCTTGAGCGCCTGCGCTTCTGTCTCCACCAGCTTGCGCAACGTCACGGCCAGATCCGGCTGCCGGAAAATTTCTCCGGCCACCGGCGCGGCACGCTTTCCCTGGCCATCGTGAACCAGGAACGTCCGCTTCGACTCCGGCCACTTGCGCAGCTCGTCCTTGAACTTCTCGATCGTATCCGCGGCCTGCGCTTCGATCGGATAGCCGTCGGCCATCTCGATTGCCGGCGCGAGCACTTCGGCGAGGCTCAGCTTCCCGTACTCCGCGAGCATCACCATGATCCCGCCCGGCGTGCCCGGCGTAACAGCGGCGAGTGGCCCGAACTCCGGCGGATATTCGTAACCCTTGTTCTTGAAGAACTCCGGCGTGGCGCCCGTCGGCGCGGCGCCGAGCGCATTGACGCCGATGACCTTGCCGGTGTGCGGGTTATAGATGAGCGCCTGCGTCTCGCCGCCCCAGCTGAGCGTGTCCCACATCGTGGAAGTTGCGGCGATCATTGCGCACGCGGCGTCGACTGCATTGCCGCCTTTGATGAAGGTGGCGGCGCCGGCGGTCGCAGCGAGAGGTTTGCCGGTGACAGCGACCCAGTTCTGGCCGTGCAGAGGTGGTTTGACAGTTTTCGCCGCGGCGGCGGTGCATGCCAGTGCGAGAGCGGCAGCCAGCAAGGACATGTGCGTGAGTGCTTTCATGCGCCAACTTTACCCCGTTCCAACGGGCATCTCAGCTACGATGGAGCAGCGCAGTCGGGCGGAAGCCCGACCTACAGGTCAATAACGCGGTCAAGAATTGAAAATTCCGGGGACGCAATGAGCGAAGTCATCCTGCATCACTACCCCTTGTCGCCATACGCCGAGAAGGCGCGCACGGCGCTCGGCATCAAGCGCCTGGCTTGGCGGTCGGTGATCATTCCCGTGATCATGCCGAAGCCGGATCTCATGCCGCTGACGGGCGGGTATCGCAAGACGCCGGTGATGCAGATCGGCGCGGACATCTACTGCGACACGCAGCTGATCCTGCGCGAGCTCGAGCGCCGCTTTCCCGAGCCGAGCTTGTATCGCGGCACGGACGCGGGCACCGCGAATGCGCTGTCCTTCTATCTCGATCGCACGTTGTTCTCGTGGGTCGTCGGCCTGGCATTCGGTTTGAGCCCGCGCACGTTGCCGGAAGGCTTCGCCGAGGATCGCGCGAAGTTCTCGGGGCGCGAGCTGAATCTCGAGCGGCTGAAGCAAGCGGTGCCGATGCTCGTCGACATGCTGCGTCCGCAATTCGCGTGGCTCGAAGCGATGCTCGTCGACGGGCGCGCGTTCCTGTGCGGCGAGCATCCGACGACGGTCGATTGCTCGGCGTATCACTTGTGCTGGTTCATCACGACCAATGTCAACGGCACGACGCCGCCGCTCGGCGAGTTGCCGAAACTGCACGCGTGGATGCAACGGATGCAGCGCATCGGTCATGGTCAACCGACCGAGATGAGCTCGCAGGAAGCGCTCGCAGTCGCCAAGGCAGCAACGACGCAGACTGAAGAGCATGCCGATGCGAACGATCCGTACGGACGCAAGACCGGCATGCGAGTGCAGGTCACGCCGGACGATAGCGGGCGCGATCCGGTGGTGGGCGAGCTGCTGTCGCTGTCGACTTATGAAGTGGTGATCAAGCGAAGCGATCCGCAGGTGGGAGAAGTGGCGGTGCACTTTCCGAGGGCGGGATTCATCATTCAGCCGGTGCAATGATGTCGGGCTTCAGCCCGACTCTTCATCCTACTCCTTCGACACCTTCTCCAACGCCGTCTTTCTCGCGGCCTCGAACTCATCGCCCGGCACCCACGCCGGCGTCTGCGCCGCGTTCGCGACGTTCAGTCCGACGTAGAAGCCCAGCGCGGCGTCCTCGATCATGCCGTCGTAGTTCCAGCTGTCCTGGATCTCGTCGGATGGCGCGTGGTAGTGCTCCTTCTCGTATGCCTCGTGCACTTCCTTGCCCCACTCCGGCGGCTTGCCGACGAACTCGGTGCCGGCGTCGAGGTACAGCGCGGGCACGCCGATCTTCGCGAAGCTGAACTGGTCGGAGCGATAGAAGAAGCCGCGATCCGGGAATTGATCCGGCACGACGTGCCGGTCCTGGACCTTCGCGATCTGCTCGACGTACTCGTCGATCGTCGACTTGCCCTTGCCGACGAAGATGATGTCTTTGGTGCGGCCCCAGATGTTGCCGCCGTCGTAGTTGATGTTCGCCACGATTTTGCCGGGCTCGATCGTCGGATGCTCCGCGTAGTACTTCGAGCCGAGCAGGCCCTGCTCTTCCGCGGCGACCAGCAGCAGCATGATCGAGCGCTTCGGCGGCGTCGGCAGCGCCTTGAACGCCTTGCCGATCGCGAGCAGCTGCGCGACGCCGGACGCGTTGTCCATCGCGCCGTTGTAGATCTTGTCGCCCTTGGCATCCGGCTCGCCGACGCCGAGATGATCGTGATGCGCGCTGTAGATCACGAACTCGCTCGCCAGCTTCGGGTCGCTGCCTTTGAGCATGCCGAACACGTTCGCCGTCTGCGATTTGTTGAGCTTGTTCTTGAAGTCGAGCGAAGTGGTGATGCCGAGCGGCACTGGCTGGAAGTCCTTCGACTTCGCCGACTCGACGAGCTTGTTGAGATCCTGGCCGGCAAGCTTCACCAGCGCGCGCGACGCGTCCTCGGTCATCCAGGCTTTCACCTGGATGCGCGGCTCATTCTCCGCAGGCGTCTCGACCTGCTCGCCGCTCCAGGAATTCTGCACGACCTGGAAACCGTAGCCGGCCGACGGCGTCGTGTGCACGATGATCGCGCCCGCGGCGCCCTGGCGCGCAGCGCTCTCATACTTATAGACCCAGCGGCCGTAGTAGAGCCGCGTGTTGCCGGCGAACAGATTCGGATCCCAGTCCGGATCGTTGTTCAACATCAGCAGCACTTTGCCCTTCAGGTCCTGGCCCTTGAAGTCGTCCCAACCGTACTCGGGCGCCTGGATGCCGTAACCGACGAACACCACTTCGGCGTTCTTGATCGAGCCCGTCTCGGTCTGCACGCCGCTGCCCGCGATGTATTGATCCCACCACTTGAAGGACGCCTTCTTGCCGCCCTTGCTGAAGCTCCACTGCTTCGGCATTTCGGCAGTGATACCGACGACGTTGAACGACTGCTGCCACGTGCTGTCCGGTCCGCCGGCCGTGAAACCGATGTCCTGCAACTGCTCGACGATGTACTGCCGTGCCTTGGTGTCGCCGGGAGTCGCGGGGGCGCGGCCCTCGAATTCGTCCGAGGAGATTTTCGCAATTTGTGCACGGAGGTAATCCGCGGTGATCTGGCCTGCAGCGGTCTTCGCCGCCGGGGAGACAGGCGACTGCGGCTCAGGCGCCGGCGCGGGCTCGTGTTTCTTGCACGCGCCGAGCGCGAGCGCGGCCACTATGAAAAAAGGAACGAGCGCGGCCGAGCGGGCGCGACGGGAATCGGTATACATGGGCACTCCCGGGTGCGGTGAGAATCGAGCGCGAGACTGTAGGTCCGGCCCTAGCCCGACGCAACCGCGGTCCCCCGAAGACGAGGGATTGCTTATGTCTCCAAGGGCGCCGTCTGCGTGTGACCCAGGTCCGCGCGCCCGTCGTGTGTGTTGCGCGAAACTGGCGGTGGATCACATCGAGAAACGCCTCTCGCTGCCGATACAGGTAGGGTCGCCGCTCACGGATTCGTTGGTATGGATTCCAGTCTCAGCCTGGCGCAACTGCCGCTCATCGTGTGCCTTGCCGTCGCAGTCACGGCTGGCCTGATTGCGGCTATGGGCTTTCTGCACCGGCAACGCGCCGCTGCCGAGCTCGCTCTGCGCGCCGCCGCGGCTCCCGGCAAGATCATCTACAACGAAGCACCGACCGTGCGCGTGTCGGATTCGCACCGTGTCGACCGCCGCCGCAAGATCGTGCGACTGGCCGCGGGCGAGCACATCGATATTCTCGAAACGCCCGAAGGGCTCGATGCGCGTTTTCGCATCACGCTGAAGTCGGTCGTGCGGATGGCCGACTCCGCGCACCTGGCGATCGCGTTCGGCGGCACGCGCGTCAGCTGCGGTCCGCTGGTGCAGGAGAAGGGGATCAACGAATTCATCGTGCCGCGCGCGCTCGGCGACGAGCCACGCAGCTCGATCGTGTACTTCTATGAGAAGGGCAGCTCGCTGGACTTCATGCGCATCAAGGTGAAGGCGCTGGATGCGGAGGCGGGGACGGCGGAGTTGGATGTGATGCAGGTGTCGGCGCATTGGCCGAAGGTGGAGTGAGTCAGCCTTTAGCCTGACTCTCTTCTCTTATATAAGAGCTGCCGCGATGCCTGCGTCAGCCACCGTCCTCCCCCTCTCCTTCTACTCCCGCGAAACCCTCCTCGTCGCGCGCGAACTCCTCGGCATGCACCTGGTCCACACCGGTCCCGCCGGTCGCCAGGTCGGACGCATCGTCGAGACCGAGGCCTACAAAGGACCTCGCGATCTCGCAGCCCATTCCTCCCGCGGCCGCACCAAGCGCACCGAAGTCATGTTCGGGCCGCCGGGGCATGCCTACGTTTACTTCATCTATGGGTTCTGGAACTGCCTCAACGTCGTGACGGCCGCCGAGGGGGTTCCGCATGCGGTGCTGATTCGGGCGCTGGAGCCGGTGGCCGGGGTCGGGGACACGACGCATGGACCGGGGCTGCTCTGCTGCGCCATGCATATAGATAGAGAGCTCAACGGCACCAACCTGCGGCAGGAACCCCTCTGGATCGAACGACCGTCGGCCTACCGCCGCCCGCGGGTGGCTCGCAGTGCACGAATCGGCGTGGATTACGCCGGGGACTGGGCGCTGAAACCCTGGCGATTCTTCGATCGGGATTCTCCGTACGTGAGCACCGTGAGCGCGGCGCAGCGCAAGAAGGCCCTGAAAACCGGCGGTTAGGTTTATCATCCGCGCCCCATGCTGCCCGCCCGCGAACTCTTCTCCTACCGCAAATACTGGGCGTCCCGGTTCGGGACCGCCCCGTTCCTGCCCATGTCACGGGAGGAGATGGAGGCGCTCGGTTGGGACAGTTGCGACGTCATCATCGTGACCGGCGATGCGTACGTCGATCATCCGAGTTTCGGCATGGCGATCGTCGGGCGCGTGCTGGAACAGCAGGGCTTCCGCGTCGGCATCATCGCGCAGCCGGACTGGCGCTCGGCGCAGGACTTCGCTCGGCTCGGCAAGCCGAACCTGTTCTTCGGTATCACCGCCGGCAACATGGATTCGATGGTGAACCGCTACACCTCGGATCGCCGCATCCGCAGCGACGATGCGTACACGCCGGACGGCGCGGGTGGCCAGCGGCCCGATCGTTCGGTGATCGTCTACGCGCAACGTGCACGCGAAGCGTTCCCCGAGGCACCGGTCGTGATCGGCGGCATCGAGGCGAGCCTGCGGCGCATCGCGCACTTCGACTATTGGTCGGAGAAGGTGCGGCGCTCGATTCTGCTCGACGCGAAGGCGGACCTGCTCGTGTACGGCAACGGCGAGCGGCAGATCGTCGATATCGCGCATCGTCTCGCGAAAGGCGAAAACATCGACACGATCACCGATCTGCGCGGGACCGCGTTCGTGCGCCACGCGACCCCGCCGGACTGGACCGAAATCGACTCGACGACGATCGACGAGCCGGGCAAGTTGAATCCGCCGATCGATCCGTACGCGATGGAAGGCGCCAAGCCCGCAGCAGCCGCGCCGCAGCCTTGCTCGACGCCTGACCCGCAGGCAGCGCGCGTCGTGAAGTTCTATCGACACGTGCCGACTTCGCAGCGCGAGCATTCCGTGATCCGGATGCCGGACTACGACGCAGTGCGCGACGACCCGGTTCTGTACGCGCACGCCTCGCGCATCCTTCATCTCGAATCGAACCCGGGCAACGCGCGCGCATTGGTGCAGCGTCACGGCGACGTCGACGTGTGGCTGAACCCGCCGCCGCTGCCGCTCTCCATGAAGGAGATGGACGCGATTTACGAGCTGCCGTACCGGCGCGTGCCGCATCCGTTCTACGGCAAGGCGAAGATCCCCGCCTACCAGATGATCCGCTTCTCGATCGCGATCCAGCGCGGCTGCTTCGGCGGCTGCACGTTCTGCTCGATCACCGAGCACGAGGGCCGCATCATTCAGAGCCGCTCGGAAGAATCCGTGATCAAGGAGATCGAGACCGTGCGCGACACGGTGCCGGGCTTCACCGGCGTGATCTCCGACCTCGGCGGGCCGACGGCCAACATGTATCGCCTCGCGTGCAAGTCGCGCGAGATCGAGTCGGCGTGTCGGCGCCCGTCCTGCGTTTATCCGGGCATCTGCCCGAATCTCGAAACCGACCACATGCCGCTGATCAAGCTCTATCGGCGCGCGCGCACGCTGCCCGGCATTCGCAAAGTGCTGATCGGCTCCGGCGTGCGCTATGACCTCGCGGTGGAATCGCCGGAGTACGTGAAGGAGCTGGTCCAGCATCACGTCGGCGGCTATCTCAAGATCGCGCCCGAGGCGATCGGCGAAGGGCCGCTGTCGAAGATGATGAAGCCTGGCGTCGGCACGTACTACCGC
>DATNFA010000141.1:0-7599 GCA_035606615.1 Steroidobacteraceae bacterium
AGGAAGTCGAGCAGCGCCTCGCGGAAATCGAGCGCGTCGCTTCGCAGACTTCGTTCAACGGCCAGAAGATCCTCGACGGCTCGTTCGGCACGGCGGCCTTCCAGGTCGGCGCGAACGCGGGTCAGACGATCTCCATCGGCCTGAACACCAGCATGAAGAAGGACGCGATCGGCCAGGTGGCCAAGGCGACCGGCACGATCGACGTGACGGACCTCGACGGCGACGACCAGACTGTCGATCCGTGGGACGCGGCCAACCCGTTGTCGATTGCTGACGACGACCTGACGATCGCGGTGGGCGACGGCGATGCCGTGCAGCTGACCGGCGACTACGACACGGCGCAGGACCTGGTTGATGCGATCAACTCGAAGGTCGAAGGCGCCTCGGCGTGGATCGACAGCGACAACCACGTGATGCTCGCTTCGTCGGAAGACCTGACGGTGGTGCTGGCGAACGACGCGGCCACGAACCTTGACGGCCTCGCGGACGTCGCGGTTACCGACGACACGGACTTCCTGACGGCTGTGTCCGTCGAGACGGCCGGCGACGCCAACGAGACGATCATGCGCGTTGATGCGGCCCTGACCTCTGTCAGCGGCCTGCGCAGCACGCTGGGCGCCATCCAGAACCGCTTCGAGTCCACGATCACCAACCTGACGACTGCCGCCGAGAACCTCACGGCCTCGCGCAGCCGCATTCAGGACGCCGACTTCGCCCAGGAAACTGCCGCTCTCACGCGCGCGCAGATCCTGCAGCAGGCCGGCACGGCGATCCTGGCACAGGCGAATGCGGTGCCGCAGAACGTGCTCTCGCTGCTCCGCTAACGGGCAGCTTGGGATGACGTTTGACTGACATCAGGACGATGACAGGACGCGGTGGGCGGTGGTGGTCGCAGGACCTCCATCGCCCGCCGCTTTTGAATGATTCATCGGAGCCAAGTCCATGAGCGATGACGGCATGACTGTGAAGGCTGTGGTTGCGCAACCCCCCAAGGGGCCGTCGCGGCCAGTGCAGTCCGTGCGCGCACAGCCGCAAGCGGAGCCGAAGCCGACACCGAAGGCGCCGGTCGTGGATATCGAAGCGGTGGCGCGGCAGCTCGAGAGCTTTCTGAAGAACGTCAGCCGCTCGCTCGAATTCCACGTCGACGAGTCCAGCGGCCGCATGGTTTGTAGCGTGCGCGACGCCGAGACCGGCGACCTGATCCGGCAGATTCCGAACGAAGAAGTCCTGCGCATGGCGGAGCTGGCGCATGACGAGACGATCGTGCTCGTGAACGAGCGCGCCTGACGAGGGGAGTGACGCGACAATGGCAGGTATTCAGGCAAGCGGCGTCGGCTCGGGGCTCGACATCAACGGCCTCGTGACCCAACTCGTCTCCGCCGAGAACGCGTCGCGCGCCGCACCGATCCTGCGCCGCGAGACCGCGGCGACCACCAAGATTTCCGCGCTCGGTACGCTCAAGGGCGCGCTCAGCGCGTTCAAGGGCGCGCTCACGCCGCTGCGCAACCTCGAGGTGTTCTCGGCGCGCAAGGCGACGTCCTCGGACACCACGCGCTTCACCGCGACGGCGAGCTCGAAGGCCGCGGCTGGGAGCTATGACGTCGAAGTGATTCGCCTGGCGTCGGCGCATCGACTTGCATCAGCGCCGCACCTGACGGGTGCCAGCACTGAAATCGGTTACGGCTCGCTCGAGATCACCGTCGGCGAAGACTCGTTCGACGTCGAGATCCCGCAAGACGCCAATACCCTCGAAGACATCCGCGACGCGATCAACAGCGCGTCGGACAACACCGGCGTGCAAGCCACTTTGCTGACCGGCACTGAGGGCACTCGCCTGATCCTCACCTCGCGCAAGACCGGCGCGGACCATGCGATCAAGGTCGTCGCCAGCGGCGGCGACGGCGGCCTGGCGCAACTGAATTACGATCCCGACGGCGTGATGAATCTGACACAGAAGGACGAGGCGCAGAATGCGTCGCTGAAGATTTCCGGCTTCCCGGTCGAGAGCTCGACCAATGTGGTCGACGACGCGATCGAAGGCGTGACGATCAACTTGCTGAAAGCGGAAACGGGCAAGGAGTTCACGCTCGACGTCAGCTTCGATGCGGCCAGCGTCACGACCCGCATCCAGAGCTTCGTCACCGAGTACAACAACATGCAGGCCCAGCTGACCAAGCTGGGCAACTACGACGCCGCCACGAAGACTGCCGGGCCGTTGCTCGGCGATTCGCTGTTGCGCAGCGTTCAGCAGGACATGCGCAATGGCCTGACGAGCCCGGTCTCAGGTTTGAGCGGCGACTACACTGCGCTCGCGAGCATCGGCATCACCACGACTGCCTCCGGCACGCTCGAGCTGGATGCCGCGAAGCTGAACAAGGCCCTCGCCGACGATCCGGACGCGGTGGCCCACCTGTTCGGCTCCGAGAACGGCGTCGCGGCGCGCCTGTACGCGCAGGTGGATGCGCGCCTCAAGAGCGGCAGCGATCTCGACTCGCGCAACACCACGCTCAAGCGGCAGATGAACGACGTCAGTCGCGAGAAGGAAGCGCTCGCGTTGCGCATGGAGCAGGTCGAAGCGCGCTATCGCAAGCAGTTCACGGCCCTGGACTCGCTGCTGTCGCAGCTGCAGTCGACGTCGAGCTATCTCGCGCAGCAGCTCTCGAACTTGCCGAAAGCGGGGTCGTAAGCGGGCTAAAGCCCGACCTACATCCGCCGTTAAGCTCATAAGGAATACTGCTCACGGAGATGTCCGACATGGCCGCCACCCCTTACGCCGCAAAACTCGCTGCCTACAGCAGCGCGCAGGCGCATGGCGGCGTCGCCGCGGCGGACCCGCATCGACTGATCGTCATGCTGCTGGATGGCGCGCTCGAGCGTCTCAGCACCGCGCGCGGTTGTATGACTCGCGGTGAAACGTCCGAGAAGGCGCGCCTGATCAACCGTGCGGTTTCGATCATCGGTGAGCTGCGCAGCAGCCTCGATCTCAAGGCCGGCGGGCAGCTAGCTGCCAACCTCGGCGAGCTCTACGACTATATGGGCCGGCGCCTGCTGAAGGCGACGGCGGAGAACCGCGTCGAGATGCTCGACGAGGTCTGCAAGCTCCTGCACGAGATCCGCACCGCATGGGTCGCGATCCCGAACGAGGCGCGCGCGCGATGAGCGCCCCGATCGCAGACGGCGTGATGGCTGCTACGCACAAGCTCGTGCAGCAGGCCATGACAGGCCAATGGCAGGAAGTGCCGAAGACGATCCAGGAGCGGCGCGACCTGCTCGCGCGCCTTTCGTCTTCGGCGCGACCTCAGGATCAGCAATGGCTTGATGCTCTCCGGCAGGCGATGAATGAATCGGATGCCGCTGTCGCCCAGATTGCACAAGCGGCTGCTACTGCACCTGTGGGTCCGGCTTCAGCCGGACAATCCGTCGAGACTCATGACCCCGTCGCCACGATCATGGACATGCTCGGCAAGGGACCCTAACCATGTACGAAGGACTCGACACCGTCGTTCTCTACGAAGAGCTCGCCTACGAAGACGTGCTCCCCGTCGCCTGGAAGAAGATGCCGGAGCCGTTCGACCCGGCCCTGATCGGCAGCTATGCCGACCGCAACCTGCGTGTCCTGCAGGCGCTGGCCGCACTCGACGAGCACGGGCAGCCCGAGAAGACCGACGAAAGCTCCCCCCACGCCGCGGACATCATGCGGCTCGACCTCAAGGTCAATCTGCTCCTCGACATGGTCGGTGCGCTGCTGGTCGCCAGCCGGCCGCGGCCGCGCGCAGCCTCGATCCGTTTCAATGCGATCGGCGGCGTATGGCAGGCCGCTGCTCCATTCCCTGAGTTGGGTAGCCAGGGAGTCCTGGAGATCTACGTCCGCGACAGCATCGCCGAGCCGCTGCGCCTGGCGAGTCGCATCGCCTCGGTGGGTCCGGACGGCAGAGTGAAGGTGCGGTTCGCGGCGCTGAGCGAGAACGTTGCCGATCTGCTCGAGAAGCTCGCGTTCCGGAAGCATCGACGGCAGGTCGCGGGCATTCGCGCGCCGAAGAAATAACTCACGTACGAAAAGTGAGAACTTGTCGTGAGGGTGAGTATGAGTCGGGCTGAAGCCCGACCTACAGGGATCTACAAAGCAACCGCGCGATCGTCGTGACTTGTAGGTCGGGCTTTAGCCCGACATCGTTTCGGTTTGCCGCAGATTTGCGCGCGACGAATTCTTCGTCGCACACGCAGCACGAAAAACCCTGTGTTTTAAGCCCTCCGCGCGCATCTTCCACTAGTGCACCCTGCGTCTTTCCCTTAAGCGTGCCGCCAAATTTCTGGCAGTGGTTCACGGCAAACAGGCGTTCAGGGAGAGTCTTATAGAGCAACCTACACGGACAGACAGAATGCCGCCAAGACAAGAGCACTCGCGCGACGAGCGCAGGGACCCGGGAATGAATTTGAGCGACACGGCCAGGCTAAGAACTCTCACGCTGCAGCGCGCAGTCGTCTATGACGGCGACGCGCAGCGAGCGGAAAGAGTGGCGGACGTCCTGCGGACGTTGGGGCTCGAGCCTCTGCTCATCGATCACGCTGCTCTGATGCGCGCCGTCATCCAGGCGCCGAGCACTCCGCCGGCCCTGCTGATCGGCGACGTCGCCGACTGCGACTGGCGTGAGCTCGGTGCTGCGCTGCGTGAGCAGCTCGGCGATGTCCCGGTCGTTGCTTATGGATCGGGTGCGGTTGCCGATCAGTTGCTGGCCGCGCTGGGCCCCCGGTTGCAGCGCCTGCAGTTCCCGTTCAAGCACACGACGCTGGCCGCCGCGCTTCGCGTGCCGGTCGAGGCTGCGTTGGAAGAGGCGGGCGATGTTTGCATGCCGACCGGTTCCTCGCCGGCGGTGCGTGAAGCCAGCGCGCTGATCCGCCAGGTCGCGGCCCACGATTCGAGCGTGCTGATTCTCGGCGAGTCGGGCACCGGCAAAGAGCTTGCGGCCCGCGCCATCCACGACGCGAGCCCGCGGCGCCAGCGCCCGTTCGTGGCGATCAACTGCGGCGCCATCCCGGCCGAGCTGCTCGAAAGCGAGCTGTTCGGTCACGAGAAGGGCGCGTTCACCGGCGCGATCGCCTCTCGCAAGGGTCGCTTCGAGATCGCCGAAGGCGGCACGCTGTTCCTGGATGAGATCGGCGACATGAGCCTGCCGATGCAAGTGAAGCTGTTGCGCGTCCTGCAGGAGCGGGTGTTCGAGCGCGTCGGCAATCACTCGCCGATCCGCTGCAACGTGCGCATCATCGCCGCGACCCATCGCAATCTCGAAGACTCGATCACCCGCGGTGCCTTCCGCGAGGACCTGTTCTATCGCCTCAACGTGTTCCCCATCGAGATGCCGGCGCTGCGCACGCGCATCGACGATCTGCCGATGCTGGTGCGGGATTTCTCGGATCGCAACGTCGATGCCGGCCGCGGCAAGGTCGAGCTGACCGCCCGCGCGATGAAGGTGCTGAGCGCGTACCCCTGGCCCGGCAACGTCCGCGAGCTCGGCAACCTGATCGAGCGCCTGTCGATCCTGTGCCCGAACCGGCGCGTCGACGTGGCCGACCTGCCGCCGAAGTATCGGCCGGCGACGCTGCTGGCCCAGCTGAATCTGGATGCGATTGCCGACGAGCTGCCGCAGATCGAGGAAGCCGAAGAAGCAGAAGAGGTCGGCGCTATCGACGAGAGCGGCGTGATCGCGATGCTGACCGAGCAGGATTCCGGCGAAACCGTCGTGCAGCTGCCGGCCGAAGGCCTGGACCTGCGCGACCACCTGTTCACGATCGAGCGCGGACTGATCCAGCAGGCGCTGAGCCGCTCCGGCGGCACGGTCGCCCACGCCGCGCGGCTGCTCAAGCTGCGCCGCACGACGCTGGTCGAGAAGCTCCGCAAGTTCCAGATGCTGAACGAAGCCGCGGCGTCAGAGGTTTGACGCAGTGGCGGAAATGGGGACATTCCTCATTTCCCAATCCCCGGGCGATGCCGCGCCGCGCGCCCCGAAATGAGGAATGTCCCCATTTCGCCTGTGACCGGCTCCACAGGATCGCCTGTCCGGATCGCCTGACACCCCCTCTGGAACAGAACTTGCTCCCTTAACTGCCAACTATGGGCGTGATCTCGCGAATGGCCGACTACGGACGAGAGGGTGAAGCTGCTGCTTCCGCCCCGGCCGCCAGTTCCCATTCCGTCACTCCCTCTGACTTGATCGCCACCGCCGAGGTGTCGCGCCGCTTGGCCGACCTGGCGCGGCGAGTGGCGGCCAGCGATTGCACCGTGTTGATCGCAGGCGAGTCGGGCACCGGCAAGGAAGTGCTGGCGCGCTTCATTCATCGCAACTCGCCGCGTGCCGATCGCGCGTTCGTCGCAGTCAACTGCGCGGCGATTCCCGAGAACATGCTCGAAGCGATTCTGTTCGGCTACGAGCGCGGCGCCTTTACAGGTGCGCACGCTGCGCATCCCGGCAAGTTCGAACAGGCTCAAGGCGGCACGCTGCTGCTCGACGAAGTGACCGAGATGCCGCTCGGCCTGCAAGCCAAGCTCCTGCGAGTGCTGCAGGAGCGCGAAGTCGAACGTCTCGGCGGTCGTACGCCGGTAGCGCTCGATGTGCGAGTCCTGGCCACCACGAATCGCAATCTGCGCGCTGAAGTCGCTGCAGGCCGCTTCCGCGAAGACTTGTATTACCGCTTGAACGTGTTTCCCCTGACGACCGCGCCGTTGCGCGAGCGTCGCGACGATGTGTTGCCGCTCGCGATGCACGTGCTCAACGCACGTTGCCGCCCCGGCGAGTCCATACCGGCGCTCAGCGCCGAAGCCGCGCACATCCTGCTGACGCACACCTGGCCGGGTAACGTGCGCGAGCTCGACAACGTCATGCAGCGCGCGCTGATCCTGGCGAATGGGCCAGTGATTCAGGCCGACAGCATTCAGATTGAGGGCGCAGGCGATGCGGCACCGAGCGCTGCGCCGAGCGTCGCTGCCGGCGCGCTGTCGGAATCCGTATCCGCGACCGAGCGCGATCTGATTCTCGAAGCGCTGCGCACCGACAACGGCAATCGCCAGGCCATGGCGAAGCGTCTCGGCATCAGCCCGCGCACCTTGCGCTACAAGCTCGCGAAGCTGCGCGAAGCCGGCGTCGAAGTTTGAGGGAGCCATCAATGTCCAACATGCAAATCGATGCAGTGCTTGCCCAGATCCGCTCGATGCAGTCGCAGGTGCGCGGCGCGGGCGGTCCTCCGTCGGAGATCTCGCAAGCTGCTGCCGGTGTCGGCGGCGCTCCGCAGTCTCCCGCGAATTCGTTCTCGAACGTGCTGAAGCAGGGCCTGGATCAGGTGAACCAGACGCAACAGCGCGCTTCGGATCTCGCGACGCAGTTCGAGCGCGGCGTGCCGGGCGTCGAGCTGCCGCAGGTCATGCTGGAGATGCAGAAGGCGAGCGTTTCTCTCCGAGCGATCACCGAAGTACGCAATCGTTTCGTGAATGCGTACCAGGAGATCATGAACATGCCTATTTAACGAGTGACAGTGACTAGTACCGGTGCATGGATATGAGTACTGAAGCGGCGGCATTGCCGCGTCCTTCGATCATTCCGCCGAGCC
>DATNFA010000142.1:0-21124 GCA_035606615.1 Steroidobacteraceae bacterium
ACGCCGCAGGGCGGGGCGCAGACCGCGCACGGTACGAAAAATCAGTCTGCCGCGCCGTCGGCTCCGAGCTCGATGCCACAGCAGACGGTCGCTCCCAATCAACCCAACTCGGCGAGCAGCGCACGTAACACGTCGAGCGCAAACCGTGCGCGAGTCGCTACGCAGACCGACACTGTGCCGCCGGCGTCGCGAGGCGTAGGCACGACGGCGAGTCGGCCGGACTGCTCGCAGATGCGCGGCATCGAGAAATCGGAATGCGAGCGTCGCGATACTTCGCGCGACGACTTACCCGCGGGCGTGACGACGACTCAGCAACCGCAGCCGCCCCGCTAGCGGGGCAGCCCGTAAGCGATGATGTGACCGCCGAGCGGATCGGGCGGCGACTTGTCGTCCGACTCTGCCATGCCGAAGCGTGACGCGCCTGGCACTGTAATCACCACGATCTGCTGCTTGGTCTTCGGCGCGAGATAACTCATCGGCGTGGCTTGCGCCGGTGCCGGCAAGTACTCGCGCCACAGCTCGTTGCCCGTCTTCAGGTCGAACGCGCGGAAGTACCGGTCCTGGCCGCCGCCGAAGAAGATCAAGCCGCCGTGCGTGACGATCGAGCCCGCCGCGAGCGGCACTCCCATCGGCAGACGCACGCCGACCTTCGTGCCCCACGGCCCGCTCTCGTTCGTCGTGCCGAGGCGCTTGTTCCAAAGAATCCGGCGCGTCTGCAAGTCGACGACAGCGATGCGTCCATACGGCGGCCGCATGCACGGCATCTGCAGCGGTGACATGAACATCTTGATGTCGGCGGCGTACGGCGTGCCGAGCTGCAGGTAGCGCTTCACTTCCTTCGGCACTTTGTCGCGCGGGATCAGCGCCAGGCGGCTGCCCATGATCAGCGGCGTTGCGACCAGCAGCTGATCGTCTTCGTCGACCGCGACGCCGCCCCAGTTGAAGCCGCCGGCGTTGCCGGGGAACACCAACGTGCCTTGGAGCGAGGGCGGCGTGAAGTGACCTTCGTACCGCAGCTTGCGGAACTCACGCCGGCACCACATCTGATCGAACGGTGTCAGTCCCCACATGTCCGCTTCGCTGACGTCGGGCCGGAAGCTCGGCATGCCGGTCGAGAACGGTTGCGTCTGCGAGAGCCACTCGTATTCCACGGGATTCTGCGGCACCGGCCGTTCCTCGACGTCGGCGAGCGGCGTTCCGGTGCGTCGATCCAGCAGGAACAGCTCGCCGCGCTTGGTCGGCTGCACCAGCGCGGGCACGAAGCTGCCATCGGGCTGCGGCAAGTCGACGAGCGTCGGCTGCGAGGGCACGTCGTAGTCCCACACATCGTGATGCACCGTCTGGAAGCTCCAGCGCACGGAGCCATCGGTGACGTCGAGCGCCACGACCGAGCTCGCATACTTCTCGGACGCGTCGCTGCGATGTGCGCCGAAGAAATCCGGCGTGCTGTTGCCCGTCGGCGCGTAGATGAGCCCGAGCGCGTCGTCGTAGCTCATCAGCGTCCAGACGTTCGGTGTGCCGCGCGTGTACTGCTCGCCTTCCGCAGGCTCGGTATTGACGCCCGGCCGGCCCATGTCCCACGCCCACGTGAATTTGCCGGTGATCGCGTCGTACGCGCGGATCACGCCGGACGGCTCGCCGACCTCGAAGTTGTCGGCGACGCGGGTGCCGACCACGGCGAGATTGCGCGCGATCAGGGGCGGAGTCGTGACGAGATAGATATTCGGCTTCGCTTCGCCGATACCCTTCATCAGGTCGACTGCGCCATTGTCGCCGAAGCTCGTGCACCGTTCGCCGGTCATCGCATCGAGCGCCATCAGATGCGCGTCCGTCGTGCCCATGATGATGCGCGCGGGACAGTCGCCGCTGTAACTATCAGGCGCACGGTAGTAGCTCACGCCGCGGCACGTGCCGTTGAAGCCGACCGGCGCGATTTTCATCTGCGGGTCGAACTCCCAGCGCTTCGCGCCGGTCTCGGCGTCGAGCGCGACGACGACGTTCATCGCCGTGCACACGTACAGCATCTCGCCGATCTGCAGCGGCGTCGCTTTGAATTGGCCGGCGCGTCCCGTGCGGTAGTGCCAGATCTCCTTCAGTCCGCCGACATTCGACGCATTGATCTGGTCGAGATGCGCATAACGCGTGCCGTGTGTCGTGTTGCCGTAGTGATGCCATTCGCCCTGCGCACTTTGTGCCGGCGCGCTGGTTTTCGCGATATTGCGCGGCGTGAGCTCATCGGCGGTGTTGCGTGAGCCGACGATGAAGACTGCCACGACGGTCAGCGCGCTCGCCGCGGCAATCGATTGGCTTCGCGCGCTGGCGAGTAACGCCGGCGGTTGCTGCGGTGAGTAGAGTCTGCGACGCGCGAACGGCGTCAACAGCCACGCGCCCAGGATAGCCAACAGCCCCAAGCGCGGCGCGAGCGCCCACAGATCAGTGCCGACTTCGAACAGCGACCAGAGCAGCGTCACTGCGAGCAGTGCGCCGTAAATATGCGAGCCGAGCTTGTTGCCGCGCCAGAGCAGAATCGCCGAGGCAAGCAGCGCGATGCCGGCGAGCACGTAGTACAGCGAGCCGCCGACCGCAGCCAGGCCCACGCCGCCATACAGGAACGCGATCGCCACGAGCAGGACGATCGCGGCGAAGATGCGAGGCGGACGCTGCATTACTTCCCCTTCGGGCGGAACGCGAGCAACACGTTGCCGGGCGCCTGGCTGAACTGGCCATAGCCCGAGCCGACGAACAGCATACCCGCGCCGGCGAAGACCGATTGGCTCTCGATGCTGCCGCCTTTGCCCTCGATGCCGTTCAGCGTCGGGAAGTCGCGCAGGGTGTCGTACTGCCAGACGATCTCGCCGCTCGCAGCATCGTAGATATAGAGACGTCCATCGACCGCGCCTGCCACGACCGACTTGTCGATGACGAGCGGCGCAGCCGACAAGCCGTAGCGCTCGCCACAAAGCGCGAAGCGCTCCTGCCGCCCGTTCTTGCAGTCCGGCTGCACCGGCTTGCTCCACACGACCTTGCCGGTCTCGATGTCGACGGCATGCATCGCGGGCTGCGGCACGTAACCGGCGACCGGCAGCTGCGGATCGTTGATGGGCGCGAATACGCGCTGGTCATCGATCGCGAGTCCCCAGTGAATGCCGCCGAGCGGCGTGCCCGTGCCGAACGTCTGCCGCCACAGCACTTTGCCCTGCGCGTCGGGATCGAGGCCCCACAGGTCGCCCGACTTCTGTCCCGCCAGCAGGATGTCGCGGCCGTCGCGCCGCTTGGCGATCACGACCGGGGCGCCGAAGTCATAATCCTTGAGCACGCTGTCCTCGGCGCTGGGGCAGTTCGGGCCGGACTTCGTTGGATCGAACTGGCAGCCGAGGTGCCACACGTCGCGCGCCAGCGCCTGGAAGCTCCACTTCAAATCGCCGGTCGCAAGATCGAGCGCGAGCACTGCGTCGCTCGTGTTGGTCGCAGGCAGCGAAGTCGCCTGGCCGCTGCCCGAGTAGACGAGCCCGCGTTTGACGTCGACCGAGGGCGTCGACCAGATCGGCGCGCCCGACGGTCCGCGCTGCTTCACGCCCGTGGAGCTGACCTTGCCGGTGTACTTCGCGTCTTCCATCGTGTGCGCAGTCCACAGCTTGTGACCGTCGCTCGCGTCGAGCGCGACCACAGCGCCGTGGCCTTCGCAGCATTCGTATTTGGGATCGGCGCCGCGGCCGACGCCGGAAGAGGAGATCGGCACGATGATGCGATTGCCGACCAGCACCGGCGCGCCGGTGATGCCGCCGAACGAATCGTGACGCGCTTCGGACTTCCAGATCTGTGCTCCGGTCTTCGCATCGACGGTGTGCACGTTGCCGCGCGCGTCGCCGAAGACCAGTGCCATCTTGCCGGTGCTGCCGAGCTCGCCGTACGACAACGAAGAACGCAGCGGCGCGCCGGCGTCGTAGGCCCATTTCACGCATGCACTGCGCGTGTCGAGCGCGAGCACTTTGCCGGTCGGCGCCGGCGCGTAGAACATCGTCGAGCCGATGATAGCGGCGGACGTGCGCAGCGCTGCGGTCTTCGGGAACGCGATCGCCCAAGCCAGCTCGAGATTGCCGAGATCCTTGCTCGTGAGTCCCGCCTGTTGCGCGGTCAAGCGGCGGCTGCTGCGCGCATCGGTGCCGACCATCGACATCGCGATCGGCTGACTCAGATCGACGGCGCGCTGCTCGGGCTTGCACATCATGGCAGCGACCCAGTCGCCGCTCGTGTCGGGGGCCGCGAGGTAACCGACGAGCTGCTCGAACTGGTCGCGCGGCACAGCCGATCCTTGCTGCCGCATGATTCCTTCGGTGAGCGTGAAGCGCAGCGTTTGTGCGCTCATCTGCTGCAGCGAAGCCAGCGCTGGAGCGCGTGTGGCCGGCATGTTGTGGCACGCCGCGCAATATTGTTCGTAGACGGCTTTGCCTGGGTGATCGGCGCTGGCTGCCTGAGCAGCCGCGAGGATGATCGAGGACGCAATCGCGAGCATGGGCGACACAGCTCTCTGCTGACCGGGTCGCGCCCGTGTTTACCGCAACCGCCGTAGCGGCGACGTCAAGAAGCGTCAGCGGCGAGCTGCTCTTCGATCGCCTGTTCCAGTTCCGCTGCGCGCGCCTGGCCGATGTGCATTTCGCCGATCGCCGTTGAGGCAATGCGGCCGTGTTTGTCGATGAGGTAGAACGCCGGCCAGTACTCGTTCTTCAACGCGTTCCAATAAGAGTAATCGCCGTCGACCATCACCGGGTTGGTGATGTTCTGTTCGCTGACCGCAGCCCGCACGTTGGCAATCGAGCGCTCTTCCGGCAGCTCCGGCGTGTGGACGCTGACGATCACGAAATCCTTGTCGGCATAGCGCTGCTGGATCGCGTGCAGCCACGGCTGGGTGCGGCGGCAGTTCACGCACTCGAACGCCCAGAACTCGATCAGGACCACCTTGCCGCGCAGCTGGCTCAGGCGCAGCGGTTTGGAGTTCAGCCAGTCCGCCTGGCTGGAGTGCGTGAACTCTGCTGCCTTCGGGGCGGCCTGCGCGGGGCAGGCGAAGGCGACGGCGATCAGGACAGTGAGGAGTGCGTGAATTTTCATGGATGAGGGCTCGCGTCGGGATGCTGGCAGGGATCCGGGTGGCCGTCTTGCCCGTTGCGACGGTCGGAGGCAGACATGGCTACACGCAGCGGTGGCTGGAAATCCTGTACGCGGGGCCACAAATACCGGGGACCCGGACCGTGTCCAATCTGTTGGCCGGGGGGCGCCCGGCGGGGCCGGCGCAAAGCGCCGGGTTAAGGTTCCGCCGTAGTGAGCGTCAGATCCGCGCAAGTTATGCTTCGCGGCCATACGCTAGTTCCTCGCCAATGAGAGCCATGAAGCAGTCCGTTCTGCCATTAGCCGTGTCCGCCTTGCTGTTGGGCGGAGTCGTCCATGCGCAGGATGCGACCGGGCACGATGGGCACAATCGCCTGCGGCTGCACTGGTCCAAGTCTTCCGAGACCGACTTCGTGACCGTCGTGGTCGGCGATTTCCAGCAATCGCCCGAGAACAATTACCTGATCGGCGCGACCTGGGGCCACGACCTGAGCGACACGCTGTTCGGGCTGCCGTTTCCCATGACCTGGCACCTTGGGGTGCAGTGGTTCAACGAGCAGGGTTTCCAGCCGGACGCGCTGGGCCTGACCGGATTCGTCAAGGCGAACTACCGGATGCGGGTGCCCTGGACCAAGAAGCACATCGATATGGGCCTCGGCGAAGGCCTGAGTTACGTCGACCGCATTCCCATGAGCGAGCAGCGGGACTTCGCCAAGAAGGGCCCGGACGTCCATTCCGAGAAGCTGATGAACTACCTGGAGTGGACCATCGACCTGCCGCTGCGGCAGTTCCAGTCGCTCGATCCGCTGTTCCGCGGCGGCATCGAGGACATGTCCGTCGGCTTCATCGTCTGGCACCGCTCCAGCGTCTTCGGCGTCTTCGCCGACACCAAGGGCGGCGTCAACTTCATGGGCTTCGGTTTCGAAGCCAGGTTCTGACCTAAACGGCGCAGACCGAAGCCGTCACCTGCTTACGCGGGATCGAGCCCCGACCTGCGCCGCCACCGCCGGTTCAGGGGACGGAGGCGCTCGCCGTATTCGACGAAGAGCTCTCCCCGCCGCCGGTTGAGTACGCCCGTACACTGAAGTACCAAGTTCCGGCCGCCAGGTTCTCTACTACGTAGCGCGAGACGCCCGGATTCGCGACCTGCAGCGTCTGGGTCAGCGAGCTGGGGCTCGTGCCGTACAGGATCCGGTAGCCCGCGAGATCCGTCAGCGTCGAGCCGTCGGTGTTGCGGGTCGGCGGCGTCCAGCTGAGGGTCGCGGAGCCGGTGGTCGTCGTCGTCGACACCACGATCGCGAACGCCGGCAGAGAAGCCGTCAGGCTGCCGTCGCTCACCTTGATGGTGATGCTCGAATACGTGCCGGTCTGCGCGCTGCTCGGCGTGCCCGAGAGCTTGCCGGTCGTCGTGCTGAACGCGGCCCAGGCGGGTTTGTTGGTGATGCTGAACGTCAGCGGCTTGCCCTCGGGGTCGCTCGCCGTCGGCGTGAACGCATAGGCGCTGCCGGACTTGACCGACGTTGACGGCGTGCCGGAGATCACCGGCGGCTTGTTCGTGGTGCCGGAGCTGCTAACGGTAATCGAGAACGGCGGCAGCGATGCGCTCGCCACGCCGTCGCTCACCTTGATGACGATGTTCGAAGAGGTCCCGATCGCGGACTTGGGCGCCGTCCCCGAGAGCCTGCCGCTCGCGGGGTAGAACGTCAGCCAGCTCGGCTTGTTCTGGATCGAGAACGTGAGTGGGTTGCCGTCGGGGTCGGCAGCAGCTGGCATGAAGTAGTAGTACGCGCCCACCGTCACAGCAGTGGGCGGCGTGCGGCTGATCGTCGGCGCACGGTTGTTGGTGGCGGCACGTACCGTAATCGAGAATGCTGGCGTCGAGGCGCTCGACGTGCCGTCGCTTACCTTGATGACGATGTTCGAATAGGTCTTGATGCTCGCGCTGCTCGGTGTGCCCGACAGCTTGCCGGTCGTCGCGCTGAACGTGGCCCAGGTTGGCTTGTTCGTGATGCTGAACGTGAGTGTGTTGCCGTCGGCGTCGGCAGCCTTCGGCTGGAAGGTGTACAGGACTCCCACGATCGCGCCGGTGGGTCGAATGCCGCTGATCGTCGGCGCGGTGGCGAAAGCGCAGAGCGGAGCGAGCAATACGGCGAACAACGAAAGAGCAGCGGCAATTCTCGGCACGCGCGCAGCACGCGCGCGCGCATTCTTAATCGAAGTGGGCATGCACATCCCCATTAGAGTCACAATTACGCGGCGTCGCACGCGACGCAGCTCGCACCCGCACACCGAAAATTTCCGTACCGCCTGACTCGATCCTGGTCGGCCATCGCATGCATGAGGCTTGTCGATGCGACGGACTGCTTGCGTTGTGAGGCGCGCGCAGTTAACAAAAGCTTGGTCGCATGCGCAAAATGTCTGCACGGTCAGACACTGTCGCAGTCGAACGGCAGAGGAACTTCCTACAGCGCGCAAAACAGCGGCGCGCAGGCTTCTTGTGTAGAGAATTGTCTAGTTTCCGTGCGCGCTGGCACTGCCTTGTGGTGCATTCATCGACGACAAGACCTGCTGCCGGCATACTTCTGCCGAACGACAGTAAAAACGAAACGCGATTTCTCAAAGATTTTTCAGGGGAACACTCATGCCGTCATCCCGCTCGCGCTGTCGAGTGCGCGCGTCTGCGCTCCGTTGCGCGCTAATTTGCGGCACGCTGCTGGCTGGCGCTGCCGTAGTTGCGGCGCCAGTCGACGACAAGCGCATCAAGGCCGCCGCGACTGACAACGCCGATTGGCTCACGCACGGCCGCACCTACGACGAGCAACGCTTCAGTCCCCTCTCGGCGATCGACCAGGCCACGGTGAAGGATCTGAAGCTCGCCTGGTACTTCGATCTCGATACCAAGCGCGGCCAGGAGGCGACGCCGCTGGTCGTGGACGGCACGATGTACGTGACCTCGGCCTGGAGCAAACTGTTCGCGCTCGACGCGCGCACCGGCAAAGAGAAATGGCGCTTCGATCCGCAGGTCGCAGGCGACAAGGCGATCGATGCCTGCTGCGACGTGGTCAATCGCGGCGTCGCCGCGTGGGGCCGCAGTGTTTTCCTCGGCACGCTCGACGGGCGCCTCATCGCACTCGACATGATCAGCGGCAAGCCGCTGTGGTCGGTGCAGACGACCGATCCGAGGAAGCGCTACACGATCACCGGCGCACCGCGCGTGATCAGGGGCAAGGTCATCATCGGCAACGGCGGCGCCGAGATGGGCGTGCGCGGCTACGTCTCCGCGTACGACGCGATCACCGGCAAGATGATCTGGCGCTTCTACACCGTGCCCGGCAATCCGCAGGACGGCTTCGAGAATCCGCTGCTGGAGCGCGCCGCCAAGACGTGGCACGGCGAGTGGTGGAAGTACGGCGGCGGCGGCACCGTCTGGGACGGCATGGCCTACGATCCGCAACTCGACATTCTCTACGTCGGCGTCGGCAACGGCAGTCCCTGGAATCACCGCATTCGCTCCAATGGCGAAGGCGACAACCTGTTCCTGTCGTCGATCCTCGCGCTCAAGCCCGAGACCGGCGAATACGTCTGGCACTTCCAGAGCACGCCGGCCGAGTCGTGGGACTACACGGCCACGCAACCGCTGATGCTCGCCGACCTCACGATCGACGGCCAGCCGCGCAAAGTCGTGATGCAGGCGCCGAAGAATGGGTTCTTCTACGTGCTCGACCGCGTCACCGGCGAGTTCATCTCGGCGCAGAACTACGTCAACGTTACCTGGACGACCGGGCTCGATCCGAAAACGGGCCGACCCGCGATGATTCCGGAAGCGCGTTACCTGCGTGAGCCCGCGATGGTCGCGCCCGGTCCGGTCGGCGCGCACAACTGGTATCCGATGTCGTACAGCCCGCTCACCGGGCTCGTGTATCTTGCGGCCCTCGAGTCCGCGAGCTACTACAAGCACGACGACAAATTCGAGTTCCGCGATCGCACCTGGAACACCGGCCTGTCGACGACTCGCGATCCCGCCAACGAGAAGACGGTTGCCGACGCAGCGAAGAGCAGCCACGGCGCGTTCCTCATCGCCTGGGACCCAGTGAAGCAGCAGGAAGCGTGGCGTGTCGCTTATCCGCGCTCGGGCAACGGTGGCACGTTGTCGACGGGCGGCAAGCTCGTGTTCGAGGGATCGGTCGACGGTTATCTCAACGCCTACGCTGCGGACACCGGTACCAAGCTATGGTCGTACGACGCGCAGAACGCAATCATGGGCGGGCCGATCACGTTCCAGCTCGACGGCGAGCAGTACATCGCCACGCTCGCGGGCATCGGTGGCGTCGCGATGAGTGGAGCAATCGCTGGCGGCGGGCAGCAGCGTAGCGAATTCGGTCGCGTAGTCGCGTTCAAGATCGGCGGTAAGGCCGAGCTGCCGCCGCTGCAACCGAAGGTGTCGCGCGTGATCCCGGATTTGCGGCGCGCGAATGCGAGCGGCGATGTCGAAGCAGGCCAGCGTCACTACGATCGCGTGTGCTCGGCCTGTCACGGCGCGAACGTCCGCAGCGTCACATCAGTGCCGGACCTGCGCTACTCGCCGGCGATCGCCGACGCGGCAACGTTCAAGTCGATCGTCATCGACGGCGCGCGCGCGGAGAAGGGGATGGTGGGTTTTGCTTCCGTGCTCACGCCAGCCGATGCAGAGGCGTTGCGCGCTTACCTCGTACACATGGCGCTGGCTTCGGAAGAGGCGAGGTGAGAGTCAGGCTGAAAGCCTGACCCGCACCTCCCTTTATTCTCTTTGTCTCGATCAGAAGCGGAACAGTCCGCTGACGGAGATCATGCTGGCATCGCCGTCCACGTTGAGGGCTTCGTACTCCAGCCGCGCTTCGAAGTTGCCGCCGAAGCTCAGAGCGCCGCCGACACCGTAGATCAGGTCGGAATCGCTGTCGCTCAGATGGCCGCTGCCGAAGCCGGGGACGTTGTTGAAGTCCAGATCGACGTCGTAAGACGCGAAGCCGAGCTTGCCGTACACCGCGAACATGTCGTTGACCGGCAGCCGGCCCACGGCCGACGCGCTCAGGCCTGTTATACCGACGCTGGCGCTGCTGTTGCCGGCTGACACGCTTGCTTCGCCGAAATCGAAGTAACTGACTTCGACTCCCCAGTTCTCGGTGAAGGTGTAGCCGCCGAAGATCTTGAAGCCGGTATCGCTGTCATCGACACCGCTGAGGTCGTCGTCGCCGACCTTCGTCGAGCCGATGCCCGCGCCGGCGTAGAAGCCAGGTTGGGTGTCCGCCTGCGCCGCTGTCGCGGCCATCAGAGCGAGGGCTGCGAGCGCGGTCAATCCAAGACGCTTGTGCATTGGAACTTCTCCTTTTCAACTCTTAACGCCCAGGTGCGTTACGGCGCAGGATTATGCTCGCGCTCCTGCAACGTCTCCTGAACAAGCCAGCAAAACCCCTTGCCAAATCAGTAGAATTGAGAGGCTCGTCACACTCGGGGATCCATTCGGAAACGTCGGGAGTCGTACATGCTGCGTTCTACTGCCATTGCCGCCGGTCTAGTGTTCGCCTGCAGCGCGCTCGCGCAGAGCGCGAGCGAAACACGCTACGCAGTGCTGATCATGGAGAAGCCCGCCGGCACGCAGACGACCGCGGTCACTGCAGACGGCACGCGCACGATGAGCTACGAGTACAACGATCGCGGCCGCGGTCCGAAACTCACGGCACGCGTACAGCTCGATGCTGACCAGGTCCCGGTCTCGCTCGAGATGGAGGGCGTCGACTACCTCAAGGCGCCGGTCGCGGAGAAGTTCACGTTCGCGAATGGTGTCGCGCGCTGGAAGAACAGTGCCGAGGCGGGCGAGCAGAAGCTCGCCGGTCATGCGTTCTATCTCACCACGCAAGGACTGCCGGAAGAACTCGGTTGGCTGGCGCACGCGCTGCTGAAAGCGCCGGGCCAGCGCATGGCGTTGTTGCCCGCTGGCGAAGCGAGCATCAAACGCGCTGACGAATTGAGCGTCGGCGACGGCGCGAACAAGCGGCACGTGACTGCGTATCTGATCGAAGGGCTCGGGTTCTCGCCGAGCACCGTGTGGCTCGACGACGAGCAGGGCTTCTTCGCCTCGGTCGACCGCTTCTACTCAGTGGTGCGCGCGGGCTGGGAATCGAGCGTGCCGAAGCTGCTCGAGAAGCAGGAAGCGCGGGCGAGCACGCGCACCCTGGAGCTGGCACGCACGCTGATCCGCAGGCCGAAGCAACCGGTCGCGATCACCAACGCGAACGTTTTCGATTCTGCGACGGGTCAGTCCGCGCCAGGCAGCACCGTGCTGATCGACGGCAATCGCATTCGCACCGTCGGCAAGGACGGCGCTGTGACGATTCCATCTCAGGCGGAGCGCATCGACGCGGGCGGCAAGACGCTGCTGCCAGGTCTGTGGGACATGCATGTCCACATGGGACCGACCGACGGCATGCTGCACATGGCCGCCGGTGTCACTTCCGTGCGCGACCTCGCGAACGACAACGACGCGTTGCTGCAGATGAAGCGCGAAATCGACAGCGGCACGGCGATCGGCCCGCGCATCACCATGCGTGGCTTCATGGACGGTCGCGGTCCGTACACCGGGCCGACCAAAGTGTTCGTCGACACCGAAGCCGAGGCGCGCAGCGCGATCGACAACTACGCGAAGCTCGGCTATGAGGGCATCAAGGTGTACAGCTCGATCAAGCCCGAGCTGGTGCCGACGATCATCAAGCTCGCTCACGAAAAAGGCCTGCGCGTGAGCGGCCATGTGCCGGCGTTCATGACCGCGCGACAGTTCGTCGAGGCCGGCGCGGACGAGATCCAGCACATCAACATGCTGTTCCTGAATTTCTTCTTCGACGAGGTCAAGGACACGCGCACGCCGGCGCGCTTCATCGCGGTGGCCGAGCGCGGCGCGACGCTGGACCTGAATTCGCTGCCGGTGCAAGCGTTCCTGCGGCTGTTGAAGGATCACAACACCGTCATCGACCCGACGCTCACGGCATTCGAAGGCATGTTCGTCGATCGCCCGGGCAAGATGTCGGTGAGCTACGCCGCGATCGCTGACCGCCTGCCGCCGCAAGTACGTCGCGAATTTCTGGCGGGAGGCCTGCCGGTGCCGGAGGGCAAGGATGCGCGCTATCACGAATCGCAGCTCGCGACGCTGCGCATGACGAAGCTCCTTTACGACTCGGGAATTCCGATCGTCGCCGGCACCGACGGCCTGCCGGGATTCACTCTGCATCGTGAGCTCGAGCTGTACGCGCAGGCTGGCATCAGTCCGCCGGAGGTCCTGCGCATCGCGACGCTCGGCGCCGCGCGGGTCGCACACAAGGACAAGGAGCTCGGCTCGATCACGCCGGGCAAGCTCGCCGACCTGGTGCTGATCGATGGCGATCCCGCGAAACGCATCAGCGACGTGCGTCGCACGGCGCTCGTGATGAAAGACGGCGCGCTCTACGAACCGGCGGCGCTCTACAAGGCTTTGGGCGTAAAACCTTAACTCCCGTAGGACGACGCGCACTCGGAACCCCGCTCCTCAACGACTCGTTTCTTCGGTAGCGAGTCGTTAAGAGGAGCGTGTAAATGTTCTCGAAAAGAATCGGATTGACGATTGCGACGCTCGCCGCGGTGGGCCTTGCGGGTTGCGTGACTACACACGGCAACCTGGAAAGCTCGGCCGAGCGGCTCGAGCGCAGCGCTGTGGATTTGCAGTCGCATGCGCGCAATGACGGCAGCAGCGGCTACTATCGTGACGCACAAGAGTTTGCGGCCGAGTCGCGCGACTTCAATCGCACGCTCGAAGACAGGCGCGCAGATCGCGACGATCTCCAAGACGCGTTCCGCGATCTGTCGAGTCGCTATCACGCACTTCGCGACGAAGTGGAGCGCACGCACGATCGCGATGCCGAGGTCGACTTCAAGCCCGTAACCGAAGCGTACCTCGACGTCGAGCGCGAGATGCGCCGCGTGGGCGAGCGCGACCGCTACGCTCACGACTAACCAGACTGACAAACTGAAATTCGCGGTAAGTGCCGGAGAGAACCACAAGCGTTCTCTCCGGCATTTTTTTGCGCTTCTTGCCGGTGCTTCTTACACGCTCTTTTTGCCGTTCTTCCGCAGTCGCAGAGCGCGGATGTTCCTGTAATGCGACAAGGGGTATAAGCGCCTCTCCTCATCACGCGGGAGAAGGCCATGAAAGACGAAGAGTCGAAGGGGCGTAGCGAGGAACCCGAGTCACTGACTAATCCGGATCGTCGCGCCTTTCTGCAGGCCGGCGCGCTGGCTGCCGGGGGAGCGGCTCTCGCACCGCTCGCCGCCGACGCACAGTCCGACGATGCAGCTGCGCAAGACTTTGACGTGCTCAGCGGTGATCGCGACGAGGTCGCCCAACAGAGCATCGGGAAGCTGCAGTCGCTCATGTCGTCGCATAAGCTCAGCGCGCAGGAGCTGCTCGAAATTTATCTGCGCAGAATCCAGCTGATCGACAAGGGGCTCGATCTGCGCTCGATCATTCAATTGAATCCGGATGCGCGGCACATCGCTGCTCAGCTCGATCAGGAGCGACGACGCAGCGGACCGCGCGGGCCGTTGCACGGCATTCCGATTCTGCTCAAGGACAACATCGACACCGGCGATCGACAACAGACGACCGCCGGTTCGCTCGCACTCGTCGGCGCGCCCGCGCTCCAGGACGCTACTGTCACGAAGCGACTGCGCGATGCGGGCGCAGTGATCATCGGCAAAGCGAATCTCAGCGAGTGGGCGAACTTCCGCGGTTTCCAGAGCTCGAGCGGCTGGAGCGGAGTGGGCCGTCAGTGCCGCAATCCGCACATTCTCGATCGTAATCCGTGCGGTTCCAGCTCCGGATCCGGCGCCGCGACCGCGGCCGCGCTCACTTCTGCGGCGCTTGCGACGGAAACCGACGGCTCGATCGTGTGTCCGGCCGGACAGTGCGGCGTCGCTGGCATCAAGCCGACCGTCGGACTGACGAGTCGCGCAGGTGTCGTGCCAATCTCGCACACTCAGGATACGGTCGGTACCCACGGACGTACGCTTGCCGATGCAGCCATCGTGCTCGGCGCCCTCACCGGTCCGGACGCGCGCGATCCGCAGACTGCAGCGAGCGCAGGACATTTCTTCCGGAATTACCGTCAGTTCATTAGTCGGGACGGCCTGAAGGGAGCTCGCATCGGAGTAGGGCGACAATTCCTTGGCGTAACGCCGGAGACCGATGCGATCTTCGAGGACGCATTGCAGGTCATGCGGGATGCAGGTGCGACGCTCGTCGACGTCACGATCCCGACGTTCGACGAGTTCAACGCGGATCAATCCGAGATCATCGTGCTGATCTTCGAGTTCAAGCGCGATTTGAATGCGTATCTCGCGACCCGCTCCGGCGTGCCGGTGAGCACGCTCGCGGACGTGATCCAGTTCAACCTCGATCATGCCGAGCAGGAGCTGAAGTTCTTCGGTCAGGAGCTGATGGAGCTGGCGGAAGGCGATGCGTTCACGCAAGAGGAGTACGAGGCAGCGCTGATCCGCGGACCGCAGCTCGCCGGACCGCAAGGCATCGACGCGACGCTCGCGGCCAACAACGTGCAGGCGATCGTCGCGCCGACCAATACGCCGGCGTGGCCGACTGATCTGATCAACGGCGACGCGTTCCTCTTCGGCAGCTCGGGCTTCGCGGCGGTCGCAGGCTATCCGCTCGTGACCGTGACCGCTGGGTTCGCGTTCGGCCTGCCGGTGGGCATCACGTTCATGGCGTCAGCGTGGAGCGAACCGACGCTCATCAAGCTCGCCTCGGGCTTCGAGCTGGCGGCGGATGTGCGACGGCGTCCCAGGTTCCTGCGCACCTTCAATCCGGATGGCAAGACCCGCGGGCACAACAAGGGTCAGTCGAAGAATGCGCTGGCTGCGAGCAGCGTGATGCAACGTCACGCCGCGCGCCTGGATCCGTTCCTGGTGCCGCGTCTGCGGAAGCCGACGTACCTGTAACGTCGGTCGAGAGCAGGCGCGGTTATTGCCGCGCCTGCCTCTCCGTGAACAACTCTTCCTGCGACGGCCCTTTCTGCGGCTGGGCCTGCGCGTCTTCGGTCACGTTGCGATAGCGGATCACGCCGAAGATCATCTCGTCCCACGTCTGCTCGCCCCACGTCACCTCGCGGTTCGCGTCGGGGTTCGCTTTGTTCTGGGTCGAGTTGTCGTACCACTGCGAGTACACGATGCGGGTACCCGCCGGCACCTTCATCGGCTCGACCAGCTCGTACGTGCCTTGCCAATTGAAGTCGTAGGCTGGGATGTTCAGCAGCGTCTGTTCCTTGCCGTCCGGGTAGTACGCGACGAAGCGCGACGCCTTGCCGCGATAGTGCGCGTGCGGATGCAGCGTGTAGAGGATCGCGTCTTCCTTCAGCGTGTTCTCGGCGACCTCTTCGTGCCACTTCGTGTTCGCCGGAATGCGCAGCTTCGGGTTCGCGAACACCAGGCTGCGGAAGTTGTATTTCGGCGGGTCCTTGCGGAAGTACAAGCCGAGCTTCGTCTGGTCGGTGAGAACTTTGCCGCTCGAGGTGTAGTGCGTCTGGAAGTGGAATGTCGCCTTCGCAGGCAGGAGGATGCCCGCTTCGGGCGGCAGCACGAGCGGCTCGACACCGGGCACGTAGTTGTTGAGGCTCACGGCGCCACGACGCTCAGCGCCTCCCGCGGAAGCGATGATGTGGTGCACGACGGTGCGCTCGCCCGGTACCCAATCGATGGCGCGCACCCACACGTCGTGATCGAGCGGATTCTCGACCCTCGTCATCTGATACGGAATCGTGCCAGTCGCCGGCACGGTGAACGCCGGCAGATCGACGATCAGGTCGGGCTTGCCAAGCGACCACTCCGGCCAATCCTTCTTCTGCGCGAGCAGCGGGTCGGCGCCGTTGCCGCGTGGCGCACCGGCCTCGATCCAGTGCACGAGCGTGCGCGCCTGTTCGGTCGACAGACCGCGATCGTTGCTGAAGACGCTGTAGTGCGGATCGATTTGCATCGGCGGCATGCGCTGCGTGCGCACGACTTCGCGGATCATCGGCGCGAAACCCTTGACCATCTCGTAGCTGGTCATCTGCCACGGGCCGATGCCGCCGGTGCGATGGCAGGCGACGCACTTGTCGAGCAGCATCGGTGCGATCGACTTCTCGTACGAGATCTGGGCGTGCGCTTGTTTCTTGTCGCGCTCCGGCATCTTGATCGCGCAGCCCGAGACTGCGCTCGCGGCCGCGTTCACGGCGGCGCCTGCGACCAGCGAATCCAGTGCAGCAGGCACTGCGCCGACGCCGCCGCGATAGGCGACCTTCCAGCCTTGCGGATTCGCGATCAGCACTTCGCCGTTGCGCGTGACGCCGAGCGACTCGCCGACGAGCTGCGTTTCGTCCATGAGAATCGGCAGGCTGAGGCCGGCTTGCTTCGCCTGCTTGGCGAGCGCTTCGCGCGAGGCCGCGTCCTGCAGGTTCGAGTCGAGCAGCAGGAACGTCACGCCTTGCGGCTCGTACTTCGCGCGCAGCCCTTCGAGGGTTGCGGCAGCTTTCTGCGAGGCTTCGCAGCCGGTGCCCTGGGCGAGCAGCACCACGGCCTTCATGTCCGACAAGTAATAGAGCTCGTGCGAAGCGCCCCGCTGATCGGTCAACCGGAAGTTGTCGACGATGTCGGGCGAGGCGAACGCGAGCGGAGCGCTCGAGAGCAGTGCTGCTGCGGTGAGAATGTGACGCATGCTGTGCATGGAACCACCTTACAAAATGCCGCTCACGGGCATGCGCGAAGTGTGCGATGGCGCGCGCCGGCATGTCTATGACGCTGCACCCCTTATGCGCGCCGCTTGATAATTCTTGTGCGTGCATGCGCTTACAGCGGGAGCGACCTCGCTACAATCAGAACGGTTTTCACGGCGGCGCGCGGCTGTTTCTGCACAGCGGCCCGGTCTGCAGAAGGAGGGGGTCGATGATGAAAAAGGCCATCGTGCGTCTCACCCTGGTTTCAGCGTCGCTACTCGCTGCGCATGCTTTCGGCGGCGACTATCGTGCGCCGCACCTGCCGGACGGCACACCGGATTTGCAGGGCGTCTGGACCAATGCAACCGCCACTCCGTTCGAGCGCTCGCCGGAGTTGGGAGATCGGCGCGCGTTCACCGAGCAGGAAGCCGCTGCGATCAGCAAGGCCGCGATCGCCGCAGTCGAGGCGGACGCAGCGCCGAGCGACCCGAACAAGAAGATCGAAGCGATCTCCTCGCTCCCTCCGGTCGGCAACTACAACCTGTTCTGGACCGACCGCGGCATGTCGGTCGCGAACATCGACGGCGAGTGGCGCACCTCGATGATCATCGAGCCGTCGAACGGGCGCATTCCCGCGCTCACTGCGGCCGCCCAGCAGCGCATGACTGCGCGCAGTGCGCGTAACCCGAACGACGGCCCGGAAGGCCGTGCACTCGGCGAGCGCTGCCTGCTGTCGTTCGGCTCGTCATCGGGACCGCCGATGCTGCCGACCATGTACAACAGCTACTACCAGATCGTGCAGTCGCCGGGTTACGTGATGATCCTGGTGGAGATGGTGCACGACGCGCGCATCATCCGAATTCAGGATCGGCACACGCCGGGCGGCATCAGGAAATGGATGGGCGACTCGGTCGGTCACTGGGAAGGCGACACGCTGATCGTCGAGACGCGCAACTTCCGTCCCGAGCAGAGCTTCCGCGGTTCGTCCGAGAATGCGGTCGTGACCGAGCGCTTCACGCGCGTCGCCAACGACAAGATCGTCTATCGCTTCACCGTCGAGGATCCGACGACCTTCACTGCGCCCTTTACGGGCGAGCTGCCCTTCATCACCGTCGACGCCAACATCTACGAGTATGCTTGCCATGAAGGCAACTACGCGCTGCCCGGCATCCTGTCCGGTGCGCGCGAGGCCGAGAAGGAGTGATCGGGTTGCTGCGTAGGCTCCTGTTCGTCGCTCTGGCGCTCGCGTTCTCGCTGCCGGCCGCGGCGAGTAGCGTCATCACGCGTGAATTCGACTCGGCTGCGCTCCAGCGCAAGTGGTCCTACGCCGTCTACCTTCCGGACGGTTACGAAACCTCGAACCTGAAGTATCCGGTGTTGTACCTGCTGCACGGCCACGGCCAGGATCTCTACGCCTGGGTGAACTACGGGCACATCCAGCCGACGACCGATGAACTCATTGCGCACGGCGAGATACCGCCGGCGATCATCGTCATGCCGGATGCAGGCATGACGTGGTTCGTCGATCGCAAGGAGAAGATGGAAACGGCCGTGATCCAGGACCTGGTCGGCGACGTGCAGCGGACCTTCCGCGTCATCGACGATCGCAAGGGTCGCGTGATTGCCGGCCTGTCGATGGGCGGCTACGGCGCGTTGCGGTTCGTGCTCAAGTATCCGGAGATGTTCGCGGCTGCGGGACTGCTGTCGCCGGCCATCTACGATCCCGAGGTGCCGCAGGGGTCCGGCGCCCGGCGCGCGGGTGTGTTCGGCGCCGCCGAATTCGATCCTCAGGTCTGGAAAGAGCTGAATTATCCGACGCTCTGGGACGCGTTCCTGGCGAAGAAGATCGCCGTGCCGATGTACATCAACTCCGGCGATGACGACGACTTCTTCATCGAAGCGGAGGCAACGCGGCTGTATTCCTTGCTTCGTAAAACCGGCCAGCCTGCCGAGCTGCGCATCGTGGACGGCGCCCACCGCTGGCCAGTCTGGGAAAGCACGATCGGGGACGCGATGCGCTATGTATTCCGCTACACCGCCCGTCCCGCCCTCGTAACTGATGCGAAAGCCCGCAAATCGCGCTAGCCTCACGCCGGTAAACGTCTGACAGGCCGGATGTTCCTTCGGGAACCTGCGCGTGTCGGCGCTGTTTCATGGAAGTAATCCCGGTGCGGGGAATCCGCCTCCGCCGATCAACTACACGAAGAGCGTTGCAATGACCAAGCTGGAAAAAGAGCTCAAGCGCGAGATCGTCATCGACGACAAGCCGTATGTGGTGACCATTTCGCCGCAGGGTTTGAAGCTGACCGAGAAGGGCCGGCGCAAAGGCCAGGAGTTGAGCTGGAAGGACCTCGTGAGCGGCGACGCCGCCCTCGCCACGGCGCTGAACGCGTCGGTGGAGACCGCCAACTCCTGATCCCTGCAGGTCGGGCTCGAGCTCGACTCCCCGGCCCAGGCGAACTGGCGCCGCTGATCGACCGTGCCCGGCACCTAGCTCGGGGCGCGCTCGAGCAGGCTGTTGCGGCGGGCCCAGAGGAAGTAGACCGCGAGGCCGACGACGTTCCAGATCAGCACCGAGATCATCGTGCGGGTTTGCAGGCTGGAGAACAGATAGATACAGCCGAGAATCGCGACTATGCCGATGATCCACGTCGCGGACTCGTTGTACATGCGCGGGTGCAGCGGGTGGGTGCGGCGGGTCACGATCATGCACACCGCGACCGCGATGAATGCGATCAACGTTCCGGCGTTGGCGACGGCCGCGATGTTCTGCAGCGGCACGAATGCTGCGATCAATGCAACGATCACGCTCGTCACGAACGTCATCAGCACCGGCGTGCCGAAGCGCGGATGAACCTTGCTCAGCCGCTCCGGCAGTAACCCGTCGCGCGCCATCACGAAGAAGATGCGTGACTGGCCGTACATGAACGCCATGATCACGGTCGGCAGCGCGATCACGGCGGCCGAGGCGATCAGCGTCGCGGCCACGCCGTGGTTCAGACCTCGCAGCACCATCGCGAGCGGCTCGGCGCTCTTGGCCAGAGCTTCGTAGTTCGTGCTGCCGAGCGCCGCTGCCGCGACGATCATGTATAGAAACGTGCACAGGATCATCGAGCCGATGATGCCGATCTTCAGGTCGCGCTTCGGGTTCTTGCACTCTTCGGCTGCTGTCGACACCGCGTCGAAGCCATAGAACGCGAAGAAGATGATCGCCGCCGCCGCCATCATCCCTTGCTTCGTCACGCCGTCGGGGCCCACGACCGAGCCGTAACCGAACGGCGCGAACGGCTCGAAGTGGCTGGAGCTGAACGCCGGCAACGCGATCGCGATGAAAATCGCCAGCGCGACCAGTTTGATTCCGACGAGCACGAGGTTGACTGTGGCGCTTTCTTTCGAGCCGATCGCGAGCAACCCAGCGACCGCGAGCGAAATCAGGATCGCCGGCACGTTGACCAGTCCACCGGCAAACGGCCCGACCAGCAGTTCTTCCGGCACCGGCCAGCCAGCCGCGCGGATCACGCCGGCCGCGTAACCGGACCAGCCGACCGCGACAGCACTGCACACGACCGTGTATTCGAGGATCAGCGTCCAGCCGACGATCCACGCGAGCAACTCGCCGAGCGCGACGTAGCTGTACGTGTAGGCGCTGCCGGCCATCGGGATCATCGTGGCCATTTCCGCGTATGCGAGCGCCGCGGCCGCGCAGACAGCTCCGGCGACGACGAACGACAGGATCACTGCCGGACCGGCCATGCCGGCACCAACGCCGGTCAGCGTGTAGATGCCGGTACCGACGATGCCGCCGACGCCCAGTCCGACCAGGTGCACCCAGCTGAGTGTCGGCTTCAGTGCGCTATGCGTGTCGCGCGACGTCGCCGCTTCGAAGCTCTTGGTGCGATTCCAGAAGGCCATGCAGCGCGCTCCCCACTTATAGTTCGTGTCTTCGAGGGCCGAGAACATATCATGCCGACCCCATGACCGACTCATTTCCGCGCCGGCTGATCGTGATGGCACTCGAGCTCGAAGGGCAGGGCGTGTTCGAGCAGCGCGGTATACCGGTGCTCTATTGCGGCGTCGGCAAAGTGAATGCCGCTTACGCGTTGACGCGACGGCTCGCCGACTATCGACACGCGGGCCGCGACTTGCCGCACGTGATCAACTTCGGCACTGCCGGCAGCCGCCGTCATCCCACCGGCACCGTCATCGAGTGTCACGCGTTCGTCCAGCGCGACATGGACGTGAGCGGACTCGGCGTGCCG
>DATNFA010000143.1:0-58678 GCA_035606615.1 Steroidobacteraceae bacterium
GCCCACGTGCGTTCCTGCCGCACGTATTGCGGTCCAGCGGTCGTCAGCCGCTGGCGCAGCGCTGCGTCGCCGGCGACTTCGATCACTGCAGCAGCGAGCGCTGCTGCGTCGCCGGCTCGGAACAGCACGCCGGTTTCGCGATCGCGCACCAGCTCGCGATGCCCGCCGACGTCCGATGCGATGAACACTTTCGCGAGCGCCATCGCCTCGAGCGGCTTCAGCGGCGTGACCATGTCGGTCAGGCGCATCGGCGTGCGCGGATAGACCAGGATGTCGACGGCTTGATAGAGCTGCGCGACCTGCGAGTGCGGAACTTGTCCGGCGAACACGACGTAACGGCCGACCTGCAGACGCTCGACGGCGGCGCGAACGTTGGCCTCGTCCGGGCCGCCGCCCACCAGCAGCAGGCGCACGTCCGGCCGCGCCGCGACGATGCGCGGCAGTGCCTCGACCAGCAGCGGCAAGCCTTCCCACGCGAAGAAGGAGCCGATGAAGCCGAGCACGCAAGCATTCTCCAGGCCGAGCCGGCGGCGCACTTCCGGGTCGAGCACGCGCGGCGCTGCGAACGCGTCCGCGTCGACTGCGTTCGGCACGACCGTGATCCGCTGCGGATCCACGCCACGTCGCACCGCTTCCTCACGCAAGCCTTCGCAGATCGTGGTGACGTGATCGGCGCGCAGCAGTGCCCGCGTTTCGAGCCAGCGCGACAAACGATAACGCAGGCTCCCTTCGCGCGTCGTCCCGGAGCTGACCGCGGCGTCTTCCCAGCTGGAGCGCATCTCGTACACGACCGGCTTGCCGAGACCGAAGGCCGCAAGCGCATTCAAGCAAGGCGAATGCGCGTGAATCAGGTCGGGCTGCGTTGCAGGGATCACGACTCGCAGCCTGCGCCGCAGCTGACGAATGACATCGAGCTGATTCAGGACGGGCAAGGTTGCAAGCCTCCCGCTGCCGGGATTCACGCGCTGAAACTCGAAACCTTCGACTGCCTCGGTCTGCGCCGGGCGCGCGCCGTGCTTTGGACCGGTGACTTGCTCCGTCTGCAGGCCGAGCGCGCGCTGCTCGCGCAGGATCGCCTGGCTGCGAAACGAGTAGCCGCTCTGCACGGGCAGCGAATGATCCAGAACGTGAAGGATGCGCATGATCAGTGCGGGCTGCGCGCCGGCGTTTGCGGCCGCGCCTCGGTGCCGAGATCCCGCCGGCGGATGACTTGCTCGAAGAGCTGCAACAGGCCGGCGACCGTCGGTGCCCAGCCGAACTGCTCGGCGTGGCGCCGCACCGCCTCGCGGTCGACATGCGTCGAGCGCATGCGAGTCCATGCTGCGGCGATGGCCGCGGCAGAGCGCTCCGTTATCAGCTCGCCAGCAACGGGCGCGCTGACGACTTCGCCATTGCCGCCCACAGCCGTAGCGATGACCGGTGTGCCGCAAGCCAGGCTTTCGAGCAGCACGTTGGGCATGCCCTCGCTTTTCGAGGCGAGCACTGTGGCGTCTGCTGCGAGGTAGTAGCGAGCCAATGCTGACTGCGGCACGTTGCCGACCAGCCGCAGCCGCGACTCGACCCCGATGGCGCGCGCGTGCTGCAGCAGTTCCGCTGCCATGGGTCCGTCACCGACGATCACGGCTTGCAGCCCGGGAACGAGCGGCAACGTGTCCACGACCATGTGGTGGCCTTTGTCGGGGATCAGGTGCCCGACGCTCAGCATCGTCGGGCCAGTGAAGCCGACTTCCGCCCGAGCCGCTGCGCGGTCCGTTGCGACGAACAGCGAGAGATCCACGCCGTTGCGCAACACCGTGACGCGCTCGGGCGCGACGCCAAGATCGAGCCACGTCTGGCGCAACGCTGCGGAAACCGTAACCAATGCATCTGCGTGGCGGGTCACCCAGCGGATCCAGCGTCGCGGCACGGCGTGGCGCGGGAATGTATTGATGTCCGTGCCTCGCGCCGTGACCACGACCGGCTTGCCGAGCCACCGGCCCAGCAACAGTGCCGCGGCGGCGTCCGGAAAGACGAAATGCGCGTCGATGAGATCGAAGTCCTGTTGGCGCTGCAGCTTGCGCACTGTCGGCAGCGCGCTCAGCGCCATCGACAGCGGATTGATCCAGCTCGTCACTCCGGGGATCGCGAGGAAGCGCGCACGTTGCACGGCGATTCCATAGCGCGACTCGTTGCTTTCAACGCGTGCCAACTGCGCGTGCCGCGTCGACCAGAAGCGAGCGAGCGGCAGCCACGGAACCGGCGCGACGACGCGGACGCCGACGCGGCCGCTCGCGGCCAGCTGGCGCATGCGGTGCTCGACGAAGATTCCGTGACGCGGCTGCGCGGCGCTCGGATAGAGATTGGTGAACGTCAGCACCCGCATGCACGAACAACCATCGTCATGCCGCGCCGCTCAGGCGCGTGACCAGCCGCTCCGGCACGGCGCCCGGCGTGGCGTTCTGCCGCAGGAAGCCGTCGAACATCAGCAACGACCACAGGATCGCACTGTGATCGCGCCGGCCCGACTGGTGATCGGCAACGATGCGCGCGAGCGTCGCGGGATCGAACAGGCCGCTCTCGGCGAGGCGTCGACCGCGCACCGTTTCCGCGATGTGGTCGCGCAGCGAGCCGCGGAACCACACATCGAGCGGCACCGCGAAGCCCATCTTGCTTCGATACAGCACTTCGTGCGGCAGGAGCGGTGCGAGCGAGCGCTTGAGGATGTGCTTGCCCTCGCCGCCTTTGAGCTTGATCGCGCTCGGCAGGCTCGACACCCACTCGACCAGCTCATAGTCGAGGAACGGCGTGCGCACCTCCAGGCTGTGCGCCATGCTGGCGCGGTCGACTTTGGTGAGGATGTCGCCCGGCAGGTAGGTCTTGAAGTCCAGGTACTGGACCATTTTCAAGGGATCGTTGAAGGTCTTGCCGCGCACGTGCTGGCGGAAGACTTCTTCGGCGCCGTAGCCGCCCAGCTCGCGGCGGAACTCGTGCGAGAACAGCGAGGCGCGCATCTCGTTGGAGCAGATCGACACGCCGTGGAAGTACGCGGCGACCGCGTCGCGCGCCAGCGCCTGGAACGTGGTCTTACCGCGCAGCACGCGGGGCGCCCAATCGAGCTTCGGATACAGCGAGCCGAGCGGACCGAAGATCGCCTTGCGCAAGCCGAGCGGCACGCGGCTGCGCACCTGCTCCTCCATCGCGAACAGCTTGTAGCGGCGATAGCCGATCAGGTTCTCGTCGCCGCCGTCGCCCGACAGGGCCACGGTCACATGGCGCCGCGCGAGCTCGCACACGCGGTAGGTCGGGATCGCGGAGCTGTCCGCGTACGGCTCGTCGTAGATGCCGACGAGCCGCTCGACCAGCGAGTAGTCCGAGGTCGCGACGGTCTCGGCCTTGTGGTCGGTGTGCTTGGCCTCGGCAACCATGCGCGCGTACATGGACTCGTCGTAGCGCGGCTCGTCGAAGCCGATCGAGCAGGTCAGGATGTGGCCGGCGCCGATCTCGCGCATCATCGCCACGACGGCGCTCGAATCGATGCCGCCGGACAGGAACGCGCCGAGCGGTACGTCCGAGACGAGGCGCTTGCGCACCGCTTCCTTCAGACGCGCGCGCAACTCTTCTTCCCACGCGGCGGCCGGTTGACCGGGCGCGCGCTCGCCGTCGAGCGGCACATCCCAGTAGCGCACTGGCTTGACGTGGCTGTCGCCGCGCTTCATGCAGATGTACGCGCCCGGCTCCAGCTTCTTGACGTCGCGATAGATCGTCTTCGGATCGGGCACGTAACCGAAGGCGAAATATTCCTCGACCGCCTGCGGATCGATGCGCCGCTGCAGCTGCGGATGCAGCAGCAGCGCTTTGAGCTCGGAGCCGAAGATCAAGCGGCCGTCGGCCAGCTCTGCGTAGTACAGCGGCTTGACGCCCAGGCGATCGCGCGCGATGAACAGCGTCTTGGCGCGCCGGTCCCACACGGCGAAGGCGAACATGCCGTTGAAGCGCTTCAGGCATTCGACGCCCCACTCTTCCCATGCGTGCACGATCACTTCGGTGTCCGAGCGCGTGCGGAAGGTGTGGCCGCGTTGCAGGAGCTCGCGCTCCACTTCCATGAAGTTGAAGATCTCGCCGTTGTAGGTCACGACGACCGTATGGTCCTCGTTGTACAGCGGCTGCTTGCCGCCCTCGAGGTCGATGATCGACAGCCGGCGATGGCCGAAGCCGACGCCCGGCTCGAAATGAAAGCCGTCACCGTCCGGGCCGCGATGGCCGATCACCCCGTTCATCGCCCGCAGCAGCGACTCGTCGATCGGGCGCTCGCCGCGCATGTCCACTATTCCGGTGATCCCGCACATTCAAGCTGCCTCCAGCGTCAGTCCGCTGTGCCTGCGATAGAGATTTTCGTAATCCGCCAGCATCCGGCGCAGCGAGTACTCGCGCTCGGCGCGCTCGCGTGCCTGCCGGCCGTGCTCCAGGCGCCGCTGCGGCTCGCGCGCATAGTGCAGCAACACCTGCGCGATCGCCGCCGAATCGCCGGGCGGCGTCAGCACGCCGGTCGTCTGGTTCTGAATCAATTCCAGGTTGCCGCCGACGGCCGAGGCGACGACCGGCAAGCCGCTCGCCATCGCTTCGAGCACCGTGTTGGAGATGCCCTCGCGCAGCGAGCCGAGCACGAAGACGTCCATCGCGCGCATCAGCGCCGCGACATCGTCGCGACTGCCGGGCAGCCACGCAACCGAAGCATTGCCCGACTCGGCCAGCATCTGCTCGGCCTGCGGCCGCAGCGGGCCGTCGCCGAGCATCAGCAAGCGCAATGCTGCGCCGTCGGCGCTGCGACGAGCCTCGATGAACGCACGCACGAGATTCAGCGGATCCTTGATCTCGCTGAAACGCGTGACGCTGCCGACGACAACCGTACCGCGCGGGAAACGCTCTGCAGGCAGCAGCGCGCGGGCGGCGTCTTCGCGCGGCTGGAAGCGATCGGTATCGACGCCATTGCAGATACGCGTGACCTTCGGCGCCGGAATGCCGACGCGATCGATCAGGTACTGCTGCAACTCTTTCGACACCGTAACGAAGCGGCTGACTGCGGGACTGATGACGCGACGCACGGCGCGATACTTGCGGCTCGTGCCGTCGGGATCGTACACGTCCCAGCCATGCTCGCCGTGGATACGGCAAGCGGCGCCCGCGACCCGGCCGACGAGCGCGCCTTCGAGCGTGCCGAAATTGCGCGTGTGCAGGATCGCCGGGCGCAGCCGGCGAATCAGCCGGAACAACCGCAGGTACGAGGCCGGATCCTTGCCGGGCTGCTTGTTGAGCGCGTGCACCTCGACGTCGGCGCGGCGGATGCGACGGCGGAAGTCCGACGCCTCGGTCATCGCGATGATCGCGTGCCGGAACAGCTCCTCGGACAGGCCATTGACGATGTTGACGATGCCGTTCTCGAGCCCGCCGTAGTCGAAGCGAAACACGACGTGCGCGATGAGCGGCCGCTGGTCGGGCGAGGCAGCCATGGGTCAGGACCCGCCTTCGAGGGCACGCGCAGCTTGCAGCGCTTGCTCGCGCAACGCGTCGATTGCATTGGCTCGGCCGGCGACGCTCACGACGTAGGCGCGCGAATCGGGCGCAGCGAGCATCAGTGCGGACCAGGCTTCACGCAGTTTGACGCCGTATTCGGAGGTCGTCGGACGGCCGTCGACCGCATACCAACTCCACGTCAGCATCAAGCCTGCGGGTGTGTTCAGCAGCGCCTGCCGGACCGCATGACTGCGCCGTTCGTCGATGACAACTTGCTCGGTCGTTTGCGCGCCGGACTGCCACCAGTCGTTCGGCACGATCTGATTGCCGCCGCCGACGAGCTCGCTGCCAGAGCTCTGCCGTGGATAGGCGACGATCAGCACGTGAACGTCCGTGCCATCGCAGTGATAGCTGCCGAGCCGCTGGACACTCTTGCCCTGAATCACGGGATTCCAGCTCGCGCGCCACTCACCGGGCGCGCTGCAGCCAGGCAACGATGGCAGTTGAATGCTCGCGCTCGTCGACGCCGCCGGCCGCAATGCTTCGACTGCCGGACCCAGCATCAGCAAGGCGATCGCCGCGACCGATGCGATAGCAATTTGTCTGCGATCGAGCAATGGCAGCTGCTGCGCCGCCTCGTCCGCGCTGGGCCGTGCTTCGTGCTCGTGGGCATGGCGACGGGCCGTCCACAGCACAGCGGCGAGCAGTACGCCGAAGAAGATCGTGCCGAAGACCAGGTGATCGTTGCCCGCCAGATATTTCATGTGGCTGGTCGAAGCGACGACCATTACGATGAATGCGCGGACGCCGTTGCCGAGCACGAACACGACGGCAGTGATCGCAACGAACACTGCGCGCGCCCGCAGCGTGCGGAAATTCCAGTAGCCGAACAGCAAGGCCAGGGTTCCGGCGGTCAGCACATAGCGCAGGCCGGAGCAAACGTCGGCGATCTTGAACTCGCCGCCGGCCAGCGTGATGTACTGCCCGTTGCGCACGAACGAGACGCCGAACAGCTCCAGCAAGCCTGTCGCGACGTCGGCAGTCGCAACCATCAACAGCGGCGTCAGTACTTCGCCGATGGGGATCGCGGTGAGCAGCAGCAGCCACGCAAACGCAGTGACGCGCAACACGCGTTGACCCAGGACGGCCCATACGACCGCGGGAATCGCCAGCATGACCGCCGCATGCTCGGCGCCCTGCGTCGCCGTCGCCCGGCTGACCTGCCAGAGCATGGCGAGCGCGAATACCGCCAGAAGTATCCACCAGCTCGGAGCTATCGGTTGTACGGTCAGCACGCCACGTCGCGACCACAGCAGGTAGGCGGCGCCGGGGACCACGATGAACGCGTACTGATAAGTCGTGAGCTTCCACAGATCCCAGATCGTTGCGTAGCTCTGATGAAACACGACGACGACCGCCGCCGCGAGCACGGCAATGACAGCCGCGACGGCAATGCCGCGGCGGCTGGCATCAGCGGCCACATTGGCGACGGCAGCGCTCACGCGGCAAGCGTCCTGTCGGCGAGTGCCTCGCCTACGTCGGCGGCGCTTTCGCCATCGAGGAACATTCGCGACCAGATCTCGAGGTTCATCAGCACCAGCAGCAGGTCGGTGTAGTCCGCCTCGTTCGCATCGTGCGCGCGCATGATCTCGTGGACCGTCGGCCACCGGAGCAGTCCGCGCTGCTCGACGGCAGCCTGGCTCAACAGCATGCCGCGCAGCGGCCGCAACTCGGACTTGAACCAGGCGCCCACTGGCGCGCCGAAGCCGCGCTTGCCGCGATTGAGGATCGACTCCGGCAGCACGCCAGCGAGCGAGCGCTTGAGAATGTGCTTGAGCTCGCCGTGTCGCAGTTTGAAGCGCGCCGGAATGCGCGCCGCTGCCTCGACGAGTTTGTGGTCGAGAAACGGCACGCGGCACTCGATCGAGCGCGACATCGTCATCTTGTCCGTCAGCAGCAGCAGATCTTCCGCCAGCTGTGTTCGCGCATCGACGCGCAGCAGGCGTAGCAGCGGGTCCTGTGCGGACTCGGAGGCGGTCACCAGATCGAAGCCGTCGTCGCCGGCCGGCGCATCGTGCAGGAGCTGAGTGAGCTGCGCCCGCGCCTGGATCTCCATGAACTCCCGGTACTGCTCGCGCCACGGTAGCTCGCTGGCGCGGACGAACTTGCGCGCGTAGCGCGCGAGGTCGGCCCAGCGACTGTGGCGGCCGCTTGGCAGCAGATCAGTCAGCGGCCGCACGACCTGGCGCCGCAACCACTGCGGCAACTTGAGGAAGCGCCGCGTGTAGTGATCGCCGAGATAGCGCTTGTAGCCCGCGAACAGCTCGTCGCCGCCCACGCCCGACAGGATCACCTTCACTTCGCGCGAGGCCAGCTCGGAGACGAGATACGTCGTGGTGATGGCGCTGTCGGAAATCGGTTCTTCCAGATACCACATCAACTTCGGCAGCAGCGCGGCCACGTCCGGCTTCACCAGGATCTCGTTGTGCCGCGTGCCGTAGCGCTTGGCGACCTCGCTCGCATAGGAGAGCTCGTTGTAGTAGCTCGCCGCGGCGCCGCCGTCGTAGCCGATCGCGTACGTGTTGACCGGCGCACTGCTGTGCTCGCTCATGAAAGCGACGACTGCGCTCGAATCGATGCCGCCCGACAGGAAGGCGCCGATCGGCACGTCGCTGATCATGTGCTCGCGCACCGCGCGGCCGAACTCGGCACGCATCAGCTCGACCCAGTCGCTTTCGGAGAGCTTCTCGTCAGTCTGGTCCGGCGGCGACCAGTAGCATTCGGTGCGGACGCCGGAGCGCGTCCAGACCAGCATCGTCGCCGGCGGCAGCTTGTCGATGCCCGCAAAGATCGTGTGCGGCGCCACGCTGTAGCCGAGCCCGAGATAGTCGCGCAGGCCGGCGCGATTCAGCCCGGCACGGATCGACGGCAGCGTCAGCAGCGCTTTCACTTCCGACGCGAAGGCGAGCTGGCCATCGACCTGCGTGTAATACAGCGGCTTGATGCCGAGACGGTCGCGCGCCAGGATCAGCCGCTCGCGCTTCGCATCCCAAAGCGCGACCGCGAACATGCCGGAGACGTGATCCAGGAAGCGATCGCCGTGCTCCTCGTACAGATGCAGCAGCACCTCGACGTCGCTGCCGGTGCGGAAGCGATGGCCGGCGCGCTCCAGCGTGGCGCGCACCGACTGGAAGTTGTAGATCTCGCCGTTGCAGACGACCCAGAGGGTCTCGTCCTCGTTCGCGATCGGTTGATGGCCGCCGGAGAGATCGATGATCGACAGGCGGCGCATGCCGATGACGGCACGCTCGCCGGCGTACACACCTTCGTCGTCCGGGCCGCGATGCACGATCGCGCCGGCCATGCGGCGCACAGCCTCGAGCGTCTGCGCGCGCGCGCCGGCAGGCATGGTCATTCCAACGATTCCGCACATCCTCTCGTTCGCTCTCTTGCAGTGTCAGGGCAGGTTCTTGACCAGATGCGGTCCCAGCCAGTTCGCGACCGGCAGCGGCAGCTTCTGCCACGCGGCGACGGCCAACCGGTATTTCGGATTCGAAGGATTGAGGCGCGGCAGCTCGCCGCCGCCCTTCAGCCAGTAGTGCCAGTGCAGCTGCAGCGGCTGCGCACCCCACTGCTTCTTGAAGCGATAGGTGCCGCTATCGAGCGTCGAGCGGCCGAAATCGAAGACCGCACTGCCCTGCTGGATCGCGAACTGCAGCGCGCTCCAGTACAGGAACATGTTGGCTCCGATTGCGTTAACGCGGCGGAGCGAGGACGCCCACGGAATCTCCGTGGTACCGCGATTCGTGATCAGCAGCGCCGCCGCGACTGGCGCTCCTTGCAAGCGCACGAGCGCGATACGCGCGCGATCTCCGAGCAGCTGCAGGATGGCAGCGAAGAAACGTCGCGAGTACACCGGCGTGCCCAGGTCGCGCATGTTCTCGGCGAACACCGCGTAGAAAGATTCGAGCAGCTCCTCGCCGCCGAAGTCGCAGGTCACACCCTCGCGCTGCGGGCGCTTGATCTGCGAGCGCAGCTTGGAGGACAGCGCTTTCTGCAAGGCTTCCGCAGTCGGGGGCAGCTCGAGGAGCATCGACACCTTGTCGGTGCGCACTGGCCACGTCTGCTGATCTGCTGCGCGATGACGCAACTCGATGTGCGACACACCCATCAATTGCGCTGCTTGCACAGCGTGACGCAGCAACTCGTCGCACACCTGCGGTGACCGCGCGAGCACGCCACCGTAGTTGAAATAGGGAACCGAAACGAGGAAGTCGCCGAACAGCCGGCTCTTCAGTCTCACCAGCGGCAGGACGCCGACGATCTTGGCGCCTTCGCGTGCCACGAAATACAGCGTCTGATGACCGAACACGGAATGCACGAGCCGACGCAATGCATATTCGTGATAGACGCTGGCCGTCGGCTCACTGGCGACGAACGCGTCCCAGTCCGCGGCCGCGCTGTCGTCGACTGCCGCAACCGTCAGCGGAGCAGAGCTCGGCGCCGGCGGATCAACGGACAGAGCGGCAGCAGGCAGCGCATTCATCAGAAACTCATGAGCAGGCCGACCGAAACCCAGTTCGCGTCGTATTCGTCGATGTCGCCGCTGCGGCTCAGGCGATGGCCCGTCAGCGACACGCTCGTCCGCTGGCCGATCTGGCGCGCGAGGCGCAGGTCATACACGACGTCGCGATAGTCGCCGCCCTCGCGCAGCTCGGAATCGACCAGGCCCGCCGAAATCTCGCCCGAGGTGTACTGCCCGAAGCGCCGGCTCACGAAAACCCGGGCGGAGTCGAACTGGTCCTGAATCCCGCCGAGCAGCACGTACTCGCGCTCTTCGGTCGTGACGTCCACGCCGATGCGCGTGAGCCGGCCGACTGCCGCCAGCGACATGTGCGCGCGCTTGAGCAGGTAGGTGTCGGAGGTCGAGCGACCGAACGATGCCGCATCGGGCGGCACCGGTTGGACCGGCAGCGCAGGATCCGGCGGCTGAATGTCGGTCATCGAGATTCGCTGAGTCTGCGTTGTCGGCGTCTCTTCGTAATTCAGCTCGAGATCCAGCACGCGTCCCTTCGCGCGCAGCAGCGCTTCCCACGAGTTGCCGAAGAAACGTTCGCCGCCCAGCACGCGCAGCTGGAAATTCGCTCCGCGCCGCCAATCGAAGCCGGCGGCCCAGAACGATTCATCGAGTCCGCCATCTGACGGCAGATCGAACGGATCGCTCTCCTCGCCGCCGCGACCGATCAGGCGCAGGCCCGGTCCCACGCGCAGGCCGAGCTCGCCATAGGCGCGCTCGTACTCGAACGGCAGCGACAGGTCGTACTCGACATGCTGGTAGTCGTAACTTCCCAGCCACGTCACCAGCGCCTCGGGGTCGGCACCGGAAAGCTGCGCGATGCCTTCCTCGTTGCGCGAATCGTCCAGCAGGACGTTCGCGGAGTCGCTGTCGTCGCGATAGTCCACGAAGCCGACCGAGTACGACGCCAGGAAATCCGCGCTGCCGAAGCGGTGCCGCAAGGTCGGCGTAATCCGGCCCGTGGCGGTGTCGGCCTGGTTGCCGACGGCGAACATGTTGTTGATGTTCGCCGGCCGGTTCGGATCGACCAGGCTCTGGAAATACGCGCCGTCGGCTTTGACGGACAACCAGTTCTCGACGGCCGTGAGGTCGAGGCTCAGCGAGCCGTTGTGCCGCACCTCGTCGAGCTCGTCGTTCTCTTCGTAGAACAGCGCCTGCAGCCGATAGTCGAGGTAGGTCTTCAGGCGCTGCGTCTCCTTCTTGAGCCTGAGCCCCGGCGTCACCTGCCCGATGTATTCCTCCTGCTTCGGCCCGTCGCCGGGCCCGGCCAGGTTCAGATTGTCGACCCAGGTGAGGTCCAGCCCGATGTACGGCTGGAAGCTCTTCTCATCAGCGGCTTCAGCGCTCCAGGTCGCTGCAGCCGCGAGCGCGGCCAGTACGGCGGCGCTAACCTTCTTGTGATTCATTGCCCTTCCCGTACCCGTAGTAGTAATACTCCGCGAGCTCGCTGGCGTGCGCCTGATTGAGGATGCAGCGGATCTCCTTGCTGCGATCGAGCAGGCTCACCGCTTCGAGCACCATGGGTTGCGTGGTCGACTCCGCACGCACCACGAGCACGACCTGATCGATCACCTTCGCCAGGACCTGCGACTCGTTGGTCGCGAGGAGCGGTGAGGTATCGAAGAGCACGATCCGCCGACGGTCGGCGGCGCTCAGCGCGCGCACTACATCGAGCATGCGGTTGCTCGCGAACAGCTCCGGCGCCAGCTCCTGACGCCTGCCGGAGGGCATGAAAGTCAGGCCGCGAATGCCGGTCCCCAGCACCAGGCTCTCTGGATCGCGCATGTCACCCAACAGGTCGGTCAGGCCATCGCGATCGCCGGCACCGAAAGCTCGGGTGGCATGGCGCTTGGCAACGTCGGCATCCACCAGCAACACTGAGTAGTCTTTCTCGGCCGCGATGCTCATCGCCAGATTCAGCGAAGTGAACGTCTTGCCCTCGCCGGACACGGAGCTCGTCACCATGACGGCGTTGCAAGCAACACCGCCCTCGGCGTGCTTGGTAGTCACCGATTGCAGAATCGGCCATTTGACGCGGCGAAACTGATCGGCCAGGACCTCCGCGTGCTCCGGCAGCGGCAGCACTCCCGCGGCACGCAGCTCTTCGAGCGACACCGGCAAGGATTCCGATGGTGTCGGCGCGGTCCGTGCTACCGGAATAACGGGCGCTACGGGAACGGCGGGCGCTACTGGAACTGCCGCTTCGCTTGCGACCGGCGCCGCGCTGGGCGAACCGCGAAGTGGCGGCCTGGGCTCGCGCGGCACAGCACTGCCCGGCGGTCGGCCCTGACCGGAGTTCTGCAAGCGCCGCAATGCGCGTTCGACGATGCTCATGGATCCCCTGTCAGCTCAACGCTGTCTGCAACAGCCGGATAGTCGGCGCAGCCAGCGCGACGGTCAGCAGGTAAGCAAGCAGCAATCCGGCGAATGCTGCGCCCACCAACACCGGCTGGCTCCGCAAGAAGCCGCGCTGCGACTTCGGCTCCTGGAAACTGATCGTGCCCAGCACCGGCAGGCCGGTGATGTCCTTCAACATCGCGCGCGACAGGAACACCGGCTTCAGCTGGCCGAGCACGATTGCCAGCGCAAGTCCCGCGCCGAGAGCACCGACCAGCGCGGCGGTCATGTACAGCCCGCGCTTCGGGCCGGTCGGAATCAGCGGCCGCACGGCCGGCTCGATGATGCGGAACTTGACGTTCTCGGTGCTCGCCTCCGCCGACTCGGACAAGCGTGCCGACTCGAGCCGCTGCAGCAGCGCCTGGTGCTGCGCCCGATTGACCTCGTAGTCGCGATTCAAACGCTTCAGCTCCGCCTCGATCTGCGGGATCGTGTCGACCTTGGTGTGCAGGTTGCTGACGGCCGCCTGCTGTTCCGCGATCTGCTCACGCAGCTCTGCGGCTTCGACCTGCGCTTTGCTCAGCTCGACGCGCAGGCTCTGATAAACGGGGTTGATGTCGAGAGCGCGCGCCATCGCCTCCTGCGGATTCTTCGGCAGCGGCTGCGCAGCGCGCTTCTTGGTGGCATCGGCCGCGGCCTGCGCTTCGATATTGGCGATCGTCTCCTTGAGCGCGATCACCTTCGGGTGCTTGTCCGTGTATTGAAGAAGCAGCTGATCGAGCTGCCGGCGATACTCCGCCACGCGGCTATCGGTCGCGCCGCCGGACGCGCTGTCGCTGTCGAAGAGCCCGAACGTCGGCACCTCGCCATCGATCTGTTTCTGCAGCTCGTTGCGGCGCTCCTCGACCAACCGCGATTGCGAGCGCAGATCGTCGAGCTTCGTCTGCGCGGTCTGCAGCCGCGTGTAGTAGTCGCCGGTCTCGCCGGGCAACAACCCGACGTTCTCCTTCTTAAATCGCGCGAGACTGTCCTCCGCCTCGCGCAGCCGCGCCTCGTATTCGCGAATCTGCTGCGTCAGGAATTCCTGCGCCGTATCGGTATCTGCCCGTTTGACGCCGAGCGTGTCCTCGACGAACGCATCGAGCAGCGTCTGCACGATTCGTTGCGCCATTGCCGGGTCGGTATCGGAATAGCGCAGCGTGTACGTGTTCTCGCGGCCGCCTTGCAGCGAAATCCTCGCCGGCAGGTCGTCGACCATGCGCGCGAAGGCTTCCTGCGTCGGGGCGCGCAGGTACAGATCGGTTTCGCGCGCCACCTTCTCGAGGTTGGGCCGGCTCATGATGACCTGCGACATCATCGCGACGCGGTTCTGGACGTTGGTGTCGACCGCCAGGCCGCTCAGCAGCGGCCGGAGCACCGAATCCGTATCGACGAAGACGCGCGCGCGGGCTTCGTAGACGTCGGGCTGCGACAGCGCGTAGATCCAGCCGGCAAGCGCCAGCGCCCAGGCGCAAGCGACCGCGTACCAGCGAAAGCGCCAGGCGTTGCGTGCCTGGATGAGAACTTGTGCGATGAGCTCTTGCATGGCGGCGCTTCCTAGAAGCGGGACTCTGGAATGATCAGCACGTCGCCGGGCTGTACGGTCATGTTGGCTTTGATGTCGCCGTCGTTGAGCAGGTCGTCGAGGCGCACGCGCGTCTCGGTGGTCTTGCCATCGGCGGCACGCCGGACCAGGCGCGCGCGATTGCCGGCCGCGAACTGGCCGAGGCCGCCGACCGCGATCATCACGTCCAGCACGGTCATGCCGCTGCGATAGGGCAGCGCTTGCGGATGCGCCGCCTGCCCGACGACGCGCACCTGGTCGCCGTAGTTACCGACGAAGCCGGTCACGATCACGTTGACGCTCGGCGAGCGGACGTACTCGGCGAGCTTCTTCTCCATGTCGCGCGCCAACTCGCTCGGAGTCTTGCCGGCGGCCTGGAGGTCCTCGACCAGCGGCGTGGAGATGAGCCCGTCCGGCCGCACCGGCACCTGGATGCTGAGCTCGGGCTGATTGAAGACGAAGACGTTCAGCTGGTCGCCGGGTCCGATGCGGTATTCGGCCTGCTGCTCCGGCGTCACGGCCTGTTGCTTCGGGTCCGCGGCGGTGGCGCCGCTGCTGCCGCAACCGGCGATGAAGACGAGCAAGACAGTCAATAAGAGAGATTTGAGCCCGGTATGCATCGTGTCTGGTTCCTAACGCTACTCGCGGCTGACGCTGGCGATCAGCTCGCGCATCGACGCGGTGATCGTGCTCGGCGGCAGCTTCGATACTGAATCGACGATCGTCTGCGCTTCGTTCCTTTTGCCGCTGCGAGCCAGCGCAACGGCGTAGTGCAGTCGAACCTCCGGCGGAGTCGCTGGACCGTCGATCGACGCGAGCAGCTTCAGGCCCTCGCCGGTCTGACCTCGCTGCACGAGAATCCACGCGTAAGTATCGGTGATTTCGAGGCTCTTGGGGGCGCGTTCATGCGCCCGCCGGGCCAGGTCCAGGGCACTCGCGTCGCCGCGCCCGTGCCGGATCCAAGCCAGGTTGTTCAGCGCCACGACGTTATCGGGCTGCTGTTTCAGAACCTGCTCGTAGCTGGCGGCGGCAGCATCCAACAAACCGAGCTTCTGCTGGGCGTCAGCCAACATAATTCGGGACCGCAGGTCGCGCGGATTCTTCGCAACCAGGCTTTCCAGCGGCCGCAGGGGTTGCGGCAACCGTCCCTGGCGCAGCGCCTCGAACTCACGCAACGCAGCCGTCGGATCTGCGCTCGAGGTCCCTGCCTTGCGATAGGCGGCGGCCGCACCGGCGTAATCCTGGCGGGCGAGCAGCACGTCTCCCGCGAAGATCTGCGCTTGCGCCAGACCGGGCGCTTTCTGCAGCAACTGCTCCGAGCGCTGCTGCGCTTCGCTCCAGTCGCTGCGTTGAATCGCGAGCCGGCCCAACAGCTCGATCGCGGCCAGGTGAACCGGCTCGATGTCGAGCACCGTTCGCGCCGCATCCGCGGCCGCCTGATTTTTACCGTTGGCTGCGAGCGTGCGAGCCAGCTCGTAGCGGATTGCCGCCGAGCGTGGCAGCCGTCGCGTTGCTGCGCTCAGTACGCGAATGCCTTCGTCTTGCTTGCCCTCGGCGGCGAGCGCTCGACCCTGAGCAGCGTAGACGGCGGCATTGTCCGGTGCTTTGCCGACCAACTCGCTCGCGAGCGCCGTCGCTCCCTTCGCGTCGCCGGTCGCGATCAGCAACTCCGTCTCGAACAGGCCCGCTTCGATGGAATTCGGATGAGCTTTGCGCGCTGCTGCCAAGACCTCGATCGCACGAGCAGGCTCGTTGGTTGCAGCGAGCACCTGCGCGAGCGCGATCGATGCGCCGATATGCCCGGGCTCCTTCTGCAGCGCGCGCTCGAATCGTTGCTGCGCCGAGGCGACGTTGCCTTCGAGCAGCTCGACGCGCCCGAGGCTGACCTGTGACTGTGCGCCGTCCTGGGTCAACACGGCGACTCGCTGCAGATACTGCTTGGCGGCGGCGAATTGTCCGGCCTGCGCGAACACCGCTCCCGCCAGGGCTTGCGTATTCGCATCCTTGGGTGCGGCGGCAGCGGCGTTGCGTGCAGTTTCGAGCGCCGCCTGCGGATTGCGCGCGCCGAGCTGCGTGAGCACTTGCAGGAACGTGCGCCGCGCGGACAGCTCGTTGTCGCCCGGCAGACTTTCGAGCACTGTGCGCGCTTCATCGAACTTGCCTGCCGCGACGTAGCCGGCCACGAGGTCGAGCTGTGCGCCGACGTCGGCCGGCTGGATCTTCGCGCCGCGTTGCAGATATTCGAGACCGGAGGCAGTCGCGCCCGCCGCCAGGCTCGCGCGTCCTGCGAGCGCGAGCAGCTCCTTGCTGGCGTCAGGCTTGTCGAGCATCGGCGCGATCGCGTCGAGTGCATCTTTGGGTTTGCTCTGGCGCAGGCGCGCTTCAGCGAGCAAGCGGCGCGCGGCCGAGTTGTCCGGGTCGGCAGCAACGACGCTCGCGAGATACATCTCGGCCTGACCCAGATCGCCGAGCGCCAGCTTCACCGCGCCCAGCAACAATTTCGAGTTGATAACCTGCGCGTTGCCGCTCAGATTCTCTTCGAGCAGCGGGCGAGCTTCGGCGGGCTTGCCAGCCTGGAACAACGCGCGTGCGCGCAGGTAGCGGATCACAGGACTATTCGGCGCGAGCTTCTGCAGCTGCGCGGTGACTTCGAGCGCGCCGGCCGCGTCGTCGCGCGCGAGCAGCGCCTCCGTCACTCCTGCGAGCGCAGCGAGAAGGTATGTCGAGCTCGACTGTTTCTTAGCCAGCTCGGCGGCGGTGCGAAATTCCTTTTCGGCGTCCGTGAAGCGGTTGCCCTGCATCTGCAGCGCACCGCGCGCAAGGTGCACACGGGGCGTGTCCGGTGCGAGCGCGAGTGCGCGATCGGTCATGGCCAGGCCGGCCGCCAGGTCGTCGATCGCCAGCGCGCTCGCGAGACCGAGCAGCGCGTCGACCGACTTCGGATCGATGCGGACCGCGGTCTCGAACGCCTGCTTCGCCTCTGCGCCGCGATTGAGCGCGAGCAATGCAGTGCCTCGCAATGCACTCAGGCTGGCGTCGCTGTTGACTGTCGGCGCCGAGTCGAGCAGTGCGAGGGCATCTGCCGGCCGCTGTCCAGCGAGATACGCGCGCGCGAGCGGTGCTACGACACGTTCCAACGGCAACGAGCTGTTCCGCGCCAGTTCCAGCTCGCGAATCGCACTCGCTACATCGCCCATCTGCAGCGACACTTCGCCGAGCGCGACGCGCGCCTCGAGCATCTGCGGGTCCTTGCGCAGCAACGTGCGCAGATCGACCAGCGCTGCACGGAGATCGCCTTTCTCCTGCTCTTGCCGTGCGCGCTTGAGCATGTCTTCGGAATCCATCCACAAGCCGCACGACGCCACGAGCAGCAGTGCGGCTGTCCCCGCGACTGCACGCAGCAGCGAACGTCGATGCTCTTTGGTCACTGCGATCATTGCGGCGCGCGGATTCCGTATTTGTCCATCAGGTCGTACAGCGTCGGGCGGCTCACGCCGAGCAGCTCGGCCGTGCGCGAAACATTGCGGTCGGTAATTGCGAGCGCCTGCTGAATCGCTTGGCGCTCGGCACGCGTGCGAACCTCTTTGAGATTGAAGAGCAGTCCGCCGTCCACTGCCTCTTTTAAGCCGAGGTCCTCTGCAGTCACCATTGGCCCTTCGGCCATGATCAGCGCGGTCTTCACCTTGTTCTCGAGCTCGCGCACGTTGCCCGGCCATTCGTAGCCCTCCATGGCCGCGATCGCTTCCTCGCTGAAGCCGCGGCGCGGCCTGCCGTGTCCGGCAAACTTGCGCAGCATCGCGTGCGCGAGCACCGTCGGGCCGCCGCGCCGCTCGCGCAGCGCCGGCACGTTGACCACCACTTCGCTGATGCGGAAGTACAGGTCCTGGCGGAAGCGCTGCTCGTCGATCAGCTGCTTCAGATCCCGGTTGGTCGCGCACACGACGCGTACATTGACCGGAATTTCCTGACGCCCGCCGACGCGCTCGATCACGCGGCCTTGCAGGAAGCGCAGCAGCTTCGCCTGCAGCGCCAGCGGCATGTCACCGATCTCGTCGAGGAACAGCGTGCCGCCGTCGGCCATCTCGATCTTGCCGAGCGTCTGTTTCACGGCGCCGGTGAATGCGCCCTTCTCGTGGCCGAACAGCTCACTCTCCAGCAGCTGCTCCGGAATGGCGGCGCAGTTGATGGCGACGAACTTGCCGCCGCTGCGCCCGCTCTGCGAATGGACGGCGCGGGCGAGCAGCTCCTTGCCGGTGCCGCTTTCGCCGAGGATCAGCACCGACACGTCGGCCGGCGCGACCTTCTCGATCATGCGGCACACCTTGAGCATCGCCTCGTCGGTGGCGATCAAGCCTTCGAGCGGCGCATGGAATTGCGAGTTCTGCAGCTGGCGGTTGCGCTCTTCGAGCGCATGAATGTGGAATGCACGTTGCACGATCAGCCGCAGCACGTCGGTGTCGACCGGCTTCTGATAGAAGTCGTAGGCGCCGATCGAGACGGAGCGCAGCGCGCTGTCGCGATCGTGGTTGCCGGTCACGACGATCACCTTGGTCGCGGGTACGACGCTCAGGATCTCCTTCAGCGTGGCGATGCCTTCGCTGACCCCTTCGGGATCGGGAGGCAGGCCCAGGTCCTGCAGCACGACCGGCGGCTCGAAGCGGCGCAGCTGCGCGAGCGCTTCGCTGCGAGTCGCGGCGAACAGCACCTCGTGCTCGTCGAAGCACCACTTCAGCTGCTTCTGCAGCCCCAAGTCGTCCTCGACGATCAGGAGCCGGGGTTTGTCTTCGTTCATTCGTGCTGCCTCATTGTGCCCTCGAGCCGCTCAGCCCGGACCGGTAGCACCGGCCACGACAGGCTCGGCGCGGGCAGGTTCGCAAACGGGCATGCTAATCGTGAAGCGCGTCCCCTGTCCGGGACTACTCTGCACTTCCACCGTCCCCGACAGGCGCTGGATGTACTCCCGCACCTGGTAGGCGCCGACGCCCATGCCCTTGGCGCCCTTAGTACTATCGAACGGCCGGAACAGCCGGTCGCGCACGAATTCGGCATCCATGCCCTCCCCCGTATCGCTGACGACCAGCTGGGCCTGGGGGCCCCGCTGGCTCACCGCGACGCTGATGGCGCCGGCCGCGCTGGTCGCATCCTGGGCGTTGCGGATGACGTGCTCGATGATCGTCGTCAGGCGCTCCGGATTCGCCTGGACCAGGGCCGCCTCGGACTTCTGCAAGGCCGGCCGCGGCTGCCGCACCGAGCAGCGCCGCACGGCTTCGCGGGCGATCTCCACGAGGTCGACCCGCGCCAGCCGTTCCGGCGCCGTCGAGCCGCGCAACTGGTCGATAAGGCGTGTAATCCGTTCGACTGCGTTGGCGACCGTGCCCATCGCGTCGTCGATGAATTCGGGATTGCGCTTGTGGCGCTCGTAATTGTCGACGATGAGCCGCAACTGCGCCGCGGAGTTCTTCAGGTCATGCATCATGAAAGCGGTCAGCCGGTTGTACGCTTCGAACTGACGGCTCTCGGTGAGCTTGCGATCGGCCTCCTGCTGGGCGATCTGCGTGGCCACGTGCCGGCCCACGGTCTTGAGCAGGTCGCGATCCTCGTAAGTGAGCTCGAACGGCGGCGGCGGATCGTAGAGAAGTACGAAGCCCATCAAGCGATCGAGTTGCAGGAGCGGCGACACGATCCGGCAACCACGCTCGGTGCTCAGCCAGTCCGGCAGCATGAGATTGCCGTACATATCCGGCGCGCGTGCCAGCTCTCGCAGGTCCACGATCCACTGCGTGCGCGCCAGGAACGCCGGCAGGTCGGCGCTCGCCGGCAGGGCTTCGATCTTGTCGACCTCGTCGAGCCGGCCCGGCCACGCAGCCACCGGCACGAAGCGCGCCGACGCTTCATCGGCCAGCCACAGAATGCCGGCAGGACTCGAGAAGATCTGGGCGATCGCCGCGATGGCCGTGCGCCTGACGTCTTCGTCATGGCCGGAGGACAGCGTGCTGATGAACCGCAGCCACTCCAACCGGTAGTCGTATTTGTTGCGATAGAAGTGCTTGCTGAGAAATACGCGCGTGCGCCGACGCAGAACCGATGAGCCCACCAAGAGCACGAGCAACAGCAGCGCCCCGCCGAAGAACACGACCTGACCGAGGCGCCCCCAGCTGCCGCCGAACTGACGCACGTAGTAGCCGCCAGCGGCCATCAGCAGCAGATAGGCGCCCACGCCCATGAACGTCGTGGTGTAGAACACCGCCTGGCGCGAGACGAACACGTCGAGCGACCATTGCGGCTCGCGCCTAACCGCGATCGCGATCAACGGCGCAGCGAACGCAATGAGCACGCCGCGCGCATTCCAGGCGTCTGCCATGATCCCCCGCAGCAGCTCCGCCTGCGAATACAGGAACAGGTCGTAGGCGAACAGCGCGCCAATGCCGCACACCAGGTACTTCAGCGAATCGCGCGCGGCTTCGCCCGAATTGCGATAGATCTGCTCGAGCAGGATCAACCCGAGGAGCGACGTCGTCAGGCCCATGCGCGACAGCAGCAGCTCCGGCGGCAGAACCTCTACGCCGCGGGCCTCGAGCAACCACAGCGCGGGCAGCGCCAGCAGCGCGACTATCGGCGCAGCTCGTGCGATCAGGACGACTGCTCGCGGAGTGTTGCTGCCCGCGATCGAGCACAACGCGAACAGCCAGGCGCCGTTGCGCAAGGCTTCCGCGACGTACAGCGGCAGCATCGATCCGCGTCCGGCAAATGCCTGCCCGGCGAGCAGCACGGCCCAGATTCCGGTGATCACGCTGGCGGCGATGAAGTACACGCCCTGCCGCCGGCCGCGCCAGCTGATCATCATGAGCACGGCAAGCAGCATGAAAGCCGCCGCGGCGAAGCCGTAGCCGATCGCGCCCACGATGTTCATGCATCCCCCAGACTTCGATGCATCCCCGTTGCGCCGCGCCGGCCCGTACCGGGCATGCGCAGCCCCTTCACCGCGCTCCCTTGCCCCACACGATCACTTCTACGGTCTGTACGAGTATGGCGATGTAGAAGATCAGGCTGTGGTTCTTCACGTAATAGAGATCGTACTGAAGCTTCTCGATCGCGTCCTGCTCGGATGAGCCGTACGGGTAGCACAGCTGCGCCCAGCCCGTGATGCCCGGCTTGATCGAATGCCGCTCGCGATAGTACGGAATCGTTTCGTTGAGCTGCTCGACGAACTCCGGGCGCTCCGGGCGCGGCCCGACGAAGCTCATCTCACCGCGCAGCACGTTGAGGATCTGCGGCAGCTCGTCGATGCGAGTCGTGCGGATGAACGAGCCGACGCGCGTGATGCGGCTGTCGTTCTTCTGCGCCCACTGCGCCTTGCCTTCGCGCTCCGCGTCCTCGCGCATGCTGCGGAACTTGAGCAGCTTGAACGGCTTCCCGTACTGGCCGACGCGGATCTGCCGATAGAAGATCGGCGCGCGCCAGCCGTCGCTGAGCTTGATGGCCGCTGCCGTAAGCAGCATGACCGGCGCTGTCGCTGCGAGCATCGCGAAGCTGGCCACGACGTCGAACAGCCGCTCGAAGATGCCGTGCGCGCGGCCCTGGCGGAAGCCTTCCGCGAAAATCATCCAGCTCGGATTGAGGATGTCGAGCCGGACCTTGCCGGTCTCGCGCTCGAGGAACGTCACCAGCTCGTTGATCTCGACGCCTTCGAGGCGACACTCGAGCAGCTGATCCATCGGAAAGCGCCGCCGGCGATCGTCCATCGCCACGACGATCTCGTCGATGCTGTGCGCCTGGCAGTAGCTGAGCAGGTCCTGGTCGTGGCGCACCAGCCGCTCGTCGTCGCGCAGCGCCGAGAGCTCATCGCCATCCGCCATGACGTAGCCGACGATCAGGAAGCCGCGGCGGTCCGAGCGGCGCCGCAGCCGCACGATGCTCGCTGCGCGACGGCCGGCGCCGTACACGAGAACGCGGCGCTTGAAGACCGCATCGTCCACGATGAGATCGAACACGATGCGTATGACGGCGACCGCACCAAACGAAACCAGCGTGCTCAACAACAGCGGGCCACGCTCGATGCGCAGCGCCGGCAACAGGTAGACGATGACGGCGATCACCATCGCGCCGCCGAGCATGCTGGCGGCCACGCGCGACAGCAGCCCGGCGAGCCGTGCTCGCTGGCGCGAGTTGTACAGGCCCATCGCGGCCATGCTCACGAACATGATTCCCGCAAACAGCAGGCTGTGCGGAACCCACGGCGCAGGGTGCTGCGACGGCGGCACGGGACCGCTCAGCGTGAACGGTGCGGTGTAATGCATTGCCGCAAGGAAGACTGCTCCTTCCACAATGGCCAGAAGCGCCAGCGGCAGTTGCCAGTAGTGCTGAAAGATCCGAATGGTCACGAGGTCGTCAGGTCGCTTCCGAGTGTGGCAATCAAGGGCAAGGCCGCCGGGCAGCCCACCGCCCGGGCGTCATTGAGCAAGACGAGAACCCCCTCCTGCCAGAGGCCGAAAGTCTAGAGACTTTGCTGCGACGGCCCCGTGAAGGCAGTCACACCCATTACTGTTAAATAGTCCGACGCCTGAGGGCTTGTGAAGGCAAATCGCTGAGCGACTGGTGACTCTCATAATTGACAATCATTCGCATTTGTATTTACATGCACACCAGTCCAGTCGACTTGCGAAGAGTCCCAGCAAATGTACGTCTGCGTCTGCCATGCCATCAGCGACCGCCAGATCCGCGAAGCCGTAGCGCGCGGCGCGGAGTCGTTGACCGAAGTGCAGGCCTATTTGCCGGTGGCCAGCTGCTGCGGCCGCTGTGAGGACTCGGCGCGCGAGGTCATCGACTCGTACGTCGAGTCCGCTGCACGGCCGGTCGCGGCCTGACGCTCCCGCCGCCCGGCGGTTCGCCCGCGAAAATCCACCATTAGTTGTCGGTTGGCGGTTGCCTGTTTCGAGCGCGCTCGCCAAGATCGCGGCTCGTCGCGCTGCCCGGAGTTTCGAGCCATGCAAGGTAACCCGATCGTCCTGCGTCACCTCAACAACATCCTCAAGAACGAGCTGACGGCGATCAACCAGTACTTCCTGCACGCTCGCATGTTCGACAACTGGGGCCTGGGTGAGCTCGGCGAGTACACCTACAAGGAATCGCTCGACGAGATGAAGCACGCGGATCGGCTCATCAAGCGGATCCTGTTTCTGGAGGGGCTGCCGAACCTGCAGGACCTGGGCAAGCTGCTGATCGGCGAGAACGTGCGCGAAGTGCTCGAGTGCGACCTCAAGCTCGAGCTGCAGGCACATCCCGAGCTGCGCAAGGCGATCGCAGATTGCGAAGCCGCCGCAGATTACGTGTCGCGCGAGCTGTTCGAGGACATCCTCGAATCCGAAGAAGAGCACATCGACTGGCTGGAGACGCAGCTCAGCCTGATCGATCGCATCGGCATCGAGAACTACTGTCAGTCCCAGATGCGCGAAGAGAAGAGCTGAGAATCAGCCCGGAATCAGCCCGGAAATCAGCTGATCGTCTTGCTCGCCACGTTCGACATCACGCTGCCGTTACCGCTGCTGTTGATCGAGCGGATGGCGAAGAACCACGTGCCGGAAGTCAGGCTGTCGACCACGAAGGTGTTGACGGAAGGATTGGTCACCTGCACCGACCGGTCCAGGTTCGCCTGATTCGTGCCGTAACGAACCTCATAACCCGTAAGGTCGGTGAGCACGGTGCCGTCGTCGTTCTGTGTCGGCGGCGTCCAGGACAGCGTCACGCTGCCAGCACCGATGTCAGTGACCGTGATCGCGAACATGGCAGTGGAGGCCGACCCACCCTTGCCATCGGACACCGTCACGCGGATGTTCGAATAGGTTGCGACATCAGCCCCCGTCGGGGTCCCGGAGATTTTGCCCGTCGAGGTGCTGAAGGCCGCCCACGCTGGCAGGCCCGAAACAGAGAAGGTCAGCGAGTCGCCGTCCGGGTCGGACGCGGTGGGCTGAAAGCTATATGCCTGTCCCGCGGTAATGCTCGTGGGAGGCGAGCCCTGAATCGTCGGCGCTGAGTTCCCGCCCGTGGCGGGCGCTGAAGCTTGCTCGCCGTCGCCGCCACCACCGCATCCTGCCAGTGCGACCGCTGCAAGGATCGCCAGCGAGGAAGTTCTGACCTGCATAGTGCTGTGCTTCATGGCCACTATGCACACAAGTTCTATGCCACGCGGAGAAAACTCCTGCAGCGGCATCGGGTTATTACCGTCAGGCATACGCCGAAGCGCTCGATCGTGCAGTGCGGAGTCGCGGTTCAGGGACACTTGTGCACCTCAGTTCGTGAACTCGTTCACGCAACTGCTTGATATGCAAAGCGACGATGCCGCGTCGCGAAGCACAGACAATCTGACAAGGCTGGGCCGAAAGGAAGGGCGGCAAAGACTACAGGTCCTTATGTAGAAACAACACCGCGCGCGCGAAAAAAAAGTGGCGTCCCCATGGGGATTCGAACCCCAGTTACCGCCGTGAAAGGGCGATGTCCTAGGCCTCTAGACGATGGGGACGCACGGCCGATCGTGGGACGTTGGTGGAGCTAGGCGGGATCGAACCGCCGACCTCTTGCATGCCATGCAAGCGCTCTCCCAGCTGAGCTATAGCCCCACATGAGAGGCGCGCAATGTATGGAACGGGTCCCGTACTGTCAACCGCTCTTGCGGCGACGTTGCTCGCGTTCCCACAGCGCGGCGACGCAGCGCTGCGCGGCATGCCCATCCCAACCGTCCGGACGGCTGCCCGTGGGCCATTGACCGGCGAGCATGCGTTCGACGCTCGCCAGCAGCTCGAGCGGTTGGACGAGGCGATTCGATCCCTGCGTGACGGTGATCGGCCGCTCGGTGTTCTCGCGTAACGTCAGGCAGGGAATGCCGAGATACGTCGTCTCTTCCTGCACGCCGCCGGAGTCGGTGACGGCCGCGGCCGCGCCGCTGACGAGCGCCATGAACTGCACGTAGCCGAGCGGCTCGGTGAGATGAATCGAACGGGCTGCGCGCAGTCGCTCCATCAAGCCGAATTCCTCCAGCCGCTTGCGCGTACGCGGATGCACGGCGAAGACGACAGGCAGGCGCGCCGCGGCAGCAACGAGTTGCTCGACCAGCGGCGTGAGCGTTTCGCGCCGATCGACGTTCGACGGCCGATGCAGCGTCACGACGATGTACCGGCCTCGCTGCAATCCCATGCGCTGCGGCGTGTCGTCCTTGTCGATCTGCGGACGCATCATCTCGTAGGAGTCGATCATGAGGTTGCCGACGCGATCGATGCGCGCCGGATCGACGCCTTCCTTGATCAGGTTCTCGTCGCCGTCGATCGACGGCGTCCACAGCACGTCGGCAATGGCATCGGTGACCAGTCGGTTGATCTCCTCGGGCATCGAGCGGTCGCGGCTGCGCAGGCCCGCTTCCAGATGGACCACGGGGATCCACAGCTTCGCGCCGACCATGGCGCACGCGGCCGTGGAGTTGACGTCGCCGACGACGACGATCCAGTCCGGCCGCTCCGCGAGGCAGACTTTTTCGTAGGCGATCATCACGCCGCCAGTCTGCTCGGCATGACTGCCGGAGCCGACTTCCAGGTGGTGGCGCGGCTGCGGCAGCTGCAGATCGCGGAAGAACGCGTCCGACATGTTGGCGTCGTAATGCTGGCCCGTGTGGACGATGCTGGTTTCGCACCACGGCTGCGGCTTGAGCGCGTGGTACAGCGGCGCGACCTTCATGAAATTCGGGCGCGCGGCAGCGATGAGATGAATCCGGGACAGCGACATCGACTTTGCTCCAAGACCTGACCCTGGAGCGCGAATTTTGACACACCGGGCCGCGCCGGAACGCGACGCGGACGCCAGTTTCTCAGGCTACTGAGTCGTGAGGTTGGTCGGTGGATTCGGGCGCACGACCGTGCCGCTGGTCTTGAAGCCGGCGCTGATCACCCAGCCCGGGTTGCCGGCACCGTTGTAGCGGTAGGCCCCTACGTCGTTGGTGCCGGTGCGCGAATTGCCGTTGAAATCGAGCGCCGTGACGTGTGCCGCGCTCGCCGCGCCGATCAGCGCGGAGCCGCTCTTCGGAAACACGTCGATCGGCGGCACGCCGTAATGAGCATTGACGAAGTCCGTCGCGATGCCCTTGCCCTCGGTGTAGCCGGAGCTGCCACCCGACAGCCCGCCGCGCCCGACGTTGCCGGCCAGCGTGACCAGGCCGAGATTGCCGCTGATGAGGCGGATCGCTTCCGCGCTCTGCGAGTACACGGCGTTGTTGGCGATCAGCACCGAGCCGATGACGTTGCGCACGTCGATCCCCGAGCTCTCGTTGATGATCGTGTTGTTGACGACCTGCACGTTGCCGGGGCTGCCTCCCTGATGCGACTGCAAGGCGATGTTGCCGAGCACGATGTTGTTACGGATGACCACGTCCGCAGCAGACTGGATCGAGTTGTCGTTGTTGTTCCAGATGACGTTGCCTTCCAGCACGTTCGCCGGACCGTTGCCGACGGTGCTGTAGGTGATGATGCCCGGATAGTTCGTGTCGTGAATGACGTTGTCGCGGACCGTGTTGCCGTAGCTGCCTTCCTTGATCTCGATGCCGTCGCCCTGCTCCACGTCCGCACCGTTGGTGTGGTGGATGTAGTTGCCCTCGATCAGGCTGTTGGCGACCTGACAACCGTTGTCGTTGCAGCCGAGGTACAGGCCCTCGCCCGTGCCATGCGTGTGATGGATGTGATTGCGCAGGATCCGCAGGCCTTCGTACGTGCCGCCGGAGTTCGCGGAGATCGCCACGTCGCCGGTCTCGTGAACCTCGCAGCTCTCGATCGTGACGAAGTCCGAGTCCATGAGCCGGATGCCGTGCGAACCGCCGGTGACCTCGATGCCGCGGAACGTGAGGTAGCGCGAGCCCTGGATCTCGATGACGTTCTGCTGATTGGTCGTCATGTGAATGCGCGGCTTCTCGCCGGTCTTCGCCCGAATCGTGATCGGCTGCTGCTGCGTGCCGACGACGGTGATGGCGAACCGGCTGCTCATCGTGTAGGTGCCGCCGGCGAGTACCAGCTCGTCGCCGGGCCTTAGCGCCGCGATCGCCGCGCGCAGATCACCGGAAGGAGTGATGTCGATCGCCGCAGCATTCGCACCGCAGAGAGCAAGCGCCAGCAGCATGCCGGCGTTGCACCAATGTCGCAGACGGAAGGTGAATGACATCAAGCGCCGAACCCCATGTGACTGTACGCCGTGCACGCAAACAATCGTCGATTTCGCGCTGCCTTGCCACTGTCTCAGATTGGAAACAGCACTCTCAAACCGCTTGCGCGTAAGGCATTTCACCAATCGACGAAGCGGGTCAGTCCTTTGGTCAGCTGTTCGCGGCCGCGTAGCGCAGCGCCTCGTCCAGGCGACGCAGCGTCGTAGCCCGGCCCAGCACTTCGAGGGTCACATCGATCGGCGGCGATACCGACGTGCCCACAACGGCGACGCGCACCGGCTGCGCGACCTTGCCGAGGCCGATGCCAAGCTCGGTTGCAGTGTTATTGACCGCCTCGTGCGCGCCCGCGGCGGTCCACTCGTCGAGCGCCGAGAGCTTGTCGCGAACCGAGCGCAGCGGCGACACGCTCTCCGCGGTGAGATTCTTCTTCGCCGCCTTCTCGTCGTAGCTGGCGAAGTCGCGAAAGAAGAACAGGCTGTTCTGCGCCATTTCGCGCAGCGTCTTGGCGCGCTCCTGCAGCGCCTTCGCCGCGCCGACGAGCATGCGCTCGTCCGTGACTGCGACGCCGAGCGCCGCGAGCTGCGGCTTGAGGTACTCGGCCAGCCGCTCCGGCGCCGCACGCATGATGTGCTGCTGATTGAGCCACAGCAGTTTTTCCGGATTGAACGCCGACGCCGACTTGTTGACGTCGCGAATGTCGAACAGCTGCTGCATCTCGTCCATCGAGAACACTTCCTGGTCGCCGTGCGACCAGCCGAGCCGCACCAGGTAGTTGAGCAGCGCTTCCGGCAGGTAGCCGTCGTCCCGATACTGCAGCACGCTTACCGCACCGTGCCGCTTCGACAGCTTCGCGCCGTCTGCTCCCAGGATCATCGGCACGTGTGCATAAACCGGCGTCGCCGCGCCCAGGGCGCGCAGCAGGTTGATCTGCCGCGGCGTGTTGTTCAGATGGTCGTCGCCGCGAATTACGTGCGTCACCTTCATGTCCATGTCATCGACGACGACGCAGAAGTTGTAGGTCGGCGTGCCGTCGGAGCGCGCAATGATGAGATCGTCGAGCTGCGCGTTTTCGAAAGCCACGTTGCCATGGATGACGTCCTCGACGATCACGGTGCCGTCGATAGGATTCTTGAAGCGCACAACCGGGTCGACCCCCGCGCGCGGTTGCGTGCGATGCCGGCACGTGCCGTCGTAGCGCGGGTTCTGCTTGGCCGCGGTCTGCTTGTTACGCATCTCCTCCAGCTCTTCCTTGGTGCAGTAACAGCGATACGCGTGACCGGCCGCGAGGAATTGCGCGAGCACCTCCCGATACCGATCCATGCGCCGCGTCTGGTAGTACGGACCCTCGTCGTGGGCGAGTCCCAGCCACTGCATACCGTCGAGAATCACCTGCGTCGCTTCTTCCGTGGAGCGCTCGCGATCCGTGTCCTCGATGCGCAAGATGAACTCGCCGCCGTGCCGGCGTGCGTACAGCCACGAGAACAGGGCGGTGCGCACGCCGCCGATGTGCAACAGGCCGGTCGGGCTGGGCGCGAAACGGGTACGGATGGGCATGAAGGGAGGTGTTGGAGGTGGTGGGCGGTACAGGGATTGAACCTGTGACCCCTGCCGTGTGAAAGCAGTGCTCTACCGCTGAGCTAACCGCCCAAGCCGCGTGCCGGCACCTGTGCCGGCCAATTATTAAAGGGGGCGTAGTTTAGGGAGCACCGCCGGGGCGGTCAACGCAGACGCATCAGGCTGCGTGCAGCGGCGGCGGCCGGTTGAGCAGCACCCAATACAGGCCCAGGCTGCTGACCGCTTCGACGAAGGCACCGAATTCGACCGGCTTGCGCACGTAGCTGTTGGCGCCGAGGTTGTAACTGGCGATCACGTCGGCGTCCTGGCTCGACGAGGTGAGAACCACGACCGGCAGCGTGCGCGTGCGCTCGTCGGCGCGCAGACGCTTGAGCACGCCCAAGCCGTCGAGCTTCGGCAGCTTCAGGTCCAGCAGGATGATCGTGGGCACGTGCGCAACGTCGCGCTGCGCGTACTGGCCGTTGCCGAACAGGAATTCGATCGCTTCGACGCCGTCGCGCACCACGACGATGTCGTGCGCGAGATTGTTCTTGCGCAGGCTGAGCAGCGTCAGCTCTTCGTCGTCGGGATTGTCCTCGACCAGCAGAATGTAGCGCTCGCTCATTGCCCCCCCTGGGCCTGCCTTCTTGCAGTTCGTCAAGCTTAAGCGCGGGCATCCATACGATTGCAGTAGTACCTCGTGCACGCTGGCGCGCGCACGACGCCCCTGTCGGAATAGTGTGGATCCCCCGCTCGTAGCCGCCGGCTCCCTTCGCCGTGGGCGGTAGCTACCGCCGGATCGTCTCGTAACAGCGGACCCGCAGCAAGCCGGTAAAGCCCGCGATGCGCTGCCGGCGGGCCGCTGCATACAACGGAACATAGCGCGCCCGCCTGTCACTAGCGGGACGACGCCGATATTTAGGTGAAAATCCCTAGTGCGCGTCTTCGACGCCGCCGATCATCTGCAACAGCTCAGCCGTGCGCTCACGCATCAGCGCCGCGTCGCCGCGGCTTTCCACGTTGAGGCGGATCAGCGGCTCGGTGTTGGAGCTGCGTAAATTGAAGCGCCAGCGGTCGAACTCCATCGACACGCCGTCCGTGAAGTCGACCGAGCGCGCAGCCGGCTGATAGTGCTGTTGTACGCGCTCGATGGTTGCCTTCGCGTCCGCGACCTTGCGATTGATCTCGCCGCTCGCCGGAAAGCGCGCGATGCGCTCGCCGACCAGAGCGGAGAGCCGCTGCCCCGACTCGCACAGCAGCTGCGTCACGAGCAGCCACGGCACCTGGCCGCTGTCGCAGTAGCCGAAGCGGCGGAAGTAATGATGCGCGCTCATCTCGCCGCCGTAGATCGCATCCGCGTCGCGCATCACGTCCTTCATGAAGGCGTGCCCCGACTTGGACATCACTGCCTTGCCGCCGAGCGACTCGACCATGTCGAGCGTCGCCCACGTCAAGCGCGGATCGTGCACGATGCGCGCGCCGCTCTCGCGCTTCAGGAACATCGAGGCGAGCAGGCCTACGATGTAGTAGCCCTCGATGAACTCGCCGCTCTCGTCGAACAGGAAGCAGCGATCGTAGTCGCCGTCCCAGGCGACGCCGCAATCAGCGCGATGCTGCTTGATCGCCTCGATCGTCGCGACGCGGTTGCCTTCCAGCATCGGATTCGGCACGCCGTTCGGGAACGTGCCGTCCGGCGCGTGATTGATCTTGATGAACTCGAACGGCAGGTGCGGCTCGAGCTGATCGACGACCAGGCCGGCGCCGCCGTTGCCGGCGTTGACGACGATCCTGAGCTTGCGCAGCTTCGGCCGGTCGAGATACGACAGCAGGTGATCGATGTACTTGCCGCGCACATCGAGCTCGTGCCGGCGTCCCGGCTGAGCCGCGCGCGAATAGGCATCCGCTTCGGCAATGCGTTGAATGTCTTTCAGGCCGGTATCGCCGCTGATGGGCCGCGACTGCGCGCGCACGAACTTCATCCCGTTGTAGTCCGGCGGATTGTGGCTGGCCGTAACCATCACGCCGCCATCCATGCCCTCGTTGAACGTGGCGAAGTACACGCCCTCGGTGCCGCACAGGCCGATGTCGTACACGTCGACCCCGGAGTCGTTGAGCCCGCGCGTCAGCGCCGCGCACAGCTCGGTGCTGGACTGGCGGATGTCGCGCCCGACCACGATGCGCTTCGGCTGCAGAAATTCCGCGTACGCGCGTCCGATGCGATAGGCGACGTCCGGGTTCAGCTCGGTGGGAATGCGGCCGCGATAGTCGTAGGCCTTGAAGCCCGTGATGGCTGGCATGCAGTTGTTCTCGTCTAGCTCGTCTGGCCCTCGCGACCGTAGCGGTCCTCGAAGCGCACGATGTCGTCCTCGCCGAGGTAGGTGCCCGACTGCACCTCGATGATATGCAGCGGAATCTTGCCGGGATTTTCGATGCGGTGCTTGGTGCCGAGCGGAATGTAGGTGGACTGGTTCTCCTCCAGCAGGAACGTCTCCTCGCCGCGCGTGATGCGCGCAGTGCCGGCAACGACGATCCAGTGCTCGGCCCGATGATGATGCATCTGCAGCGACATCGACGCGCCCGGCTTGACCGACAGGCGCTTCACCTGGAAGCGCTCGCCGTGGTCGATGCTGTCGTAGCTGCCCCACGGGCGAAATACTTCGCGGTGCAGGGACGTTTCATAGCGTCCCTGCTTTTTCAGCTGCGCGACCAGCTCCTTGACGTCCTGCACGCGGCTCTTCGGCGCGACCAGCACCGCGTCCTTGGTTTCGACCACGACGTGATCCACGAGCCCGACCGCCGCGACCAGCCGGCTGGTCGATTGCAGATAGCAGCCCTGCGCGTCGACCGTCAGGACGTCGCCGATGCGCACGTTGCCGTGCTCGTCGCCGGGAATGGCCTCGTGCAGCGCCGACCACGAGCCGACGTCGCTCCAGCCGGCATCGAGCGGCACGACGACGCCGTGCTGCGTCTTCTCCATGACGGCATAGTCGAACGAATCGCTCGGGCAGGCGCCGAATTCTTTGGCGGGCAGACGCGTGAAATCGAGATCGCGCTTCGCAGCCGTGTACGCCTGAGCGCACGCGTCGTAGATCGCAGGCGCGAGCTTGCGCATCTCTTCCAGCACGGTCGACGCGCGGAACAGGAACATGCCGCTGTTCCAGAAATACTCGCCCGACTCCACGTAGCGCTGCGCCGTGGCGAGATCGGGCTTCTCGACGAACTGCGCGATCGGAAACGCGCTGCTGCCCCCTGCACCCGGCGTGCGCCGGATGTACCCGTACCCCGTTTCGGGCTTGGTCGGCACGACGCCGAACGTGACGAGCTTGCCCGCCTCCGCCGCCTTGCGGCCAAGCACCACGGCAGCCTGAAACGCATCTACGTCGCGGATGACGTGATCGGCGGGCAGGATCAGCAACAGTGGATCCGCATGCGCCCTGCCGGCGGGAGCGTCGGCAACTGCCGCCATCGCCGCAATCGCAACTGCCGGTGCCGTGTTGCGGCCGACCGGCTCGAGCAGGATCGCCTGCGGCTGCGTGCCGCGCTCGAGCAGCTGCTCCGCGACCAGAAAGCGATGACTCTCGTTGCACACCACGAGCGGTGCGCCGACATCGGCAACGCCGGCGAGCCGCGCGAGCGTTTCCTGCAGCATCGTGCCCTTGCCGACGAGCGGCAGCAGCTGTTTGGGGTAGAGCTCGCGCGACATCGGCCACAGGCGCGTGCCCGAGCCGCCGGAAAGGATGACTGGAATCAACATAGGCTGTCGCCCCGACCGATTGCGTAGTACTTCAGCCCGAAGCGCTTCACGAAGCCCGGATCGTAGAGATTGCGGCCGTCGAAGATCACCGGCTCCGCGAGCTCGGCCTTGATGGTGTCGAAGTCCGGGCTGCGGAACTCCTGCCACTCGGTGACGATCGCCAGAGCATCGGCGCCGTGCAGCGCCTCCGTCGAGCTGCCGACCAGTGTCAGGTCGTCGCCACGCTCGCCGTAAATGCGCTGCGCTTCCTCGTTCGCCACGGGATCGTAGGCACGCACTTTCGCGCCGGCAGCCCACAGCCCTTCGATCAACACGCGGCTCGGCGCTTCGCGCATGTCGTCGGTATTCGGCTTGAACGCGAGCCCCCACAGCGCGATGGTCTTGCCGGTGAGCTCGCCGCCGAAGTGGCGCTTGAGCTTGTCGAGCAGCACCGACTTCTGGTGCTTGTTGACGGCCTCCACTGCGTTCAACAGCCGCGGCTCGAACGAATGGTCGCTGGCGCTGCGCGCCAATGCCTGCACGTCCTTCGGGAAGCACGAGCCGCCGTAGCCGCAGCCTGGATAGATGAAGTGATAGCCGATGCGCGGATCGGAGCCGATGCCGAGGCGCACCTTCTCGATGTCGGCGCCCATGAGCTCGGCGACGTTGGCCAGCTCGTTCATGAAGCTGATCTTGGTCGCGAGCATCGCGTTCGCCGCGTACTTGGTCAGCTCCGAGGAGCGCACGTCCATCACGATCATGCGCTCGCGGCTGCGCGTGAATGGATCGTACAGAGCCTTGAGCAGCTCGGCGGTCCGCGGATTGTCGGTGCCGACGATGATGCGATCCGGCTTCATGAAATCGGCGATCGCCGCGCCTTCCTTCAGGAATTCGGGATTCGAGACCACGTCGAACTCGATGTGCGTGCTGCGGCTCTTGAGCGTGCTGTCGATCCTGGCACGCACCTTGTCGGCGGTGCCAACTGGCACCGTGGACTTCGTCACCACCACGCGATACTCGCTGACGTTGCGGCCGATCGCCTCGGCGACACTGAGCACGTACTTGAGATCGGCCGAGCCGTCCTCGTCGGGCGGCGTGCCGACTGCGATGAACTGAAACAGGCCGTGCTTGACGCCTTCCGCCGCGTCGGTCGTGAAGTTGATGCGTCCAGCCGCGAGATTGCGCTTCAACAGCTCGTCGAGACCCGGCTCATAGATCGGCGACTCGCCGCGCTTGAGCATCTCCACCTTGCGCTCGTCGACGTCGACGCACAGGACTGTGTTCCCGACCTCCGCGAAGCACGCACCGGTGACCAGGCCGACGTATCCAGAACCGAAAATCGTGAGTCGCATTGGCTAACTTGCTGGATGTAAAGGAAAAAGGGTCCGGAGCTTAGCCGAGGCGGGAAGGCCGCGGCAAGACGTCCTGTCTGTGCCGCGGCCACGTGCGGTCCGCGATCCAGACAATACCGGACGGAATGACCGAGTGGCGGGGCTGGATCCGCGACTTATCGAAGAAATGCGTGCAGCGGACGCCGCGCTTCTCGGCTAGTGCTGCGTCGAGGGCGCAGCCGGCGGCGGCAGTCGTCGCCGCGTCTGCAATGCCGTGACGTTCTTCAGCTCGGCGTGGGCCAGCGCCGCCTTGCGGCTCCAGACCAGGTCCTGGATATCGCCGGTCGGCCGGTACTCAGCCACGGTCTGCATCAGCAGCTGGCGCGCTCGATCGCAATCGAACCGCGTGAGCGCGCCCGTCAGCTCATCGAGCACCTGCTGGACCTGCGACCACGGCAGCGAATGCTCCATCGCGCGCATGATCATCGGGTGCTCGGTGCCGGTCACGTTGTTGCCGATGAGCAGCTCCTCGAACAGCTTCTCCGCGGGGCGCAAGCCGGTATACACGATCTCGACGTCACCGTCGGGGTTCTCCTCATCGCGCACCGTGAGACCCATCAGGCTGACCATCCGCTTGGCGAGGTCGGCGATCCGCACCGGCTTGCCCATATCGAGCACGAACAAGTCGCCGCCCTGCCCCATCGAGCCCGCCTGCAGCACCAGCTGCGCCGCTTCCGGGATCGTCATGAAGTAGCGGATGACGTCCTTGTGCGTGACCGTGACCGGTCCGCCCTTGCGGATCTGCTCGCGGAACAACGGCACGACGGAGCCGGAGGACTCGAGCACGTTGCCGAAGCGCACCATGCAGAAACGCGTGTGCGAACCGCGCGCCTGCAGACCCTGCAGCACGATCTCGGCGAAGCGCTTGGTGGCACCCATCACGTTGGTCGGGTTCACGGCCTTGTCCGTGGAGATCAGCACGAAGGTCTCGACACGCGACTCGAGCGCAGCTTCCGCCGCGTTCCAGGTGCTGAAGAGATTGTTGTAGATGCCTTCGATCACGTTCTGCTCGACGATCGGCACGTGCTTGTACGCCGCCGCGTGATAGATCGTCTGGACGCCGTAGATCTGCAGAATTTCGCGCACGCGGTGCTTGTGGTGCGCGTCGCCGAGCAGCGGCACGACGTCGACGGTCAGGCCTTCCGACGCAATCAGGATCCGCAGCTCGCGATCGATGTTGTACAGCGCGAGCTCGGACATCTCGAACAGCAGCAACTGAGCCGGACGAAGACGAACGATCTGGCGGCACAGCTCGGAGCCGATCGAGCCGCCTGCGCCGGTCACCATTACAACCTTGTTTTGAATACAGGCATCGAGGAGGCGCGCGTTCGGTGGGACCGGGTCGCGTCCGAGCAGGTCGCCGGCATCCACGTCGCGGACGTCTTCAACGCGGGCGTGGCCGGCGAGGATGTCGGCGTAATCCGGCACGGTCTGCACGAGCAGGTTCAGCGGTTCGATTGCTTTGAGGATTTCCTGGCGGCGACGGCGGGTCTGGGACGGCAGGGCGAGGAAGACGGCCGCGACGCCTTCGTCATTGACCAGTGTCCCCAGCTCGCGAGCGGGGAACACCTCCAGCCCATTGATGGTGCTGCCATGCAACGAGATGTTGTCGTCGATGAAGGCGATGGCGTGATAGCGGCCGCTGCGTGCCAGACCCGTGGCGAGCTGCACGCCAGCGCCACCTGCCCCGTAGATCACGACGCGCTGCGTGCCGTTCGACCAGCGGAAATTCAGCAGACCGCGCACCAGGAACCGGCTGCCGCCGACGAACAACAGAGCGAAAGCCCAATAGATCGGAATGGCCGACACCGGCACTGCGCGGTGCGGCCACACCAGCAGGATTGCGCCGAGCAGCACGACCGAAAACGTGACGCCCGACACGACGGCGAAAATCGCCTTCGGGCCGAGGAAACGAATGACTGCCCGATACAGGCCGAGGCGCACGAACACCGGAATGCTGGTCAGCAGCGCAATCGCGTAGATCCATTCGGTGCCGCCGACATCGTGATGGAACGTGCCGAAGCGCAGCGTTACAGCCGCCCACATCATGAGCGGCAAGCCGACCACATCCGCTCCGAGCATCAGCAAACGCTTTTGCGAACGGGGCAAGTGCGCCAACTTGTTCGCGAACCGCTCAATCCATTTCGGCATGGATTCCGTCACGCAAGCGCTCCTTATGTCTTTATCTTGCGGGAAAACTGCGTGGAATCACGCCACGTTCCCTGCGACCGTCCATCTTCTCGTGGCTTCGTAATAGCCTGATCTGAAAGTGGGTCGAACCCACTGAACGGGCGGGAATTCTCCCAGAACTTCGTACCAATTGCACTGACTCTGTTTACAGACAGCCCTGCCCCTTGCGCGCATTGCCTGTTCAGGACGGGTTCAGAGCCCTGGTGCCACGCGGGCGGCTGGGCGAAGTCTAGCCGGTGACGACTTTACGGACCGTGCGCAGCACGATACGCATATCGCCGAGCAGCGTTCGGCCGCGCACGTAGCGGACATAGAGATCGAGCTTACGGGGCAGGATTTGTTCGATATAGGTCCGCTCTGGATCGGCAGCTGCTGCCAGCAGCTCGCTCTCGTTGCTGAACTCGATCGAGGCGTCGTCGGTGATCCCCGGAGGCACCGACAGCACGATGTCGCGGATCTGCGGCGGGTAATGCGCGACGTATTTTGGGACTTCCGGGCGCGGCCCAACCAGGCTCATGTCGCCCTTCCAGACGTCGATGAGCTGCGGCAGCTCGTCGAGCTTGTATCTGCGCAGCACGCTGCCTGCACGCGTGATGCGTGGATCCGCGCCGACGGTGAGCGCGCGGCCACCTGCAGCGCCGTCGCCGATCATCGTGCGGAACTTGTGGATACGGAATGGCCGGCCGTGGCGGCCGACTCGCTCCTGTCTGAAGAAGACGGATCCGCGCGAGTCAGCCTTGATCCAAGCAGCGATCAGCAGCAGAAGCGGCAGCAGCACAATGAGGCCGACGCTGCTGACGAGCCAGTCGATCGCTCGTTTCACGATCAACGCAATGCGACCTTCACTGCGGCAACCACGCGCTCGACATCGGCATCGCTCATGCGCGTGTAGATCGGGAGGGACGCAGTGCGCTCGTATACGCTGTGGCTGACCGGGAACATCGCGGGTGTCAGGCGGTAAGTATCGCGCCAGTAAGGCTGCAGATGCAGCGGGATGTAGTGCACGCTCATGCCTACGCCCTGTGCAAACATTCTCTCGACGAATTCGTCGCGTGTCGTGCGCGCCTGCGAGCCGAGTTGCACGACATACAGATGCCACGCATGCACGTCGCCCGGCGGAGCCTGCGGCGGCAGCACAAGCCCCGTGCCCGCCAGCCCCTGGTCATATTGTGCGGCGATCGCGGCACGCCGCTCGCGAAACGCGTGCGCCTTCTTCAGCTGATGAATGCCGATGGCGGCCGCAACGTCGGTCAGGTTGTACTTGAAGCCTGGCGCGACGATCTCGTAGTACCAGCTGGGTACCTTGGCGATGAAACGATCGAATGCGTCGCGACTGATGCCGTGCAGGCGCATGGTGCGCGCGCGCGTTGCGATTTCGCTGTTACGCGTCACGAGCATGCCGCCCTCGCCGGTGGTAATGGTCTTGTTGGCGTAGAAGCTGAAGATGGTGGCGTCGCTGTCCAGCGTGCCGATCAGCTTGCCACCGCTCGTTGCAGGCAGCGAGTGCGCGGCGTCTTCCACCACTCGTAACCGATACCGGCGCGCGATGGCCAGCAGCGCTTGCATGTCCGCGGCGCGTCCACCCAGATGTACTGGGATGATGGCCTTGGTGCGCGGCGTGATCGCTCGTTCAACCAGAGCTGGATCGATGCACAGCGTGTCGCGACACACGTCCACGAGCACGATGTCCGCACCGAGGTAACGCGCGACTTCGGCGCTCGCGGTAAAGGTATGCGTCGTCGTGATGACTTCGTCGCCGGGCCCGACACCAACCGCCTCCAGCGCGAGGTGCAGGCCAGCGGTCGCCGAATTGACCGCGATCGATTCGACTCCGCCGCCGAGCCAGGCGGAAAAATCCTGCTCGAACTGCCGCGCGCGTGGCCCGGTCGTGAGCCAGCCGGAGCGCAAGGTCGCAACCACCTCGGCGATTTCTTCCTCGCCGATCTCGGGCAACGCGAATGGCAGAAACTTGGCGTCGTGCATAGTCATGGTTGCTTGGCTATCCAGCACATCACATGGCTGCGAAGCACCGGTATCGCATTGAAGACGTGGTACAGAAATGGATGCAGGCGGCACACGCGCCTGCTGATCGGCGGCGCGAGCGTAACACGCCGGACGTGCAGCGAGCCGGCGGGAAACAGCTGCCGGATCTGCGCGACCGGCACACCGCGCACGTCGCGATTCCCGGGGTTGTCGTAGATGAAGTCGTACCACAGAACGGCACCGCCGGGGCGAACCCAGCGCCACATGCGCTCGGCCAGCGTCTGGCGGAACGAAGCATCCAGCAGCGAGGTGAACACCGTTGACTGGTAGACAATGTCGAAGGACTCGTCCGGATACTGCAAGGCGCTCGCATCGCCGTGCACTACGACGCAGCTGGCTGGCAGGTTGCGGCGCGCGAGTTGCGAACGCGCCGGCAGCAGCTCGTTGCCGATCAGATTCTCTGGGTTGAAGCCGAGACCTATCAACTCGAGCAGATTGCCGCCGGCGCCGCAGCCGATCTCGAGCACACGCAGCGTGCCGAGCGGCGCCGTTACATGGCCCGCCAGCAACGCGATGAGCGCGCGCTGCCGTTCCTGGCTGCCTTGCCATGCGGCCGGATTCAGCATGCTGTACCGCTGATCGGTACCGGTTGGCATGCGGCGCGCGTAGCGCTCCGCCACCTTGCGCGCCTCGTCGTCCACTCGTTCGCTATCGGGACAGGGGGATGTCACGGGCAGGGCCTTTGGAAAAATGTCTCCGCAGGCCGAACGAAACCAGGCCGCGAAGGTAACCGAAGCCATAGGCGAAGTGCCCGAGGAAGAAACCAATCACCAAGAAAGGTGCTGCCGCCCATCCGGTGCGGCGCGCCAACATGGCGGTGACCACGAGATTCGTCGCCACATGGCTGGCTACCACGAGCAGCCAGAGCCAGCCGGCTATTGGCCACCAGAGCGCGAGCACTGGCAGTGCCAACAACAATGCGGCGAAGGCAGGCGGCGCGAGCTGCCGCAGCGTCGCCGGGCGCCCAAGCTTCATCGCGACCAGCGGCTTGAAGTAGCCGTACTGGTAGAGCATCAGCGCCAGCTTGCTCAGCGACTCGCGCGCCTTGTAGTTGATGCGCACGTGCGGCAGGAGAAAAATACGCCCGCCCGCCTTCTTCAGGCGCCCATTGAGCTCGTCGTCCTGGTTGCGGATGAAGCGCTCGTCGAACAGCCCGATGCGGTCGAAGATCTCGCGTCGATAGCAGCCGAACGGCACTGTGTCGACCTCGATGGCAGCCGCGTCGGCGCTCCTCATGCGATAAGGCGCCGCCCCCACACCGAACGGATGCGAAATGATCGCCGCGACTGCGACCGCCTGCGCCGCCCGCGTTGCGGGGTGCGCCTCCAACACGCCGCCGACGTTGTCCGCCTGCAGCTTGTCCATCCACGTCACCAACTCGCGCAGATAATTCGGCCCGTAGTGCGCGTGGGCGTCGATGCGCACGATGAGCGCGCCCCGCGCCGCGCGAATGCCCACGTTCATCGCGTGCGGCACGACGCGTGCCGGGTTCGACAGCAGCTGCACGGCCGGATGCCTGGCGCAGATGCCCCGGACGATCTCGGCAGTGCGGTCGTCGCTCTGGCCGTCGACGACCAGGATTTCCATGAACTCGTGCGGATAGTCGCCAGCGAGGATGGACTGCAGGCAGGCCGCGACGTACCGCTCCTCGTTGCGGACCGGAACGATGACGCTAATGAACGGAAGAGTCTGCATGAGCACTGGTCGCAAGGGGCACACTGACAGGAGACCGGGCCACGTGCGCAGGTTGCCGTACGCGGGTCGCGGCGGCGGCAAATGCGGACAACACCAGCAGGAGCTGCATGATCGAGGGATCCACGAACACCAGGTAGTCGACCGGCGATTCGAAGAACGGGTAGATGAAACAAACGACCATGAAGACCAGCGTCACGCGCGGGCGGTAACGCAGGTCCGCGAACGCCAGGTTCACGATGCGCAGGATCACGGTCACGTACATGGCCATCAGCACGAAGCCGAGCGGGAAGGGCGCCGCGAAAAACCCTGACGATACCAATCCGGGCGAGGCGCCGGCGCGCTCGAGGTGGGTGTCGTTCTCATAGTTGAGATAGTTCAGGCGGGAGATCTGCGTGACCTCAGGCCGCGGCTGCGGCGCGCCGAATACCAGCGACAGCCGATACGGAACGTTCTCGAGCGGCACGCGCAGTGCGCTCTCGTACAGCGACGCGTTCGCCAGGTTGTGTTCGGCGAATGAGACCGTCGACGCATAGCTGGTGGAGGCGCGCACCATGACCTGCTCGGCGATCTCTTCCACGCCGATCCGGCGGAACAGTTCCAGCGTCTGCTCCCCCCCCATCTTGTTCGCATAGCCCAGCCAGATCATCGTCGCGACGACCGCGGCGGCGGCCGGGATGCCGAGGATCAGCAGCGCCAGCCGCTGCCACAACGGGCGGCGCCGCCGCATGATGAGAAAGATTGCTCGCACGCGTCGCGAGGAACAGGTCACGAACGCCGCGCACCACACCAGGGGGATCACGTCGAAGGCGCCGGTGATGCTCAGCACCAGCGACGCGAGAAACAACACTCCGACGCAGCGCGCACGCGCGTTACCGAGATTGCGTCCGCGAATGATCCGGACCAGGTGATACACCGTCCACGCGTAGACGTACGGTTTGCATAGCATCAGCAGCTGCACTGCCGCGCCGGCCTCACTCAGATGCTCGCCGGTCTGACGGAACGAGATCCCCTCGGTCGCGTAGAAGTTCGCAGCCAGCACGATCAGCAGGACGCCGAGCAGGATGTTGGCGGGCGATTCGAAAACGTGCGCCATGATGCGCGCCAAACGCCCGTTGCCGGTGCGTACCCGCGGCAACAGCTCGTTCAGGAGCAACGCGAGCAGCAAGAACGCAACGATGAACAGCGCCAGCGGTTGCATCCCCGGATCGATGCGGAACCGCTCGGTAAGCGCCTCTTCGTTCAGCGCGTGAAAGATGCTCTGAGGGACGTATGTGGCTGCCGCATACATCAGCAGCGCTGCTTCGCCCACCCGTACCCGTTCCATTACGGCCCCGTATTTGCGCGCGCCAGCGTACGCGCCAGGCTGATTCGACAAATCGACCAGTAGCCTGTCCAGCGGGCGGCGACCGCCAGCAGACACGCCAACAGTAGGCCTGTCAGGCTGTCATTCGTGACGGCAGTATAGCCGAGCGCCACCGACAGGCCGATTGCAGCGCAGTCGAGAGCCGCGGACCAGACACGAGGCGCGTGCCAGAAGGCATGCTCGACGAGCGGCCGCGTCGCGCCTGCAAGCACGCTGCAACCGATGACGAGCATTCCTTGGAGCAGCGAGATGGTGTGCAGCTGCAGCTGCGAGCGAAACGGCTCGCGCAGCACGATCGCACTGCAGGCCAGATAGCCGACGGACAGCAGGAGCAGCAGTCGCCAGTCGGTGATCTCCGTCAGACTGGTCTTGGGTCGCACGTAGTGGCTGCGGTTACGCGAGAAGAACACATTGTCGATCAGCACCAGGAAAGCTGCACCGAACTGCGCCAGCAGCACCAGTTCGACCAGCAGACGCGGATCGCCCAGCGAGGGCGCGAGCCACTTGTCAGTGTTGACGACATTGACAGATGTCACCGCGACGAGCTGAGCGATGGCAAAGCGGTTGCGATACGCCTTCAGATATCGGGCGAGCGACATGCCGCATGCGCGCTGCACGGCATACGCTGCAACGCGCCGAACGGCGGCCGGCACCACCTTCCAGGCGACCGCGCTTGCAACGAGGAGCGAAGTAACAGTCATGCACAGGAGCACGTTCCAGCCCAAGTACAAATGTGCCGCGACGGCGACGACGGGCGCGAGCATCTTGACGATGAACCAGACCGACCAGCGCGTGTATTGGTGCGAGAAAATGAGGTCACGTTGCAGCTCGTCCCACAGTTTCTCCAGCAGCACAAAGATCGTGAACGCAGCTGCCATCCACAGGTCACCGAAGTAGAGCGCGAAGGCAGCGCCGAGCAACGGCAGGAAGACGAGGATATGACCGCTGAGGTCGGTGAGATACCGGCTGAACCCGGTGCCGGCAGCGTTCGCTCCGGGTGCAGCGCCGCCGAAACGGCTGCGGTAGTAGGAGATGTGGGCTTCGCAGTTCAGTGCAATGAACGTGGCCGCAACCACAAAATAGTAGGTCGCGAGAAACGTGCTGACGCCCGCTTGGCCGCTGCGCGCCACGAACCAAAGGCTGGCCGGCTTGATGATCAGGCCGACGCCACGTGCCGCGTAGAAGAGCGCTACCGCGGGTATCTGCTTACGCATCGTCACCGCGCAGCCAGCCGTGCTTCGCATTCAGCGCTGCGTACGCAGGCGTCGCGAACAGCGTGACGCCATCATGCTCGATCGGCACGTACTGATCGCGTAGCGCTGCCGCGAAGCTCCGACCTTCGTCGAGCGATCGAACGTACAGCTCCAGCAGGCGCCGCTTCTCCTGCGCCGGCTCCTGCACCAGCCCTGCTTCGAACGCGCCGACGCACTCGAAATCGACCGGCGTAGCCGCAGCCGTCGTGATGAGCTCCGACAAGGCACGCGCGTCGCGAATGCGACGGCACAGGCCGAACTTCTCGTAGCCGTAGTAGTCGGTCATCTCATCCGAATGGCGGAGCGATGACATCTTGATCAGCGCGGGGACGCCGTGCACGGCCGCGTCGAGGATGATGCCGGACAATCCGCTGATCAGCACGGAGCAACCTTGCAGAAACCCTTCGAGCGTGCCGCCATCCATGCGCACGCCGAAGATGCGACACAGCATCGCCCAGCCGAGGCGCCGGGTCTCCGCGGGGTGGCAGCGCAAAACTACATCGCTGAAGTGACGTCGCGCGCGGTAGAAGACCGGCACCCACTCGAGCAGCGCGTCGTCGAGATTCGTTGCCAGTCCAACGCGGAGCGCCGCTGCCGCTGGACGCGGCTCCGCGCTGCCACGCGTTCGCAACCGGCCGCTGATCACGATACTGCCGCGCGGCTTTCCCGACTCACGGTACCGCAGGTACGCCTGAGTGCCATCGAGCATCGACAGATCGAAATCGAGCGGCGGGAAGTGCCTGCCGATCGACGCGTGCTGCGTGTACACGAGACGGTGCCGGTAGCGCCGCGCCTCGCGCATGATGCCGCGGAAGAAGCCGCTGTGATCGTTCGACACGACCACGACACGCGGCTTGGCTCGGGCGAACAACTCGCGTGCCAGCACCTTGCCAACCTCGTAGCGCAAAAACTCCTGGAACCACGGGAAAGTGAGCGCGTGATCAGACCGCGGTCGCAACAGCCGGTGTATTGCCGCGAAATAGCGCAGACTCAGGCTGCCGCAACGACGCCATGAGAGCTGCCAATCGGCGCCAGCCATGCACGAAGCGGTCTGGATGCGCGGATTCGTGCCGATCCATGGCAGGAAGGCCCGCCGCTGATTCTCCGTAACGTACAGCAGCATGACGTCGCACGGCTCGGTGGGCAGCGGTTGCGGCGGCGGCCCGCGATACACGAAGCGCAGATACAGCGCGGTTGCGAGCGAGCGGACGACCCAATACCAGCGAATCACTCGCGAATGGGCAGCGCGCCGGTCCTCGCCCGAGAACTTCCGCCAGAACCCGCATTCATCGAGCAGTTCCTGCTCCGAAACGTCATCTAGCTGCTTCACTGCGGCGGTGACTTGGTGAGGGAATGTCGGCTGGTGAATTCATCCGGCACGTTCGATGCGAAATAGTAGCGGGTCAGCGCCAGGCGTTCGCCAGAGCGCAGCGGCTTGCCACGATGGAGTCCGCGGGTATCGACGAGCAGCAACGTCCCCTTGCTGCCGGTGAACTGCCTGGCTTGCGGCAGCACACCCGCCGCCTGCAGGCGCGCAATCTGTTCGTCCGAAAAGCGGTACTGCGCCAGCGGTACGCCGAGGGAACCGGCGGCCGTCAGCAGCGACGCGCGCCGATGCGAGCCCTCGATGAACTCGAACGGCCCGTTGTCTTCGGTGACATCGCTCAAGTAGAGCAGCGCCTTGAACTGATGCGAGAAGGGCGAATCGCGGTGCCAGCCGGCACCGGAGCCGAGATTGCCTTCGCGATGCCGGATCCAGCCGAGCAGCTGGAAATTGACGGTCGCACTCGGCCAGTAGTAGCTGCTCGCGATGCGGTCGATGACGCTCATCTCTCGTTCGAGCCGCAACGACGCACAAATGCGGTCTGCGCCGTAGATACGTGCGTCGGAGCCATTCGACTCGTGCGCGACATGCTGCGGATGGCTTTCGTAGAGGCGCCTTGCATCCGCCACGATACCGTCGATTGCCGCGCTGTCGACAAAGCCGGGGATCACGCTCCAGCCGCGTTCCGCCAGACTGCGCCGGACCTCGCGCACGTCCGCCGTCGCCGACAAGTCTGCGAAACCCCACAGCAACTCTGCCGCCTGCAGTTTCAACGTTTGCAGCACGCTCGCCATGGCGCTATCCAATCAGGTCCCAGGAAACCGGCGTACCCGCACCGACGTCGCGGTTCACGCGCTTACCCAACAGCGTCTCGAAGTACTTCGGCGACAGGCCGAAGCCCGGACGCAGGATCCGCATGTTCTGCTCCGTCAGCACCTCGCCGGCGCGCATGGGGCGCGCAATGTACAGCGTGCGGCGGAAGGCGCGCGACTTCTCTTCCGATTGCGTGCCGCCGTACTTGATCGAACCGAGCGACTGCCACGCCCGCTCGGTTTCCTGGCGCAGCATGCCGAACTCCGCCGGCTCGAGCGAGAACGCCGAGTCGACACCGCCATCAGCCCGCCGCAGCGTGAAGTGCTTCTCGACCAGGACCGCACCGAACGCGACCGCAGCCGCGGCCACCCCGCAGCCCATCGTGTGATCGGAAAGGCCGACTTCGCAGCCGAAGACCTCGCGCATGCTGGCGATGGTGCGAATGTTGGTATCGCTCGGCACGGCCGGATAGGTGCTCGTGCACTTTAGCAGCACGATGTCGCGGCACCCTGCCTCGCGCGCCGCGCGAACCGCATCGTCGATCTCGGCGGCGCTCGCCATGCCGGTCGAGATGATCAGCGGCTTGCCGGTGCGCGCTGCCTTCCTTATTAAAGGCAAGTCCGTACTCTCGAACGATGCGATCTTGTAGGCGGGTACTCCGAGCGATTCGAGGAAGTCGATCGCGGTGTCATCGAACGGCGAGCTGAAGCAATGCAGGCCGCGCGCTGCGGCGCGCTCCATGATCGGCCGATGCCAGTCCCATGGCGTATGCGCCTCCTCGTACAGATCGTGCAGCTGCCGGCCGTTCCACAGGCTCGCCGGATCATCGATGACGAATCCCGGCGCATTCACATTCAGAGTCATCGTGTCGGCGGTGTACGTCTGCAGCTTGATAGCGTCGGCACCGGCCCGTGCCGCGGCGTCGACGATTTCCAGCGCGGTCTCGAGCGACTGGTTGTGATTGCCCGACATTTCCGCGATCAGGTACGGGCGTTGGTCGCGGCCGATCTCACGTGCACCGATTCTCATAGGGAACTCTCTGCTCTCAAATTTCCTGCAGCCGGATTGTGCCCGCCGCCTTGTGCCACATGCCCTCGCGGAACGAGTAGCCGCAGCCGGCGAACATGCGCTGCGAGCTGTCGTTTCCCGCGCGGACCGTCGCTTCGAACCCACGCAGAGCGGGGGTCAGCTCGCGGCACCGCGCCTCACCAGCGAGCAGCAGCGAGTGCCCGAGCCCGAGTCCGTGCAACTCCGGATCGAGGTAAAGCGAGACCTCAGCGGTCTGGTCGGCACGAAGATCGAAGCGAATCACACCCACATCTATGGCACCCACCCGGCCGATCAGCAGGCAGCGCTGCGGATCGGCGAGCACGGCAGCCACCCAGCGGAGATGATCGTTCCAGTTCAACTCGCTGGTGTCATGGGACACCGCCCGGGATGCTGGGTCGTTGCGCCACGCGAACATCGTTCGAGCATCATGCAACGCGGCGGGCCTGACCGCCAACGTGTCCGCCGTCAAGCTCAAGGCGCAGCGGCGCGCTCCGTTGCCGTCCACCAGACTGCGGCTGCGCTCGCTCAGGCGCACGCGGGCCGCAACGTCGTCTGCGAGCAGGCGGACAGCGCGACCTATCTCTTGCTCGTCACGAGAAGTCAGATCGGGCAACACTGCGACTGCGCCGAGGCCGGCCAGCACCGGCAACGTCGCGTACTGATTGTCAGCGGCGAGCAGGCAGAACGACGGCACGCCAACCCGACAGCGCTCCCAGACCGCGCCCCCACCTGCACCAAGCTGCAAGTCGTGACGGCCGAAGAAGTCCAGCAGCAGCGGTTGATCGAGTGTGATCGTCGTCTGCGGCCATTGCCGCGCTGACCGCCGCAATGCCGGGAGGTGCGGATTGGCACTGGTCGTGGCGACCTCGATCAGGCCGCTGAATCCAGCATGGATGCGACAGGCGCGCAGCGCCACGCTGCTGATATCAGTGGGATCAGTGCCACCCATGAAAATACCGATGCTGCGCACCTGGGGCGCCACCTTGAATGGCGCGACGCGCGCGTAAGTCGGGTCGAGCAACGCATAGCGCGGACCGCCGAGGACTCGCGTCGACGGCGCGATACGGCCGCGGTATTTGGCCCGGTGGTCCACGCTCGGGTTGTGGTCGATGAGCACCTGCGCAGCGATGTCGCGGTCGGCCAGATCGTCGATCACCGCGAGCCGTACGCCGGCACGCTGTGCCACGAGGCGATGCCAGCGAGCGTCGAGCTCATAGTGATCGACGACGACCCAGTGCGCCGCCCATTCGGCCGCGGCACCGCCTGTTTCCTCGGCATCGCTCTGCCAGTCGGCACTCATCAGCGCCCGATACTCCAGCCCGGCCGCCGCAGCAAACGCGGCGATGTCGACGCCGAGATTGCGGGAGACAAATCGCACGTCGGCACCAGCTTCGCGCAACGCGGCCGCCAGCGACAGGCAGCGCCGCAGGTGGCCAAGGCCGATGCTCGACGAAGCGTCCGCGCGCACCATGACTCGCAGCGCAGGCATGATTACACGGCCACGAAGTTGCGGCGGACCGGAATCCCGGCCGCGCTGAGCGCCTGCTTTGCTCCAGCCGGCGTCTGCTCCGTGAAGTGGAACATGCTCGCAGCCGCGACCGCGGAGGCGCCGCCCTGCTGCAGGACGTCGATCATGTGCTGATAGGTCCCCGCTCCGCCGGATGCGATGACGGGGATGTCGACTGCGGCCGCGACGCTGGCAACCAGTCGCACGTCGTAGCCGGTCATGGTGCCGTCGCGTTCGATCGAAGTGAGCAGGATCTCGCCCGCTCCGCGGCTGGCAGCCTCGCGTGCCCACTCGACCGGGTCGCGACTCGTGTCGCGCGTCCCAGCGTGACTGAACACCGAGTATCTGCCGTCCGGCGCGCTCGCGACGTCGATGCTCACGACCAGGCACTGAGTGCCGAAACGCGTCGCAGCCTGTTCCACGAACTCCGGACGGACCAGCGCGGACGTGTTGACGCTGATCTTGTCGGCGCCGGCGCGCAGCAGCGCGGAGATCTGGGTCAGATCGGTGATACCGCCGCCCACGGTGAGCGGCACCGAGCACTCATCGGACAGATCTGCGATCGACTCGTGCTCGGGCGCGCGCTGCTCGTCGGTGGCGGAAATGTCCAGCAGCACCAGCTCGTCGACGTCGCGCGAGTTGTAGACCTTGAGCGCCGGCAGCACCGTGCCGACGCGGCGCCAGCTATTGAACGCCACGCCCTTCACCAGACCCAGGCCTTTCCAGAGCAGCGTCGGAATGACGCGGACTTTCAGCACGACGCGCAGTCCAGGAAGTTGCGCAGCAGCTGCCGGCCGGCGCGCGAGCTCTTCTCCGGGTGAAACTGGGTGCCCATGACGTGGCCGCTGCGCACACCAGCCGCGAACGTGACTTCGTAGGCGGTCCGAGCAACCAGGTCCTGCGACCGTGCGAGGTCGAGCGCGTAGCTGTGCACGAAATAGAAATCGGAGTTCTGCGGGATGTGCGCGAACAGCGGCTCACCCGTGGTGAACGTCACTTCGTTCCAGCCGACGTGCGGAATGCGCAGCGTGCATCCGAGCGCGTCGAGGCGGCGCACACAGCCATCGATCAGCCCGAGGCCCGGACTGATGCCGCCCTCGTCGCCGGTCGCCGCCAGCATCTGCATGCCAAGGCAGATGCCGAGGATCGGCTTGCGGCCGCGGATCACCTGATCGCGCAACGGCTCGACCCAGCCGCCTGCGCGCAGGCGCGTCATACCCTCCGAGAAGGCGCCGACACCGGGCAGCACCAGGTAGCTGGCGCCGTCGAGACGCGCCGGCGAGTCGACGATCGCAACTGATGCGCCGAGGTCCTCGAAGGCGCGGCGCACGGAGCCCAGGTTGCCGACGCCGTAGTTGACGATCGCGACGCTCACGGGTTGTCGTAGTTGAGCTTTTCGAGGTTCTGATGGCCGTCGCGCACCAGTTCGCCGGACGCCTGCCGCTTGAAGATCTTCTTGTTCGTGAACTTGTCGCACACCTTCTGGAATTCCTCGACCGACATCGAGAGCGGATCGAGGATCTGCTCGAGCGGCTTGCCGAGATAGGTCCAGGGGAACTTGCCGTCGCGCTTGCGCACGATTTCGAGCGCGTCCTGACGCGAGATGCGGCTGCGCCGCACGTGCAGGCAGGCGATGTCGGTGGCGCGCGAGAAGCCGAACTTCAGGAACTTGAAGTAGTCGTGGATACCGGTCTGGTGGTTGTCGAGGTTCTCGTAGTTGACCATCGAGCCCTCGACCGCATGATCGAGCGTGGTGAAGCCGTTCGCTTGCGCGATGAGGGCGTTCGCCAAGCCGTCCCACGGCAGGTAGTAGCCGAGGAACAGACCGGTCACGCCGACGCGGCTCAAGTCCTCGTCAGTGGGATACTGATACGGCAGCAGATCGCGCTGGCGAATGCCGTAGACCTCGGACAGATCCTGCACGCGCAGGCCGAGCAAGCCGCCGAACTCCTCGAGCCAGCGGCGCGTGAGTACGCTGTTCTCCGCCGCACCGGCCGGACCGCCATACTCGTTCTGCGAATTCTCGCCCCAGATGATCAGCGGGATGCCGAACTGCACGGCCGCACGCACCGGAATCGTGAAGATGCCGACGTGCTCCGGCCAGGAAATGTCGCCCACCTCGGTGAGCCCGATGCGGTTGAGCTTGCCGCGCACGACCGGGTTCGGCGAAAACTCGACGTAGTCGACGCCGAGCCGCTTGATGTTCTCGATGTTCTTGCGGCCGATGGCGCTCAGGTCGCACGTGGTCGCGGTCACGCACAGCGGGTTCACCCCCAATTGCAGCATCCGCACGACTTGATAAGTGCTGTCCTTGCCGCCGCTGACCGGCACGATGCAGTCCCAGTTGCTGCCCTTGTTGCGATAGCGCTCGAGCAGACCCGCCAGCGTGGCGCGGCGTGCGTCCCAATCCACTTCGCGGCGCTTCTCGAATGCGCGACAGGCGCTGCATACGCCCTGCTCGTCGATGTGCAGGTCGGGTTTGGTGTGCGGCATCACGCAGCGAGTGCAATACCTAAGCATGATCAGCCCTTCTTCTCCATCAGGAACCAGGTGATGTCATCCTGCGGGAAGGCCGGGTCGCGCCGGTACGCGAATCCGTAGTCGATCAACCGCAGATCGGCAAACTGCTCGAGCATCTCGCCGGCGAAATCGCGCTTGAACAAACGGTCGGTGTGGCCGCGATAGGGCACAGCGACCGGCGCGGGGTTGTAATACTCGCACACCAGGATCCAGCGTGCGGCGGAGTCGTACAGCTTGCGATACGTGAGCGCGAGCATCTCCGGATTGATGTGAATCAGCACGCCCTTGATCAAGACCAACTCGGCCGTCCGCGTCGGCGCGTAGTCGAAGATCGAGCCCTGGAAAACGCGCTCCGCTCCGATAAAATCCGCGAGCGTCGCCGCCGCCTGCGGATTGATCTCGATTCCGTACAGGCTCATCTGCGGGAACAGCAGCCGCAGCGCGCGCAGGTTCATGCCGATGTTCGCACCGAACTCGAGGCACGATCCCACCCGCCCGGCACGGCGCAATGCCTGCACGAAGAAGTTCAAATTTGCGGCCAGCAGGTTGCTGCCCTCGTTGCGCTTGCTGTACTCGTCGCCGAACTGGCCGGCCCAGAAAGTTTCCTGATCGGTCTTGAAGGTCATGACTGCGCTCGCGTATCCGGCCGCACGCTCTTCTGCTGCACGTGGGCGTTGAGATGTTCCCAGGAAGGATTGGCTGCCAGCAGCGCCAGCACGTCATCGAGCCGGAACTGCGGCTCGCGCGGGTAGAGCGTCGTGATGATGCGCGACACCAGCTCGAAATCCTCCGGCGTGTCCACCGTCCAGCGATGATGACTCAGGTCCGGCGTGCGAGTCAGCGATTGCAGCCGGAAGCGCGTCGGACGCCAGTAGATGAACGGCGTGACGTGCTCACGCTCCGCCGGCTCGCGCGCCTCCCGATGCGCCTGCGTCAGTGCGTCCATCGAGCACACCTCGACCGCCATGCCGTATGGCCAGGTCGGCTCGAGCATGTTCGAAACATAGTCGCACGGCTGGCGCTCGCGAAATGTGTCGAGCGCCTGCTCGACCACGTCCGGATCGAGCAACGGACAATCCGAAGTCACCCGCACCACGCTGCTCGCCGCGCAGGCGGTCGCAGCTTCGAAGTAGCGCAACAGTACGTCCTGTTCGGAGCCGCGGGTGCACGCGACACCCTCGCCGGCGCAGAACTCCACGATGCGATCGTCAGCGGGAGCAGTAGTCGTCGCGACGACTATCCGCTGCACACCCCGCACGCGCCGTAACCGCTCGAGCTGATAGGCGAACATCGGCCGGCCGGCGATCGGCTTGAGCACCTTGCCCGGCAAGCGTGTCGAACCCATTCGCGCTTGAACGATGATCGCGATCATGAGCGCAGTGCCTCGCGCAGGGTGTGCGCGACAAACGCCTGCTGCTCCGAGGTGAGCGCGGGGAACAGCGGAATCGATAACGCGCGGTCGTAGTAGCGCTCGCTCGCCGGAAAATCGCCGCGCTTGAAACCGAGCTGCTCGTAGTAAGGCTGCGTGTGGATCGGGATGTAGTGGACGTTGACCCCGATACCGGCCTGGCGCAGGGCCATGAATACGTCCGTCCGCGCACGGCTGGTGCGCGATTCGTCGATTTCGACTGCGTATAAATGCCAGGCGCAGCGGCGATCGGCGAACCGCGGCGGCAGCAGCAGCGGCGCGTCCGCCAGGAGCTTCTCGTACTGCTCGACCAACGCTTCGCGGCGAGCATGGAACTCATCCAGCCTCTGCAGCTGCGACAGCCCCAGTGCGGCCTGCACGTCCGTGAGCCGGTAGTTGTAGCCGAGCGCGTGTTGCTCGTAGTACCACGGTCCCGGATATGGGTGCGTCATCTCCGCAGGCTCGCGCGTCAGGCCGTGCGAGCGCAGCGAGCGCAGGCGATGTGCGAGCTGAGCGTCCTGGGTAGTGACCAGACCGCCCTCCGCGGTGGTGATCACCTTGACCGCATGAAAGCTGAATACCGTCGCATGCGCGAACCGGCTGCCGACGGGTTGCCCGAGGTATGTGCCACCTGCGCCATGCGAAGCGTCTTCCAGAATCTTGAACCCGTAATGGTCGGCGAGCTCGCGCATCTCGCGCAGATCGCACGGCAGCCCGCCAAAGTCCACCGGGATCAGCACATCGGGGAGCCTGCCGGTCGCGGCCGCCTGTTCGAGTTTGGCGCGCAAGAGGACCACCGACATGTTGCGAGTCAGCGGATCGATGTCCACGAAGTCCACTTCGGCGCCGCAGTACAGCGCGCAGTTGGCCGAAGCGACGAAGCTGATCGGGCTGGTCCACACTAGTGACCCGGGCCCGACGCCCAGCGCCATGCAACCGATGTGCAGACCCGCGGTCGCGCTGTTGACCGCAACGGCGTGCGCGACTGCGTGCCGCGCGGCAAAGCGCTCCTCGAAGGCCGGGATCACCGGTCCCTGGGTGAGGAAGTCCGAGCGCAGAACCCGGCAGACAGCTTCGATGTCCTCGTCGGAGACGTTCTGGCGGCTATAGGGAATGAATGCCATGGATCGTCATCTCAGCCGGCGCCGTCTTCCGTCACGTGCTCGCGGATCAGCTCGCGCAGTTGTTCCACGCTGAGAAAATCGGGATTGGTCCCGCTGTTGTAGGCAAATCCCTGGGGCACCGGCACGCTGCCGGTCCGCCCGCAATACTCGGCGCTCGAATAGTGCGCCGAGTACGGCAGGATTGCGAAGTACCTGCCCAGTTCGACGGTATTGAAGCTGTCGCTGGCGGTGATCATCTCCTCGTGCAGCTTCTCGCCGGGACGCACGCCCATGACACGCTGCTCGCACTCCGGAGCGACCGCTGTTGCGACGTCAACTATGCGATACGAGGGAATCTTCGGCACCAGGATCTCGCCGCCCCAGCAGTTGTCGATCGCCCACAGCACCATGTCGACGCCGTCGCGCAGCGAGATATTGAAGCGCGTCATCGCCGGATCGGTGATGGTCAGCGCGCCGGTGCGCCGCTGACGCTGGAACAGCGGGATGACCGAACCGCGGCTGCCCATGACGTTGCCGTAGCGCACGACGGTGAACCGCACGTCACGCTTGCCCTTGATGTTGTTGGCCGCGACGAACAGCTTGTCCGAGCACAGCTTGGTGGCACCGTACAGGTTGATGGGCGCCGCCGCCTTGTCCGTCGACAGCGCGATGACGCGCTCGACATGACTGTCGAGGCAGGCGTCGATCAGATTTTGCGCGCCGAGGACGTTGGTCTTGATGAACTCGAAAGGGTTGTACTCCGCTGCCGGCACCTGCTTGAGCGCCGCGGCGTGCACCACGATGTCGATGCCTTCGAGCGCGCGCCGCAGCCGCGCCTCGTCGCGGACGTCGCCGAGAAAGTAACGGATGGCCGGATAGTCGCGCTCGTTGTAGACCTGCGACATCTCGTACTGCTTTAGCTCGTCGCGGCTGTAGATGACGAGGCGGCGCACGTCAGGGTACAGCGTCAGCAGGCGCTTGACGAAGGCCTTGCCGAAGGAACCCGTGCCTCCGGTCACCAGGATCGATCTTTCGCTCAACTTGGGCATGGTGGTGACGGACTCGATTATGGAGTGAGCGGTCCGCGCCGTCCGTCGCGGATCAGCACCCAGATGATGGCAAACGCCAGACCGGCGAATGCCCCGACGACGATCAGCTGCAGCTTCTGCGGCCGCACTGGATCGTCCGCGTCCGGCGGCAAGGCCTTGTCGACGATTCGAAACGCATACTCCTGCGACACGTTGGCGAGCATGCGCTGCTTGATGTGCGCTTCGATGAGGCGACCGATGGCATTGCGTGTCTCGACGTTACTGGTGCCCTGCAGCTCCTGCTCGAGATAACGTACATTGGCGCCGGCACGGGCGATCGCACGCGTGCGCATCTCCTCGTTGACGCGAGCAACGAGCTCGTTGGCCCATTGCGCCGCAGCCTGCCGATCGCGCCACTCGACCTGGACGGTGATCAGGTTGGTCTTCTTGTCGAACACGACGAAGCGCAACTTCCTGTTGAAATAGCGGAAGCCCTTGGCGAGCGTCGGCCACTTCGCCTCCTCGCCCTGCCAGTGGCCTGCAGCGGCATCCCATTTGTGCGCGAACAGCACCGGCAGCAGGTTCTTCTCACGGATGAACTTCTCGGTGAACTCGCGCGAGCGCAGCACAGCGAGCGCCTCCTCGACCTCGACGTTGCTGCCGCCGATCTCGATACCGGCGAGCGATGCCAGACCGCCGAGCTGGCCGAGCGCCGCGGATGCGTCGCCGAAGCCGCGGTCGGAAGCCGGCACCAGCACGGTCGATGCGCGATACACGGGCGTCATGACGAAGCTGACTGCGCCGGCGAGGATGCCGCAGGCAGCTGCGACGATGCCGACGAGCACGCGGCGCGCCCAGACGGTGCGCAGCAGCTGGCGGAAATCGATATCCGCGTCGTCGCGCCACTCTTCGGTCGCAGTGCTCACTAAGTTGGCCTTCCTGCGCTCAGAACGAGTTGACCGCCGCGACCGCGACCGCCAGGTTGTAAATGATCGTCGTAACGGCAGTCCAGAACGGCAATGGCCGCATCCGTTCGGTATCCAGCGGCGCGACTATCGTGTCGCCGCTTCTGATATCGACGCTGCCGCCGCTGAACCATGCGTTCCCGCCCCGAGTCACGACACTGCCGTCGGCGCGCACGACATAGATGCGATCTTCGTCGGCGCGCGGCGTCAGGCCACCGCTCATTGCGATGTAATCGTCGCGCGATAGCTCGGCGCGGTACAGGTGCGACGTCACGCTCTGCACTTCGCCCACGACCGTGACTTCCTGGGTGACTCGCGGCACCAGCAACCGGTCGCCATCCTTCAGCACCACATCCTGCTCCGAGCCGGGCTGCGCCGACATCGAACGCTGCAAATCGATGACGAGGCGCCCGACCGGCGTGGCACTGCGAATGTTCGCAAGCAACGACTGCCCGACGGTAAGCGCCTGACTGGCATCCTTGCCGGTCTCCTGTGCGACCATGAGCGAGAACTGCGTAACATCGGCTTCCAGACGCGTCGCCAGAGTCTCCAGCTGTTTGCGCTCGCGCTCCTTCAGCTCCTCGCGCGTGAACACTGTCCCTTCGACGAACGCGAGATCGGTCAGGCCGCCCGCGCGCTCCATCACCGAACGCAAGGTCTCGCCGCGGTGAATTGGATAGCGCCCGGGGAAACGCACCTCGCCGCGAATCTCAACTTCCTCCTGCACGGCCCACAGCGGCACCTCTTTGATCACGAGGTAATCGAACGGCTTCAACTGCAGGTCGGCCGCCGGATCGCCGGCGCGCACCTGAGCCAGATCGATCTTGATCAGCTCCGCCTGGCGCGACTCGCCGTTCGTCACCTCGTAACGAGTCAGCTCGGCCTGACCGCCGTACGCCGCCTCGTCGAGGCTGCCGCCGGCGCGCAGCAGGTCGCTGACGCGCATGCCCTGCTCGAGCGGATACTTGCCGGGAACCTTGACGCGCCCGGCGACACTCACTTCCAGAGTCGGCTGATCGATGCGCGATTGCAGGCGCAGCTCGCGCATCAGCGGCTCGATGATGCGGTCGCGGCCGGACTCGAGGTCGAACACGAAAATCTGATCGCGCGGCGCCAGCTCGAAATTCTGCACAGAGTTGGGCTCGGCGAGCGCGCGCTCCAGGTTCGCCGAGAAGATGCGTATGCGACGGTCCGGCTGCAACTCGCGCCGCACGAGTATGTAACGCTGGTCAGCATTCGGCTTGAGTTCGTCGAGGCTCGGAAGGACGTCGGCGATGTGCATGCCAGGTTTGAACTGGTATTCGCCGGGGCGATGCACGAAACCACTGACGGTGACCGAATCCTCGAGCACCGGCCGGATCGCCGGGATGCGCAAAGTGTCGCCGCTGCGTAGCACCGCGCCCTGTCCAGCCGCGCTCGTCAGGTCCACATCGACCGTGACCCGCAGGCGCCGCGGGTCCACGCGCTCGACCGTCGCGACCTTCGGGTCGGCTTCCGGTGTCAACCCGCCGCCGAGCTGCAACAGTTGTGCAGCGGTCGTTTCGTCCTTGAGCTCGTAGATCGCTGGCCGCCGCACTTCGCCACCGAGACCCACGGTGGTGCCGACCGGCGGCACGAAGATCACATCGCCGGGCAGCAGCCGAGCGTCGGCGCTGGTATTTCCTTGCAGCAGCAGGTCGTAGAGATCCAGCTTCGTCACAGTGCGGCCGCCGCGCTTGAGCTGGATGTTGCGCAACGAACCGATCTTCTTCACACCGCCGCTGACGAACAGCGCGTTCGTGATCGTCGACAAGCCGCTGACTGTGTACGAGCCCGGCACTTGCGCTTCGCCGAGCACGAAGACACGGATCGAGCGCAGCTCGCCGATCCCGACGCTGGCCTCCGTACCGATCATCTGCCGGCGCACGCGACCCTCCAGGTCGCTGCGCACGTCCTCGAAGCGCCGCCCGCCTACGGCAACGGGACCGAGATCCGGGAAATTGATGCGACCGTCGCGGCCGACCACCAGCGCGTAGCGGCCCTTGGTGTTGCCGACCAGCTGCACTTCGATCGTGTCGCCCGGCCCGACCACGTATTCGGCCGGCACCGGCACATCGGTGGCCGGCGCGAAGGTCGACGGCATGCCGCTGAACAGGTCGTAACCGAACGGCTTCAACGCCTCGGTGCCAACCGGCTTGAGCGGCAGACGCGTGACGCGCACGATGAAATCCTGCAGGCGGGGCTCGGCGGCCAGCCGATCGGTCGCCTCATCGGCTGTGAGTCCGGCGAGCGGAATCGGTCCGAGCTCCGGTACATTCAGGATGCCCCACCTGTCCAGCTTGTACGGGTTCCGCCGCAGCACGCGCTCGCGAAACTCACCTAGCTGCTCGCGCTCCTCGTTCGTGCGCTCGATGCGTTGCTGCTGGTCCTGCTGAGCACCCGGCGCGGGCGCCGGCGTTGCCTGTTGCCGGCCCGGAATCACGGGCTGCGTCGGCATTACCGCCTGCTCCCTGCGACTCTCCTCTCGCTGCTGGCGCTCACGCTCCTCGATCTCCGGCGCGAGTCGCTGCAGCTGCCGGATTTCCAGGGTCAGCAGGACGGTATCGTTGCCCTTCAGCCGCGGCACGCGCGGGATGCCGCCAGTGAAACGGTCCTGGTCCGTCTCCTCCTCGCCCTCATCTGTCGAGGTGCGTGGCCGGACCGTTTCGGGAAACCTCAAGGGACGATCCGCGCGCGGCCGATTCGTGGGACCCGTAGTGCTGCCGCGGTTCATGGAATCAAGAATCGCCTGCTGCTGCTCCGGCGTGAGGTTCTGGAAGATCTCGATCTGGTCGGCGCTCGGCACTTGGGCCATCGCGTGCTGAAGCCCGAAGCCGGCCGAACCCAGGCACAGGGCCGCCCATGCCAGCCAGGAAAAAATGCGGCTGGAGAAACTCGATCTAACCATCGGATTCGCTTGAATTATGGAGTTCCCTGCGACGGGCCGGGAGTTTACACGCAAAGGCCGGGCTCAGTGGATGAAAAATGACCGCTGTCGGTGGTCCGGCATCGTTCAGCTACGCCATTTCGCGACCTGCGCGAGCAACCCCGCCAGCGCCGGATCGCTGTTCTTCTGCGGATCCTCGAATGCGGGCGCCAGCGTATCCGCCAGCTTCTTGCCCAGCTCGACGCCCCACTGGTCGAACGCGTTGATATCCCAGAGCACGCTCTGCGTGAACACCTTGTGCTCGTACAGCGCGATCAGGCGGCCGAGCGTCTTCGGCCCGAGCCGCGGGAACAGCACGATCGAGCTCGGCCGATTGCCCGGATGCACCTTGTGCGCAGTGAGGCGTGCGATCTCGCCCTCGGGCAGGCCCTTCGCAGCCAGGTCGGCGCGCACTTGCTGCTCCGTCTGACCGAACGCGAACGCCTGCGCCTGCGCGAAGCAATTGGCGAGTGCCAGGTTCTGCTGCTCCTGATACGGACTCGAAGCGTTCACGGGCGCGAGGAAGTCGAGCGCGATGTTCGCCGTGCCTTGGTGCAACAGCTGGAAGAACGAATGCTGCGCATTCGAACCAGGCTCGCCCCACAGCACCGCGCCCGTGTCGTACTCGAGCGGCGCGCCGCCGAGCGTCGTGCGTTTGCCGTTCGACTCCATCTCGAGCTGCTGCAGGTACGCGGGGAAGCGATGCAGCCGCTGGTCGTAGGGCAGCACTGCCAGCGAATCCATGCCGAGGAAGCTGCGGTTCCACACGCCGATCAGGCCCATCAGCACCGGCAGGTTCTGCTCGAACGGCGCGCTGGCGAAGTGCCGATCCATTTCGTGGCCGCCTTCCAGCATCAGCTCGAACTGATCCATACCGAGCGCTAGCGCGACTGACAGGCCGACGGCCGACCACAACGAATAGCGGCCACCGACCCAGTCCCACATCGTGAAGCGATTCTGCGGCGGAATCAGGAACGCATCCATCGCCTTGGCATTGGTCGAGACCGCAGCGAAGTGCCGCGCCGGCGCGCCTTCCCCCAAGCGGTCGACGATCCACTGGCGCGCGAGTTTCGCGTTCGTCAGCGTCTCCAGCGTCGTGAATGTCTTCGAGCACACGACGAACAGCGTGCGCGCCGGATCGGCCTTCTCCAGCGCGTCGCCGAGCTGCACGCCGTCGATGTTCGATACGCAGTGCAGGCGCAGGTTGCGATTGCGGTATTTCGCGAGCGCCTCGGTCGCCATCACGATGCCGAGGTCCGAGCCACCGATGCCGATGTTCACGATGTCGGTGAAGGTCTTGCCCGTGGCGCCGTGTACGCGTCCGCCGTGCACGCCCTCGACGAAGTTGCGCATCTTGGTGAGACTCGCGCGAACCTCCGGCATCACGTCCTGACCGTCGACGAGGATCGGCCGGTCCGAGCGATTACGCAGGGCGACGTGCAGGACCGCGCGATTCTCGGTGGTATTGATCTTCTCGCCGGCGAACATCGCGGCGATGCGCTGGTCGAGGTTGCGCGCCCGCGCGAGCTCGACCAGCAACCGCAGCGTTTCGCTGTCGAGGAGCTGGCGGGAGAAATCGAACAGCAGATTCAGCTC
>DATNFA010000144.1:0-63245 GCA_035606615.1 Steroidobacteraceae bacterium
TTGTTCACCTTGTAGCGCTGCTCGATGTGATGCACCTGCCGCTGGGTGAACAGGCCCGCTATGAAACGGACGCGATTCTCCGACGGCGAGGTGATGCGCAGCTCGTGCGTGTAGCGCTCGTAGCGGTCCTTGCCGATGATGTACTGCGACGGGTCGATCAGCTCGTCATCGTTGTCGTAGAAATACGCGCCGTAGCCGAGCGTGCGGTCGTAGTGATACGAGTAATCGGAGTAGTCCGACTGGGTGTCGACGCTGCGCTTGAGGTAGGAGCCGGCATACATCAGATCGAAATTGGAGAGTTTGCCCTCCACCGTCAGCGCCAGCTGCCGCCAGCGGTCGGTCGAAGTGTCGGGGAACGCGTGCGAGACCTGGAACTTGCCGATCGACGGATCGTAGGCGAAGGCGCCGTCGGCATCCTGCTGCTGGATCATTGCCGAGGGCGTGATGCTCCAGCTGTCGTTCAGATCGTATTTCAGCGCTACGCGGCCGCCGGTCGTGTCGGCCTCGTTGAAGTCTTTTTCGACGAGATTCGCGTTGCTCGCCACGATCTCCGAGGTCGGGAAGGTCCGCTCGTGGAACACGTTGTCGATGTAACCCGGGTCGTGCCGCTTCCAGCCGACCAGACGGACCGCCGCACTGGAGCCGAGCGGGACGTTGGCGAAACCTTCGACGGTGTAGCCGCTGCCGCCTTCGGACACGGTGTTGCCTTCCAGATCGTAACCGGCCGAGAACGCCGACACGTCGGGCTTGTTGGTGATGATGCGCAGCGTGCCCGCTTGCGAGCTGGCGCCGTACAGCGTGCCTTGCGGTCCCGCCAGAGCCTCGACGCGCTGAATGTCGTAGAGGTGAACGTCCAGGGCGCCCTGGATCGTAGTGATCGGCTGCTCATCGAGATAGATGCCGACGCTCGGCTGCGAGCCGGAGTGATTGCCGTCGCCGCCGCTGGCGACGCCGCGAAAGTAGACCTGTGCAAAGCCGGGTCCGAGCGTCTGGTAAGAAACGCTCGGCAAGTGTTTCACATAGTCGTCGAAGTCGTTGATGTGCAGCTGCTCCAGCGCCGTATTGCTGAACGCCTGGATGCTGACCGGCACGTCCTGCATGTTTTCGACGCGCTTCTGCGCCGTAACAATGACGCTCTCCAGTACCTCGCTGCGCTCCTGCGCCATCGCCGGCGTCGACAACACCGCAATCACTGCGGCGGCCAGCGGCGCACTCGCGACCTTCCGGTATACGGGTTGCGCAGCCCGCTTGAGCTTGCGCTGTCGGCTTCGAGTCATCGTCGTCTCCCCAAGTATCGTTATGCAATGAAGTGTATGCCTAAGACCGGCGCGCTTCAAAACTCCGGCACGTTCGGATATTGCTCGAATACGGAGCCCAGGGCGCCTTTCAACGGGCCCAGCCAGGGCTCATAGTTCAGCCAGTGATCCACGCCCTCGCGATAAATGGGGCGGCGCACCTGTTCGGAGCTGGCGGTCCGCACGGCACGTTCATTTTCGTAAAAGCGCAGGCAGCGCTCGTCGAACGGCAGGCCGCAATAGTCCAGCAGGCGACGTACCTCGCCCTCGGTGTCCTCGATCATGCGCTCGTAGATTACGCGGTGCACCCGCCCGGGCAGGACGGCGTCGAAGTGCGCCATCAGCTCGACGTAGTCGCGGTAGTAGCGGCCGATCTCATCGAGACTGTAGGTGAAGTGTTGACCGCGCGCGAAGTGCTGTTTGTAGGCCGAAAAACAGCAGCCGAGCGGGTGACGGCGCGCGTCGATGATCTTTGCGTGCGGCAGGATCAGGTGGATCAGGCCGGTATGCGCAAAGTTGTTCGGCAGCTTGTCGATGAAGAACGGAGCATTGCTCTTGCGATAGATTCGCGTCTGCGCAACGTAGCGTTCGCCCAGCGCACGCAGTGCATCGGCGTCGAGCCCGCCAAGGGGTTGCGGGTAGTCGCCCGTCCGCGCGCGCGGGCGGCCGCCGCCCAGGTCGCGCGCGATGCCGACCAGGTCCGGCAGCTCCATGGTCCCTTCCACTAGCGGATGACTCGACAGGATCTGCTCGAGCAAAGTCGAGCCTGCACGTGGCAGGCCGACGATGAAGATCGGATCGGGCGCGGCCGCGCCCTGCCCGGCGCGCGCTGCGAAGAATTCCGGCGTGAACAGCGCCTTGGCGCGTTTGAGCTGCTCTGAGTTCCAGTCTGCGTCGTACTCGACGGTGGCGCGTCGCAGCCGATTGCCCTGCTCGTAGTGCTCGAACGACGCGGCGAACTGCCGTGCGTCTTCGAGCGCCTTGCCGAGCGCGAAGTGAAAGTGGAAGCGATCCTCGGGACTCAGATCGGGTCGCTGCACCTGTGTGCGCATCGCCGCGATGTCCGCCTCCGAGAACTCGAAGGTTTTGAGGTTCGCGAGGCTCCAGTAGGCCTCGCCGAGCTGCGGCGCCAGCTCGATGCTCTTGCGATAGGTGCTGACGCACTCGCTCTGCCGACCGGCAGTCTTCAGCGCGTGGCCGTAGCTCATCCAGACCTTGGCGTTGCCCGGATACTCGGCGAGCACGTCGGCATACAGCCGGATCGCCTGCTCGAATTCGCCGATGCCGATCAGAATCGCAGCCTTCAGGTTTCGATAGCCGGGATTGCGTGGCTCGGCTTCGAGCACGCGGTCGATCTGCGCGAGCGCCGCCGCTGCCTTCTGCTGACGATGCAGCACGAGCGCGTAGTTGTGACGCGCAGGTACGAAACTCGGGGCGAGCTGCAGACAGCGCTCCAGCATGCCCTCCGCATCGGCATATCGCCCGAGCCGCGCTCCGACCTCCGCCAGCATGCGCAATGCAGGCACGTCCGTGGGATGCTGCTTCAGATGTGCGCGCAACAACGACTCCGCCACGGGAATCCGGTTTTCGCACAGCGCCGCGGCTGCTTCGAGCAAGCGAGGGTCGTGCGTCGAGTATTTGATGTGCTGCGCGTAGGCCTGGTCGGCGCCACTCGCGTCGCCGATCGCAGTGAGGTGGTCGCCCAGCGCGCGCCACGCGTCCGGCATTTCGGGCTTGAGCGAAACTGCGCGTCGCAGGGATACGACTGCGCCCTCACCGTGGCGCTGGACACCGAGCGTCAGCCCGAGCTCGTAATGTGCGGCGGCCCAGTTAGGCTGCGATTGTGCGAGCGATTCCAGGACTGCCTGGGACGCGGCCGCGTCCCCCGCACGTCGCTGAGCCACACCGAGCAGCAGTGTGGCGACCGGATGCCCCGGCGCGACCTTCAGGATTTCCGTTGCCTGTTCGGCCGCGAGCCGCGGCTCCGAGGTCATCAGGCGCTGCGTATGAGCGAGCGCGGTTTCGAGCGTTCCGACCGGTTCTGAGGTAGCACTCATGCGAAAAACTTCGGCGTCAGGCCCGGGCATGATAGCGCCATCGTGCGAACTGAGGTCCGAAAATGGCTAGCCGCCGGCCGGCACGGGCGCGCAAAGTGCGCCCCATGTCCGCGCCCGCACTGATTTTTACCGTCGATACGCTGCCGAGCCCGCTCGGCCGCATGCTGGTCGTCAGCGACAGCGGGCAGCAGCTGCGTGCGCTGGACTGGGAGGATCACGAGCAGCGCATGCGCAACGGGCTCGCGCGAATCTATCGCCGCCTGCCGATTGCATACACGCGCGGCACGGCGCCGGCCGCGACGCGCCGCGCGCTGCAACGCTATTTCGCAGGCAAATTGCAGGCCATCGAAGAGATTTCCGTCCAAACCGGCGGCACGCCGTTCCAGAGCAACGTATGGCGCGCCCTGCGGAAGATCCCCGCTGGAACGACGCTGAGCTACGGGCGCATGGCGCAGCGGCTGAAGTGTCCGCTGGCGATGCGTGCGGTCGGCTTCGCTAACGGCTCCAACCCGATCAGCATCGTGATTCCCTGCCATCGCCTCATCGGCGCCGACGGTTCGCTCACCGGCTACGGCGGAGGACTCGAACGCAAGCGCTGGTTGCTCGAACACGAAGGTGTCCGCTTCGGCGACTAGCCGTTAGGTCTGATACATTCCGCGGCCATGCATAAAAGCCGCTACCTCCTCTGCTGCGCCGTCCTGGTCGGCGCATGCGCGAACCCGCCCCAGCAAACCAACGAGCAAGAGACGAAGGCCGCATTCACGGCTGTCCCACCGGAGCCGGCGAATCCTTATCCGTCGACGTATCACGCGAGCGCCGCGTCAGCGACGCTGATTCGCGGCGCGACTGTGCTCACCGGCAAAGGCACGCGGCTCGACAATGCCGACGTGCTGATCGCGAACGGCAAGATCGAAGCGGTCGGCCCAAGTCTCAACGCACCAGCAGGTGCGCGCGTCATCGACGCCGGCGGTCGCTGGGTCACGCCTGGGCTGATCGACGTGCACTCACATCTCGGCGTGTATCCAAGTCCCGGCGTCAACGCGCACAGCGACGGCAACGAGGCGACGGATCCGGTCACTGCCAACGTGTGGTCCGAGCACGGCGTATGGCCACAGGATCCTGGATTCCAGACCGCGCTCGAAGGTGGCATCACCTCGCTGCAGATCCTGCCCGGCTCGGCCAACTTGATCGGCGGCCGCGCAGTCACGCTGAAAAACGTTCCCGCCACGACCTACCAGGCGATGAAGTTTCCGAACGCGCCGCAGGGATTGAAGATGGCCTGCGGCGAGAATCCGAAGCGCGTCTACGGCGGTCAAGCGCGCGCGCCGAGCACGCGCATGGGCAACGTCGCGGGTTACCGGCAAGCCTTCGCGGATGCGCAGGACTATCGCGAGCAGTGGCGCAAGTACGAACGTGACGTCGCGGAGTATCAGAAGAAGAGCGCGGACAAAAAGGACAAGAAGGACTCGGAAGAGTCCGATGAGCCGCCGGTGCCGCCGAAGCGCGATCTCAAGCTCGAGACGCTGGCCGGCGCGATGAACGGCGACATCCGCGTGCACATCCACTGTTATCGCTCGGACGAGATGGCGATCATGCTGGACCTGTCGCACGAGTTCGGCTTCAAGATCTCCGCGTTCCATCACGCCATCGAGGCCTACAAGATCGCCGACCTGCTGGCCGCCAACGGCGTATGCGGCGCCGAGTGGGCCGACTGGTGGGGCAGCAAGATGGAAATGTTCGACGGCATCCAGGAGAACATCGCGCTCACCGATCTGCCGAAGAACGGTTGCGCGATCGTGCACTCGGACTCCGACGAGGGCATTCAGCGCTTGAATCAGGAAGCAGCGAAGGCGATGTCGCGCGGCAACCGCATCGGCCTGAACATCGCGCCGGAGCACGCGATCCGCTGGCTCACGGCGAATCCGGCGCGCGCGCTCGGCATCGATCAATTCACGGGCACCCTGGAGCCGGGCAAGATGGCCGACGTGGTGATCTGGAATGGCACGCCGTTCAGCGTGTACGCGCTGGCCGAACAAGTCTTCGTCGACGGCCAGCTCGAGTTCGATCGCGCCAACCCGGCGCCGCAACCCCGGTCCGATTTCCTGCTTGGCCAGCCGGGTGCGGGAGCACAGCCATGAGAAAGCTCCTTGCAATCGCACTGCTGAGCTGCGCCACGCTCGCTAACGCCCAGACGGTCTTGATCCGCGGAGCGACCGTTCACACGGTTGGCGATCAAGGCGTACTCAACAATACCGACGTGCTCGTTCGCGACGGCAAGATCGCGGCAGTGGGCAGCAGCCTCAGCGCGCCTGCCGATGCGACGACCGTCGATGCGAAGGGTCGCGCGCTCACGCCCGGTCTGTTCGGTGGCCTGTCGGCGATCGGTGTCGAAGAAGTCAGCCTCGAACCCACCACAGCCGATGCCGGCGTGATCCTCAATGCACCGGCCTTCGAAATGCAGTGGCGACCCGAGTTCGACGTGACCGCTGCCTACAACCCGCGCTCCGTACTCGTGCCGGTGGCGCGAGTCGAAGGATTGACGTGGACCATGCTCGCGCCGGCCAGCGCCGAGGGCGGAACTTTCGTCGCGGGCCAGGGCGCTGCAGTGACTCTCGACGGACGTTACGACGCAGTGCTGCCGAGCAGCCGCTCGTTGTTCATCAACCTCGGCGGCAACGCGAATGCGATGTCGGCGGGAAGTCGCGCGGGCCAGTGGATGCTGCTCGATCAGGCGATCCGCGAAACGCGCGCACCGAGCGCGCAGGGCGAGCACATGCTGCTGCATCCCGCGGGACGTGAAGCGCTCGCGAAATATCTATCGGGCGGACGCGTCGTGTTCGGCGTCGCGCGCGCGGCCGAGATCCGCCGTGCGATCGCGTTCGCCAAGCGGTACGGCATGAAGCCCGTGATCGCGGGCGGCGCCGAAGCGTGGGTCGTCGCCGACGAGCTGGCGCGCGAGAAGGTCCCGGTGCTGCTCGATGCACTCGAAAATCTGCCCTACAGCTTCGATGGCATCGGCGCGCGACTCGACAACGCCGCCCTGCTCCACCGCGCTGGCGTGCGCATCGCGTTCACGCAGTTCAACGAGAGTCACAACGCACGCAAGGTCCGCCAGCTCGCGGGCAATGCGGTCGCGCATGGCCTGCCGAAGGATGCGGCTCTTGCGGCGCTGACGGTGCAACCTGCGGAGATTTTCGGGCTGGCGGGCGAACGAGGGCGTATCGCGCGCGGGCAGGTCGCGGATCTGGTGCTGTGGAATGGAGATCCGCTGGAAGTGACGAGCTCGGCGGACCAGGTGTGGATCGCGGGGCGAGCGGTGGAGATGCGGTCACGGCAGACAGAGTTGCGCGAGCGCTATCTCAAGCGCTTGCAATGATTGTCGGGCTTTAGCCGGACTCCCAGATCTTCTCTGCCTTCATCCCCGACACGAATACTGACCGCGACTTGAACCCCGTCTGCCCCATCCCCGATATCTCCACCAGCGACTCGAACGCCAGCGCCTTCCCTGCGCTCCGGCACAGCTCGTCCACATCGTGTCGCAGCGACACACTCTGCGCCATCTGCATCACGCCTATATCCCGCGTCCCCGCAATCACCACCACCCGGTTCCCATTCGGCCCCGCGAACGTCGAAAAATACCCGTAGTCGCGAAACTCGCCGCCGCTGGACGCACCCATCGCGGTGCTGAGATACGTATGGTCGGTCTTCGTATCCACGAGCTCGTCGTACGAGCCGCCCGGCGACACGCGCGACGCGGCGAACACGCGATCGCCCAGCATACCGAGGCCGCTGATGTAACCGATGTAGACGATGTGGCTGTTCTTCAGCGCGTTCGCATCGAGCTGCGACATCAGCACGACGCGCACCGGCTTGGCGGTGCCGAGCACCGGCACGATGTCCTGCAACGCGAAGGCGCTCGCAGCCGGCAGGTAGGTGAGATCGAGATTGCGATAGCGCTGCATCAGCTGCGGGTTCAGCTCGGCGTGATCGCGGAAGTCTTCGTGCGAGTTGATGAAGAACTCGCGCACCAGCCGGTCGATGTGCCCGGTCTGCGGATTCGCCTCGCCGAGCAGGTAGTAGTCGCCGATCACGATCGTGATCGGCAGATCGTCTTCGAGCAGCGGCGCCCACACTGCGCTGTGCCGCACCTCGCGCATGTCCCATTGCGCGCCGCCCATACTGATGCCGGCGCCGAGCAACGCGCCGACGACGAGCGCGCAACAAGTGGCAATGCCGATGCCGATCCAGCTCGCGCGGCGCGACGGTGATCGCGACGGCGGGGTCGCCGCTGTTGGCGCAACGACAGGCTCGGCCGCCGGCCGTTCCAGTAGCAACCGATATTCGCCCTTGGGAATGACGATCTTCGCGGCGCCCGGCGTGCGGCCGCTGAACTCCTCGAGGCGGCGCCGCAGCTTGTGCACGTACACGCGCACCACTGCATCCTGCGACACGTCGAAGCCGGGGCTCTTGCCGAACACCTGCAGCGCGATCTCCGTCTCCTTCGGCGCTCCGCCTTCGAGCGAGCGTGCGAGCAGGAAATCGAACAGGCGCGACAGCGTGCCGGGCTTGCCGAGGAGACCGCTGGCGCGGAACTGCTCGGCCTGTTGCGTCAACTCATCGGCTGGGGACACGGCGGGGAACCTCTGGACCCGCGCATGGTAGCACCCACCTCGTCAAGTAATGTCAGAAAGGGGAATGTCAGTAATAGCGGAACCCGATCGCATTCCACTGCAGGAGCGTCGCGACCACCAGCAGGAACAACGCAACGGCGGTCGTGTGGCGCAGCCGTCGCCCCATGGACCAGGTGCGCTCGCGCCAGACCGGCACCAGCGTGACGATTCCGAGGACGCTCAGGCCCGTGGCAACGACACCGACGGCCAGCGCCAGCTTCAGCAGCGGTTGCGGATAGCTGAAGACGAATTGATCCTGAGCCGCGGGCGCCGAGAACGGCACGATCCACACGATCAGCAGCACGATGAAAGCCAGCCAGGCGATTGCCGTACCCGCGACGACTTGCCCGGCGCTGCGCTCGCCGATCGAGTGCGGCGGCACGGGCTCGCGCCGCAGCGCAGCCGCGATCAGCACGCCGACGCACGTGAGTAACGCGACGGCGAGCAGCAAAGCGAGCCATTGCGGTGACGCGAAGAAGGCGACACGCTCGACCGTCCCGATGTAGGCCACGAGGTGGCTGATCGCGCCACGCCCGTCGCGCACGAATGCGATCGTGGCGTCGCCATTGACCTGACGGAACAGGTCCGGGCCGATTTCCACGAAGCGCAGCGGCGGACCGCCGATCGCGATCACGAGATACCCGTCCTTGGTTGCGGTCACGTCGATCGTGCCGACGTTGATGATCTGCTCGAACTGCGTGTACGCGCGGCGCGCCGGACGATATTGACCTGCGTACTCCTGCGCCCGGCTGGCACCGCCCTCCGGCACTGCCGGCTCAGCCTCCGGCGGCGGCGCAAAGTACTTCGCAAGGATTTGCTCTGCGACCGCCTGCACCATCGTCGCGCCCGAAGCGCTGTTCGCGGTCACGAACACGCCGAGCGTTCCGCGGCCGCCGAGATCGTCGGTCACGACCAGGAACGAACGGAAGTGCAAGGTCGAGCCGCCGTGCGAAAGATTGTCGATGGCCAGCCGCGTCGTCGTGCCGAGCGGCGTATTGAAGAAACCGTGATGAACTGCCGGCATGCCCGGTGCGCTCTGGAACGACGGCTCGCGCATCTGCGCAAACGTCTCGGCCTTGAGCACGCCGGCTGCTTCGAGACGCTGCGGATCGAGCAGTGCCAGCATGTAGCGCGCCATGTCTGCGGCAGTTGAAACCGCCGCACCCGCGGGCGCCATCGACACGATGTGCTCGTGTGGAATCGTCTGCCACGCGCCGCTGCGCGACTCGATGTTCTGCGACATGTGAGCAGCGAGCTCGGCCGACATCGGCTGCGGCAGACCAGGCGTCGAGTGGTAGCTCTCACGGAACGTGGTGTGCGCGAGGCCGAGCGGCACCAGAATGTTCTGTTCGACGTAGCTCTCGTACTCCATGCCGGAAACATGCGCGACGATCGCGCCGGCGAGCGCGGTGCTGTAGTTCGAATAGACCATGAACTTGCCCGGCTCGCGCACGCGATGCGGCCGGCGCTGGCGCAGTTGCTGCTGCAACGACAGCGGCGTCGCGTCCTGCGCGACGAACAATCCCTGCAGGATGTCCTCGAAGCCGGCCGTGTGATTCATCAGATCGATGATGCGGATCGGCTGCTGGAAGCCTTCGTCCGGCACGTCGAGCTCGTCCGGCAGGTGATCGTTGATCGGATCGTCGAGCCGCAACATGCCGCGCTCGGCGAGCTGCATGATCGACAGCCACGTGAACGTCTTCGAGATCGAGCCGAGGCGAAACAGGGATTCATTCGGATCCACGGCGCGGTGCGGCTCGACCGAGTCGATGCCGTAGCCTTTCACGAGCAGCGTTTCACCGTCGCGGACGACGGCCACCTCGGCGCCGGCGATCTGCTGCGCCATGAAGCCGCCGACGACTCCATCGACGAAGGCTTCGAGGTTCGGCAGGTCGGCGGCAGCGCTCTGCGTCGCGAGCAACGCCAACAAGATTGTCGGGCTGAAGCCCGAGCTACAGCGGCAATGCATACGCGATGATGTGTCCACCCTCTTCGTCTTCTTTTTCCTCGGGCGCCCCCGGCCGTTGCGGCATGCCGAAGCGACGCGAGGTGTTCGGCACGGTCATGACCACGACCTGGCGGTGGCTCTTCGGCGCCAGATAGCTCATCGGCGTCGCCTGCGCCGTCGCCGGCAGAAAGTCGTGCCACAACTCCTCGCCCGTGCGCAGATCGAATGCGCGGAAGTAGCGGTCCATCGTGCCGCCGATGAAGATCAGCCCGCCTTTCGTGACGATCGTGCCGGCAGACTGCGGTATGCCCATCGGCAGGCTCAGCTTGATGCCGATGCCGAATGGGCCGCTTTCGTTGGTCGTGCCGACCGGCTTGTTCCACATGACCGTGCGCGTCTTGAGGTCCACGACGCCGAGCGTGCCGTACGGCGGCTTCTGGCAAGGCACGAACAGCGGCGACATGAACGGCCGCGTCGTCATCGCATACGGTGTTCCCTCCTGCGCGCTGACCCGCATACCTTCCGGAATCTGGTCGCGCGGATAAAGCTGCAACCGATTGCTCATGATCAGCGGGTTCACGACCATCAACAGGTTTTCTTCGTCGACGGCGACGCTGCCCCAGTTGAATCCGCCTGCGTTGCCGGGGAACTGCAGCGTCCCGGTGAGCGTCGGCGGCGTGAAGTGACCTTCATAGCGCAGCTTGCGGAACTCGATGCGGCACCACAGCTGATCGAGCGGCGTCAGGCCCCACATATCCGCTTCGGTGAGATCGGGACCGCGGAACTGCGGCATGCCGACCGAGAAGGGCTGCGTCTTGGCGGTCCAATCGCCGGGCACTGCGCCCTGCGGCACCGGCTGTTCGCGCACCTCCGAGAGCGGCGTGCCGGTGCGGCGGTCGAGCAGGAACAACTCGCTGCGCTTCGTTCCCTGCACCAGCGCGGGAACAGTCGTGCCATCCGGCTGCGGCAGATCGAACAACACCGGCTGCGACGGCACGTCGTAGTCCCAGATGTCGTGATGCACGGTCTGGAACGACCAGCGAACCTCGCCCGTCGCGATGTCGAGCGCTACCACCGAGGACGCATATTTCTCCGACTCTGCCGAGCGATGCGCACCGTAATAGTCGGGCGTCGCGTTACCGGTCGGCAGATAAACGAGACCGAGCGCGTCGTCGTAGCTGGTCAGGCTCCATACATTCGGCGTACCGCGCGTGTACGACTCGCCTTCGCCCGGTTCGGTGTGAATGCCGGGACGGCCCATGTCCCACGCCCACGCAAACTTGCCGGTCAGCACGTCGAACGCACGCACGACACCGGAGGGCTCGTTGGTTTCGCGGTTGTCCGCCACCCAGCCGCCGACGATAGCTCGACCGCGCCCGATCGTCGGCGGTGAGGTGACGAAATAGAAGCCGGGCTTCACTTCGCCCATGCCGGGTAGCAGGCTCACTTCGCCATTACCGCCGAACGAAGCGCAACGTTGGCCGGTCTTGGCATCGACAGCGAACATGCGCGCATCGGTCGTCGCAGTGACGACGCGCTCGATGCAGTCACCGGCGTACGTTGCAGGCGCACGGTAATAACTGACGCCGCGACAGCTCGTGCCGAAGTTGGGGATCGGCGGCACCTTCACTTCCGGATCGAAGCGCCAGCGCTCCGCGCCGCTCTCGGCGTCGAGCGCCACGATCACGTTGCCGCCGGTGCAGGCATAGAGCAGATCGCCGACCTGGATCGGCGTTGCTTTGAACGCGCCGCCTCGGCCCGTGCGGTAACGCCAGATCTCCCGCAGCTTGCCAACGTTGTCCGGGGTCAGCTGATCGATTCGCACGTAGCGCGTGCCGGCAGTGGTGTTGCCGTAGTTCTGCCAATCGGTGCCGTTGATAACCGGCGGCGGCGTTGGCGTCGCGGCTTGCGCCGGGACCGTCGCGCTCGGCGGCTTCGCCTCGTGCGCCGGAATCGAAGCGCGTGCGCCGAGGATGTTGGCGATGGCGCCGACGACGATGATTCCCGCGAGCGTCGCGATGCTGCCACGTCTGCCGAACAATGGCGGCGGCTCTGCAGGCGAATACAGCGAGCGCCGGAACCACGGCGTGAGGAGCCACGCACCGATCACGAACAACGCGAGCAGCCGCGGCGCCAGCGCCCAGAGATTGACGCCGACCTCGTACAGACTCCACACCAGCGTTGCGATGAGCAACAGGCCGTAGACGAGCGAGCCGCGCCGATCACGACGCCACAACAGCCCGCCCGACGCGACCAACGCGAGACCGGCGAGAACGTAGTAGAAGGAGCCGCCCAGCGTGGCCAAGCGCACGCCGCCGACGGCGAGCGCGAGGCCGATCAGGATCAGGACAACCGCAAACACGCGCGGCGGACGCCGCAAGCGAACCTCGGTGTGCATGGCTCCCCCCTGAATTATCGTTGTGGGGGGAGTGTAGCTCAGCGGGGCAGTTGTATCACTCCGGTGATCGCCTCGCGTTTGCCGTCGCTGCCGTAGCGATATGCACGCGGCTTCTCGCCGAGCCAGGTCGCGTCGATCGCATATTGCAACGCCTCGCGCGGCGCATCGCCGAACGCGTAGGCATCCGAGCGCACGCCGAGTTGCGCGAGTCGCGCCGCGATCTCGTCCGCGCTCTGCATCGGATCGGTCGAGATCGTGACGACCTTCAGCTGCGGATCGGTGCGCTGTGCCGCCGCCAAATGACTGAGCGACTTCATGCAGTACGGACACTCGAGATCCCACAGCACCAGCCAGAACTGCGTGCTCGCGTATTGCCGTTCGATGACGGCCAGCGTGTCGCGACTGAATGGCTTCACTCGCGTGTCGAGCGCCGGGGCTGCGAGATCGCGGACCGCGATGCCATCGGCGTTGCGCCAGACAACGAGGATGCGCTGCTTGGAGGTCACGAGACGCGGCTGATCGGAATCGCCGCCGGTCTGCAGTGACGGGCCGGGTGCAAAGCTGCGGCCCGCGTCGTTCGAGATCAGCGACTCGATCTTCGTGACGCTGCCGTCGAAGCGCTTCCACACGACGGCAACAGTACGGCCCGTGGCTGCGACATCCGCGTGGGTAGCGCCCGCCGGCAACGTTCGTACATGGGTCGGTCCGCTCGGCGCCAGCTGTCCATAAAACGCACGACCCTGACCGTCGACCTGGTCGAACCACACTGCGTGTCGCGTCCCGTCCGGCCCGAAAGCCAGCGAGGGGCCGTGATGCGGGCACGCATCGACGCGCCAGCGATCGACCGTCGCCCGCTCGACCGTGGTCTTTGGCGCGCCGAGAAACGCGAACGCGTGATCGCGCTCATTCGGCTCGAACACATGCCTCCACAGCGCCGCCACGCGTCCCTGGCTGTCGCTGGCGAGGGCGATCCGGCAACACTCGCAGCTGCTGTCGGCGAGTTTCGTGTCGGTGCTCCAGGTCGCGCCTCGGTCATCGGAGTGCGAGTAATAGATCGCCGCGCCCCGGTACTCACGGCCCGCCTCCTCGGCCACTTTCAGATCCCGCTTGTCGACCCATGCGACCCACAAGCGGCCCTTGGGATCGACCAGCAGCGATTCGAACCGATGCGTGATCAGCTGGCGGTCGCGATGCACGACGGTCGGTGCCGACCACGTCTTGCCGCCGTCGAGCGAGCGCGCGAAGCGAATGTCGCCGGTGAACTGCTCCGACGTCGGCGAAGTCCACGTGACGTAGATTTCGCCGGCCGTGCCGAAAGCGAGCTTCGGTCGGTTCTCGCCTTCCGCAGCCACAGGCTCGACGGCTGAATTGACGCGCACCGGCTGCTGCCACGTCGCGCCGCCATCGTCCGAGCGTTGCAAGACCACCTGCCCTGACTTCCCCGCCGGCTGCGCATACGCAACCCACAAGTGCCCGGACGGGTCTGCCGCAGCAGAAGTCCCCAATGCAGCGCGATCCATCGCAGCAGCTGCAGAGAAGACATTGGACAGGATGAACAGGATTGACAGGACCTTCATCGCGCACCTCCGAGCGACCACCTCACTTCGGCGAACGCCGTGCGTGAGGGATACGGATGCGACTGATAGGCGCGATCGTTGGTGATGTTGTCGACACCAATAGCGATCTCGGTGCCGTTGTCCAGCGTGTACGCCACCCTGCCATCCCAGGCGTTCACGCGCGAAATGCCGCCGTAGGTGTCGCCGTTGATGTCGTCGTTCTCGAGGCGGCCGAACGTCTTGCCGGAATAGCGATAGCCGAGGCTCGCAAGCCACGACGGCGTCGGGCGCCACACGGCCTGCAGATTGCCACGCCAGTCGGGCACGCGCGGCCACCAGTTGCCGACGTAGTCCGGATGATTCGCGTTCTCCACGATGCGCGCTTCGGCGTACGCGATGCTGCCCTCGAGCGACAGCGCCTCGATGCCGACCTCTGCGATGCTGAACGCCGTCTCGACGCCGCGCGTGCGGACGCGATCGATGTTCTGCACGATGCTCGGGCTGCGGAACACGAATGCGTTGTTCTGATTCCAGATCGTGTCCTGCACGTCGTCCTGGAACAGCGACACGCGCACGCGGCCGAATGCTTGGCTGTACTCGACGCTCAGGTCGACCGAATCCGAGATCTCGGGCTTGAGGTTCGGATCGTTGACGACGATCTGCGTGGAGGTGACCGCGCCGAGGAACAGCTCAGCCACCGTCGGGAAGCGCACGCCGCGGCCGGCGCTGAGGCGTACCTGCCAAGCGTCGTCCGGCCGGAACGACAACGACGCCTTCGGCGACCACTTGCGCGCGGTGCGCGACGGATAGTTCTGAGTCGGCAGACCTGCGGCGAACTGGGAACCATCGCTGGCCTCCCAGTCTTCGTAGCGCACGCCAAGCGTCAGGACCCAGCGCTCCGCCAGCGCCCACGCATCCTGCGCATACAGCGCCTGCAAGTTCGTCTCGCCGCGCGCGTCCTGCACGAGAACGCCGGCGCGCGAGCGCCAGTCCGCGGTCTGGTAGATCGGACTTTCGAGTCGATAGTCGTTGCGGTGATAACCGAAGGCGAGCGTGTGCGCGCCGCCGGTCCAATCGCCGGCGCTCGGCGTGTAGACGCCCTGCACTTCGAACGTATTCCAGCCCGTGCCGTCGCGCTCGGAGTTCGTGCCCGGGCCGCCGCCGGCCGCAACCGGATCCGGAGTGTTCGCCTGCAGCGTCGAGTCTTCGGCAATCCGGTACTCGGAGAACACTGCGGAAGCATTCCAGCCCGTTTCGCGCGTCGTACGCAATGTCGTGCCCCACTGCACGTGCCGCTCATCGCGCGTGCTGGGCGCAAGTGCCGCGGCGGGAACGTCGAACACGATGCCGTCGGCGATCACGCGGCCTTGCCACACTTCCTGGCCGGACGCGTCGCGCATGAAGGTGCGGTTCTCGTTCTCGGTGTCGTTGCGCCACTGCGCGAAGAACCCTTCCACCTCCAGACTGTCGGTCAGCGCGTAGCCGCCGCGCAGCTTCCACTGGTCCTGGATCGTGTGATCGATCGCGCCGCCGCTAGCGCCGAAGACTGCGCGCCGCCGGCCGGACGGATCAGTGTCGAAGATCACTCCGGTGACCGGGGTCGGCGTGCCAGTGGCCGGCACCGCCGGGAATTGCCCGGACGCCGACTGCGATACGGTGAAGTACTGCATCGGATGACCGGTCGAGTCCTGATGATTCGCCGCGAGGCTGAACCACGCGCCGTTGTCGAACCGGTCGCCGAAGAAGCCCGACGCCTGGTAGCCCGAAAAATCCTCGTGCCTGCCGTACTGGTCGAAGTTCTCGCCGAACGCAGTCGTCCGCACGCTCAACTCGCGGTCATTGGGCCGTCGCGTGCGTACCTGTACGGTGGTGCCGATCGAGTTGCCGGGATAGAGCGCCGAGTACGGCCCGTACAGCACGTCGACGCGGTCGATCTCTTCCGGGGAGATCATGTTCCAGCGCGGCGCGTCGAAGCGGCCGAGGAAGTTGGACAGCAGATAGCCGTCCATCAACACCAGGCCACGCGGCGCTTGCAGCGTCGAGAAACTGCGTCCGCCGATGAGCGCGTTACGGTCGCCGATGTAGCGCTTGCGGATCGTCAGGTTCGGAACGTACTTGAGCGCGTCCTCGGGATTGACGAGGTTCTGCGCGCGCAGATCTTCGAAGGTCTTCGAGGCGATCGGCGCCGGCACGTCGAGGTCGAGATGCTCGCGCGCGCCGGTGACGGTGATGGATTCAATGAGCTTGTCGCTGGCGACACCCTGCGCGTGCGCCAATGAAACAGCGGCAATCGACGCAATGGCTGTCGACGCAGCAATGCGGATGAACATAACGAAACTCCAAAAAAGCAACCGCACGCGATTCGTCGCGCGTGCACCGACTGGGCCGTCGGTTAACTCAGTGCTTTAGGAGAGGGACGGAGGACCGCGAATGCGGTCAGTGCGCTGCGGGCCGGCCAGAGGGACGGCGACGACGCGCTCGGGAAGGATCTGCTCGGCAGCCTGCGCCGCGACCGGAGCGAGATGCGGGATGTCGATGACCGCAGCGGCCGCTGCGACCGCGAATGGGCACGGCGGATCGAGATGGCTGCCGTTGTGATGCGGGCCGCCGTGATCGGCATGGCCACCCACGGACGAAAGCTGGGTCGCGTCATGCAGGCCCTGGACGATCGGGGCCTGGTCCGGACAGAAGGCCAGCTGCAGGCCATCGGCCTGCGTAGTTGCCAGCATGAACCCGACAGGCAGAAAGGCACGCGCCACCAATAACGGCAGCAGCCATCGCGCCCATTTCCTGAAGAGCCGGCGATTCATGACGCGGTCGAGTATATGCGTACAACCCACACTGGGCCACATGCCCTTTTGTTCATCCCAGGCAACTCAGAGTTTCGCAGTCAGGCTTTGGCCTGACTGCCGATGGCAGCCTGGTCGACCTCGCTCTCGTCCTTGAGCTCGCCTTCCCACTTGGAGACGACAGCCGTGGCGACGCTGTTCCCGATTACGTTCGTGGCGGAGCGGCCCATGTCGAGGAAGTGATCGACGCCGAGCAGCAGCAGCAGCCCGGTCTCCGGAATGTTGAACTGACCCAACGTCGCCGCGATGACGACCAGCGACGCGCGCGGCACGCCGGCCATGCCTTTCGAGGTGAGCATCAGGATCGCGACCATCATCAGCTGCTGGCCGAACGACAGCTCAATGCCATACACCTGCGCGATGAACATCACCGCAAACGTGCAGTACATCATCGAGCCGTCGAGGTTGAACGAGTAACCGAGCGGCAGCACGAAGCTCGCGACGCGGTTGCTGCAGCCGAAGCGTTCCAGCTCCTCGAGCGTCTTCGGGTACGCGGCTTCGGAGCTCGCGGTCGAGAACGCGAGGATCGTCGGCTCGCGCACACGGCGGATCAGCCGCAGGATCCGCGGACCGATGATGAGCCCGCCGAGCGTCACCAGCAGCACCCACAGGATGATCAGGCCGAGGTAGAACTCGCCCATGAAGACGCCGTAGACACCGATGATCTCGAGCCCCTCCTTCGCCACGCTGCCCGCCAGCGCGCCGAACACCGCGAGCGGCGCGAACAGCATTACGTAGCCGGTCACCTTCAGCATGATGTGCGAGACGGAGTCGAGGACGTCGATCACGACACGGCCGCGCTGGCCGAGCGCAGCCATCGCGACGCCGAAGAACAGCGAGAACACCACGATCTGCAGGATCTCGTTGCGGCTCATCGCGTCGGCCATGCTGGTCGGGATCAGGTGCTCGACGAATCCCTTGAGCGTCAGCGCCCCGCCCTGCACGCCGGAGCTCGCCGCCGCGGCGGCGTCGGGAATCTCCAGCTGCATGACTTTGCCGGGCTCGAGCGTCTCCACCAGGATCATGCCGAGCGTCAGCGACAGGAGCGAAGCGAAGATGAACCAGCCGAGCGCTTTGCCGCCGACGCGCCCCACCGTGCCGATGTCGCCCATCTTCGCGATGCCGACCACCAGGGTCGAGAACACCAGCGGCGCGATGATCATCTTGATCAGGCGCAGGAACGCGAACGGCAGCAATTCGACGCGCGCGGCGAACGCTTCCGCCGACCCGGAGAACGAGGAGTTGACGATGTAGCCGGCGAGGATGCCGAGCACCAGGCCGATGATGATGTAGCGGGTCAGGCGAGTCGACATCAAAACTCCTTGCCGTTCGTCACCGGACGAACGCGAGCAGCGCCACGCCGGCGATGATCCGATACCAGGCGAATACGGTGAAACGATGCGTCTGGATGTAATTCAGCAGCCACTTCACCGCGATGAACGCGACGATCGCGGAGACGATGAAGCCCACGCCGAGGTCGGTCCAGTTCTCCTGTGCGATCCGGTCGTGGCGGTAAAGGTTCAGCACCTCGTACGCCGTCGCCGCGAACATCGTCGGGATCGCGAGCAGGAACGAAAACTCCGCTGCCGCCGGACGCGAGGTCGTGCCCGCGAGCATCGCTGCGAACAGCGTGGCGGCCGAGCGCGACGTGCCGGGAAATACCGCGGCGACGATCTGCGCGATGCCGACCCAAAACGCGACCCGCCAGGTCACTGCTTCGCTCAGCGGCTGGCGTGCCGTGTAGGCCTCGATCAGGAAAATCGCAGCGCCGCCGATGACCATGGCCCAGGCGACCGGCGCCACCGTTTCCGGCAGCTCCAGACCCAGCGCCTTGGCCGCGAAACCGCCAATCACGGTGATGACGAACGCCGTCAGCAGCTTGAACAGGTAACTACGATTGGCCGGCTGTCCCAGGTTCAAAGCCAGCTGCCACAGGCGCTGCCAGTAGATGGCGAGGACGGCGAGGATCGCCCCGGCCTGAATGGCGACGGTGAACAGCTCCGAGCGCGCACCCAGCCAATGCTGGGCGATGAGCAGGTGCCCGGTGCTGGAGATGGGCAGGAATTCGGTGATGCCCTCGATGATGCCGAGCAGGATGACCTGAAGTAGATTTTCCAAGCGCCTTCCGTCGGGGTCCGACAGTTAAAGGCGGCAATGATAGCGCGCCCTCTGCAATCAGAGGGCGCGCTTCAGGGCTGATGACTAGAACGTCACCTCGACACCCGCGTACCACATCCGACCGAACGGGTCGTACGTATCCGCGGCCGTCTCGGTGCCGGTGATCTCGGACTGCGCGTTCTGGCCGAGCACCGGCGGCTTCTTGTCGAACACGTTGTCCGCGCCGGCGTACACGGCGTACTCACGGTCTGCGCCGAACGCGTAGCGTGCCTGCACGTTGTGATAGACCACCGAGCCGATCTCGTTCACGTCCGGCGGGACGGTCGGGCCATTCTCGTTCAGCGTGTCCTTGATGGCGCTGAGGTAGTTCATACGCCAGTTGGCCGAGAAACGGTCCCACGAGTAAGTGAGGCCGAGGTTGGCGCGATGCTCGAAGCCGGCGCCGAGGCGGCCCGGACCGTCGAGCTGCCCCTTCTCGTTCTCGGGCGCCAGATCCGGGTTCTGCTGCAGCGTCAGCTTGTCGAGATACGTGTAGGCCAGCGACACGTTGAGGCGCTGCGCGGCGCCGAACTCGAGCGCATAGCCGAGTGCGACGTCCACACCGCTGGTCTCGATCGATGCTGCATTCAACGGCAGCGTGTCGATCGTGAACACCGTGCCCGGCGTGCGCGGCCGCGGGGTACCGACGTTTTCGCGCGTGACGCGGGCGCACAGCGGATCCGTGCCGAGCGAGTTCACGCAGGTGTTCAGGATGAAGTCGCGCGCCACCAGCGTAATCGCGTCGTCGACCTTGATCTGGAAATAGTCGATCGACATCGTGAAGTTACGGAACGACTGCGGCGTCAGCACCATGCCGACGGTCCAGGTCTTCGCCTGCTCCTCTTTCACGTTCGGGTTGCTGAGGTTCAGACCCTCCATGCTCTGCTCGTCGCCGAGCGTGTACGCGAAGCCGCCGGTCGTGGCGAGCTGCTGCGCGATGCCGGGGATCGAGCGGCAGTAGTCGCCGACCGGGCCCGCCTGGCTGACGGCCTGCTCGCACGGATCCGGTATCTGCTCGAACGTCTGGTTCGGGCCGGAGAACAGCTCGCCGATGTTCGGCGCACGCGTCGCGACCGAGTACACCGCACGGAAGCGGATGTCGTCGATCGGTGCCCAGGTCATGCCGGCCTTCCAGCTGTCGACTGTGCCGACCGTCGAGTAATCGCCGATGCGATAGGCGGCTTCGAAGTCCAACGAACGTGCGAACGACGCGTTGCTCAGCAGCGGCACGATGGTTTCGACGTACGCTTCCTTGACGTCGTACTCGCCGGTCGTGTTGCTGAGCGCGTTGCCCATCGTGTTGCCGGCCTGGGTTTCGGGCGAGAACAGCGCCTCGCTCTGCTCCTTGCGGTATTCGGCGCCGGCGGCGATTTTCACCTCACCCGCCGGCAGCGAGAACACCGGGCCCGTGATGTTCGCGGCGACGACTTCCTGCGTTATTTTGGAGTCGAAAGTGTCCTTGATGCCGCCCGCAGTGATGTAGTTGGCCGCGTCCTGCGAAACAGAATCGAAGCCGAACGGATTGAACGGCGCGCAGCCCGCAGCGCGCGCGGCCGCGTCACGGCAGACAGGCTGACCCGTCGCCGGATCCGCGATTGCATCGAGCGCGAAGAAGTAGCGGTCGCGCAGTGCCGTCTCGGATTCGGTCGCCTCCTTCGTCTGGCTGCGGTTGTAGTACGTCTCCCAGTGCCAGTCGCTGCCGAAGTCGCCGTCCAGGCCGACGACTGCGCGATAGAAATCTCGATCGTTCTTGTTCGAGCGATCGAACACGCCGTTCATGCGCTTGTTCATCTGCAGGAACACGTCCTCGCCGGTTGCGGCGGCGAGATCGTCCATCTGCGCCAGGATCGGCGCCGGGATGAACGGATTGTCGCGCGACAGGCCCGGCAGGATCGTGCCGTCGGGCAGCCGCGCGTCGGCGTTGGTGGTAGCCAGCGGCTCGAGGCTGGAGTTCGACTTCATCTTCGAGTAGCCGCCTTCGGCGAACAACCTCACCGAATCGGTCAGGTGATAGTTGCCCAGCACAGTAACGAGCGTGCGCTCGAGCGGCGTTGCGATGTAGCGCTCGGCGTTGCGGTTGAAGCCGTCGACCGGCGTGTCGAAGGTGTCCTTCAGCACGTTGTCGGGACCGAAGGTCCAGTTGGTGCCGTCGAGCGGAAAGCGGCCCTGCGGCGGCAGGCTGCTGCGCGCGGGGATGTCGTTCGCGGAGATGGCGCGGTCGCGCGATCGCAGACCGAAGTCGCGGTCATATTGAACGTTGGCGGTCACGTTGCCGCGATCGCCGATGTTCAGACCACCGGTCAGCGAGAACATGTGGCGCTCGGCATCGCCTTCCGTCGATCCACCCGTCTGCCCACGGAAGTTCAGGCCCTCGTAGTCGTCCTTCAAAATGAAATTGACGACACCGGCGACCGCTTCGGAGCCATACACGGCGGATGCGCCGCCGGTGAGCACCTGCACGCTCTCGATCAGATCCGTCGGAATGTTGTTCACGTCGACGGTCGACGTGCCGTCGACACCGGAGACGACGCGACGCCCATTGATCAGCACCAGCGTGCGCTGGTCCTCCATGTTGCGCAGGTTAAGCGTCGATACGCCGTTCGAGCTGGTGAGGAAGTTGCTGTTGGTGCGCGACAGGCCGGGCGTGCCGACCGCCGGAAGCGCCGCGATGATGTCGGCGATGTTCTGCGAGCCCGCCATGTCGATGGCCTGGCCGCTGAGCACCTGCACCGGCGTCGAGGCTTCGATGTCGGGGCGCGCAATGCGCGAGCCGGTGACGACGACTTCCGTGATGGGCTCCTCGGCCGCCTGCACGGTCGCGCAGGTCAGCGCGATCGTATTCGCTAGCAGGGCGTACCTGACGGCACGCCGGACGAGAACGTTCTTGAGCATGATCTCTCTCCTGGGTGTTGGCTCGCCGCCGCAGTTTTCGTGCATGCCCGCAACAACTGGGACACACAGCGCGTCGACGAAAGCATTCGCTGCAAAGGCAAAGGCTTGGGAGAGAGAATACAAGTGCTAGAAAAGCACTGTGGCGTCCACGACGCTAAACGCAGTCGTCAGTTCGCAACAGAGGAATGCGATCTCGCGGCGTGAACAGCTTCGGCCAGAAAGCCGAGCACGAAAGGGTGTCGGAAAAAACTTACTTCGGTGCCTGGTTCTGAATGACGGTCACTGCGGGCGTGTCTTTCAGATCCTGAACGGGCGCGCTGCTGCTGTTGGCGGGAGAGCGTCGACCGCGCTCGCGTCGCTCGACGATGTGCGATCCGGTCGGTTTGTAGGTCGAGCCGTTGGCTTGTTCCTGAGGCTCGTCTTTCGGCGTGCCCGCACACGCGCACAGATTCACCGCGACGCCGAGCATCGCGACCACCAGGACCTTGTTCATGAGACATCTCCCTGCAATGACCGAGACTCGCTTCCCCGACGCGATCGTAGCGCCGTACGCACGCTCAACGCGAGGCTGGCAAGAAGCACCGCGAAGCTAAACGCAATTACCGACCAGTTGCCGAACCTGGCGTACAGCGTCAACCCGACGCGCGGCTGCACGCTGCCCGTCAGCACGCCGGGTTGGAAGCGCGGCAGCGTCGATGTGACGCGACCATCCGGACCGATGATCGCGGAGATGCCGTCGTTCGCAGCGCGCAGCATCGTGCGGCCGGCTTCGAGTGCACGCATGCGGCTGATCTGCAGATGCTGATGTGCCGCAGTCGAATCGCCGAACCACGCATCGTTGGTCACGTTGACGAGCAGCGTCGCGTCCCTCAGCACTGCGAGCTGATCCGATGCATACGCATCCTCGTAGCAGACCGTCACGCCGATCTTCTGGCCCGCTGCATCCAGCGCCGGTTGCGAGTCGCCGCCGGCTTCGAAGCCGCTGTACGGCAGATCCATGCCCTGCAGCCAATCGCGCACGAAATCCGGTACCGGGAAGGACTCGCTCAACGGCACGAGCCGTCGCTTGGCGTACCACTGCGGCTCATCACCGAGCGCCAGCACTGCGTTGTAGTAAACGTCGCGGCGCGGATCGCGCCGAAGTTGTCCGAGCACCAGCGTCGAACCGCTGCGTTTCGCTGCATCCCATTGCGGCCCGAGGAAACCGCCGAGCATGTCCACTGGCGCCGCGAGTGCGGACTCGGGCCAGACGATGAGGCCTGCGCCGAGATGCGGCCGCGTCAGGTTGCGATACAACTCGAGCGTCGCTTCGAACTGCGCCTGGTCCCATTTCATCTCCTGCGGAACCGCGCCTTGCACGATCGCGACTGTGACCGGCTTGCCCGTCGGCTGCGTCCATTCATGTCCCCAGAGCGCGAAGCCGAGAATCCAGACCGTGACGACGGTGCTCGCTGCAGCAATACGCGTACGCGAGCTGCCGAACAGCAACGCGACGAGAGCGCCGGCTGTCAGCGTGACGACGAAGCTCACTCCGTAAATGCCGACGAGCGGCGCAAAGCCCGCAAGCGGCGCATCGGTCTGCGTATAGCCGAGCGCGAGCCAGGGAAAGCCGCTGAGGAACCAGCCGCGGAACCATTCCAGCACAGCGATCGCTGCGGGCAGGATGACGAGCCAACGCAATGCGCCCTGCACGCGAACCCAGCGCGCGAGCACGTATCCGAGGGCAGCCGTGTAGCCGCCCATGACCCCGGCGATCGTCACTATCACGAAGATCGTCAACGCAATCGGTGCGTGCCCGATCTTGTAGACGCTGTGATACAGCCAGTAGGTGCCGGCTAGAAACGTGCCTGCAGTGAGCAGGAAGCCGCTCTTTGCGGCGCGCGACGGCGGCGCGTCGTGCCAGAGCGCGAACAGGTAAGCCGTGCCGAGAATCCCGAGCGGCCACCATCCGAAGGGAGCGAACGCGAACGATATGAGGGCACCTACCGGCAGCGCCAGCAACGTCGCCCAGCGCGTCTGCAGGAAGGACTTCACTATTCCTTCGGCACGATGTCGCGCGGTGTGATCACGCGCAGCATGTCGAGCCGCCGCCGGTCTGCGCGCAGTACTTTGAACTCCAATCCGCCGAGCACGAACGACTCGCCGCGGCGGGGCAGCCGGCCGAGGAAGTTCATCGCGAGGCCGCCGATCGTGTCGAACTCCTCGTCGCTGAACTCGCTGCCGAAGTACTGGTTGAATTCCTCGATGCGCGTCTGCGCCTTGACGGTGAACTGACGCTCGCCTTCCTTGCGGATGTCGAGGTCGTCGTCGACGTCGTACTCATCGCCGATGTCGCCGACGATCTGCTCCAGCACGTCTTCGATGGTCACCAGGCCTGACACGCCGCCATACTCGTCGACGACTATTGCCATGTGATGATGGCTGGCGCGGAATTCCTTGAGCAACACGTTGAGCCGCTTGCTCTCGGGGATGAACACGACCGGACGCAGGCACTCCTTGATGTCGAAGTCCTCGCGGCCGCCTTCGGCGAAATAGCGCAGCAGATCTTTCGCGAGCAGGATGCCGACGACCTGGTCGCGGTCCTCGCCGATCACCGGGAAGCGCGAGTGGCCCGACTCGATGACGATCGGCAGGATGTCCTCGGGCGGATCGTCGCGATTCACGATCGTCATCTGCGAGCGCGGCACCATGATGTCGCGCACCTGCAGCTCCGCGACACGCAGCACGCCTTCGAGCATCTCGAACGCGTCGGCATTGATCAGGCCGCGCTCGCGCGCCTGTGACAGCGTCTCGATCAGCCCCTCGATGTCGCGCGGCTCGCCGCTCAAGGTGTCGGTGATCCGCCGCAGCCAGCGTCCGGTCGAACCGTGCTCTTCAGCCATAAGGATTCGGCATCCCGAGTTGTGCCAGGATCTTCGTTTCGCGCGCTTCCATCCGCGCCGCGTCGCGGTCGTTCTCGTGATCGTAGCCGAGCAAGTGCAGGACGCCGTGCACGACCATGTGAGCCCAATGCGCAGCCGGCTGCTTGCCCTGCTCGCGTGCCTCGCGCGCCACGACCGGCGCGCAGATCGCGAGGTCGCCGACGTCGTGCTCGGACGAGAACGACAGCACATTCGTCGGCTTGTCCTTGCCGCGCCAGGTCCGATTGAGCTTGCGACTCTCCGCAGCGCCGACGACGCGTATCGTCAGCTCCGCCGCCGTCGGCACGCGGCGAGTGGCGGCGCCCGCGAATGCAGCTTGCGCCCAGCGCGCGAAATTACGCGCGTGCGGCACTCCAGCTCTACGGGTTGCTATCTGCACAGTCACCATCAACCGGGTTTCTCCGGACCTGAGCGCTCGTAAGCCTGCACGATGCGTTGGACGAGCGGATGACGCACGACGTCCTTCGAGGTGAACTGCGTGAACGCGACGCCCTCCACGCCAGGCAGGACGTTCATCACGTGCCGCAGACCGGACATCTGCTGTCGCGGCAGGTCGGTCTGCGTGATGTCGCCGGTCACGACGGCCTTCGAGCCGAAGCCCATGCGCGTCAGGAACATCTTCATCTGCTCGATCGAGGTGTTCTGCGCCTCGTCGAGGATGATGAACGAATCGTTGAGCGAGCGGCCGCGCATGAAGGCGAGCGGCGCTATCTCGATCACCTGTCGCTCGATCGCGCGTGCCACGCGGTCGAAGCCCATCATGTCGTACAGAGCGTCGTACATCGGCCGCAGATAAGGATCGACTTTCTGCCCGATGTCGCCGGGCAGGAAGCCGAGGCGCTCACCTGCTTCCACTGCCGGACGCACGAGCACGATGCGACGCACTCGGTCAGTCTGCAGCGCTTCGACAGCGCATGCGACCGCGAGGTAGGTCTTGCCGGTGCCGGCCGGTCCGATGCCGAACGTCAGGTCGTTAGTGTGAATGTTCGCCAGGTACTGGCGCTGATTCGCGCCGCGACCGCGGATGCCGCCGCGCTGCGTGTGTATCGTCAGCTCGTCCGCGGCTCGCGTCACCACGACCGGACCTGGATCCATGCGCACTTCCTGCACGGCGAGGTGCACGCGATCGGGTGTGAGCGCTTCGCTGGCAGACAGCTCGAACAGGTGACGCAGGACGTGCTCGGCAGTCTCCGTCGCCTCCGGCGGACCGGAGACTTCGACCCAGCCGCCGCGCCGGCGCACCGACACGTTCAAGCGCTGCTCGACCTGCCGCAGGTTCTCGTCCATGGGGCCGACGAAGTTCGCGAGCCGCGCATTGTCGACCGGCTCGAACGCGAGGTCGCGCGTTGCGATCGAGGCACTCATGCGAGACGGCCGCGCAAGGAGTTCGGCATTGCCTCCGTGATTACGACGTCCGCGAAGCGATTGAGCAACGTCTGCGGCCCGTCGAAGTTCACCCAGCGCATGTTCTCGGTGCGCCCGGCGAGCTGCGCCGCGTTCTTCTTCGACGGATGCTCGACCAGCACGCGTTGCTTCGTGCCGACCATTGCGCGGCTGATCGCCTGCGACTGCGCATCGACTCGCGCCTGCAGCTCGGCCAGACGCTGTTGCTTCTCTGCGTACGTCACGTCATCCGGCAACGACGCGGCGGGCGTGCCCGGCCGACGGCTGTAGATGAAGCTGAATGACTGATCGAAGCCGACCTCCGCGATCAGGCTCATGGTCGAGTCGAAGTCGCGCTGCGTTTCGCCGGGGAAGCCGACGATGAAGTCCGACGACAGGCTGATGTCCGGCCGCACCGCGCGGAGCTTGCGGATCTTCTGCTTGTATTCGAGCGTCGTGTAGCCGCGCTTCATCGCCGCGAGAATGCGATCCGAGCCGGACTGCACCGGCAGATGCAGATAGTTCGCGAGTTGCGGAATGTCGCGGTACGCCTCGATCAGCGAGTCCTTGAACTCGACCGGATGCGAAGTCGTGAAGCGGATGCGCTCGATGCCGGCCACTTCCGCGACGTAGTAGATCAGCGTGCCGAGGTCGCACAGCGTGCCATCCGACATCGGACCGTTGTAGGCGTTGACGTTCTGCCCGAGCAGCGTGATCTCACGCACGCCCTGCTGCGCGAGACTGCGGATCTCGTTCATCACGGATTCGAACGGCCGGCTCACTTCCTCGCCGCGCGTGTAGGGCACGACGCAGAACGTGCAGTACTTGCTGCAGCCTTCCATGATCGACACGAATGCCGTCGCGCCTTCGGCGCGCGGCTCGGGCAGCGCATCGAACTTCTCGATCTCCGGGAAGCTCACGTCGACGACCGAACGGCCGGTCGACTTGAGCTCGGCGATCATGTCCGGCAGCCGGTGCAGCGTCTGCGGCCCGAACACGAGGTCGACGTGCGGCGCGCGCTTCGTGATGCCGTCACCCTCTTGGCTGGCGACGCAACCGCCCACGCCGATCAGCAGGTGCGGCTTGGCCTTCTTGAGCTGCTTCCAGCCGCCCAGCTGCGAGAACACCTTCTCCTGCGCCTTCTCGCGCACGGAGCAGGTATTGAGCAGCAGCAGGTCGGCCTGGGCCGGATCGTCGGTCAGCTCGTAGCCCTGAGATTCGCGCAGCACGTCCACCATCTTGGCGGAGTCGTACTCGTTCATCTGGCAGCCGAAGGTCCGGATATAGAGCAGAGGCATGGGGCGCTAAGAATAGAAGCGGAAGGCGGATCGGGGGTAGCCCAATTCCTCGCCAGGAGCTGTAGCTACGCCTCGTAAGGGGCTGATTTTAGGCGCTAACCGTTCCTAGAACGGAATATCGTCGTCAAACTCGCCACCGCCACCGCCACCACCGCCCTCATCTGCAGGTCCCGGCGTGCGGTCCTCAGCGGCAGGCGGGGTCTGCCGCGGGCTGCGGGGCTCGCTGGAGGCGCCACCGCCGCCGCCACGGCCGCCGAGCATCTGCATCTGGTCGGCGATGACCTCGGTCGTATAGCGGTCCTTGCCTTCCTTATCCTGCCATTTGCGCGTGCGGATCTTGCCTTCGATGTACACCTGCGAGCCTTTGCGCAGGTATTCGGCCGCGATCTCGCCCAGCTTGTCGTACATGACGACGCTGTGCCATTCGGTGCGCTCCTGCATGTCGCCCGTCGTGCGGTCCTTCCAGGACTCGCTGGTGGCGACCCGGATGTTGGTGACGGCCTTGCCGCTCGGCATGTAGCGCGTGTCGGGGTCCGCCCCGAGATTGCCAACCAGGATGACTTTGTTGACTCCGCGCGCCATGGAACGAACCCCTCGTGCAAAGAGGGCGGGATTGTAGCGGGTGTGGGGTCGGGGGGCAGCCGATTTCCGCCCCGGACATCCATGTATATTGATCGATCCCGAAACGCCCTCACTTCTCGGCCCCGATGCCTTCCATCCTCATCCGCGGCGCACGTACTCACAACCTGCGCAATTTCGACCTCGAACTGCCGCGGGACCGCCTGATCGTGTTCACCGGCCTGTCGGGGTCGGGCAAGTCGTCGCTCGCGTTCGACACGATCTACGCCGAGGGCCAGCGCCGCTACGTCGAGTCGCTGTCGGCCTACGCGCGGCAGTTCCTGTCGATGATGGAAAAGCCCGACGTCGATTCGATCGAGGGCCTGTCGCCGGCGATCGCGATCGAGCAGAAGTCCACCTCGCACAATCCGCGCTCGACTGTCGGCACGGTGACGGAGATCTACGATCACCTGCGACTGCTGTTCGCCCGCGTCGGCATTCCGCGCTGCCCGGATCATGGCATCGACCTGCTGGCGCAGACGGTCAGTCAGATGGTCGATCAGGTGCTGCGGCTGCCCGACTCCACACCGATCCTGCTGCTCGCGCCGCTGATCGACGAGCGCAAGGGCGAGCACGCGCACGTGATCGAGCAGCTGCGCGGCCAGGGCTTCGTGCGGGCCCGCATCGACGGGATCGTCGCCGAGCTCGAATCCCCGCCGAAGCTCGATCCGAAGAAGAAGCACACGATCGAGGCGGTCGTGGACCGCTTGAAAGTGCGCTCCGACGCCGGCCAGCGCCTGGCCGAATCGTTCGAGACGGCGCTGCGGCTGTCGGACGGCGTCGCGCGCGTCTCGTTCATGGACGAGCCGAAGAAACCGGAGCTGGTGTTCTCCGACAAATTCGCCTGCCCGATCTGCGGCTACAGCATTTCGGAGCTCGAGCCGCGGCTGTTCTCGTTCAATAACCCGGCAGGCGCGTGCCCGACGTGCTCGGGCCTCGGCGTGCAGCAGTTCTTCGATCCTGCACGCGTCGTGCACCACACGCACCTGTCGCTCGCGGGCGGCGCGATCCGCGGTTGGGACCGGCGCAACGCGTATTACTTCGCGCTCGTGCAATCGCTCGCGCGGCACTACAAGTTCGACGTCGAGGAGCCTTGGCAGGACCTGTCGGCGAAGGTCCAGAAGGTCGTGCTGTACGGGAGCGGCGACGAGAAGATCGACTTCCGCTATGTCGACGCGCGCGGCGGCACGATGCGTCGTGCCCACAAATGGGAAGGCGTGATCCCGAACCTGGAGCGGCGCTACCGCGAAACCGAATCGCTCGCCGTGCGCGAGGAGCTCGCGAAATACCTCAGCAACCAGCCCTGCCCCGACTGCGGCGGCACGCGCCTGAATCGGGCTGCGCGCAATGTGTTCGTGACGGAGCGCACGCTGCCTGATATTGCGAAGCTCGCGGTCTGCGATGCGCTGCGGTTCAGCGATGAATTGAAGCTGGACGGCTGGCGCGGCGAGATCGCCGCGAAGATCGTCAAGGAGATCCACGAACGCCTGCGCTTCCTGAGCGACGTCGGTCTGGATTACCTGACGCTCGATCGCAGCGCCGACACGCTCTCGGGCGGCGAGGCGCAGCGCATCCGCCTCGCGAGCCAGATCGGCTCCGGCCTGGTCGGCGTCATGTACATCCTCGACGAGCCGTCGATCGGACTGCATCAGCGCGACAACGACCGGCTGCTGCACACGTTGAATCGCCTGCGCGATCTCGGCAACACCGTGATCGTCGTCGAGCACGACGAAGACGCCATCCGTCATGCCGATCACGTCGTCGATCTCGGCCCTGGCGCCGGCGTGCACGGCGGCCGAGTGATCGCGCAAGGCACGCCCGCAGACGTCGCGGCGAACGCCGACTCGATCACGGGTCAATACCTCTCGGGCAAGCGCGCGATCGCGATTCCCCAGATGCGCACGCCGCGTCAGGACGACCGCTTCCTGCGCATCGTCAACGCGCGCGGCAACAACCTGCGCAATGTGACCGTCGACATCCCGCTCGGCGTCATGACGTGCGTCACCGGAGTGTCGGGTTCGGGCAAGTCGACGCTCGTCAACGACACGCTGTATCAGTACGTAGCGCGCAAGCTCAACGATGCCTCGACCGACCCGGCGCCGAACGATGGCGTGGAAGGCCTGGAGAACATCGACCGCGTGATCGACATCGATCAGAGCCCGATCGGCCGCACGCCGCGCTCCAACCCCGCGACCTACACCGGCTTGTTCACGCCGATCCGCGACATCTTCTCGGCCGTGCCGGAAGCGCGTGCCCGCGGCTACGAGGCCGGTCGCTTCAGCTTCAACGTCAAAGGCGGACGTTGCGAGGCGTGCCAGGGCGACGGCGTCATCAAAGTCGAGATGCACTTCCTGCCGGACGTCTACGTGCCCTGCGACGTCTGCAAAGGCCGCCGCTACAACCGCGAGACGCTGGAGATCCGTTACAAGGGCAAGAACATCAGCGAAGTGCTGGACATGACCGTCGAGGATGCGCTGGATTTCTTCCGGCACGCCCCGGCGATCGGGCCGAAGCTGCAGACGCTGATGGACGTAGGCCTGTCATACATCCGTATCGGCCAGAACGCGACGACGCTCTCAGGCGGCGAAGCGCAGCGCGTGAAGCTCGCGAAGGAGCTGTCGAAGCGCTCGACCGGCCGCACGCTGTACATCCTCGACGAGCCGACGACCGGCCTGCACTTCTACGACATCGAGCAACTGCTCGGCGTCCTGCACCGGCTGCGCGACGAGGGCAACACGATCGTGGTCATCGAGCACAACCTCGACGTGATCAAGACGGCGGACTGGGTCATCGACCTGGGACCGGAGGGTGGCGGCGGCGGCGGGACGATCGTGGCGACGGGCACGCCGGAAGAGATCGCGATCAATCTGCAGTCTTACACGGGCAAGTATCTGCGGCCGGTGCTGGAGAAGAAGGCGAAACCGCAGCGGAGAAAAGTCGCTGCTGGATAGAAGATGTCAGGCTTTAGCCTGACTCTTATCTTCCGGCCCTCGCCTTGCCCGAGGCGAACACCTGGTGCACCTCTCCCTGTGACACCCGCTCCTTGAACTTGCCACCCGTGTACCCGCCGACGATCGCGCGCCAGAACGACACCGCGGGCTTGTTGTAGACGAACTCGACGATCTCCCACGTCCCCGCAAACCGATTGAAGATCAGCGCGGCGGCATCGCGCCCGATGCCGAGGCGCCGCGAGCGCGGCGTGATGAAGAAATCGGCCATGCGGAAATCGACTTCCTGCCGCTGATGGCGCGGCGGGCGGCTCACCAGCGCGAAGCCGGCGGGCTTGTCGTTCTTGAGGATGAGCAGCGGATGCGAGGTCTCGTCCGCGAACCAGCGCGCCATGAGCTCCTGCTCGCGCTCGCCGTGCTCGCCCTTGGCCGGGAACATCCCGGTGTTCATGCTGGTCTGCGAAAGGTCTTCGAGATATTCGGGGTACTGTGCCTGGATCCAGGCACGGTCTTGCGCAGAGTTCTGGGCGTCGCGGATGCTGACTGTCACGGCTCACCTCCGAGGGAGGCTCCGCTTACCAAGATACCGGGCGGAGAGTCCCGCCCGGTATCCTGAGATCGACGATCGCTCGTCGATAGTGGGACGATTACTGAGTGACCCAGTAATCAGTCTTTTACTGCTGCTGCGGCTGGGCAGGCGGCTGCTCGGCCGGGGGTGCACCATCAGCCGGCGGAGTCGCAGCGGCATCGCCAGCGGCGGCAGCGGCATCACCCGCAGCCTGCTGCGCGTCACCAGCAGCTTCCTGAGCCTGGCCGGCCGATTCCTGAGCCTGTGCAGCCGAATCCTGCGCGGCCTCGGCGGGCTCTTTCTTCGCGCACGCGACCAACGACAGCGACAGCGCGATAGCGGCGAGAATCATTTTTGTGTTCATGAGAATGATCACCCTGATGTGACTGATGAAGGTGGACAGTGACAGCAGGTTGGGAGAGAGTTCTCGCTCCCGCACTGCTCACGGCGCCGAATTCTAGAGTGTTTGAGAAGCGTTTTGAACCTGGAAATTCCAGTGTTTCGTGCAGTGTTTGCAGCCGGCGACATTGACGAAACATTGACATGACGAAACGTTGACATATCGACCATCGAGACCACGCTCATGCCCGCCCCGCTCTCGCAATTGTTCGACGATCACCTCCGCATTCAACGTCAACGCACCGACGAGGCGCTGGCAACGTGCAAAGTCGACACGCTCGCGATCCACGCGGGCAGCCCGCACATGCTGTTCCTCGACGATCATCCGTATCCGTTCAAGCCGAATCCGCATTTCAAGCTGTGGGTACCGCTGGAGGATGCGGTCGATTGCTGGCTCGTGTATCGGCCCGGCGAGAAGCCGCGGCTGATTTTTCTGCAGCCGGCCGATTACTGGCACAAGCCGCCTTCGCTGCCGCACGGCTTCTGGACGCATCACTTCCAGATCGAGGTGATTCGCGAGCCGGGCGAAGCCCGCCGTCATCTCGCCAGGCTGGGCCATTGCGCGTTCATCGGCGAGTGGCAGGAGCAATTCAAGGACTGGGGCTTCACCGAGACCAACCCGGAAGGACTGTTGCAGAGGCTGCACTACCCGCGTGCAATCAAGACCGAGTACGAGCTCGAGTGCATGCGCCACGCTTCCCACGCCGCGGCGCGCGGCCACGTCGCCGCCGAAGCTGCATTCCGGGCGGGTAAATCGGAATACGAAATCCACATGGCGTACGTGCGCGCCACGGGCCATTCAGAGCGGGAACTGCCCTACTCCAGCATCGTCGCACTCAATACCAATGCGTCGGTCCTGCACTATCAGCATCAAGAGCGCGAGGCGCCCGCCAAGCACTACTCATTCCTGATCGACGCCGGCGCGCAATTCCACACGTACGCGGCCGATGTCACGCGGACGTACGCCGCAAGCGACGGCGACTTCGCTGCGTTGATCGCCGGCATGGAATCGCTGCAGTTGCAGTTGTGTGCGCAGGTTCGCGATGGCGTCGACTACTCGAACATTCACCTCGACGCGCATCTGCGCATCGCCAACCTGCTGCACGACTCGGGAATCATCACGATGCCCGCGGCTGATGCGGTGTCCAGCGGCCTGTCCGGCGTGTTTTTCCCTCACGGCGTCGGCCACCTGCTCGGCCTGCAGGTGCACGACGTTTCAGGCTTCAGCATCGATGCGAAGGGCACGCGCAAAGCGGCGCCCGCCGGCCATGCGTACCTGCGGCTCACACGCACGCTCGAGCCGGGCTTCGTCGTGACGATCGAGCCCGGCCTTTACTTCATCGACATGCTGCTGGACGAAGCGCGCAACGGCGCGCACGGCAAGCACATCAACTGGCGTCGCGTCGACGAATTCCGCCCCTACGGCGGCATCCGCGTCGAAGACAACGTCGCTTGCACCGCCGACGAGTCGGAGAACCTCACTCGCGACGCATTCGCGGCGCTCGCGTGAGAGCGGAGAAACTCTCGCAAAGACGCCAAGATCGCCAAGGGACAGAATTCAGATTTATCTTTGCGAGAAAATTTTCTGATCATCTGTTCTTCAGCAGATCGCGAATTTCTTCCAGCAACACCTCTTGCCGCGGCGGCGGGGGCGGTGCGGTCGGCTTCGCCTCTTCTTTGCGGCGCACGCGGTTGATCAGCTTGACGATCATGAAGATCGCGAAGGCGACGATGATGAAATCGAACAGCGCCTGCAGGAACACGCCGTAGCGGAGCGTAACCGCTTCGGCGCCTTCGCGCATCGCGGGCAGCGTTATCGCCAGCTTGGTGAAATCGACGCCGCCGATGACGTAGCCGAGCGGCGGCGTGACCACGTCGCTGACCAGCGAGCTGACGATCTTGCCAAACGCAGCGCCGATGATGATGCCGACTGCCATGTCGACGACGTTGCCCTTGACCGCAAATTCGCGAAACTCTGTTGCAATGCTCATCGCAGGCTCTCCCCTTGGGGTTATTCGGATCAGGTGAGTCGATTGATGCCGTTGTACGCGGCAACGCGATACGCCTCCGCCATCGTCGGATAGTTGAAGGTCGTGCCGGTGAAGTAACGGATGTCGTTGATGTCCTTGCTCGCCATCACGGTCTGGCCGATGTGCACGATCTCGGAGGCGCCGTCGCCGAAACAGTGCACGCCGAGCACCGCCATGGTCTCCGCGTGGAAGATGATCTTGAGCATGCCGACCTTCTCTTCGGTCATCTGCGCGCGCGCCAGGTTCTTGAATGCGCAATGGCCGACTTCGTACGGTACCTTCGCTTCCTGCAGCTCGCGCTCGCTGCGGCCGATCGAAGAGATTTCCGGGATCGTGTAGATCCCGCTCGGAATCATCTCCAGCCGGTGCTCCGCGATGTTCGGATCGAGGATGTGCTCGACCGCGTGCGAGCCCTGCACGTACGCGGCGCTCGCCAGGGCAGGCGGGCCGACGATGTCGCCGACGGCATATATATGAGGCACGGCAGTCTGATACTGCCGGTTCACCGCGATCTGCCCGCGCTGGTTGCTCGTGAGCCCCGCGTTCTCGACCTTCAGTACATTGGAATTACCGGTGCGCCCGTTCGCCCATAGCAGCACGTCCGACTTGATCTTGCGGCCCGACTCCAGGTGCAGCACCACGTCGCGCTCGCGCGCTTCCAGCGCTTTGAATTGCTCGTTGTGGCGGATGACGCACCCCTGCTCGCGCAAGTGATACGACAGCGCTTCGGCGATCTCGTCGTCGAGGAACGACAACAGGCGATCGTGAGTGTTGACCAGCGTCACCTTGACGCCGAGGTTCACGAAAATCGACGCGTACTCGCAGCCGATGACGCCGGCGCCATAAATCGTGACCGCGAACGGATGCTGGCCGTAGTGCAGGATCGTGTCGCTGTCGCGGATGCGATCGTGCGTGAAGTCGACCTCGGGCGGGTGATAAGGCCGGGAGCCCGCGGCGATCACGACGTGTTTGCCGGACACGCGAACCGGTTTGCCGTTGGCTGGCTGCACCTCGAGCGTGTGCGGATCGACGAACGAGCCTTCGCCGGAGTAGATCGGCACGCGATTGCGCTCATAGAAGCGATGGCGGCTCGCGACCTGCGTATCGATGACCTTCTTCGCAGTGGTCAGCAGCTGCGGATAGGTCAGGCGCGAGACGTCGCAGTAGTCGCGTAACAACGGCTGGCGACGTACGTCTTGCAGCGTCTTGGCAGCATGGCGCAGGGCCTTGCTGGGAATCGTCCCCCAGTGGGTACAACCGCCGCCGACTTCGCTGTAGCGCTCGATCAGCGCGACGGTTTTGTGGTGCTTGGCGGCTGTCATGGCGGCGCCCTCGCCCGCCGGGCCGCTGCCGATGACGACTACGTCGAATTGATCCATGGGGCGCGATGATACCGAAAGCGCCCGCGTGCTCTACCATACGTACATGAAGCTCAGCATCGGAATGCCCATCACACTGCTCTGCCTGTTCGCCCCCGGACTGCTCGTTCCCAGACTGGCCGCCGCCGAATGGGTGGAACGGGTCGAGGACGGGATCATGGGGACGCGCATTACCGTCGAGCTCTGGGCCGACGACAAGGCCAAGGGCGAGGCGGCGATCGAGGCGGTGCTCGCCGAGATGCGTCGGGTCGACGAAGCGATGAGCACCTACAAGCCGACCAGCGAGCTGTCGATGGTCAATGCGCATGCGGCGCAGGGTCCGGTGAAGATCTCGCCGGAGCTGTTCGACCTGTTGAACACCGCGCTGGACTACTCGCGCGTGACCGACGGCGCGTTCGACATCACGTATGCGAGCGTCGGCTATCTCTACGACTTCCGGAAGCACGTCCGTCCCGATGAGAAAGAGATCAAGGCGGCGCTGCCGGGCGTGAACTATCGGCACGTCGTGCTCGATCCGGCGCAGCACACCGTAAGCTTCACTCAGCCCGGCGTGCGCATCGACCTCGGCGGCATCGCGAAAGGACATTCGGTCGACCGGGGCATCGCGCTCCTGCAAGGACGCGGCGTTGCCCATGCTCTCGTCACGGCCGGTGGCGACAGTCGGATCATCGGCGATCGCTTCGGCAAGCCCTGGGTGGTCGGCATTCGTCACCCGGATCGCAAACAGGAAGTGATCGCGCGCATTCCGCTGGAGGATGCTGCGATCTCGACGTCCGGCGACTACGAGCGCTACTTCGACGAAGGCGGCGTGCGCTATCACCACATCATCGACCCGGGCACCGGACACTCGGCCAGCAAAGTGCGCAGCGCGACGATCATCGGGCCAACTGCGACGCGCACCGACGGCCTGTCGAAGACCGCGTTCGTGCTCGGACCCGAGCGCGCGCTGGAAATCTACAACCGCCTCGACGACATCGACGCGATCCTCGTAACACCCGACGGCCGCGTGCTGTACAGCAAGGGCCTGGAAGCTCCGACGAAGTAGCCGGCCGCATGACCGAGCATCATCCGTCGTTTCCGAACGCCATCGAAGCGCTGTTGCTGATCGCGCTGTTGATGGCGATCGAGCTGTTCGTCGCGGCCGCGGTGTTCGACGCGGATCTCCTGGCCGGCGTCAACGACGGCGACGTTTACGGCTTCATCACCGTGGTCGGCAACGGCATCCTCTTCATCGGCCTGCTGACCTACAAGCGCATCGGCTATCGCGCGCTGTTCCATCCAGCTGGACATTCGCTGACGGCGACGATGACGCTCGTCACAGTGCCGATCCTGATGCTCGTGCCGGGGCTGGTGTTCCTGGCCGGCGCTCTCAACTCGATCGTGGTGTGGATGTTCCCGATGAGTGTCGACGATGTTGCGCGCTTCGAGGAGCAGATGGCGCCCGGCATCGTGCCGATCCTGTTCTCGTGTGTCGCTGCGCCGGTACTCGAAGAGATGCTGTTTCGCGGCGTGATCCTGCGCGGATTTCTGCGACAGTACTCGCGCACGTTCGCCATCCTATGGTCTGCAACGCTGTTCGGCATCGCGCACCTCAACCTCTATCAGCTGGCTACTGCGATCGTCCTCGGCGTCGTGTCGGGGTGGTTGTACGAGCGCTGCCGATCGCTGTGGCCGTGCATCCTGCTGCATGCGGCGTACAACGGATTCGTGACCGGCTACTACGGTTGGCTACTCGATCACCCGGAGTCGCAGACGACGGGACTCGGAGTGGCATTCACCGGTGCTTCGTTCGGTGCTTTAGTTGTCGGCGGCCTGATTCTGGTGAAACTGCTCGGCGGCCAGCCGTCGAAGCGAGTCGTGCCGCGAGCTAACGACGCAAATCCCGATCGATGACGGCGAAGACGCTAGATTTCGTTGTGTCTGAAGATCATCGGCTCGCGTTCACACCTATCATCGGCGTCGCTACTCTGTGAGGCATGCCCTACCCCACGCCGACTGCCGAGCAGTTGCAGCGCTTCAGCGACGACGGCTTCCTCGTCGTCGAGAACGCGATCGATCCGCCGGAGCTGGACGCGCTGGTACGGATGGGGCGCGAGATGATCGAGCGTCCGGTCGATCCCAAAGCCAAAGACTGGGACTGGCGCAAAGGCGAGCTGCGCGAGAATCGCGTGTATCGCATCCTGCAGAGTGCAGTCGATCGCCACTATCCCTGGCTCGTCACATCCGCGTTCCGCGCCTGGGCTGCACGCTTCGGCGGCCTGCTGATGCAGCAGGACATGGAGTTCTGGTACGAGCAATTCCTGGGCAAGCCGCCTGGCACTGGCGCCCCGACGCCGTGGCATCAGGATGAAGCTTACTGGGGCCGCACACTGCGCGACCGCGGTGTCACTTGCTGGACCGCATTTCATTCCGTCGGCCCGGAGAATGGCTGCATGCACTTCGTGCGCGGCGGACACAAGCGGCTGCTACAGCATCGCAATCCGCCGGAGATGGCGAGCGATCTGCTGGTCTGCGACGTTTCGCAGGACGCGGAAGTCGTCGTGTGTCCGATCGAAGCGGGCACAGTGACGTTTCATCACAGCAAGACGCCGCACATGACGACAGGAAACTCGTCGAACGCCTGGCGCCTCGTGTTGACGCAGCACTTTCGCAATCCGGCGTGCAAAGATCTTCCCGAGGACAACTATCCCTGGCGGGTGCACGTCAATCAGCGCACCGACGAGCGCAAACCTGCAACATCTGCAACATCTGCGGTGCCGGGTAGACCTACGCTCCGCGGATGAACAAAACCTCGCGCTGGGCGCCCGCCCTTCTCACCCTGACTGCCGTGTTCTCGCAAACCTCCGTCAGCGCAGATGTGCCGCCCAACGGTCCGTGCGCCTCGGGCCCATTCCGCGAGTTCGACTTCTGGGCCGGCGAGTGGGACGTGCACGATGCCAACGGCAAGCTTGCCGGTCACAACAACGTCTCTATCGAAGAGCTCGGCTGCGTTGTCGTCGAGCGCTGGCGCGGAGCGAACGGCACGACCGGCCAAAGCCTGAACTACTACGATCCAGGCGCCAAGCGCTGGAAGCAGCGCTGGGCCGGGCTCGGTGTCGTGCTCGAGATGGATGGCGCGATGCAGGGCGATGCAATGGTCATGCAAGGTGCCGCGCAGTACATCGGCCAGAATCGCACGACCATTCTGCGCGGTACCTGGAACAAGCTGCCCGACGGCCGCGTGCGGCAGCAATTCCACGAATCCGACGACGGCGGCAAGACCTGGAAGCCGTGGTTCGACGGCTACTACACGCGAGTCCGCGCCAAGGATTGACCGCGCCACTGCCGGCCGGAGCGGCCGGTCAGGCGGCGCATGTGCCGGAACATGGTCGAGCGGTGATCGAAGCCGACCTGCTCGGCAATTTCCACGTGAGTCAGGTTGGTCGTAGACAGCAGGCGCTGCGCGGCCGCGACGCGTTTCTGTTGCAGATATCGATACGGCGTTTCGCCCTGGAGCGTGTGGAACAGGCGAATGAAGTGGTACTTCGAAAGGCACGCGGCATTCGCCATGTCGTCGATCGTGATCTGCTGCCGATAGTTGCTATGGATGAAATCGCGGCCCCAATTCAAGCGGCGGTACAGCTCCCGGCGCTTGCCCGGACGGATCGCTGACAGCGATTGAACAGCTTTGTTGGTCGAGCGATGGCTGCTGAGCATGCGCTCCAATAGGAAGCTCAGCTGCTCCTCGTACCACGCGGCAGCGTCGACTCCCTGATCCACATGGAACGCGATGTAGCGCAACACCGGCGACACGATCTTGTCGTGCGGCCGCAAGTGCTCGCCGAACTCGACCGCTCTGTTTTCGCTCTGGCTGCCGCGCTCGAGGATGCGATCCTCCGGCGTCAGCATTCCGCCGAGGACTTCCTCGGCAAAGCCAGGCCGGAAGAAGACGCTGAAGCTGCGCACCGGCCGCGCGCTGCGCAGCGAGCTGCCGTAGGTGCGCCGGTCGTTGAATATGAGGTAGTTGTCGTCATCGACCGTGAGCGTGCGACCGTCGATGAAGTACCGCTCCTCGCCGCCCCAGCAGGCTTTGATTGACAACCGCTGCTCGAAGGGGTGGTACTCGGCGTCCGTCTCGGGGGCGTACATCACGGCGTTGTCCTTGCCCCAGACAGCATAGAAGGATCGGCGGTAATCGCCTTCACGCAACAGGTCCCGCAGCACCGGCAGCCTTCTAAACAGCAGCATCGCGACCTCCCGATTCAAGCCTACTGCGTGGAGCCGTCAGGTCAATCGATAGATGTTGCACAAGCTGCACTTATCCGCCGCGGGAGTTGCGCGGACAAAAAAACGGCGGGCTGCACACCCGCCGTCAGAGGATGACCTGTAGGTCGGGCTTCAGCCCGACAATCCTCAAAAGTCCGCAGTCAAACCCATGAAGACATAACGGCCTAACGTGTCGTACACCTGCGGATATGTATTGCCGTTGCAATACACGGCTGCGCAGTTGGTTGCCCCGAGCAGCGGCGGATCCTTGTCCGTGATGTTGTTGATGCCGAGCCGCGCCGTCAGGTTGCTGAACACACTCACGTCGTTGAAGCTGTATGCGGCCGACAGGTCGATGTACTCACGCGAGCCGAGCTTCACATCCGTGGCTGCGATCGGCGGCGCGCCCGTATCCGGATTGGTCCCGTCGACATCCACGGCGTTGATGTGACGCCAGGTGAGCGACAGATCCAGGCCCCATGGCGTCAGCCAGCTCGCTCGCAGCTTGTGGCGCCAATCGGGCAGCGGCACGCCGCACACTGCGCCGTAGAGTCCGGCGCAATCGTACTTCGGGTACCCCGGCAGCGGCTCGATGATGAACTCGTCTGCATAGTTGCCGATCAGGCTCATCGTGACCTGGCCGAGGCTGCCGACGTCGAAGCGATAGTTCGCGTCGACATCGAGGCCCTTCGCCTGCAGCGAGCCCGTGTTGATGATGGGATCGTCGACGAATCCGGTCGAGCCGAGCCAGATCGAGCCGTTCAGCGGCACGCGGTGCACGGCGCCGCAGAACTGCGTCTGTCCTGCCAGGCACTGCCCGATGATGAAATCCTGACCGACCTGTCCGATCAGCTTCTCGACTTTGATGTCGTAGTAGTCGAACGACACGCTGAAGTTCGGCAGGAACGACGGCGTGAGCACGATGCCGTACGAGTACGTATCGGATTTCTCCGGCTGCAGGTTCGGGCTGCCCGTGACGTTGCCGTTGTACTGTCCGGCCGGATTCGGAAGGATGTTGCCGTATTGCGCGGCCGTGACACCCGAGAGCGCGCACTGTGCGAAGGTGGCTGTCGGATCGTCCGACGTGGTCGCATTGGTCAGATCACCCGCGCAGGGATCGGTCGTGCCGTTCAGCTGGACGCGCGGCTGCAGGAACAGCTCCTGCACGTTCGGCGAGCGCACTGCGCGCTGATAGCTGCCGCGCAGCCGGACGCTGTCGATTGGCGCCCAATCGAGGCCGAGCTTGTAGCTGTCCGTCTCGAAACCGAGGTTGTACTCCGAATAGCGATAACCCGTTTCGAACGACAGCGTCTGCGCCATCGGCTTGTCCTGCACGAGCGGCGCACGGAACTCCGCGAAGATTTCCTTGACGTCGAATCCGCCGATCGTGTCGAGCGTCGGTGCGCCCTGGCCGGAGAGGTCGTTCGTCTGATACGACGCGTCCGGGCGCAGCTCGGAGCGCTCCGAGCGATATTCCGCGCCGACTGCGAATGCGAGACCGTCGGTCGCCGTCGGCAGCTTCACCCCATACTGACCGAGGTCGCCGGAGATCGAGCCGCTCAGCACCTGCTCGGTCGTCGAGCCTTCCATCACGCCCGGGATCTGTATGTATGCCAGCTGCTGCGGCGTCACGCTGTTGATGTTGAAGATGTTCCACGGCACGCAGGCGGGATCGTCGTTCGACAGATCGGCATCGGCGTTGACCCGACAGACAATCTGGCCCTGCGTCAACGAGTCCGGGCGTGTGTCGGTGACTGCGTTGAGCGCTTTGTTGATACGGCTGCGCGACACGTCGTTCTGAAAGTTCTCGGACAGGATCGACGTGCCGTACAAGCCGTAGATATCGTACGACCAACCCTCTGCGATCTCGCCGCGAGCACCGATGACACCGCGGAACGAGGTATGGCGCAGATCGTCGAGACGACCGCCGCTTTCGACGTTGCGCCGGCCGATATTCAGGAAGATGTCACCGGAGGCAGGATTGCCGCCGCACCAGGAGTTCAGCTCATCGGCGGTCAACAGCGGGTTATCGCAGTTGATCGACAGGTCGCCGAAGAACGGCGGCTGACCGGGTCCGCCGCCGAGGAAGGCACCGCTGGCGGCGATCTGCGCGCGCGTGCGGTCGTCCATGAACATGAACTCGGTATAGACGCTGGCCTTGTCGCTGAAGTCATAGTGGGCGAACAGGCCGGCGGTTCTGCGCTCATCCGGGCGCTGATAGTAGTTGTCGGGCGCAAAGTTGAATTGATCGGTCGCCGACCACGGGCGCAGCCGGTTGTCCTCGCCGATCGTGCTATCGAACGCGCCGAACGGCGAATCCGAGCGCGTGCGGAAGCGGCCTGGCGCCGACGTCGACGAGCCGGCACAGCTGAACGCGGAGCCTGAGCCCAGCGAACAGGCGCTGAAGTCGCGCTGATCCTGCTTGAGCTTCTCCAACTCGCGGTAGCCGATGTACACCGTTGCGTTGCCGCGGCCATCGGGCGTGTTGATGCCGGCGATGAACGTCATGTCTTTCGAAGTGCCGTCCGTCACGTTGCTATCGGGCAGAGCGAAATTCCGTGCCCGCACGAGATTGGCAATGCTGTCGCTGTGCTGGTTGTGTTGATAGAGGCTGTACTGCGCATCGAGCCGCACGCCCTCGAAGTTGTCGTTCATGATGAAGTTGACGACCCCCGCGACGGCATCGGCGCCATACACGGCGGATGCGCCGCCCGTCAGCACCTCGACGCGCTCGACCAGTGCCGTAGGAATCTGATTGAGATCGGGCGACGCCGAGCCGCTCTGCGTCGGATCGCCCGGCATCAAGCGCCGGTTGTTCACCAGCACCAGCGTGCGCTGCGAGCCGAGGCCGCGCAGATTCACCGTGGCGGCGCCGGTCGCGCCGTTCGACAGATTGCCGCCGAAGTCGGCAACCGCCTGCGGCAGATTGTTGATCAGGTCTTCGACGCGCGTGACGCCTTCGATCTTGATCTGCTCGGAACCGACGGAGACCACCGGGCTGATGCTGGTCAGCCCCGGCTGTGCGATGCGCGAGCCGGTGACGATGACTTCCGAAATCGTCGACGACCCCTCCTCGGCAGCCTGAATCGGTTGAACGAAAACGGCGGTGCTGGCAGCACCGAGCACGAGCGTGCGGCGCACGGCCAGTGCGAGCTTGTTGTTACGTGACATGAGACAACTCCCCTGGTTGAGACTCAGGGTGTCACCATAGTCACGACGCTCCGCGCAGGCGGAGCAGTCCTTGCTGGATCAACGAATGCGAATCAGCAGTTTCTGCATCACGGCTGAGGTCGCGCGTGACTCCAGATGAGATGAGAGACGAGCCAGCGGTCTGACTCGCAGCGCGTGATCGCGAGGAATGTATCCTCGACTGAGCGCGCGGGGCTGCCGTCGAGTGGCGTGCTCGTGCCGCGAATCTTGCCCCACGCGTAACCGAGCGAGCCATCTGCGCGTGCTTCCGTGATCTCGGCGGTGTAGTCCAGCTTGTTGTCGCGAAACAGGGAGGTGTATCGCGGCCGGAAATTCGCGCGACCGCGCACGACGGGCTGATCGGGCGAAAGCCAGATTGCATCTTCGGTGTAACCGGCGAGCACACCGTCGACGTCGCGACGATTGTTGTTGTCGATCAACAGCCGCGGCGCGGCGGCGACTGCTTCCGGCGCTTGGCTGCAAGCGGCGCCGGACTTCGATGAGCTGGGCTGGTAGATGGCGTCGAAGGTCGTGCGCCATGTCTTGCCACCCTCGGCGGGGCTCTCGATGAGCTGACGCACCTTGCCGTCGGCCTCACGAGTCAGCGTCGTGCGATCGATTCCCTGGAAGCGGATACGGCTGCTCGTTGTGTATTCCTTCTGCTCGATCTTCTCCTTGGTGCCGCCGAGCCTGAGCGCGTGGTCGGTGATCCACACTTGCTTCCATGCATTCGCGCTTTGGTCGTAGTAGAAGAGGCTGGTCCCCTCGCCTCCTTCGACATCTCGCCAGTGCTCGAGGATCGCACAGCCATCGAGCGTCGATTCGATCGTGTTGGTGCCGACGGGCTGGCCGCCTTGCGATACGTCCCAGCGTCCGATCCAGAAATCGAGCGCATGCATGCGCGGCGATTGGCGGCATTCCTGCGCCTGCGAAGTCGCAACCCAGAACGCGAGGAGCACGCAGATCCACCTGATCACGAGCCGATCCTCCGCAAATGCCGGAACGTATCGCCTGCGCCGGTCAGGAACGTTGCAGTCACTGCGAAAAGGAGTTTTTCTCGCTTCGCGTCTGCTCGAAATCGAGATTGCGCGGCGCTCGACCTGGATCCGGGATCGGCCCTCGGATCAAAGGGGGCTGCGGTTGCGTGACAGGCTTGGCCGTCGCGGGAACGCTCGCATCGACCACTCGAAACTGGAAATCATCCAGATACAGCTTGCCGGTTGCCTTGAGCACGGCTCCATAGACCAACACGACAGCTTCCTCGGGAATGTCCATGACGATGTTCTGATAGGTCCACTCCTGCGTTCCTCGAATCCCGCGTGGCCCGGTGTTCTCGAATGCAACCATGGCTCCATTCGCGTCGTCTGCTCGCAGCCACATGGCTGCACCTGCCGGCGCGTCCTGCGACGCGAGGTATCCCGACAGCTCGATCCGCTTTCCTTTGAACGCGGCCGCCGAAGCCACTTGTATGAGAGCGCCGTAGCGAACGGTATCGGTATCCGCATACGACTCGAGAACTGCGCTTGCGGATCCGCTCAGAACGACTGCCCTGTCTGTTCGGAGCTTGTAGCCTTGCGGGTTGCTGCCTGTGATCCCCCAATCAAGAGGAACTTGCCCGGTGCCTTGCGCGGACTGAGCGGCAACGAACGTGTCGACCCCGACGAGGCCGATCAGCAGCACCCACCCTGCACTCGCGCGTTTCACTGTTTCCTCATCGCCCCACCGGCATATCGATGTAACTACCCTCGAGCCACTCGATGGTCAAGGGTTTGCCTGCGTCCGCTTTGGTCTCGTCGCTGATGTCCTTGCCTGTTCCGTAGTTGATCTGTCGCCCCTGTTCCTTGATGACGCTGAGCACGACGACGAGGCGGCTGCCCGGCTCGGCGCGGTGGCTCAGCAAGCGGCGACTCATGAAGCTCAGCGTTTGTCGCTTGCCCGGAGTCAGCAGATGGCGTGTCGTTGCGTCATCGACATGACTTGCTCGCGACCAATAAGGCGGCAGTGCTGTGTACTTTCCCCGCGGCGAGAGCACGTACGGCTGGACGGTGAAATCGAAGTCGCGCTTGTTGGTCACGAGCTCCAGGTGGCCGGCGAACAGGCCGCTCCACTCGATCGCATCCGCAATGGGCTCGCTGATGAAGGTGATGCCATTGCGTGCGTCGATCTTGTCCGTAACGCCGACGTCCTGCTCGACACGATCTACGTCGCTGCGATCTGCGAGATCGACAGTCAGCTTCATCGCACCGCCTGCGGCGTGTTTCGCATTCAGATCGAGGCGCATTGTTCGAGCTGCCATCGCTGCGATCGAAGGCGCGTGCTTCCAGACGTTCGCGCCAGTCACCTCGTAGTTGATCTTGTCCTTCAGCAGTGCAGGCTTCGGCCCACCTCTGAGCACGTAGTCGAACCACTCGAAGCGCAGATCGCTCAGGTCGACTTGAGCGACCGGGTCGAGCGGATAGCCCGCTATGCTGTCGAGCTTCTCGCCGAAGGCGTCGATCGTTCCACGTTGCGCGGTGAAGTGATCGTAGGGGCCGATCACCAGATAGTGTTGCGCGTCCGGCTTGTACTTGTAGTGCTCGGTCAAATAGTAGACCGCAGCGCCCGGCCCACCGAAGTAGTAGCCCGCGGTCTGCAGCACCGGGATGTCGATCTTCGCGAAGTCTTTGCCGTATGCGAGCTGCTGCTGCCAGTAGCTGTCGTAGCTCGGATGCGCGATCCATGTCTGCCAGTGCGGATTGGGCGTGCCGTCGATCTTGTCCAGGTCGCGATAGGCTCGACCGCTCAGATACCAATTGCGATCCAGCCGCTGCCAGCGTTCCACATCGTTATAGGTGGCATCGTCGAGGAGCTTCGTGTTGGTCGTATAGAAGGGAAACGGATACACGAAATTCCAGAACACGTTGCCTTCCATGGGCACGTCGATCCCGGCCGCAGCCGAAGCCCCGGCGAAGAGCGCCTTCAGAGCTTTCGGCATGCGCTTGGCGGCTGCCCACTGCGTGAAGCCCGAATAGCTGCCGCCATGCATGCCAACACGACCATCGCTCCACGGCTGAGTGCTGATCCAATCGATGACTGCGGCCGCGTCTGCTGAATCGCGTTCGTAGATCCGCACGTCGTCCGGGCTGCAGCCCTTGCCGCGAACCAACGCCAAGACACCCGCGTAACCGTTCGACGCCGAGCGGCGCGCGTCCGCGAGATTGCGGGCAGCGTCGATATAGATGGTGTATTGAAGCAACGCGGGAATTCGCCCAGACGCATTCCGCGGCCGCACGATCAGCGTGCAGACCGTGCCGCCATCCGGCAACCGCACGCGCACATCCTTGTCGATGAAGTAGCGCCGCGCATCGTCCTCAGCAATGAGCTTCGGCGACAGTGCCGCGAACAGGCGATACGCATCGTCTGTCTGCTGTGCCTTGACCAGCGCTAGTGCATCCGACACGGACAGGCTGCTCTTGCCTTTGGCCTGCTCGCGTTGCGCGGCCAGATCCCTTTGCATCGCCGCCGCATCCATCGCGACGAATAGCCGAATGGCATGTGCGGACGTCCGGTCGTCGAGTCGCGCGAAAGTCTCGCGAAACGCCTGCTCGAAGGCGCTTTCGAAGGAACCCTTGCCTGCCGCCTCGCGTGCTTTCGCCTGCGCAAAAATGGCGTATTGAACGTGGCGTGCCTTGGCGACGAGCGAAGAGTCTCCGGCATCCAACGCGCGTCGTGATTCGATCGCCTTGGCGGCAGCCTCGTAAGCGCCCGCGGCCAGTTGCAGCCGGAAGAGATTTTCGTAGTACGCGCGCCCGTCCGGCTCGCGATAGACGGCGATCACATCCTTGGCCATCTTCTCGATCGGACCGACGGGTACTTGCTGTTGCTCGGCCGCGTAACCGACCGGCCCGGCCAGGTACAGGCAAACAAGCAGCATCGTCTTCATTGCGCGAGATCTTCCGCACATTCGCCACGTCCTGCAACGGCTCGGCGTAGACTCCCTTCATGAACCACCGGCTCCGGAGATCGGGCTACTGGATTCTCCTCGCAATCATCGCGACTGGCGTGATCACGTGGAGGAGCGCATTTGGCAACCATTGGACCAGGAACCCCAGCATCACGGTCATTTCCGAGGCAGGAGATCCGCGACGGGAAGCAGTTCGAGAAGCGGTTGCTCATTGGAATCGCACCTTCGCCGAACTGGGAACACCCTTCCGACTCGGCGACGTCGCCTGGGTGACCGACTCGGTTCCCGACAGCGACATTCAATCGCTCGCACGACAGGTTCGCCGCTACAACCCGTGGCCGACGATCCCCGAGAGCATCGATCGCCATCCCGGCGACTTGCTCATTGTCTTGTCGAACGCGGCGTTCATCTCGTTCACCGCGACCCGCGGCGACCGCGTCGTGATCGGCATCAAAGACGGCACCATACCGCCGCTGTCACTGCCAAATGTCTTGCGCAACGTCATCGCGCATGAGCTCGGTCACGCCATCGGACTCGATCACAATCGCGATCCGCAATTGCTGATGTGCGGCCGCCCGGCGCCTTGTCGGCCCGACGCATTCGAGTCGACGTCGCCGAGGATTTTTCCGCTGTCGGAGGAAGAGCGGAGCCGGCTGCTGGACCTCTACCCGCGGAACTGGCCGATGCGAGCGACGAGCGGCGGACCGTGAGTGCATACTACTCACGCAAGCTCAGTCGTCCAATGCAGGAAGTACGCCATGTCGGACATCACTCCCGAAATCGTCGCCGATGAACTGCAGCATCAATTGATGCCCGTACCGCTGGCGGCCCGGCCGATTTTACTGGAGGCGATCGCGAACCTGATCTCGAAACAGGTGGCAGCCGAGCGGACTCGCTGCCGCGCGCTCTGCGAGCAGCGTGCCGAGCTGTGGCGAAACACGGAGGGCGCGCAGAGCCCGCTCGCGCAAGAGGCACGATCCAGAGCCAATGAGGCGATCTATATCGCCGATCTCTTGCACTGAAGCCGAAAGGTCTACTTGGCCGGTACGACCAGCGGCTTGCCCTTCTCGACGATATACGTCGCGACCGCTGCGCCCTTGCCGCTACCGATGTTCTTCGCCCCATGCTTCGTGCCACTTGGAACGAACGCGACATCACCGGCGTGGAGCGTCATCGCGCCTTTCCCTTCGACCTGATACTCCCACGTCCCTTCGAGGATGTAGACGATCTCTTCGCCGGGATGCGTGTGCGTGGGCAACGCCACGCCCGGATCGACCTCGACGCGCACCTGGACCATTTCGCGCCCAGGCACGCTGAGATCGTGCCGCTGCAGCTCAGTGCGCTTGACGCCCTGCTGCTGCGCTGACGCGAGATGCAGAGCCAAGGCGCTGCCAACGGCAATGATCGAGACAGTGACGATGCGAGTTACTTTCATGGAGATCTCCGTAGTCACTCTGGCCCTTCTCTGCGCGACTCGATGTCTCCGGCAAGAGCAGTCCGAAGAGCACTACAACGGCTCCTGACCTTCTCGTAATGCTCGTCCGAGATTACCCCGGAGCTGTTCGACCTGAGTACCTCCGCAAGCGCGTCTTGCAGCGGGCTGTAAGCCTTGTCGTGCGTGCTGCGCGAGAGGTACATGCCGCCTTTACCGAAATACCAATCGCGCAGGGTTTGACTGAACGTCAGGAGCTGTTCATAGGTGACGCCGCTCGCCTTTGGCCATTTAGGCAGCAGTGATGTACAAGTCCAAAGCTCCCGGTACACACGAATTCGTCGCTTGCGAAGATCGACGTCGATGTCGGCGTGAAGTCTCTGGTTCTGCGCGATGCGATCTGCCCAGATCTTGCCGAGCCATGCTGCCAGCGCGGCGAGTACTACCGCGCTGCCACCGGCTGCGGTGAGAACCGTCAGGATGATTTCGACCGGGCCCATCGTGTTGCTCCCGTGCGGCCTCCACCGCCGGGATTTTAGTCGGTCAGCCGGTCAAAGTATTCCCTTAGCTACTGTGCGTGCGGGTTGGTGTAGCCAGCCTTCAGCGCTTGGGCGAGTTGCAGAGCGGCCACTTGCTGCGGACTGAGGTTGATCAGCTCTGGATCGACGGCTTGCGCCAGATGGACCATCCTGCTCGCGACGGCCGAGTCTTCGACCATGGTGAGCTCGGCCACGTACAGCTCGCGGAACCGCCGCTTTGCCTTGTCCAGCTCGTCCTGAGTCCGACCTTCTGGATTTGCAATGATGGCCACCGTCTTGACCGCCTCCAGGTAGACGCAGCGACGCAATTCGACGAAGGGCTTGTCGGCCTCGAGCGCGCGAGCCTCAGCCTCTTTGAGACGAGCCGCATTGAAGCTCAGCACGCTGATGACCACACCAGCGACGACGCTCAGGACTTGAACAGTGCTCGTCGCCAGTTCCAACTTCGTTCTTGGCTCTGCCATGGCGGGCAGAGTCGCATGCACCCGCTTACGGATCGCTTACGCTACTCAGCGCCTGTCCTTCGGTACTAGTTACTTCCCGCCCGATCGGTAACACGCTGACTTCGGAAGCCGATCGCAGGACACAGCCATGCACACAGGCGCACTCGAAAGACGGATCGCAGCGAAGGCGCTGATCATCGCCACGCTCTACTGCAGCTGGATCGGCGCGAGCGCCGCGGAAGATGAGAGCGGCACTTTCAACTTCCTCTGGGAAAACGACGCGATCGCCGGCACGGATCACCACTACACCAACGGCGTGGAGCTGTCTTATCTATCGATCGAAGATCACCTGTGGGACTGGTTCCGCAATGGCTCGAACCTGCTGCCCGGCGTGAGCAACGACGATCACACGCGAGTTGGCCTGACACTCGGCCAGAGCATCTTCACTCCGGATGACACCGATGCGACGCAGCCCCTACCCGATCAGCGGCCGTACGCAGGCTGGCTCTATCTCGGCATCGCGGTCGTCGCGAATCAGGGTAACCAGCTCGACACGTGGGCGCTCAATCTCGGCATCGTCGGTCCCTCAGCGCATGGCGAGCAGGTGCAGAACGGCTTTCACGACTGGATCAGCAGCGCGCACGCGAACGGGTGGGACAATCAACTGAGCGACACGCCCGGCTATCAGCTGTTGTACGAACATCGGTGGCGCAATATCGGCAAGCGGCGCCTCGGGCCTCTCGAGATGGATTTCAGTCCGCACCTCGGCTTCAGTTTCGGCAACATCGCGACCTATGCCAATGCCGGCATCACGCTGCGGCTGGGCAGAGACTTGCACAACGACTTCGGCGTGCCGCGCATCCGACCCAGCCTGCCAGGCTCGGCATTCTTCCAGCCGCGCGATGGATTGGGCTGGTACGTGTTCGCCGGGGTGGATGCGCGCGGCGTCGCGTACAACATCTTCCTCGATGGCGACGCATCGACCTACGACGTCGACATTCACAAGGAGACGTTCGTCTACGACGCTCAGGCCGGCTTTGCCGTGATCTGGCGCAAACTGCGCGTCGCGTACACGTACGTGATCCGCAGCCGCGAGTTCGAAGGGCAGGAGCAACCCGACCGGTTCGGGTCGGTCGGGCTCACCTTCCGGTTCTAGCCCTCCCCGCAACAATTTCCAGGCTTGTGTGCTCTCAACAGCTGGCCCATCGGTCAGGGAGAGCTCCAATGTCTGGTTTCAGCACCTGGATCACGTCGGTTTGGTGTGGCTGCATCATTGCGGCCGTGTCTGCGCCCGCTGTCGCACAGGATGACAGCCGGTTGCTGCGTGACCGAGCTGCGGACCAGCGGCCAGCGTTGTTGGTTCTCGGCACCGCGCATTTCGACAATCCCGGGTTGGACGTGGTGAACACGAAGGTCGACGACGTTCTAGCGCCGGCTCGACAGACAGAGATCCACGAAGTGGTCGAGCAGCTCGCGTCCTATCGGCCGACGCACATCGCTGTGGAATGGCCGATCAAGAAGCAGGCAGCTCTCGACGCGCGCTATCGGGATTATCGCGAAGGGAAGTACCAGCTTGGGCGTGGCGAAGAGGAACAGATAGGCCTGAAACTCGCGGCAAGGTTGCATCTCGCCCGAGTCTACGCAGTGGACTGGAACGAGGACTCCCCGGGCAATGACGAGGATTACGACTGGGTTGCCTATGGCCAGGCACACGGCCAGAAGGCGCAGGTCGCCGCGCTTCTCGATCCCAAGGGCGTGACCGGCATCGTTCCCCTGGGTACGCAAACCATCGGCAAATGGCTCCTGCAGCTCAATCGGTCAGAGACCCTTGCGGCGAGTCATCGCAACTATTTCGACTGGGCAGCTATTGGCGATGCAGAGCATCAGCCTGGAGCGAACTGGGTCGGCCAGTGGTATGCACGCAATCTGCGGATCTTCACCAACCTGGTGCGCGCCGCCGCTCGTCCCGAAGATCGGATGCTCGTCGTCTACGGGCAGGGACATGCGTACCTGCTTCGGCAGTTTGCGACCGAGTCTGGCGCCTTCCGCGTCGTCGACGTCGACGACGTACTGAAAGGCAAATGACTCCGCCGTCGACGGGCGAATAGCACCCCCGACAGTCCGAGGCCGAACAGCGCCAGCGATGAGGGTTCGGGAACCGATTGCGTGGGCGGCACCGGGTCCGTGGGCACTTCGGGCAGGCCGCGCAGGAGGTCTGCACTATTGATCGCGAAGTCCCTTCCCGTATTCGTTCCGAAGTCGATGCGAAAGATGTCCGCGGTCGATCTCGACACGCCCAGGAAAGGCGCGGAATTGAAACCCGCCGCAGTGTAGGTCTCGAGCAGATTGCCGAGCAGGTCGAACACCGAGATGCTGCCGAGGAACCGCTCGTCGAAGCCGATATCCTGGATCTGGGCTCCGAAGGCCTTCAGGCCCGTGGCGAATGAGATGCTGATGCGCGGCACGCCGCAGTTCGTTGGCTGCCCGGCAGCATCGAACCCACAGCGCAACGTCTCTACTGTTCTGTAGGGCAAGAGGCTGCCGAGAAAGCCATCGCGCACCAGCCCGTTGCCAGATCCACGGACCGTCGCGGTCAGGCCGCCGGTCGTAAGCATCTCCAAGGGCTCTGCGAGAGTGTCGAAGGAATTGCCAACTGTCGCCCAGTCGAGGAAGTCGTCGCCGCCCAACGCATCGCGTGAGGAGACCAGAGTTGCCGAAGCCGGGGCCGCCGTAACAATGCCCGCCACGGCGGCAAGCGCCGCCCAAGTTCGTCTGCTGTTCATCGTCCGCTTCCTCGTTATTGGGGTCTTAACTGAGTAGTCACGGTTGGCGAAGCAAACACGACACCGCCCCGATACTTTTGTAGAAAGACGAACGGACCATTGAGACTGTCATCCTGCGGAGGCTAGTATTTGCGAAAACAACGCGCCTCCATGACATGACAGAAGAAGCGCTCCTGGCACTGGTCGAGTCGGCTGACGCCGGAGACGTCGCGCAGCGACGGCAGCTCTTTGCCTCTCTTTATGACGAATTGCACCGAGTGGCTCAGCGGGAATTACGGCGCAACGCCCACGCCACCCTGAGCCCCACGACGCTGCTGCACGAGACGTTCCTCAACATCTGCGAACGCGAGACTGCGCCTGCGGTCGATCGCGCACGCTTCATGGTCTACGCGTCGCGCGCCATGCGCGGGTTGATCCTGAACTACCTCCGCGATCGTCAGGCGCAGAAGCGCGGCGGTCAGTTTGAAATCACCTCGCTGACGACCGAGCTGCCGGTCGCGAAGCAGGAGGACTTCGATTCCGTCAAGATGAACGAGGCGCTCGAGGAGCTCACGCGCGTGGATCCGTGGCTCGGCGAATGCGTTGACCTCCGGTTCTTCTGCGGATTCTCCGTCGCCGAAATCGCGCGCATGCGCTCGGTGTCGGAGCGGACCGTCCAGCGCGACTGGGAGAAGGCGCGCATTCTGCTGCACCAGTATCTCGACGGGCAGCCGATCGATTAGGCCATGCAACAGCCCTCGCACGCCTCGCCTCGCTGGGATCACATCGCGCCCTATCTCGATCGCGCGCTCGATCTCGAACCGCACGAGCGGGAAACCTGGCTCGCGGAGCTGACGCAGACGCGCCCCGAGATCGCACAGAAGGTCCGCAGCCTCCTGGCACGTCATGCAGTGCTCGATGCACAGGGATTTCTCGAACGATCCGCCATCGATCCTCCGGCGCCGACTGCGCACGCCGGGATGCGGGTGGGCGCATACACACTCGAGCGACTGATCGGCCGGGGCGGCATGGGAGAAGTCTGGCTCGCCGAGCGCAGCGATGGTCGTTACCAGGGCAGGTGCGCAATCAAGTTCCTGAGCAGCACCGCGCCGAAAGGCGGGCTCGCCGAGCGTTTTCAGCGCGAAGGACAGCTGCTGGGTCGACTGGCACATCCCAACATCGCGCGGCTGCTCGATGCCGGCGCGACGGAGGATGGCCGCTCTTACCTGGCTCTCGAGTATGTCGAAGGAATCCCCATCGATCGCTATTGCGACTCGAAGTCGCTCGATGTCAAGGAGCGGTTGCGACTCTTCATGGATGTGTTGGCAGCCGTCACGCACGCGCAGGAACATCTGGTCGTGCACCGCGACCTGAAACCCTCGAACGTCCTCGTCACGCACGATGGCAACGTCAAGCTGCTCGACTTCGGCGTCGCGAAACTGGTCGAGGATGCCAACCTGCCGGGCTTCGCGATGGTCACGCGCGAAGGCATGTTCGCGTTGACTCCTGCTTATGCGGCGCCGGAGCAGCTCACGAACGCGCCGATCACGATGGCGACCGACGTCTATGCGCTCGGCGTGTTGCTCTACGTATTACTGAGCGGCGTGCATCCAACCGGCGCGCAGGCGAGTTCCCCCGCAGAAATGGTTCATGGAATTCTGCACGTCGACCCCTCCCCGCTCACGCAGGCGGTGCCCGGCGTCGGCGGCGAGCTGCAAACGATCCTTGGCAAGGCATTGAAGAAGTCGCCGCAGGAGCGTTACGGCTCGGCCACTGCCTTCGCCGACGACGTGCGCCGCTACCTCAGCCATCGGCCCATCAGCGCGCGGCCCGACACCCTGCTGTATCGAGCTGGCAAGTTCCTGCGTCGCAATCGTGTACCTGTCGCCGCAGGCGTATTGCTGGTCATGGGACTCAGCGCCGGCTTGTTCGCGGTCAACAGGGAGCGAGTCATTGCAGAGCGGCGCTTCGATCAACTGCGAGCGTTGTCTGCGAAAGTCTTCGAGCTCGACAAGTCCATCGTCGGACTTCCCGAATCGACCTTGGCGCGGCAACGGTTGGTCACTGCATCGCTGCAATACCTCGAAGGTCTTTCGAAGGACGTGCACGGCGATGTCGATCTCATGCTGGCGCTCGGCGATGGCTACTGGCGCATCGCGCACATCCAAGGCGTGCCCACCGATTCCAATCTGGGCGAGTACGACAAGGCGGAGCGCAATCTTGCGATTGCCGAAGGCTATGTCGATGCGGTGTACGCCGAGAGACCCGACGATCGTCATGTCCAGCTGCTGGCTGTCAACATCGCGCACGATCGCATGATCCTGGCCGATGAAGGGCGGCGGCGCGATGAGGCGCTGGCCCACGCGCGCAAAACGGCGATGCTGGCGGAGCGCTTTTTGAGCGCGGGTCCTGCGGATCAGAAGGATTTGACCGACGTACTGCTCTGCTCCACCAACGTGGCACTGGCGTTCACGAACATGTCGCAGTACGAGGACGCGGTCCGAATGCTGCGCAGAGTACTCGAGCTCGACAGGATCGAGGGCGGACCCGACGCCGACCTGCGCCGCAGCGTAGCCCTCAGCCTGCTGGCCAATGCGCTGCGCTCGCAAGGCAACTTGCCGGAGGCCGTCAAGACGATTCAAGAGGCGCGTGAGATCACTGAACGCACGACCTACACGAGCGCGATCACACGCATGAGCCATCGATACGGGGTGCTGCTGCGTGAGGGCATGATCCTGCGTGATCTCAAGGAGGTCGACCCCGCCGCTGCCGTCGAGCCGACGGTGCCGTTCCAGAAAGCCATCGACGTCACCGAAGAGCATGCAGCTCGCGATCCCAAGGACTCTGCCAGCCGCGGACGGCTGGCGACGGCTAGTCGGGAGTTGGGCGATCTCCTGAAGGGAAGCGATCCGGAGCGTGCGCTTGCGGTCTACGACAATGCATTGCAGCGGCTCGACGAAACACCGAAGACGACCAAGACGCAGCGCACGCGCGCGGAGCTGCTCGCGAAATCCACGTATCCGCTGCGCGGACTCGAGCGGGGAAGCGAGGCCGGGAAGCGGCTCGACGCTGCGGTCGCGATTCTCGAAGAGACGAACGATTTACCGGCGAAAGCGATCGCACTCGATGGCCCGCAATTCGCGGTGCTCAGCGCACGCGCGGACGCCGCTGCAGCGAGCGGTCGGATCGAGGAAGCTGCCGCGGCCTATGAAGAGATTCTGAGCAAAGCGAAATACGACACGCCCTGGGCTGCGCCGGAAAAAGATCTGCGCTCGGCGCAAAGGCTGGCGCGCCTGCTTCGCACGCTGACCAGCTTGTACGTGCAAGCGGGAGACGAGATGAAGACGGACGCAACTCGTAAGCGACAACAGGAGCTAGCGCGCGTGTGGCAGGCTAGGCTTCCCGGAAATCCGATCGTCAACAGTCTCGCGAAGAGTTGAGCGCATCAGAACCGCTCCTTCGTCTCCACCAGGATCTGCACATCGTCGATGGAGGAGTCGCCGTCGAGCGGGAACGCGAGATCGATGTGGATGATGTTGCCGAGCCCCGAACGACTGTTGCCGAGCCGCAGGCCGATGCCCACGTCCTTGAGCAAGCCCAGGCTCGGCGTGCTCACGGGGCTCTCGCCCCAGGTCCGACCGATATCGAAGAAAGCAGCGGCGCCAACACGCACCAGGCGAAACGGATACCAGTTCGTGAAGTAGCGCTGCTCCACGGTCAGCAGCGCACGAGCCTCGCCTCCCTGATAGCGCAGCGGGTAGCCGCGCAGTCCATTGTCGCCGCCGAGCAGGATCTGCGTATCCAGATCGAGCTCGCGGCCTACTGAACCTTCGAGCGTCGCGAAGAACAGGCGCCGTTCGGATTGTCGAACGTAATAGCGTAAAGCGCCGTCGAGAATTGCGTTGCGCAGCTCGCCGCTCTCGAGCCGGCCCTGGAGCGCACCGCTGAGCAACAGCGCCGAACGACTGCCGCTGCCGGAACCATGACTCGCCCTCGCCGAGAAGATCCATGCGCTTCGATCGGCGCTGTATGCCTGGTCCGCATAGCCAACTAGCGCGCTGAGGCGTGCACCCAGGTGGAAATCCTCGGTGCGGCCGATCTGATCGTGATTCCTGAATTTGTCGAAATCGTTCTGCACCAGCTCGAAGCCCAGCCACGGGTAGACGAGTTTGCGATTCTCCGGCACGAGATTCGGCGGCGGCGCTCCGGGGATCTCACCGAACTCGCTTTCGTCGTAAGTTGCGCCGACGCGCCAGCGCCGCACCCAACCGTTGCGCAGACCGTCCGACCAGCCCCAGAAGGCAGTAGCGAACTTCCGACGCGAAGAAAATTCCTCCACGACCTTGCCCAAGTCGTACAACGGCTCGATGTGCTCGTCGTCCTGCACGAACACGCCTGCCGTCCAGCGCGAATCGAGCGCGTAGAACGGCCGTTCGACCTCCAGGGCCTTGAACGAGCCGTCGCTGTTGTCCGCGTACGCGGCTCGTACTCTCACCCACGAGTCGAAGACGTGCCGGTCCTTGTACTCGATCATGTTCGAGTCGCGATCGACGCCGGAGACGTGGGAGAGCTCCAGGTCGGTACCGGTGCCGAGGAGGTTGAGCTCTTCGAGCTCCACACCGACCGTGTTCTCTCCGCCCGTGCGAGTGAAGGACAGGCCCGGATTCAGTGTCCAGACATCGCGCGTCGTGACGGCGATGTCGACGCGCCCGTCTTTGAAGGCGACCGGCTCAACCGACGCATCGTAGAGATAGCGGGCCGATCGCAGGATGCGCGCCGATTCGTCGATCAGTCGCTGCGAGTAAGAGTCGCCGGTCTTGAAGAGGAGCTGTTGACGGATTACATCCGGCTTCGTGCGAATGTGCAGCTTGTTCGCGAGCCGGTACAGCTGCTTGTTCTCCTCGGGGTCCTCCAGATCGAAGATGTTTTCGTTGTGGATGAAGACTTCGCCGATGACAGCTCCGAGGCGTTCGAGCTCCGCCCCGCCCGGCACGGCAGGCGTGGCTTCTTCGGGCGCGACCTCCGCAGCACCGGCCATACAGCACATCGCTGCGAACACCAGGGACGCGATGAACGGACTCCGCGAATTGAGGCGCACGTTCAGGTGAGCGAGCTGACCATGACGTAGTAGCCGTCCGGGTCGCGCAGGGCGAACTCCAGTGTCCCGGTGGCAGGATTCATTTCTGGCTCCTCCGCCAACTGACTGACCAATGCTCTGGCGCGTGACAGCGCCTGGTCGAAATCATCCACTCGGAAGAACAGCAATAGCCCATTGCCGGGCTCGGCTCGATCGGGGCTCATCAGCGTCGGGTGCTCATGATCGCCCCACCTGTGAAGACAAAGCAGGACCGTACCGTCCGTGTCGAGGAGTTGCCCGAAATAGTCATGAGCAGGTGCCGATTTGGGCTGACCGAAGAGCGCTTGATACCAATTGAAGCTGCGCGTCACATCAGCGACTCCAATGATTGTCCACGTGCGCTTCATCGGATTTTGCGGGGAAATTTTCCGTCCGCGACCAGCTTCGCGAACTGGATAGCATGGCCTATGAACCGTGCGCAAGGACTGCACGAGTAAGTTCGGACGCGCCAGCCACCACCTGGTCTTGTGGATCGTCCGCAGTTCGGCAAATTGCGCCCGCCGTGATCAGGGTCCGTCTCAGATCGTCCGCCCCTGTTGTCCTGATTGCCTTCGCGTGATGGGCGCGAGAACTTGGGCACCTCAGAACGCGGTAGCCTGGCTATGCTTTTCAAGCTGTTTCGCAGACCCTCCGAACTTCGTCCGCGCTTCGCGCAGGATTCCTCACTCGCTGAAGCACTCGCGCGCCGCGTCAAGTCAATCGAGTTTCGGCCCAGCAAGGGCTTTCTGAAGGATCAGCGGCAGCCCAAGCATTCACTGCCCGAGCGCGCTCTCTCTGAGAGGATCACCGACTGAGCGCTTTCAGGTTCTGAAACAATGCGGCGGATGCGTGTCCCACATCCGCCGCATGCCGTAGTCGGCCTGGTGTCGCAGCGCCGGCCGACGACGTCTCAACGACGGTTCGCGACCTTCGCTTGCGTCTTCTTTTCGCTGGAATGCCGGTTGACGATGTAGTCCGTCAGCTCAGGGCGGTCGACCCGGGCGATAGCGTTGGACAGAGCGAAGTCGACGCACGCGGCATACTGCTGCTGGTCTCGCAGCGTCGTGCCACCGCTGTGCGCACTGCACACTCTCTCTGCGGCACCCTTGATACGATCGAACAACGTTGTCAGGCCCGCGTCCTTGTTCAGGTCCAGATCCCCGAATTGCACTGTCAACGACTTCGGCGCTTCTTCGCCGTAAGCAGCATTCAGAGTGAGCCCGAGGAAGGCGATGCTGGCGAGGCGGGTGAATGTGTTCATGACGATCTCCTTGGTGGTTGGGTTGGTCGGCTTGCGGGTGTGAAGCTGGACGCTGCAGCGGTGCGGCTCCATGGTCCGGCGCTGTTCGAGCTCTGGTTTGTTTCTGATCCGCGCGTGATTCGACCAACCCACTGATCCGCATGGACAAGGATCGAGGCTTCGGTATTCTCGGTGCAGCTGCTATGGCGTCCGGATCAGAACCAGACCTGTCACACCCGCGAGCAATCCGCTTCGACGGCTGGGTGCTGCGCATGGATTCGGGTGAGCTTGCGAAAGACGGCCGCAAGACCCGCCTCCAGGATCAGCCGCTGCAGATTCTCGAGGAGTTGCTCAGGCACCCCGGCGAGCTGGTGACGCGCGAGCAACTGATCGCGCGCCTCTGGCCGAAAGGCGTGGTCGACTTCGACACCGGCTTGAATTCGGCAGTGCGCAAGCTGCGAATCGCGCTGCAGGACGAAGTCGAGACGCCGCGCTACATCGAGACAGTGCCGCGCAAGGGCTATCGATTCATCGCCGCGATCGATCCACCGGAAACGACAGCGCCCCCGCCTAGCCCGCCGCCCGCGACCGCGCCGCCCACTGCGCCCATTGGGCGACCGAGGCGCGCTCATTTATATGCAGGAGGATCGGTTGCGCTGCTGCTGATTGCCGCGCTCACCTTCGTCGCAATTCGCCGCGAACAGCCGCCCGTAAGCCAATCGTCGCCGGCCGCCGCGCCGCGCTCGTCCCTCGATCGCCGAACAATCGCCGTGCTGCCTTTTCGTGCCGCGACTCCGGGCGAAGCGAATGAAGAGCTCGCGCTGGTCGTGACTGATGTACTTCGCTACCGGCTAGCGGCTATCGACGGTGTCACGTCGATCGGGACAGGCTCGATGGCACGTCTGCACAATCCGGAGCTGGATCCCCGTGAGATCGGTCGAAAACTCAACGCGCAGTTTCTGTTGCAGGGAAGCACAGCACGCCTGGGCGATCAGATCAGTACAGAAGCCGAGCTCGTCGATGCGGCGTCCGGCGCGAGGGTGTGGTCGGCCTCGTTCGACCATTCCGTGAAGGATGTCGCTCTCCTTCGCGAGGCGATCGTCGAGCGAGTGGCACACGATCTGCAAATCGCCGCACAGCCTGCAGCGGGCCCTGCCGCCGCGCCCGCCACGATCGATCTGGATGCTTATCTGCTGTACGTACGCGGCTGGCAGCGGTTGCTGATGAACGCTGACCAGCTCGACGAGGTGAAAGCCGCTATCGAACTCTTCCGGCGCGCCACGATACTAGATCCGAGTTTCGCGCTGGGTTACCTGTCGCTGGAGGAAGCGCAGCTGCAAGCCGACTTTCTCACCAAGGGCCAGAGTCCAGAGCTGCGTGTGGAGGCGCGCCAAGCGCTTGATCGAGCGCTGGAACTGAACCCGGCATTCGGCGAGGCATGGATCGATCGCGCCAGCCTCGCCGACGATCCCGTCAGGGCCGAGGAGTGGTATCGCAAGGGGCTCGCGCTTGCGCCCAGCTACGCCGGTGGGTACGCGGAGTTCTCGGGCTTTCTGTTCGGCCAGCATCGCAAGGGCGAGGCGATCGAGATGATGAATCGCGCTCGCCGGCTCGATCCTCTGGCGCCTGAACTGCACGTGAGACAGGCCTTCATGGTCATGGTGGGCCGCAGCGATGTGGCGGCGCACGATCGTCTGCTGCGGGAGGCGTTGACGATCAGCCCCGGATTCGAGCCCGCGCTGTTTCAGCTCGCGGTGTCCAAATACGAATACAGCGGTGAGTTTGCGCAGGCCATCGGTCTGGCCGAGGAGATAATCTCGCAGCATCCCGCCACTAACAGCCGCAACCTCGCGGCGACGATATACCTGGACCTCGATGACCCAGTGGCGGCGACGGCAGTGCTTGGCAAGTCGCCGGACGACGCGGCCTCCCAGGTCAAGATTGCCCAGTATCAACACGATCCACGCCGTGCAGCAGAGCTGGCGTGGAGTGTCCATAACGACACGGAAACCGCGCCGACTGCGCCCATTGCCGAAGCCCTCCGGGACGGAGCCATCGCGTCGGGCGACCTTGCATCGGTTCTCAAACAGCTCGAAACACGCTATGCGATACAGGCGACCGCTGCTGAGCCGCGACTCTGGAGCCGCGGCTTGGGACTGGTGTATGCGCACACGCTCGTACTCGCCGGCGAGACCGAGCGCGGTCGCAAGCTGGCCACCTCGATCCTCGTGCAACTCGAGGCCGAATCGGTCGGCCGAACGGAAAACTGGTTCTGCCGGGAACGCGCTGCCGCATTCGCGATCCTGGGCGACGACGAACGGGCGCTCGCGGAACTGGCCATCGCACAGAAAATGAGAAAGTACTATCGTTGGTGGTACCTGGCAGAGCTCGATCCGCTCTACGCGCGTTTCAGGAGCGAGCCGAGATTCCGGGCGTTGACGGATCAAGCGAGGCAGTATCGTGTCGAGCAGCGCGCGCTGCTCGAGCAGATGCGAAGCAAAGGGGAAGTGCCGAAGCGGGGTTGATCCAGGCGCCTCCCTCTGAGGGATCGCGCCATGCGCAATGTTCGTTGGCGACCCGGCACGACAGAGCTGCGGGCAGGTTGCGCTGCGCTGCTGCTCACGCTGCCGCCCACATTTGCGCAAGCTGCCTCACCTGCCGAGAGCGATGCGCTTGCCACCGTTGTCGTGACCGGTTCGCGGATTCGCGGCGACACAAGCGAATCCAGCGGGCCCGTCACCGTCTTGACGAAAGAACAGCTCACGCGCGGCGGCAACGATTCCCTCGGCAAGGTGCTGCAGACCTTGCCCTACAACACTGGGTCGCCTCCCAACACCAATGTGAATGGCCTCGGAGATGGATCGACGCGAATCGACTTGCGCGGACTACAACCGCAGCGCACCGTCACGCTGCTGAATGGCAGACGGCTGCCCAACGGCGGAATCGGTGCAGATTCATCAGTCGATATCGATTCGCTGCCGCTGTCGATGATCGACCGCGTAGAGGTGCTCACGACAGGTGCCTCTGCGGTTTACGGCGCCGATGCGATCGGTGGCGTCGTCAACGTCATCACGCGTTCGGATTTCAGAGGTGTCGAGCTGGGATTGCAGCGCTCAGAAACGTCTCGCGGCGATGGCACGATCACGCGCGCGCAAGCGCTCGTCGGCGGCGACGTCGGTCAAGGACACTGGATGGTCGGCGCGGACTACGTCGATCAAGAGGGTGTCTCGATGGCGACGCGGGAATACTCGGCAATTCCGCTCGCGGTTGTCAGCACCGACGGCACTAGCGCGCCCACTGGCTCGCTCGTCATCCCGAACGGTCGCTTCGACGTGCCTGACGGAAACGCACTGGGACTGCCGCCAGGTATATACACGCGCGTGCCGGGGGCCACCGGTCAGGCGGCGAGCGACTGGCGCGCGGATGACCTCAGCGAAACGTTCAACTACGCGCCGTACACGTATCTGCAGACGCCGAACGAACGTGGATCGTTGTGGCTGCTAGGAAATCAGCCGTTGGGCGGAGACGGCGAATTGTTCTTCGAAGGCCTGTTCAGCCGGCGTGAGTCGTCACAGAGTCTGGCGCCTGCCGTGTTTGGAATCATGAGCGCCGTCCCTGCCACCAACTTCTACAACCCGTTCGGCGTGGATATTTCCGATGGTCTGCGGCGCTTCGTCGAGCTCGATAGGCGCCGGTTCAGTCAGCGCGTAGAAATGTGGCGCGCCCTGGCCGGCATTCGTGGCGAGCTGGGTGGCTGGAGGTGGGAAGTCGCGGCCGCCGCTGCAGAGTCAGACGCCGTCACGCATGAGAACGGCTTGCCGCTGCTCGACCCGTTGACGTCCGGGCTCGGCCCCTCCGGCCGCGATGCATCGGGCCGCATTGTTTGTGGAGCACCCGATCCGGTCACCGGCATCGTGCCTGCGAGCGCAGTGATCGACGGTTGTGTGCCAATCAATCTGTTCGGCGGTGCAGGCTCGATCACGCAGGAACAGGCCGCGTTCATGGCAGGTGCGCTGCGCGACGACGGCTATTACTCGCAACGCCTCGCCACTATCGGCTTCGATGGTGCTTGGGGGCGTACGCCCGCGGGCGAGATCCTTTGGGCGCTCGGCGGCGAATTCCGGCGGGATTCGGGCGCCTATCGATACGATCCGCAGCGCGTCGGCGGAACCGTGAGCCTGCCCCTGGCGGCGGATGTTCCCGGAGGCTCGTTCGAGGCTCGCGAAGGTTATGCAGAGATGCGAGTCCCGCTACTCGACGAGCAAGCCCGTTGGGGAAGTCTCGCCGCTACGCTCGGCGGCCGTGTCTCCGACTTCAGCACGTTCGGCACGCACACGACATGGCATGCGGGTCTGCATTGGACGCTGTCGAGCGCGTGGGTGATGCGGGCGGATTACGCGACGCTGTTTCGTGCGCCCGCGCTCGAGGAGCTCTATCGCGCGCAAGTCTCCGAACAGTCGTTTCAGGAGGTAGACCCGTGCGGAAACGCTCCCACGCCCGAACAACAGGCGAACTGCGCAGCCAACGGTGTTCCTGGAGGCAGCTATGCGCAGTCGCCAGCGAGCACGTACCTTCGCTTCGTCGGCGGCAACACAGATCTGGAACCCGAAGAAGGCCACTCGTTCAATGCAGGCCTCGAATTTCGATCGACGGACGCCGCCGCATGGCAAGCGAGCATCGATGTTTTTCAAACGCAGCTCGACCGCTACGTCGAGGAGCTCAGTGACGACCTGATTCTGAGCGAATGCGCCAACCAAGGTACTGCGCTCGCATGCGGGAAGATCCAGCGCTTCGCTGATGGCTCGATCCGCAGCATCGACTTACGGCTCAGCAATTACGGGCGCGTCACCGTCGAGGGCTTCGACCTCGCCGCCAGCATCGGCCTTGCGTCCCGCGCAGGAGAATTCAACCTGCACGCGCTCGCGACCAATCTGGTCCATCACGAGGTGCAGGTATTCGCGGGCGGCGAT
>DATNFA010000145.1:0-9923 GCA_035606615.1 Steroidobacteraceae bacterium
TCGATTCGCAACCAGGCCGGACATCCGGCTCGAGCGGCGCGCTCACAGCTCGAGCTGCTGCCCTCGGCTGAGCGCGCTTTCGACGCGCTCGCGCAACTGACGGATCTTCTGGCTGACGTCGCTGTCCGCGGCATCGCCACGGCCGCGCAGCTTGAGCAGCTCGTGCGCGAGGTTCAGCGCGGCCATCACCGCGATGCGGTCCAGGCCGACGATGTTGCCCGCGTCGCGGATCTCGCGCATCTTGACGTTCAGGTACTCGGCGGAATCGAGCAGCTCGGAGCGCTCTTCGGGGAGGCAGGCGACCTGGTATCCCTTCTCGAGGATCCGCACGCTGACCCGCGACGTGCGCTCCGTCATGCGCTGTGCTCCATCGCCTTCAGGCGGCCGATCATCGCTTCGACGCGCGCCCGTACCTGCTCGTTCTTCTGCAGGAGCGTCGCACGCTCGGCCATCATTGAATCCTGCCGCTGGCGCAGGGCGCGATTCTCTTCATGGAGCTGCGCGATCGTGCCGAGCAGCTCGTCGAGCCGACGCTCGAGCTGCTTCAGTTCCTGTTCGACAGTGACTTTGGGCTTCGCTTCGCTCATGTCGGCCTGGATTATGCGGCGGCACCCCCATGCGGTCAAACAACGCCAGTCACGCCGGTGCTAACATAACGGCGCATGTTTCAGGTCACTTTTCCGGAAGTTGCGCGCGTACTGCAGTCGCTGCAGTCATCGGTGGCGGCAGCGGAAAGTCATGGCTGTCTGTGCGGCGCCCTGTGCACCATGCAGCAGTACCCGGTGGAGAGCTGGCTCGATGAGCTGGTGCCGGATGCCGACGAGGACCCGGCCGACGATCGCGCACCCCTGCGTCTGTTGTTCGCCGACACCGTGCGTGCTCTGCGCGGCGGCGAGATGGAGTTCCAATTGCTGTTGCCCGATGACGACGCGCCGCTGGTGGAGCGCGCGATGGCGTTGTCGCAATGGTGCCAGGGGTTCCTGTACGGCTTCGGGACTGCGGGCGCCATACCCCGCGAGCAGCTGAGCGGCGAGGTCGAAGAGGTCTTGCGCGATCTGACTCACATCAGCCAAGCCTCGGTCGAGACGGGTGCAGAGGCCGAGGAAGAGGAGCAGGCGTACGCGGAAATCGTCGAGTATGTGCGTGCCGGCGTGCAATTGATCCACGACGAGCTGATCGAGCTGCGCGCCGGCGGCGGCGAGAAAGGCGCGCCCGATCCTTCCCGTCTGAATTGAATCCGCGCATGCGCAAAGACGAGTTCCGCCGCCGCCGCCGCCAGCTGATGAAGATGATGGGCAAGGGCGGCATCGCCATCCTGCCGGCCGTGCCCGAGAAGGCGCGCAATGGCGACGTTCACTATCACTACCGCCCGGACAGCGATTTCTACTACCTGACCGGCTTCGCCGAGCCGGAGGCGGTCGCGGTGCTGATTCCCGGGCGTGCGCAGGCGGAGTACGTGCTGTTCGTGCGCGATCGCGACCCGACACGCGAAACCTGGGACGGGCGGCGCGCGGGGCCCGACGGTGCGACGCGCGATTACGGCGCCGACGACGCCTTCCCGATCGGCGATATCGACGACATCCTGCCCGGACTGATGGAGAACTGCTCGCGCGTTTACTACACGATGGGCGCGCATCAGGAGTTCGATCAGCGCGTGATCGGCTGGGTCAACGGGCTGAAGGCGCAGTCGCAGTCGCGCAGCGGCGTGCAGCCGCCGCAGGAGTTCGTCGCGCTCGATCATTTGCTGCACGACATGCGGTTGTTCAAGTCGCGTACGGAAGTCGACACGATGCGCGAGTCCGCGCGCATTGCCGCCGGCGCGCACAAGCGCGCGATGCGCTTCGCGCGCCCCGGGCGCACCGAATACGAGGTGATGGCGGAGTTGCTGCACGAGTTCCGTCGCAACAACGCGGACATCTCGTATCACCCGATCGTGGGGGGTGGCGCGAATGCGTGCATCCTTCACTATCACGAGAACTCCGAGACGCTCGAAGACGGCCACCTGCTGCTGATCGACGCGGGCTGCGAGTACGAGCTGTACGCCTCCGACATCACGCGCACCTTCCCCGTCAACGGCCGCTTTAGCCCAGAGCAGCGCGCCGTCTACGAAGTAGTGCTGGAGGCACAGTACGCTGCGATCGCCAAGACGCGGCCCGGCAATCACTGGAACGAGCCGCACGACGCCGCGGTGCGGGCCATCACCCAGGGGCTGGTGAAGCTCGGCATCCTCAAGGGCAAGGTGCCGGCGTTGATCAAGGAAGGCGCTTACCGGCGCTTCTTCATGCATCGCACCGGGCATTGGCTCGGCATGGACGTGCACGACGTCGGCGACTACAAGATCGGCGAGCAGTGGCGCGTGCTGGAGCCGGGCATGGCGCTGACCGTGGAGCCGGGGATCTACATCCCCGCCGGCACGAAGGGCGTAGCCAAGCGCTGGTGGAACATCGGCGTGCGTATCGAGGACGACGTCGCGGTCACCGGCACCGGCAACGAAGTGCTCACCAGCGGCGCTCCGAAAGACGCCGACGCCATCGAGAAGCTGATGAATGGAAGCGGGCGCGCACTCTGAGGTCGTGAAGTGTGACGTCGCCGTCTGCGGCGGCGGTCTCGTCGGCGCGACGCTCGCGCTGGCGCTGGCCGAGCTCGCTCTCGACGTCGTCCTGATCGAGGCTCATCCGTTCGGCACGTTCGGGCAACCGAGCTTCGACGATCGGACCACGGCACTGTCCAACGGCAGCCGGCGCATCTTCGATGCGCTGCGCGTCTGGCCTCTGCTGGAGCGCGAAGCGACAGCAATTCGCCGTATCCATATTTCCGACCGCGGCCGCTTTGGATTCGCGCGCCTCGACGCGGCGGAGCAGGGGCTGAGCGCCCTCGGCTTCGTCGTCGTCAACCGTGCGATGGGCGCGGCGCTGTGGCGTCGGCTCGAAGAGAGCTCGGTGCGGATTCTCGCTCCCGCGAAAGTGCGCGGCATGCGACTGGTCGAGGGCCGCCAACGCATCGAATGCGACCTCGGTCCGCAGGGCAGTGCAGCGGTCGAAGCGAAGCTGGCGATTGCTGCCGATGGTGCGCAGTCCGCATTGCGCGAAGCAGCGGGTATCGGCGCGCAAACCTGGAACTACGAACAGACGGCGCTCGTGACCAACGTGCTCACGCAGCGCTTTCACGATCACATCGCTTACGAGCGCTTCACTCCTGCGGGTCCGTTGGCGCTGTTGCCGATGTCCGAAGGGCGGTTGGGCCTCATTTGGACTTTCACGCCGGATGTCGCGCAGTCGGTCGCGCAGGCGAACGACACAGACTTCCTCGCGCGCCTGCAGGACGCCTTCGGATTCCGGCTAGGGCGGTTCATGCGGGTAGGGGCGCGGCAGCTGTATCCGCTCGCGCTGACGCGCGCGGACGAGCACGTGGCCGAGCGACTGGCGATCGTCGGCAATGCTGCGCAGACGCTGCATCCGATTGCCGGTCAAGGCTTCAACCTTGGTCTGCGCGATGCGGCCAGCCTGGCGGAAGTGCTGGCGGACGGCCGTGCGCAACAGCGGGACGCCTTCGATCCCGGCGACGGCCTGTGGCTCGAACGTTATCGCGAATGGCGCGTGGCCGATCGCACCAACATCGTTCGCTTCACCGACGGATTGGTCCGGCTGTTCGCCCAGCCGCTCGGTCCGATCAAGGCGCTGCGCGACGTTGGCATGCTCGCGTTCGATCTCATGCCTGCGGCGAAGGGTGCGCTGTCGCAGCTCTCGCTGGGCGCAGCCGGGCGGATTCCGAAACTGGCACGCGGCGCGAGCTTGCTCTGATGCGTCACGATTTCCACATCGTCATCGTCGGCGGCGGCATGGTCGGCGCGTGCGCGGGGGCGTTGGCGGCGGTCGATCCGCGGCTCGCCGAGCTGCGGATCGCAGTGCTGGAAGCGCATCCGCCCGCGGCGCCGCCGCAAGGCGACGTCGATCTGCGAGTGTCGGCGGTATCGCGTGCCTCGCAGCGCATTCTTACGGCAGTCGGCGCATGGCCGCTCGTTCCGCCGCAATCCTTGTCCCCCTATGAGGAAATGATCGTCTGGGACGCGGCCAGCAAGCCAGGCGGCGCCGGTGCGATCCACTTCAGCGCGAGCGCGACCAGCGAGCCGAATCTCGGGCACATCGTCGAGAACCGCCGCTTGCAGTGGGCGCTGTACGACTGTCCGCCGTTCCGTCAGCGCGTCACCTTGCTGCGCGCCGAGCTCGCGGGTCTTACGCTCGAACGCGATCGCGCGGTCGTGTCGCTCGGCGACGGCCGCGCGCTGAGCGCGGCGTTGGTGGTCGGATCCGATGGCGCCGCGTCGCTCAGTCGCAAGCTTGCTGGTATCGAGACAGCCGGCTGGAACTACGACCAGCGCGCATTGGTGACTCACGTGCGCACCGAGCGACCGCATGCACGCACCGCGTGGCAGCGATTTCTTGCCGATGGTCCGATTGCGTACCTGCCGTTGGCGGATGGTCGCAGCTCGATCGTGTGGACGACGCGCCCTGCGCACGCCGAGCATCTGGCAGCGTGTCCGCCTGAGCAGGCGTCGCAAGAGATCGAGCAGGCGCTCGATGGCGTGCTCGGCAAGGTCGAGGTCGCCGCGCCGCGCATGCACTTCCCGCTGCGCCTCACGCACGCGCGTCAGTACTGCAAAGAGCGATTCGCACTGGTCGGCGACGCGGCGCATTCCATCCACCCGCTTGCCGGGCAGGGCGTCAACCTGGGATTCCTCGACTGCGCAGCGCTCGTGCAGGTGCTCGCCCAGGAGCTGGCGGACGGCGGCACAGTCGAGGCGCTTGCCGAGCTGCGCGTGTTGCGACGTTACGAGCGTTGGCGCAAGAGCGAGAACCTGATCGCGCTCGGGATGGTCGACGGGCTGAATCGCCTGTTCAGCACCTCTGACGAAACGCTCGGCTGGATCCGCCGCAGCGGGCTGGGCGCAGTGAACCGCAGCGCGCTGGCCAAGCGATTTTTCATCGGCCGCGCGCTGGGCACCGCGGGCGAGCTGCCCAGAGTCGCGCGGTCATGAGCTCTCGTCGAGGTGGCGCAAGACGCGCGCCTGCTGGTGTAGGCTTGGCGCCCTTTGCCGAACGCTGCGTGCGCGCTTGAACAACCGCCACATCTACGTGCTGTCCGCAGTGTTGACGCTGCTCGGCCTGGGCTTGTTCGCGTACAAGGTGCACGTGCTGGGCTTTCCGCTGCGTCCGCAGGAGCAGACCCAGATCTGGAACATCGAGGCGGCGCTGCGCTTCGAGCCCGGTCCGGCGGCGGTGAAAGCGACGCTGCGCATCCCGAGCCTGACTCCCGGCTTCGCACTGCTGGACGAGAACTTCGTCTCGCGCGGCTTCGGCCAGGCGACGCGCAACTCGCCGGAGGGACGCGAAGCGCAATGGACGCTGCGCCAGGCGAGCGGTCCGCAAACTCTTTACTACCGCGCACTCGTCTATCGGGACTCCGCGCGCATTGCCGAGGACACGACGCCGCCGTTCCCGGCGCCGCCGCAGCTCGACGAGCCGTCGCGAATCGCGATGGAAGGGTTGATCGCCGAGGTCCGCCGGCAATCCGCGGACGTTGCTAGCTTTACGACAGAGTTGCTGCGGCACCTCAGTCTCGCGCAGAACGATCCATACGTCAGCGTGTTTCTGAAACGCAGCAGCACTGCTGCCGACCGGGCGCATCTTGCGACCGTGCTGCTCGCCGGCGCACAGATACCGGCGCGTATCGCGCACGGCATCCTGCTGCGCAGCCAGCCCGGGCCGGTCCAGGCGGAGCAGTTGCTCGAAGTGCACGACGGCGTGCAGTGGCTCTATTTCAATCCACGCACCCTCGAGCAGGGACTGCCGCACGATTTCTTCATCTGGTGGCGCGGCGATGAGCGCATCGCCGACGTCGAAGGTGGCTCGGTCGCCGACGTGACGCTGGCCGTGCAGCAGAATCTGCTCGACTCGATGCTGGTCGCCGAGCGGCGCGCCGAGAAGATCGGCTCGCACTCGATGGACTTCTCGCTGTTCTCGCTGCCGATCGCCACGCAGGCGGTCTACAGCGTGCTGCTGATGATCCCGATCGGCGCGCTGGTGATCCTGTTCCTGCGCAACTTCGTCGGCGTGAAGACCTTCGGCACCTTCATGCCGGTGCTGGTCGCGCTGGCGTTCCGCGAAACGCTGCTGGTGTGGGGTATCGTGCTGTTTGTCGTGATCGTCTCGCTCGGCCTGACGATCCGCTTTTACCTCGAGAAGCTGCGCCTGCTGCTGGTGCCGCGACTGACGGTCGTGCTGACCGTGGTCGTGATGCTGATGGCGGGCATCAGCGTGCTCAGCCACAAGCTCGGCATTCAGCCCGGGTTGTCGATCGCGTTGTTTCCGATGGTCATCATCTCGATGACGATCGAGCGCATGTCGATCGTCTGGGAAGAGCGCGGTGCATCGGAAGCGATCCAGGAGGGCGCGGGCAGCCTGGTGGTTGCGGCGGCGGCGTACGTCGTGATGGGCATCGGCGCGCTCGCGCACCTGATCTTCGTGTTTCCCGAGCTGCTGCTGCTGGTGATCGCCGCCGCGCTGCTCGCCGGCCGTTACACCGGCTATCGACTGCTCGAATTGCGGCGCTTCAAGGCGCTGCGCAGTTCCAGTACATCGGGGACTGCTTCCGGGAGTACGACTTGATGTTCGGCAGCTACGGCGCTCTCGCCCGCGAAGGCGTGCTCGGGCTGAACAAGCGCAACGGCGACTACATCTCGCGCTTCAATCCGCGGCGCCTGTATCCGCTGGTGGACGACAAGCTCAAGACCAAGCGACTGGCGCTGGAGGCGGGCATCGCCGTGCCGCAGCTGTACGGCGTCATCGAGACGCAGCACGACATCCGCACGCTGCCCGACATCGTGCGCAGTCACAACGAATTCGCGCTCAAGCCGGCGCACGGCAGCGCGGGCGACGGCATCGTCGTCATCGCCGGCCGCAGCGGCAATCGCTATCGCACGATCGGCGGCGACATCCTCGACGAGGACTTCCTCTCGCATCACCTGTCGAATGCGATCAACGGTCAGTTCAGTCTCGGCGGCGTGCAGGACGTCGTGATCGTCGAATACATGGTTCGCTTCTCGGAGCTGTTCGAGCGCGTCAGCTACCAGGGGGTGCCGGACATTCGCGTGATCGTATTTCGCGGCGTCCCGGTCATGGCAATGGTGCGCCTGCCGACGCGCGCCTCGCGCGGCAAGGCGAATCTGCATCAAGGTGCGGTGGGAGCGGGCATCGACATCGCGACTGGCATAACGCTGGATGGCGTGATCGGCACCGAGGTCGTCACGCATCATCCGGACACGATGCATGCCATCGCCGGCCTGCGCGTGCCCGATTGGGACACGATTTTGGCCATTGCTGCGCGCTGCTACGAGCTCACTGGGCTAGGCTACATCGGCGTCGACGTCGTGCTCGATCGCGACCTCGGGCCGTTGGTGCTGGAGCTGAACGCGCGGCCGGGACTGGCCATTCAGATTGCCAATCGGCAGGGGCTGCTGCGTCGTCTCAAGATTTGCGAAGAGCGCGCCGATTTCGGAGCGTCGGCCGTGCAACGTATAGAATTCGCCAAGCAGGAATTCAGGCATCCCGTCGGTCCGGTGTACGCGCCAGCAGACGTAACAACAGCGAGCACCTGACCACGGCTGGTCATTGCGGGGCAGGAGACGATGCGTACCGGAATGCGTGTCGGTGTGTGCGGGCTGTTGATCTGGTCCGCGAGCTCGGCCTACGCCGCCGATCGAGGTTTCTATTTCGGCGCCTCGGCGGCCAGGCGACCTACGATTTCGATCAGCCGCCACCGGCTGCACTCGTCATCCCGGCTGGCGGCATCATCACGCCGGTCCTCCGAGTGTCGGAGACACCGGGTCTGCTGAATCCGCTGAACCCCATCTTCACCGGAGCTGTCTTCGTCGAGGCGCAGCCGCTCTTGTGGCTGCCCGGCGACGATGACGAGGGCACGGCATGGAGCGTAACCGCCGGCTATCGCATCAACCGGTATCTCGCCGTCGAAGCGAGCTATGTGAATCTCGGTACGCTCTCAGCCACCGACACCATCGGCCTGCCCGCGTTTGTAGGCGGCGGCACGTTCACCTTTCATCGGGAGCTCGAAACCGCGGGTCCTGCGCTGACCGCATCCGGCATGGTGCCGCTGTCCGACAGCTGGAAGCTGTACGCACGAGCCGGGATGCTGTTTGCCGACACGGACCTGACGACTGCCATCAACGGCAGCTCGAGCTCGTCCAGCTTCGACTCGGACGTGACGACCTTGGGCGCCGGCGCGCAGTACGACTGGGGTGGCCACTGGTCGGCGCGGCTGGAATTCCAGCGCACGCTCGACGTCGGCGGCGACGACGTTGCGAGCGACGCGGACGTGGACGCAATTTCGCTCGGGTTCTTGTATCGGCTCTAGGTCGTCGGCAGCGCGTCGATCTTCGCCGCGCAGATGAAATCGTTCTCCGACAAGCCGCCGATCGCGTGCGTGTTGTAACGGATGCGGCAGTAGCTGTAGCCGACTTCCAGGTCCGGGTGATGGTCCTGCGTGTTTGCGATGTGCGCGACCGCGTTGACGAAGCTCATCGTGTGGAAGAAGTTGCGGAACTTCCATTCACTCGCGATGCTCTTGGTGTCGTCGGCCAGCCGCCACTCGGGTTTCAGCTGCTTCATCAGATTCTGTGCGTCCGGTCGCGACAGCGGCTGCACGCCGCCTTCGCATGGCACGCATTTCTTGCTGGCCAGCTCGCTCATGCCGACTCCTTCCGCGCGTAGGTCTTCGCGACATAATCCTCGACCATCGACTGGAACTCTTCGGCGATGTGCTCGCCTTTGAGAGTCGGGCCTTTCTCGCCGTCGATGTAGACCGGCGCAACCGGCCGCTCGCCGGTGCCCGGCAGACTGATGCCGATGTTGGCGTGCTTGCTCTCGCCGGGGCCGTTCACGACGCAGCCCATCACGGCGACCGTCATGTCTTCGACGCCGACGTACTGCTTGCGCCACTGCGGCATCTGGTGGCGGATGTGCGTCTGGATCTTCTGCGCCAGCTCCTGGAAGTACGTCGAGGTGGTGCGCCCGCATCCGGGGCACGCGATCACCATCGGCACGAACGAGCGCAGCCCGAGCGTCTGCAGGATCTCCTGCGCGACGATCACTTCCTGCGTGCGATCGCCGTTCGGCTCGGGCGTCAGCGAAACGCGGATCGTGTCGCCGATGCCTTCCTGCAGCAGCACCGACATGCCTGCGGTCGAGGCGACGATGCCCTTCGAGCCCATGCCGGCCTCGGTCAGGCCCAGGTGCAGTGCGTACTCGCAGCGCGCAGCGAGGTTGCGATAGACAGCGATCAAGTCCTGCACTCCGCTCACTTTGCAGGAGATCACGATACGGTCGCGACCGAGGCCGAGTTCCACCGCGCGCTCAGCGGAATCGAGCGCCGACACGACCAGTGCCTCGCGCATGACTTCGTTCGCGTCGAGCGGCTGCTCGCGCTGCGAGTTCTCGTCCATCATCCGCGTCAGCAGATCCTGATCGAGGCTGCCCCAGTTCACGCCGATGCGCACGGGCTTGGCGTTGCGGCACGCGACTTCGATCATCTCGGCGAACTGCGGATCGCGCTTGCTGCCGCGACCGACGTTGCCGGGGTTGATGCGGTATTTCGCCAGCGCCTGCGCGCAGGCCGGGTGCGCCTTCAGCAGACGGTGGCCATTGAAATGGAAATCCCCCACCAGCGGGACGAACACGCCGGCGCGCGCCAGCCGCTCGGCGATGTGCGGCACTGCGGCCGCTGCCTCGTCGGTGTTGACCGTCACGCGCACCAGCTCCGAGCCTGCGCGTGCCAGATCCTGAACCTGACGGACGGTCGACTCTATGTCGGCCGTGTCGGTATTCGTCATCGACTGCACGGCAATGGGTGCG
>DATNFA010000146.1:0-41737 GCA_035606615.1 Steroidobacteraceae bacterium
CCAGCCGTCGTAGATCGAGCGCCCCGACTGCATCGAGGTCTGCAGCTTCTCGACCACGTCGCCTTCCTGGATCAGGTCGTGCTTCACCTTGATGCCGGTGATCTCGCCGAAGGCGCGCGCCAGCGTCTTCGCTTCGTATTCGTGCGTCGTGATCGTTTCCGAGACGACGCTGATCGCGCTGACGCCCTGCGCCTTGAGCTGCGCGGCCGCGCCGATGAACCATTTCAGCTCGGCGAGCTGCTGCTCCTTCGAGAGCGTCGAAGGCTGAAACTCCTGGTCGATCCAGCGCCGCGCGGCTGCCTCGTCGGCGAGAGCCGGCGCGGCCGCAAGCATGGCGAACGACAAAATGAACGAAGTTCTCATCGAGTCCCCCCTGCGGCCAGGCTACGGCCTGACTCTTACGCGTAGCGCATGATCGCAACCAGCGTCACCGCGCTCAAGCCCGCGCCCCACCATTGCGGCAGGTCCGTGAGTCCGGCCCAAGCCAGATTCACGTACGCCGCCGCCAGCAAGCCGATGAACAGGCGATCGCCGCGCGTCGTCACCAATGGCAACAAGCCGCGCCGCGCGACAGTAGGTGAGCGCAGCTCCCAGGCTGTCATTCCGACCAGCAGCAAACCGACGCAAACGAAGAAGATCGCGACCGGCGGCGTCCACGCCATCCACGACAGCAGCGACATCACACTCTCCCCATCGCGAAACCCTTGGCGATGTAGTGGCGCACGAAGTAGATCACCAGCGCGCCCGGCACGATCGTCAGCACGCCGGCGGCGGCGAGCGTTCCCCAATCCATGCCGGCTGCCGACACGGTGCGCGTCATGGTCGCGGCAATCGGCTTGGCGTCGACCGACGTGAGCGTGCGCGCGAGCAGCAGCTCGACCCACGAGAACATGAAGCAGAAGAACGCGGTGACGCCGATGCCTGCCTTGATCAACGGCAGGAACAGCTTCACGAAGAAGCGTGGGAACGAGTAGCCGTCGATGTACGCCGTCTCGTCGATTTCGCGCGGCACCGCCGACATGAATCCTTCCAATATCCACACGGCGAGCGGCACGTTGAACACCATGTGCGCGAGTGCGACGGCGAGATGCGTGTCCATGAGCCCGATCGCTGTGTAGAGCTGGAAGAACGGCAGCAGGAACACGGCGGGCGGCGTCATGCGGTTCGTCAGCAACCAGAAGAACAGGTGCTTGTCGCCGAGGAATGAATAGCGCGAGAAGGCGTACGCGGCGGGCAGTGCGACCGCGACGGAGAGGATCGTGTTCAGCACGACGTAGATGATCGAGTTCAGATACCCGTCGTACCAGGCTGGGTCGGTGAAGATCGTCGCGTAGTTCGCGAACGACAGCGATTCGGGCAGCCAGGCGAACGTGCTGGTGATCGCGAGGTTGTTGCGCAGGCTCATGTGCACCATCCAGTAGATCGGTGCGAGCGTGAACACCAGATACAGCGCCAGCACCAGCCAGCTGTACTTCCTTCTCATTGCGGGTCCTTCATGAAGTTGTACAGCACGAAGCACAGCAGCAGGATGATCAGAAAGTACACGAGCGAGAACGCGGCAGCCGGGCCGAGGTCGAACTGACCGACTGCCTTCTGCGTGAGGTATTGCGACAGAAAAGTCGTCGCCGTGCCGGGCCCGCCGCCCGTCAATACGAACGGCTCGGTGTAGATCATGAAGCTGTCCATGAGCCGCAGCAGCAGCGCGATCGTCAGTACACCGCGCATCTTGGGCAGCTCGATGTGACGAAACACTGCCCAGCGCGAAGCGCCGTCGATGCGAGCAGCCTGGTAGAACGGCTCGGGAATCGCACGCAGCGCTGCGTACGACAACAATGCGACCAGTGGTGTCCAGTGCCACACGTCCATCACCAGCACGGTGACCCAAGCGTCCGTCGGGTGCTGGCTGTAGTTGTAGTCGATGCCGAACTGCGTGAGCACGTAACCGAGCAGGCCGATGTCGCCGCGCGCGAAGATCTGCCAGATCGTGCCGACGACATTCCATGGAATCAGCAACGGCATGGCCAGCAGGACGAGCGCGAGCGAAGCGCGCCAGCCGCGCTCCGGAATTCCGAGCGCGAGCACGATGCCCAGCGGAATCTCGATCGCCAGCACCGCGGTCGTGAAGATCAACTGGCGCAAGAGTGCGCCGTGCAGGTCCGGGTCGCGCAGGATCTCCCGATACCATTCCATCCCGACGAACACGGCCTGGTCCGGGCCGAGAATGTCCTGCACCGAATAGTTGACGATCGTCATCAGCGGCACGAGCGCCGAAAAGGCCACGCTGATCAGCACCGGCAGCACGAACCACCACGCACGCTGATTGACGGGCCGCGCCGAGCTCACGGCACTCTCCGTTCGTCCGCGTAAACGGCACAGCGCGCGGGCGGCAAGCGGGCGAATGCGGCGGCAGAGGGCAGGGCAGCGGCGCCGTCGCGCAGCTTCGCCCACGCGAGCGACGTACCCACTTCGAGCTGCACCATCGTCTGGATGCCCTGGTCGCGAATCGCGGCGACGCGTGCGGGGACGGCATTCGGACCCGGCGTCGAGCTGAGCTCGAGATATTCGGGCCGCACCCCGATCGATAACGCCGCACCCGGCGGGGGCGTCTGCCTGCTGCTCGTCTCGACGCGCACGCCGGCAATCGTCGCAGCGCCCTCGCGCCACTCGCACGGCAGGAAATTCATGCCCGGCGAGCCGATGAAGTGGCCGACGAAGCGATGCGCCGGCGTTTCGAACAGCTGCTCCGGCGTGCCGATCTGCACGATCTCGCCCTGGCTCATTACCACGACCTGATCTGCGAACGTCAGCGCTTCGGTCTGATCGTGCGTAACGTACAGCAGCGAGAGCTTGAGCTGCTGATGGATCTGCTTGAGCTTGCGACGGAGCAGCCACTTCAGATGCGGATCGATGACGGTCAGCGGCTCGTCGAACAGCACTGCTGCGACATCCGGCCGCACCAGTCCGCGCCCGAGCGAGATCTTTTGCTTCTGGTCGGCGGATAACGCGCGTGCGCGTCGGCCGAGATCTGCGCGCAGCTCGAGAATGTCGGCGACTTCCTCCACGCGCTGCCGCAGCTTTGCAGTAGACCAACCGCGATTGCGCAGCGGAAAGGCCAGGTTGTCGAACACCGTCATCGTGTCGTAGACGACGGGGAACTGAAACACCTGTGCGATGTTGCGTGCTTCCGGCGGCAGCGCAGTGACGTCACGGCCGTCGAATAGCACCTTGCCGCGCGTCGGCGCGATCAATCCGGAGATGATGTTGAGCAGCGTGGTCTTGCCGCAGCCAGAGGGGCCGAGCAGCGCATAGGCGCCGCCATCGTTCCAGGTCATCGTCAGCGGGCGCAGCGCCCACGCGTCGTCTGCGCTGCCGTAGCGATGACCGACGTCCTCCAGGTCGATGCGTGCCACGCTCAGCTCTCCGGCGCGAACAACAGGCGTCCGCTCTTATCGAAGCCGTACAGGCTCGCCGGCCGGATATATAAGGTGCATGGCTGGTTGAGCGGCAGATCGTGCACGCCTGGGACCTGAGCGACGAGGCGCACGTCGTCGCACGCCAGGTGGATGAAAGTCTCCGAGCCGCTGATCTCCGCGAGCTCGACCCGGCCGCTGAGCGCGGCCTGCCCGGGCGCTGCGGCGAGCGAGAATTCGTGGGCGCGAATGCCCAGCACGATTTCGCTGGCTGGCGTGTGCGTCGTTGGCAACTGCACGCTGTCCAGCACGCGAGCGGGAAGCACATTCAGCGGCGGATCGCTGAAGGCGCGCGCGGCTTCGAGGCTCGCCGGGCGTCGGAACACTGCCAGCGTCGGGCCCGACTGCAGAACCCGGCCTGCGGCGAGCAGAGTAGTGTGTCCGCCCAGCTGCAGCGCCTCCAGCGGCTCGGTGGTCGCATAGACGACAGTCGTCCGTCCGCCCGCGAACAGTTGCGTGAGCTCCGCTCGCAGCTCTTCGCGCAGCTTGTAGTCGAGATTGATGAGCGGCTCGTCGAGCAGCAGCAACTCGGCGTCCTTCGCGAGCGCACGAGCCAGCGCCGTGCGCTGCTGTTGCCCGCCCGACAATTCGGCTGGATAGCGCGACAGGAACTGAGTGAGCCGCAAAGTTTCCGCGAGCTGCGTCACCCGCACCTTGATCTCGCCTGCGCTCTTGCGCGCGACCCGCAATGGCGATGCGATGTTTTCGTAGACCGTGAGCGACGGGTAGTTGATGAACTGCTGGTAGACCATCGCGACGTTGCGCCGTCGCACTGGCACGCCGGTGAGGTCGCGCTCGCCATCGAGCAGTCGTCCCGTCGTCGGGCGATCGAGCCCCGCCATGATTCGCAACAGCGTCGTCTTGCCAGCGAGTGTCGCGCCGAGCAGCACGTTGATGCCGCCGCTGGCGAGCGAAAGATCGATGTCCCGCAGCCACAGCTCGGATCCTGCGCGGTAGCTGATGCCGCTCAGGCGCAAGCGCTCGACCCCGCACCCACGATCTTGACCAGGGCAGCCGCGAACCGTTGCCGCTCGGCGTCCGACATGTGCAGGCCGAGCTTGGTTCGTCGCCACAGAATGTCTTCGTCGGTGAGCGCCCATTCGTGGCGCGTCAGATAGTCGACTTCCGCGTCGGTCAGGCCGGCGCCGTAGTGTTCGCCGAGATCCGCGAACGACTGCGCACTGCCGATGATCTGCTCCACGCGCGTGCCGTAAGCGCGCGCGAGACGTCGGGCAACCGTGATCGGCAGGAAGCGCCAGCGGCGGCGAACGTCGATGACGAAGCGTCGGAAACTCCGCGCAGGCAAGTCGCCGCCGGGCAGCGGGGAACGGTGCGTCCAGCATCGCGGGTTGATGTCGAGCGAATCCTGCAGTCTTTCCAATACCGTTTCCGCCAGACGCCGGTAGGTCGTGAGCTTGCCGCCGAAGATCGACAGCAGCGGCGGATGGTCCGGGGACTGCGCGAGCTCGATTCGATAATCGCGAGTCACGCGCGAAACGCTCTTCGATGCATCGTCGAACAGCGGCCGCACGCCGGCGTACGTCCAGCGCACGTCGCCCGGCGAGATCGAGCGCTGGAAATAGTTGTTGATCGTGTCGCACAGGTAGCGGATCTCCTCGTCGGAGATGCGCACGTGCGCCGGGTCGCCCGAATACGGCACATCGGTCGTGCCGACCAGCGTCCACTTCTGCTCGTAGGGAATTGCGAAGACGATGCGGCCGTCGGGGTTCTGCAGCATGAACGCATGCTTGCCCGCGAACAGCCGCGGCACGACGATGTGGCTGCCCTTCACGAGGCGCACGCTGCCCGCAACATCCACCTTGGGAATCGAGTTGATGACCTGCTCGACCCAGGGGCCGGCAGCATTGACGATCGCGCGGGCGCGAATCTCCAGTGATTCGCCGTTCCCCTGCCGCACGCACCGCGCACGCCACAGGCCATTGTCCGCTGCCGCCGCGACGAAACGCGTGCGCGTGTGGATCGCAGCGCCGTGTTGCGCGGCGTCCAGCGCATTGAGCACGACGAGGCGGCTGTCGTCGACCCAGCAATCCGAGTACGCGAAGGCGTGATCGAGACCGGGACGCAGCGCGCCGTACGCTCCCGAGCCGACTCGCACGCTGCGCGAGGGCTGCAGCGTTCGACGCCCGCTGAAGTAATCGTAGAAGAACAGCCCAAAGCGAATCTGCCAGCGCGGCCGCAGTCCCGGCACGTGCGGCAGGATGAACTGCATCGGCCGGACGAGATGCGGAGCGATGCGCAGCAGGCGTTCGCGCTCGATCAGCGATTCGCGCACCAGGCGGAACTCGAAGAATTCGAGATAGCGCAAGCCGCCGTGGATCAGCTTGGTGCTGGCGGACGAAGTCGCTGACGCGAGATCGGACTGCTCGACCAGCGCGACTTTCAGGCCGCGTCCGGCGGCGTCGCGCGCGATGCCGGCGCCGTTGATGCCGCCGCCCACGATGAGAAGATCGACGCAGTCGCTGGCCGCCACGCCAACCCCTTGAAATGTAGCCGTGAACCGAGCGCGGGAATGATACAGGCGTAGACTCGCGGCATGGAACAGCAGGCGCCCGAAACCGCTGGGCTGCGGATCGACAAGTGGCTGTGGTGCGCGCGGTTCTACAAGAGCCGCTCGCAAGCGACTGCGGCAGTGGCCGGCGGGCTCGTGCACGTCAACGGCGAGCGCGTCAAGCCTTCGCGCGCCGTGCACGTCGACGATCGCATCGAGATCACGCGCGACGAGTTGCGGTTCGAGGTCGTGATCAGCGGCTTGCCGGTGCGCCGCGGGCCGGCGCAGGAGGCTCGCACTCACTACGTCGAGACGGAAGCCAGCATCACTGCGCGCGAGCAGCGGCGAGAGCATGCGCGTCTTGCTCCGCCGGCGCCCGACGGTCGGCCGGATAAGCATGCCCGGCGGATGTTGCGAGATTTACGCCGCGGATAGTCAGGCTTTAGCCTGACTCTGCAAAGGCGCAGAATGCATCCACGACTAGAACGACCCCGGGGATCTCCTATGCAAATCACTCTCGACGTCAACGGCGAGTCGCGCACCGCCGATGTGGACGAAGACACACCCCTGCTGTGGGTCCTGCGGGAATCGCTCGCCCTGACCGGGACCAAGTTCGGCTGCGGCATCGCTGCGTGCGGCGCCTGCACCGTGCACGTGAACGGCACCGCCGTCCGCTCGTGCTCCGTCCCTGCTTCCGCGATGCAAGGCCAGAAGATCACGACGATCGAAGGCCTCGCGCCGAAAGAACAGCCGCATCCGCTACAGACCGCGTGGATCGCGCAGCAAGTCCCGCAGTGCGGATACTGTCAGTCGGGAATGATCATGGCGGCGGCGGCGCTGCTCGCCCGCAACCCGCACCCGAGCGACGCCGAGATCTCCGCGGAAGTCACCAACATCTGCCGCTGCGGCACCTACGAGCGCGTACGTCGCGCGATCCATTCCGCTGCGCAGGGTCCGACCGAAGGAGGTGCGCCATGAACAAGTGGACTCGCCGCACCGTCATCGCGACCGGCGGCCTGATCGGCGGCGGTCTCGCGCTCGGCGTCGCCGGCATCGCTTTCGCGCCGAACCGTCTGCGGGTCGTGCCGGATAACCGTGACGGCATGCCGCAGCTCACGACCTGGGTCAAGATCGGTCCGGACAACACGGTGTCCGTGATCGTTCCTCACTGCGAGATGGGCACCGGCGTGCACACCGCGCTGGCGATGATGTGCGCCGAGGAGTTGGAAGCCGATTGGAGTCAGGTGCGCGTCGAGGAAGCGCCCGGCACCGACGACTACGCCAACGGGTATCTCGTGCGCGTGTTCGTGCCGGTCGTGGCCGTCGTGCCGAAGTACATGGAGCGCGGCATCGATTTCTGGACGTTCAAGCTCACCGAGATGATGGATCTGCAGGTCACGGGCGGCAGCAGCGCCGTTCGTGGCACCGGGCACATGGGGATGCGGCTCGCCGGTGCCGGCGCCAAGGCGATGCTGCTGGAAGCAGCCGCGAAGCAGTGGAACGTCCCCGTTGCCGAATGCAGCGCCAAGCTTTCGAAGGTCACGCACGCCGGTTCGGGCCGCACGCTGACGTACGGCGAGCTTGCGGCCGCGGCGTCGCTGCTCGCGCCGCCGGTGCATCCGCACCTCAAGTCCCGCGAGGATTACACGATTGTCGGCAAGCCGACGCCGCGTATCGACATCCCGTCGAAGGTCAACGGCTCCGCGACCTATGGGGTCGACGTGACGCTGCCGCAAATGCTGTACGCGACGATTGCAGCGTCGCCGGTGTTCGGCGCCAAGCTCGTCTCCGTCGACACCGCGCCAGCGGAAGCGTTGCCGGGTGTAAAGAAAGTAGTGAAGCTCGAGAACGCTGTCGCCGTTGTCGCCGACGGCTACTGGCGCGCGCTGAAAGGCGTGCGCTCGCTCGCGCCGCAGTTCGAAGACACCGGCAAGAGCAAGGAGACGAGCGACACGATCTACGCAGGAATCGGCACCGCGCTCGACGGTGACAAGAGCGAGAAGGTGTTCTCGTCCGGCAAAGGCGCGGACGCGCTGAAAGGCGCTGCGAAAGTCGTCGAAGCGGAGTATCGCGTTCCGTTCCTGGCGCACGCGACCATGGAGCCGATGAACGCGACGGCGCGCATCGCCGATGGACGCTGTGAAGTGTGGACCGGCGTGCAGGATCCGCTCGCCGCGCGCGCGGTGGCTGCCAAAGCGTCCGGACTGAAACCGGAGCAGGTGACGATCCACAACCAGCAGCTCGGCGGCGGCTTCGGCCGCCGCTTGCCCGGCGTGATGGACTTCGTCGACCAGGCGGTGCGCATCGCGAAGGAAACCTCACCCGCGCCGGTGAAGCTGATCTGGAGCCGCGAAGAAGACCTTCAGCACGACTTCTATCGGCCCGCTGTCGTCGGCCGCTACAAGGCAGTGCTTGCGGACGGCGGCGCGCCCACTGCGTGGGTTTCGAAGTTCAACATCAAAGATGCCGCCGCGCTGTTGCCGTACGCAATCGAGCACCAGGACATTCGCGCAGTCGACGCTCCGCATCACGTGCGAATCGGCGCGTGGCGTTCAGTCGCGCACACTCAACACGGCTTCTTCACCGAATCTTTCGTCGACGAGCTCGCGCACGCTGCGGGCAAGGATCCGTTGCAGTATCGGCGCGATCTGTTGGCGCATGCGCCCCGACATCTCGCCGTGCTCGACAAAGCAGCGGAGATGGCGGGCTGGAGCACGCCGCCGGCGGCGGGACGCGGTCGCGGGATCGCGGTGGTCGAGAGCTTCGGCTCGATCGTGGCGGAAGTCGCCGAAGTCGAGATCGTCGACGGACGCGTCAAAGTGCATCGTGTGTGCGCGGCTGTCGATTGCGGCGACGTGGTAAATCCGGACACCGGCACTGCGCAGGTCGAGGGCGGCATCATCTTCGGGCTTTCGGCCGCTGTGTTCAACGAAGTGACGATCGCCGGCGGACGCGTCGCGCAGAACAACTTCCACGATCTGCCCATGCCGAAGCTCGCCGATGCGCCGAGCATTACTGTCGAGTTCATTCGCTCGGGTGCGACGCTCGGCGGTTTGGGCGAGCCGGGTGTGCCGCCGGTGGCGCCCGCGATCGCCAACGCCGTCTTCGCGTTGACGGGCAAGCGAGTGCGCAGTCTGCCGGTCAGAGTCTGAACGAGCCGCCGGGGCGATTCGCCAGCACGGCTTGAATTTCGGAGACGATTGCGAGCGCGATCGTCTCGGGCGTCTTCGCGCCGATGTCGAGGCCGATCGGGCCGTGCAGGCGGCCGTCCAGCCCGCGGGAATTTTCACCGAGCTCCTGCATCAGCCGCGCGCGGCGCGGCGCCGGGCCGAGCAGTCCTACATAAGGGATCGCTCGATGCTCCGCGAGTGCTGCCAGATACGCCTGGTCCGACAACAAGTGATGACTCATCACGACCGCGGCGTCGTAATGCACTGCTTGCAACTCGCGCGGCAGATCGGCGGCGGGATTCAACGCAACTCGCTGCGCACGCGGGAAGCGCTCGGCGACGGCGTATGCCGGCCGATGATCGAGCACCGTGACGTGCCAGTTCATCAATCCCGCGATCTCGACCAACGGCATCGCGTCCGGCCCGGCACCCAGCACGAGCAGGCGCGGCGGCAACTCGACCGGCACGATCAGGAACGTCGCGCCCTCGGTTTCCACCGTCGTGGCAGCACGCAGCGTCCCAGTGGAGTGCAGCGCTTCGTCGACTCCGGCCGGAAGTGCCGCTGCGGCATTCGAGCGGAACGCGGCGCCGAGCGGATATACAGGGCTCGTCGATTGCGTGACCAGCGCGAAATTGCCGGCGATGCCGCGGCGCCGACAATCTTCGACGAAGGTGTAGGGCTGATAATCGTGCTCACGAACGAGCTTCGTCAGCAGGATCGTCATCGCGCCTTCGCAACCGAGCCCGATGCCCCAGATCACGTCGTCCGAGCTGCGAGTGTCGTAGTCGACGACCACCGGCGTGCCCGCGAGCACCGCGCGGGCGCGCTCCATCAGGTCCGCTTCCAGGCAACCGCCGCTCAGCAGACCCGCCGCACGCCCATCGCCGGCGATCAGCATTTGTGCGCCCGCTTTGCGGTACGTCGAGCCGAGCGTGCGGGCAACCGTCGCGAGGACGAGCGGCTCGCCGCGGTCGCGGGCGGCGCGAAAGAAATCGCCCAGCGAAAAGCCACTGTGATTCATGGGCTACGGTATCCTTCCAACCTCACGGCGCGGGAGTTCGATATGAGCGTAGCAGGCAAGTGGCAGATTTCGATGGATACCCCGATCGGCACGCAGAAGTTTACCTGGGACCTCCAGTCCGCGGGTGCCGGGTGGCAGGGCACGATGAACGCGGCGAACGGCTCGTCGGAGCTGAGCAACGTACAGGTGTCCGGCAGCAATGTCGGCTGCAACGCACGCGTGAGCACGCCGATGGGGTCGATCGACGTGACGTTCGAGGGCGCGGTCACCGGTGACAAGATCGGCGGCACCTGCCGCACGCAGTTCGGCAATTTCCAGTTTTCCGGCGAGCGCGCCTGACGGAGGGCACATCATGCAGCGATTCCTCGCACGTTTTCTGGCAGCCCTGTTGGTGTCCGCGATGGGTACCACCGCGTCGCTTGCCGCGAGCGCCAACGTCGATTGCGAGCTCACGTTCACGATGAAGGGCTGGTCCGCCTTCTACAAGACCGCGAGCGGCACCGGCACCATCAAGTGCAACAACGGTCAGTCCATGAACGTCAAGCTCAGCGCCAAAGGCGGCGGCTTGACCGTAGGCAAATCGACGATCGAGGACGGCCACGGCAAGTTCTCGGCGGTTGCCAGCATGAGCGAGTTGCTCGGCTCTTACGCCTCGGGAGAAGCGCATGCCGGCGCGGTGAAGTCGGCCCAGGCGCAGGTTATGACCAAAGGCGAAGTGTCGCTCGCGCTCAGCGGCACCGGCCGCGGCTGGGACCTCGGCATCGCCTTCGGCAAGCTGACGATAACTAACTGACCGAGCGCTCGCCGACGCATTAGAATCCCCGGTATCGCGGGGGACGAGTCGAAGAAATGTCAGCAGCTCAGGTGCAACGCTCGGACGTCGCCATCGTCGACGTCCTGCCTCAGCATCGTTTCGACGAGCAGGCGCTGTGGCGCTACCTGCAAGCGCAGCTCGACGACTTTGCCGGTCCCGCCGAGCTGCGCCAGTTCCAGGGCGGCCAGTCCAATCCCACGTACCTGATCCAGACGCCGACCAAGAAATTCGTGCTGCGCAAGAAGCCGCCGGGCAAGTTGCTGCCGTCGGCGCACCTGGTGGAGCGCGAGTACCGCATCCTGCGGGCGCTGCCCGGCACCGACGTGCCGGTGCCGGCCGCGCGGCTGCTGTGCGAGGACCCGGCGATCATCGGCACTTCGTTCTACGTGATGGATCACGTCGAGGGTCGCGTCATCACCGGCGTCACGCTGCCGCAGATGACTCCGCCGGAGCGCGCCAAGGTCTACGACGATTACGCACGCATCGGCGCTGCGTTGCACGCCGTCGATTTTCGTGCGCAGGGCTTGAGCGACTTCGGCAAGCCGGAAGGCTACATCGCACGCCAGCTGGATCGCTGGAGCAAGCAATACCTGGCGTCGCAGACCGAAGAGAACGCCGACATGGAGCGGCTGATCGCCTGGCTCGCGGCGAATCTGCCCACCGCGGACGAGACTGCGATCGTTCACGGCGACTATCGCATCGGCAACACGATCATTCATCCGACCGAGCCGCGCATCATCGCCGTGCTCGATTGGGAGCTGGCGACGCTGGGTCATCCGCTCAGCGATCTCGCGTACGCGTGCATGTACTACCACCTGCCGGCCGGCGAAGGCCGCGGCGGGCTCGCGGACGTGGATCTGCGCGAGCTCGGCATTCCCGACGAGAACGAATTCATCGCGACGTATTGCCGCCACGCCGGCCGCACACACATCGACAAGTGGCCTTTCTTCCTGGCGTTCTCCTGCTTCCGCATGGCCGCAATCACGCAGGGCGTGTACGCGCGCGGCTTGCAGGGCAACGCCGCCGATCCGCGTGCGCTCACCTACGGCGGCATCGCGAAACAATTCGCTGCGACCGGCCTGAGGCTGGCCGGGCGCTCCAACTAGAGGCAAGACAAATGTCCGCCCAACTCAAGTCCGTCGATCAGCTCGAGGCCTTCCGACGCGAAACGCGCGCCTGGCTCGAAGCGAACTGCCCTGCCGAGATGCGCCTGCCGATCGCGGAGGAAGGCGACGTGTGCTGGGGCGGGCGGCGCTGGAAGTTCAAGAACGACGCGCAGCGCGTGTGGTTGGAACGCATGGCGGAGCGCGGCTGGACGGTCCCGGAATGGCCGAAGGAGTACGGCGGCGGCGGCCTGACGAAAGAAGAAGCGCGTGTGCTGCGCGAGGAGATGGGACGTCTCACGTGCCGTTTGCCTTTGACGTCGTTCGGCATCTCGATGCTAGGCCCGGCGCTGCTGAAGTACGGCAACGAGCAGCAGAAGCGCGAGCACCTGCCGAAGATCGTGCGCGGTGAAATCCGCTGGTGCCAGGGTTATTCCGAGCCGGGCGCCGGCTCCGATCTCGCCTCGCTCAAGACGCGCGCCGAGGACAAGGGCGCGCACTTCCTGGTCAATGGCTCGAAGATCTGGACCAGCTACGGCGACAAGGCCGACTGGATCTTCTGCCTGGTGCGCACCGACTTCGCGGCGAAGAAGCAGGAAGGCATCAGCTTCGTGCTGTTCGACATGCAATCGCCCGGCATCTCGACCCGGCCGATCCGCCTGATCTCGGGCTACTCGCCGTTCACGCAGACGTTCTTCGACAACGTGCAGGTGCCGAAGGAAAATCTGGTCGGCGAGCTCAACAAGGGCTGGACGATCGCGAAGTACCTGCTCACGCACGAGCGCAACATGATCGGCGGCATCGGCACGCAGCGGCAGACGCCGCTCAGCCAGCTCGCGATCAAGAGCATCGGGCTCGCGTCGGGCAGGCTCGCCGAAGGCACGCTGCGCGCCGACATTGCGCGCTTCGAGATGGACGCGCTCGCGTTCGCGCTGACGATGGGCCGCGTCATGGACGAGGCCAAGGCCGGCAACGAGACCGGCGCGTTCTCCTCGATGCTGAAGTACTTCGGCACCGAGCTGAACAAGCGCCGCGCCGAGCTCGCGATGTCGATCGCGGGCAGCGAGGGTTTGAAGTTCGACGGCCAGGTGCAGTCGGATCTCGCGCCGGTGTGGCTGCGGACCAAGGCGAATTCCATCGAGGGCGGCACCTCCGAAGTGCAGCTCAACATCATCGCCAAGAACGTGTTGCGGCTGCCGGGAGCCTGACCATGTCGCTCGTACTGACCGAAGACCAGCTGATGTTTCGCGACGCCGCCAAGCGCTTCGCTGCGGAGCGCGCGCCGGTCGCGCAATTGCGCAAGCTCCGTGACCAGAACGACGGCGTCGGCTTCGACCGCGAGGTGTGGAAGGAGATGGCGCACATGGGCTGGGCCGGCGTGCTCGTGCCGGAAGAGCACGGCGGAGCAGGGTTCGGTTACGTCGGTGCCGGGCTGATCGCCGAGGAGATCGGCCGTAACCTCAGCGCTACGCCGGTACTTTCGACGGCGGTGCTCGCGGTGACGGCGCTGATCCGGGGCGGCACAGTGGCGCAGAAAGAAGCGCTGCTGCCCGCGATTGCCAGCGGCGATCTCATCGTCGCGCTGGCTTCGGACGAGAAGAATCGGCATGCGCCGCACAGCATCGCGACGCGCGCTGCCGGTGGCAGCGGCAAGCTCAAGCTGAGCGGGCGCAAGATTCATGTGCTCGACGGGCACGTCGCCGATCGGCTGATCGTCACGGCGCGCACGTCCGGCGACGTCGAGAGTCGCGATGGCATCACGCTGTTCCTGATCGATGCGAAGGCGAGCGGCGTCAGCATCACGCGTACGCCGACTGTCGATAGCCACAACGCTGCGGCCATAGAGTTGCGAGACGTGGCGGTGAGCGACAGCGACGTCATCGGCACTTTGGACAAGGGCGCCGGCGTGCTCGATGCGGTCCTCGATGCCGGCCGCGCGGTGCTCGCTGCGGAGCTGCTCGGAGTCGCGGAAGAATCTTTCGAACGCACGCTCGCGTATCTGCGCGAACGCGAGCAGTTCGGCGCAAAGATCGGCACGTTCCAGGCGTTGCAGCATCGCGCTGCGCATTTGTTCTGCGAGATCGAGCTGGTGCGCTCGGTCGTGCTGCGCACGTTGCAAGCGCTCGACGCGCAGGAGCCGACAGCCTCGAATCTCGTGTGCCTGGCCAAGGGCAAGGCCAGCGACGTGGCGCGGATCGCGACCAACGAAGCGGTGCAGATGCACGGCGGCATCGGCATGACCGACGAATTCGACATCGGCTTCTTCATCAAGCGCGCCCGCGCGGCCGGCGAGACTTTCGGCGACTACTACTACCACGCCGACCGTTTCGCGCAACTCGCGGGCTACTGAATTTCCTGCGGTTTTCCGGCTCTCTTTACCTGCCGGCGCCGGACTGTATATAAATACAACCCTGGACCCCAGCCAGGGATCGACCATGTATCTGACCGGCGCCGACCTGATCGACATGACCGTCAAACAGCTCGAGATGCTCGACGAAATTCTTCGCGCCGAGGCGCGCTCGTTCGCCGAGGAGCGCGACGCTGCGGGCCGCGACGCACGGCGCTGTCGAGAAGCCACCGACGCCATCCGCGTGCTGATTCCGAAACTGGTCGCCGCGCGTGCCACCCAGCAGCCGAAGGGTCAAATGCAGATTCCAGGGTGCGCGAACGACGACGAAATGTAGCGCCTTTGTAACGCCGGAACTTCGTCACACGTCAGGACGTTGAGCCCCGAAGCGTGATCCACGTCCTCACCGGCTGCGCCCGGCCGCGGGTACGGTGGGCGCGCAGTGGGAAGAGGCGATGGAGTTATGACAACAGAGCGCGATTCGGACGAACCGACGGTCGAGATCAAACGGCCGGTCGTGCAGCCCCCCGCGACGGAGATCGAAGAGGCCGATCAGGACTTCGACCCGGAGCGGACGCTGGTGCGCGAGGACTGGGAAAGCACGGCGATTCGTCGCGTCGCGCCGCATGTCGCGGCCGTGCAGGACGAACTGGCCGCGGATTCCGACGAGGAGCCGTTCGGCTGGGAAAGCGAAGCCGTGCGCCGCCTGTCGCGCGTGGTCCAGAACAACCAGGTCTAGTCCACCAGGATTAATCGACGTGTGGCGCAGGCGTCAGTTCCTGCCCGACTTGCAGTTGCGCGCCGACCCCTTCGATCAGAATCATGTTCTGACCGAACACCACTCCCTTCAATTCGCGATCGAAACGAAACTGCCGCAGCGCCTGCAGCGGCTCGGTGCCGTCGCGCTTGCCGGTCGCCTGGTCGGTGGTCGTGACGATGCAGCGGGTGCAGGGCTTCGCGCGGCGTAGTCGCACCGGGCCTGCCGTGAGGTCGTGCAGACGATCTTCGCCGAACGGCGGCAGGCCGCTGACGACGATGTTCGGACGAAAGCGGTTCATCGGGAGCTTGCGCTGCAGGCGGCTGTTCAGATCCTCCAAGGAAGCCTCGGAAGCCAGCAGCCACGCAAAGCCGTCCGAGAATTGATTCAAGGCTTCGACGCCCGGCGTCCAGTCCGGATTGCTCGGGCGCTTGCGGCGTGCATCGAAGCGCACCAGCCGCACCGGCGAGCCGAGATAGGCCGTCAGGAATTCCGCAGCTCGATCGCCGGCGTCGAACGCCGCGCAGCGGTCCTTCCATACCGTGACTTCGACTTCGCGCCCGGACGCGGCGGGCGCTACGTTTAATTCGGTGCCGTCCGGAACGCGCAGCCGCAGCGTTTCGTCGCCGGGCAGTTGCCCGTCGAGCAGGGCCGTCTCGATCAGCGCGAGCCGCGGCTCTTCGCGCTGGGTCATGAAGCGTCCGTCCGGCCGTGTGATCAACCACTCGCGGTCGTGCTCGAAGCCGGTCGTCGCGACGCGCGCGCTTTCGACGGCGATGCCGCGGCAGCCTTTGACCGGATAAATGTTCAGGGCGGTGATGCGGATCATGAGAGGTGCTAGTCTGCCAGCCTCCGGTGCCCGGTCACCAGTCGCACAAGAAGAAATGACTCACGCTGGTCCGCTCGATTCGCGCCCCGCGCGACTGTTCGTCGTGCTCGCGTCGTTCCTGGCGGTGAACGCGATGATCGCCGAGTTCGTCGGCGTCAAGATTTTCGCGCTCGAGCCGTCGCTCGGGCTCTCGACCTTCGACTGGAATCTGTTCGGGCAGAACGGCTCGCTGTCCTTCACCAGCGGCGTGCTGCTGTGGCCATTCGTCTTCCTGATGACGGACGTCATCAACGAATACTTCGGGCGCCGCGGCGTGCAGTTCATTTCGTGGCTGACTGTGGTGCTGATCAGCTACGGATTTCTCGCCGCGTACCTCGCGATCTCGCTGACGCCGGCGCAGTGGTGGGTGACGGTGAATCAGCGCAACGGCGTGCCGGACATGCAGGCCGCGTTCGCGAGCATCTTCGGGCAGGGGATGTGGACGATCGGCGGCTCGATCACCGCGTTCCTGATCGGGCAGCTGATCGACGTCGCCGTGTTCCACCGTATCCGCATGCTGACGGGCGAGCGCTGGGTGTGGCTGCGCGCTACCGGTTCGACTGCCGTTTCGCAGCTCATCGACAGCTTCGTAGTGCTCTACATCGCGTTCGTGATCGGCCCGCAACACTGGCCGATGGGGCTGTTCCTGGCGGTCGGAACCGTCAACTACTGCTACAAGCTGCTGATGGCGTTCCTGCTCATTCCGCTGATCTACCTCGTGCGCCGCATGATCCGCGGGTACTTGGGCGCGCCGGCCGCGCTTGCGCTCGAGGAAGCCGCTCGGCAGGTCTAAAACAGCATCCTCGCCATCGCCCGGCGGGTCTGGCTGACGATCGGATCCGCTTCGCCGATCAGTTCGAATGCCATCACGAGGCTGCGACGCGCCAGATCTTCCTTGTACGCGCGGTGGTCGCGCAGCATCTCCAGCCACGCCAGCAGCGCCGGTTCGACGTCGCCGCCGAGCAACTGGTGTACAGCCAGAGCGTGCCTGAGATCGAGGTCCGCGGGGTTCGCGCCCGCGCGCTCGCGCAACGAGCGAACATCAGGGTATGCAGCCACCACGTCGCTGAACGCAAGCAGCGCCGCGAGCCGCTTCACGGCGGGATGCGACGGGTTCGCGCCCTGCAGACGTTCCAGCTCTTTGCGCGCGCCGTCGACATCGCCGTCGAGCGCCTGCAGCTCAGCGAGGCTGGTCTGCAGATCGATGTTCTCGCGATCGCGCGCGAGCTCGTTCTCCACGATCGTGCGCGCACCCGCGAAATCGCCAGCCGCTTTCAGTTGCTGCGCACGCTGCAGCGGGCTGTCGACCGTCTTCGGCAAGTGCTTGTCGAGCATTTCGCGGATCTGCGACTCGGGTACGACGCCGATGAAGTGATCCACGACGGTGCGATCCTTGAACAGCACCACGGTCGGCAGGCTGCGGACGCCGATCTGCTGCGACAGCTCCTGCTGTTCGTCGGTGTTCACCTTGGCGAGCTTGAAGCGCCCGGCGTACTGCTCGACCAGGCGGTCGAGGATCGGCATGAGCTGCTTGCACGGGCCGCACCACGGCGCCCAGAAGTCCACGAGCACGGGCGTCTGGCCCGACGCTTCGACGACGTCGGTCATGAAGGTGGCGGCAGTCACCGTCAGCGGCGCAGCAGCTTCAGTCACGCGGATCTCCGGTCTATCTACCAAGGCGGTTGGAAGCCCACGATGGCGACTTCAGCGCGGAAATCAAGCCTGCGGTCTGCGGCGTAGAATCGGCGCCCTGACCTGTGTAGGCTTCCGCGCCCACCCGCCGTCCATTTACGTTGTATACGACGCCACCGCCATGAATCAGCCTGCCGCCGCCGTTGCCGTGCCCGAGCGACCCGTCGCGACCGCGATCAACCGCAACTATCTCGGCGATGAAGAGCAGATCGTGCGGGAGCTGGCCGACGCGGCCCGGCTGCCCGAGGCCGCGCGCGAACGCGTCGCGGCGCGTGCCGCGCAGTTGGTCGAAGGCGTACGCACGACGCGTGTGAAGCGAACCGGCCTGGACGCGTTCCTGCGGCAATACGATCTGTCCTCGCAGGAAGGCGTGATTCTGATGTGTCTCGCCGAAGCGCTGCTGCGCATTCCGGACGATGCGACGGCCGACAAGCTGATCGCGGACAAGATTTCCGCCGGCGACTGGGCTTCGCATCTCGGCGACGCCGAATCGCTGTTCGTCAATGCCTCGACCTGGGGCTTGATGCTCACCGGGCAGATCGTGCGCCCGAGCGATACGGACATGCACGACCCGCGCGGCGTGATTGCGCGCATCGCCGGCCGCATCGGCGAGCCGGTGCTGCGCACCGCATTCCGGCAAGCCATGCGCATCATGGGCCATCAGTTCGTGATGGGCCGGACCATCGAGGAAGCCCTGGAGCGCTCGGTCTCGGGCGAGAACCGTGCCTATCGCTATTCGTTCGACATGCTCGGCGAGGCAGCGCTGACGGACGCGGACGCCAAGCGTTATCTCGCGGCGTATCACAAGGCGATCGGCGGCGTAGCGCGCTCGATCAAGCTGGGCACAGCGATCGAAGCCGCGCCGAGCATTTCGGTCAAGCTGTCTGCGCTGTTCGCGCGCTATGAGTTCACGCAGCGGCGGCGCGTGTTGACCGAGCTCGCCCCGCGCCTGCACGAGCTTGCGATCGCTGCCCGCGACGGCGGCATCGCGCTCACAGTCGATGCAGAAGAGGCCGAGCGGTTGGAGTTGTCGCTGGAGCTCATCGAGCACGTCATGCGCTCGCCGCAGCTCAAGGGGTGGAACGGTTTCGGCCTGGCAGTACAGGCCTATCAGAAGCGGACGCGCGAACTCATCCGCTGGCTGCGCGACCTCGCCGGCTCGACCAACGCACGATTGAACGTGCGGCTCGTGAAAGGTGCGTATTGGGACAGCGAGATCAAGCGAGCGCAGGAGCGCGGGCTCGCCGGTTATCCGGTGTTCACGCGCAAGGTCAACACAGACGTGTCGTATATCGCCTGCGCGCGCGAGCTGATCGGCGCGGGCCCGAACATCTATCCGCAGTTCGCGACTCACAATGCGCAAACCGTCGCGACCATCACGGAGCTTGCCGCGCAGGCCAAGCGTTCGTTCGAGTTCCAGCGGCTGCACGGCATGGGCGAGGAGCTGTATGCGCAGATCGTCGGCGCGGACAAACTCAATCTGCCGTGCCGCGTGTATGCGCCAGTCGGCTCGCATGAAGATCTGCTGCCGTACCTGGTGCGCCGCCTGCTGGAGAACGGCGCCAACACGTCGTTCGTGAATCGCATCGTCGATGAGCAGACTGCGATCGCCGACATCGTGCGCGATCCGGTCGCTGAAGTGGACGCGCTGCCGCAGAAAGCACATCCGCGCATTCCGCAGCCGCGCATGCTGTACGGCTCGTCGCGATTGAATTCGAACGGCGTGAATCTGCCCGATCCGTTCGAGTGCGACCCGTTCGTAGCGAGCGTCGCGCGCGCGGCGCGCGAGCGCTGGACCGGCGGTGCGATCGTTTCCGGCAAGCTGCGTCAGGGCCGCGCGATCGAGGTCCGCAATCCTGCGAATCGCAGCGAGGTCATCGGCAGCGTGACCGACGCGGACGAAGCCGCGATCGAGGCAGCTTTCGCTGCGTCCGTGCGCGCACAGCCGCAGTGGGATTCGACGCCTGCGACCGAGCGCGCTGAGGTGCTCGAGCGCGCCGCCGACCTGTTCGAGTCGCGCATGCCGGAGCTGGTTGCGTTCTGCGGGCGCGAAGGCGGCCGCACGATTCCGGACAGCATCTCCGAGGTGCGCGAGGCAGTCGACTTCCTGCGCTACTACGCCGATCGCGCGCGCGCAGAGTTCGGCCCAGGCCTGCGTCTGCCGGGCCCCACCGGCGAGAGCAATGAGCTGCGGCTGCGCGGCCGCGGCGTATTCGTGTGCATCAGCCCGTGGAATTTCCCGCTGGCGATCTTCACGGGGCAGATCGCGGCGGCGCTCGCAGCCGGCAACGCAGTGCTCGCGAAGCCGGCGGAACAAACGCCGCTCATCGCGACGCGCGCCATTCAGTATTTGCTGGAAGCGGGCGTGCCGCCGGAGGTGCTGCATCTGCTGCCCGGTGACGGCGCGAGCGTCGGAGCGCGCATCGTTGCGGATCCGCGGGTTGCCGGCGTGGCGTTCACCGGCTCGACGGAAACCGCGAAGGCCATCAATCGCTCGCTGGCGAATCGCGAAGGATCGATCCCAGTGCTCATCGCCGAGACCGGCGGGCAGAACGCGATGATCGTCGACAGCTCGGCTTTGCCGGAGCAGGTGGTACTCGATGCCGTGCAATCGGGGTTCAACAGCGCGGGTCAGCGGTGCTCGGCGCTGCGCGCGTTGTTCGTGCAGGAGGACATTGCGCCGCGCATTTGCAGTCTGCTGGCGGGGTACATGGACGAGCTGGTCATCGGCGATCCGCTGCAGCTCGCAACCGATGTCGGGCCAGTCATCGATGAAGCTTCCCGCGACATGTTGCGCGCGCATGCCGCGCGTATCGTGAAATCGTCACGCTGGCATCACGCCTGCAAGCTCGGGCCGGAGCACGAGCGCGGACTGTTCTTTGCGCCGGTCGCTGTGGAAATCGAATCGCTCTCGCAGTTGACGCGTGAAGTCTTCGGACCGGCGGTGCATGTGATTCGCTACTCCGCGCACAAGCTCGATGCAGTGATCGACGCGGTGAATGCGACCGGCTACGGACTGACGCTCGGTGTGCATACTCGCGTCGACGCGACGGCGCGCTACATCGGCTCGCGCGTGCGTGCGGGGAACGTCTACGTCAATCGCAACATGATCGGTGCAGTGGTCGGCGTGCAGCCGTTCGGCGGCCGAGGTCTGTCGGGCACTGGGCCGAAGGCGGGCGGGCCGTATTACCTGCATCGGTTCGCGACGGAGCAGACGGTGACGATCAATACGGCCGCGGTCGGTGGAAACGCGAGCCTGCTGACGATGGAAGGATGAAGAGTTGTCGGGCTTTAGCCCGACTGCGCTAGCCGCTTCTCTTCGGATAGTCCAAGTCGGCGTCGATGCCGGTTTCCCAGTCCAGCTCGCTCCACGCCGCGATCGCGAACTGCAGCGTGTAGACAGCGCAGGTCGGCATGTTGTCGACGTCGCGCTCGCTGGAGATGCGGTCGGCGAACTCAGTCATGCCGGGATTGTGGCCCACGACCATCAAGTGACGCGAGCGCTCGCCCAGCTCACGAATCACCGCGAGCATGACTTTCGGCGAAGCCAGATACAGCCGCTCATCCTGTTGCACCTTCTGCGCCGCGACGCCGAGCTCGCGCGCCATGATCGTCGCCGTCGTGATCGCGCGCACGGCCGGGCTCGACAGAATGCGCTCGGGCTTCGGGCTCAGCTGTTTCAGGCGCCGCGCCATCTCCGGTGCATCGCGCTGACCGCGCGGCTCCAGCACGCGATCCCAGTCTTCCTGGCCGGGCCGGCCCGGCTCGGTCTTCGCGTGGCGCACGAGCGTCAGTCGCAGTAATGAGCGTGCAGGCATTGGGATTGCTCAGTCCGGAACTTCGATTTCCACCGTGCCGTCGACGACGCGCGTCGGGTACGTGCGAACCGGCTCGTACGCGGGCGGGGTCATAGCCGCGCCGGTGCGCAGGCAGAAGCGGGCGCCGTGGCGCGGACAAATGACGACGTCGCCTTCGACTGCGCCGCCCGCCAGCTCGCCGCCGTCGTGCGTGCAGATATCGTCGATCGCGTAGAACTCGCCGCCGACATTGAACACGGCGACCAGCACTGCGTCCACTTCGATCTGCGCATAGTCGCCGGGCGGGATGGCGGCTGCGGCCGCGACGCGTTGCCAGGACATCTTGGGAAGCTGCTCGGCCGTGACTTACATCATGCCGGTCTGCAGTCGTGCAGCGTCCGACATCATGCTCTGGTTCCACGGCGGGTCGAACACCAGCTCGACGTCCGCGCGCTTGATCGTCGGAATGACTTCGACCTTGTCCTTCACGTCCTGTACCAGCACTTCGCCCATGCCGCAGCCGGGCGCGGTCAGCGTCATCTTGATCTCCACGATGCGCCCGCCGTCCTCTTCGCGCCTGACCTCGCACGAGTACACGAGACCCAGATCGACGATGTTGATCGGTATCTCCGGGTCGTAGCAGGCGCGCATCTGGTCCCACACCAGTTGCTTGATGTCCTCGTCGGTTGCGTCGGGCGGCACTTCCGGGCCGACCAACGCTTCCTTGCCGAGCGCGGCCGCATCCTTGCCGGCGATGCGGAACAGGTTGCCCTCGACGTAAACGGTGAAGCTGCCGCCGAGCGCCTGAGTGATGAAGCCGGTCTTGCCTTCGCGCAGCGTCACCGGAATGCCGGCCGGAACCATGATGGCTTCGACGTCGCGAGTCAGGGTGACGGGTTCGTGTTCGTGACGGTACACGGTGGGTCTTCGCAGTTATTCAGTGGTGACAGGCGCCGTGGCGCGATCGAGCGCGGCGTTCAACGTGTGCCAGCACAGGCTCGCGCATTTGACGCGCGCCGGAAACTCGCGCACGCCCGAGAGGGCAGCGAGCTTGCCGAGGCGCGAGACATCGACGTTCGCATCGTGCTGCGTCAACACTGCATGCACTTCGTCGAACAACTCCCGCACCTGCGCGCGCGACTTGCCTTTGACCGCTTCGGTGAGCAACGAAGCCGAAGCGACCGAGATCGCGCAGCCGTTGCCTTCGAACTTCGCCTCGCTGATGCGCTCGCCGTCGAGGTTCACGTAGACCGTCAAGCGGTCGCCGCATAGCGGATTGTGGCCGTCCGCGTGCGCATCGGCGGGATCGAGCCGGCCGAAGTTCCGCGGGTGGCGGTTGTGGTCGACGATGACGTCGCGATAGAGGTCTTTCAGATCCATACGAATCAACCGGGACGAATCAACCGAGGAGCTGCCGCGCGTGCTCGAGCGCCGCGACCAGCCGATCGATCTCCTCGAACGTGTTGTAGAACGACAGCGAAGCGCGCGCGGTTGCAGGCACCTCGAAGAAGTCCATTACCGGCATCGCGCAGTGATGACCGGTGCGCACCGCAACGCCCTCGGTGTCCAGGATCGTGCCGATGTCGTGCGGGTGAATACCCGCCATCGTGAAGGACACGACCGCAGCCTTCTGCGGCGCCGTCCCGATGATGCGCAGGCCCGGGATGCACGCGAGGCGCGCCGTCGCGTATTCGAGCAGCTCGTGCCCGTACGCCGCGATGCGCTCCATGCCGATCCCCTGCAGATAACGAATTGCCGCACCCAGGCCGATGGCGCCGGCGATGTGCGGCGTGCCAGCCTCGAACTTCCACGGCAGCTGGTTGTACGTCGTCTTCTCGAACGTCACCGTCAGGATCATGTCGCCGCCGCCTTGCCATGGCGGCATCGCTTCGAGCAGCGACTCGCGGCCATACAGCACGCCGATGCCGGTCGGGCCGAGCATCTTGTGACCGGAGAAGCAGTAGAAATCGCAATCGAGCGCCTGCACGTCGACGACGCTGTGCGGCACAGCCTGCGCACCGTCGAGCAGCACGGGGACCTTGTGCTCCTTGGCGCGCGCGATGAAGCGCTCCACCGGCACGATCGTACCCAGGGCATTGGAGACGTGCGCCAGTGCGAGCAGCCGCGTGCGCGGGCCGATGAGGCGCTCGAAGGCGGCGAAATCCACTTCGCCGGTCTGCGAGATCGGAATCACCTTGAGCTGCGCGCCGGTCTGCTCGCACACCAGCTGCCAGGGCACGATGTTGGCGTGATGCTCCAGAGCCGAGATCAGTATCTCGTCGCCGGGACGCAGCTTCGGGCGCGCATAGCTCTGCGCGACCAGGTTGATCGCTTCCGTCGTGCCGCGAACGTAAATGATCTCGCGCGTCGAGCGTGCATTGATGAAGCCGCGGATCGTCTCGCGCGCGCCTTCATACGCGTCGGTGGCGCGTTGGCTCAGAGTGTAGACGCCGCGGTGAACGTTGGCGTGGTCGTGCTCGTAGTAGTGGTCGATCGCTTCGATCACCGTGCGGGGCCGCTGGCTCGATGCTGCGCTGTCGAGAAAGACCAGCGGTTTGCCGTTGACCTGCTGGTCGAGGATGGGGAAGTCGCGGCGAATGCGCGCGACGTCGAAGTCCACACTGCGTGGGCGGCTCGAGACGATGGCAGCGCTCATGAAATCACCTTGTAACGCTCCTCGAGCAGCTGCTCGAGGTAAGTCCGGACCGCCGGCAGACTCATCGACGTCACGATCGACTCGGCGAATGCACGGATCAGGAGCGCGCGCGCCGCGGCTTCGTCGAGGCCGCGCGAGCGCAGGTAGAAGAGGGCGGCAGCATCGAGCTGTCCGGTCGTCGCGCCGTGGCTGCACTTCACGTCGTCGGCGTAGATCTCCAGCTCCGGCTTGGTGTCGATCTCGGCGCCGGCGTTGAGCAGCAGGTTGCGGCTCGACTGGCGCGCATCGGTCTTCTGCGCACCCGGCCGCACGATGACTTTGCCGTTGAACACGCCGCGGCCGCGCTCGCTGGCGATGCCGCGATAGTTCTCGTCGCTGGTCGTGTGCGGGGCCGCGTGATCGATCGAGGTGTGCGCATCGAGATGCTGCGTCCCAAGCGGCGCAATCAGGCCGTTGAGCGCAACGTGCGCGCCGGGAGCTTGCAGAGTCGTCGACAGATTCACGCGCGCGAGGCTCGCCCCCAATGCGATGTCGTGCGACGCATAGCGGGCGTCGCGTTGCAGACGAACGTTGACGTGGCCGATATGGAAGCTGCGCACCGACTCCTGCTGGATTCGATAGTGCTCGACGCTCGCGCCGGCCGCGACCTCGATCTCGCAGACCGCATTCGTGAAACATTCGCCGGCATTTGCGCCGACGAAGTGCTCGATCACTACGCAACGACTATTGGTGCCGGCGCGCACGACGACGCGCGGGTTGCTCATGACCTGTGTGGAGCCGTCGCTCCATTGGTGGACGATGTAGATCGGTTGATCCGGCGTCGCATTGGCGGCGAGATCGAGCACCACGCCGTCCTCGAAGAATGCGAGATTCAGATCTTCCAGCGCGCCCGGCCGAGCGCGCGACGTTTGCGCGGTGAACGAGGCTACTGCGGCAGGGTCGTGCGCGGACCATTGCTTCAGTGTAAGCAGCGTCATTCCGGGAAGCTGCGCTTCGATCGAGGACAGCGCCGGCATCCAGTGACCATTGACCAGCACAATTCGGGTGCCGGCATTCGCGATCCAGCCACCGACTGCTACCGCTGCGCTCGTCGCCGGTGCGAAGGTGCGGGCTTCGAGCCGGCGCAGGTTCGTGTACTTCCACTCTTCCTGGCGCGGCGTCGGGAATCCGGCCGCTACGAAGCGTTCGAGCGCGGCGCGGCGCAGCTCGACCAATGCGTCGGGCGCAGGCCAGCGCGCGTCGAATGCGGCGCGATAGCGCTCGCTCGAAGAACGCGATTCCTGCAGCGTGACGACGCTCATGCGACCGCGGCCTCCTGCCGGACCCAATCGTAGCCGCGCTTCTCCAGCTCGAGCGCGAGCGACTTGTCGCCGCTCTTGAGAATGCGGCCGCTGGAAAGCACGTGCACGCGGTCCGGCTCGATGTAGTCCAGCAGGCGCTGGTAATGCGTGACCATGACGATGGCGCGATCCGCGCGACGCAGGCTGTTTACGCCGCTGGCGACCACGCGCAGCGCGTCGATGTCGAGTCCGGAATCGGTTTCGTCGAGCAGCGCGAGCTTCGGCTCGAGCACTGCCATCTGCAGGATCTCGTTGCGCTTCTTCTCGCCGCCGGAGAAGCCTTCGTTGACGCCGCGGTTCAGGAAGCTCTCGTCCATGTGCATCAGCTTCATCTTCTCGCGCACCAGGATCAGGAATTCGTACGCGTCGAGCTCCGGCAGGCCGCGATGCTTGCGCATGGCATTCAGGCCAGCCTTGAGCAGGTATACGTTGTTCACGCCGGGAATCTCGACCGGGTACTGGAACGCGAGGAACACGCCTTCGCGCGCCCGCTCTTCCGGCGGCAGTGCCAGCAAGTTGCGACCGTCGTAGCTGACCGAGCCGGCGGTGACTTCGTAGCCTTCGCGTCCCGCGAGTACCTGCACCAGGGTGCTCTTGCCGGAACCGTTCGGGCCCATGATGGCGTGCACCTCGCCCGCCGCGACTTCGAGGCTCAAGCCAGTCAGCACCTGCTTGTCGCCGGCGCGCACGTGCAGATTGTCGATTTTCAGCATGCTCATCCCACGGACCCTTCGAGACTCACTGCGAGGAGGTTCTGCGCTTCCACCGCGAATTCCATCGGCAGCTCTTTGAACACGACTTTGCAGAAGCCGTTGACGATCATGTTCACGGCATCCTCTGCCGAGATGCCGCGGCTCAGGCAATAGAACAGCTGGTCGTCGCCGATCTTCGAGGTCGTCGCCTCGTGCTCGACGCTGGCCGTCGGCGTGCGCACCTCCATGTATGGAAACGTGTGCGCGCCGCACTTGTCGCCCATCAGCAGCGAATCGCACTGGGTGTAGTTGCGAGCGTTGATCGCGCTCGGCAGCACTTTCACCAGGCCGCGATAACTGTTCTGGCCATGACCGGCGGAAATACCCTTCGAGACGATCGTGCTGCGGGTGTTGCGGCCGATGTGGATCATCTTCGTGCCGGTGTCCGCCTGCTGGTAGTTGTTCGCGACCGCGACGGAGTAGAACTCGCCCACCGAGTTGTCACCCGAGAGAATGCAGCTCGGATACTTCCACGTGATCGCCGAGCCGGTCTCGACCTGAGTCCAGCTGATGCGCGAGTTGGCGCCGCGACACTCGCCGCGCTTGGTGACGAAGTTGTAGATGCCGCCTTTGCCGTTCTCGTCGCCCGGGTACCAGTTCTGCACCGTCGAATACTTGATCTGCGCGTTTTCGAGCGCGATGAGCTCGACCACGGCCGCGTGCAGCTGATTCTCGTCGCGCATCGGTGCCGTGCAGCCCTCGAGGTAGCTCACGTACGCGCCTTCCTCGGCGATGATCAGCGTGCGCTCGAACTGACCGGTCTTCGCCGCATTGATGCGGAAGTACGTCGACAGCTCCATCGGGCAACGCACGCCCTTAGGGACGAACACGAACGAGCCGTCGGTGAACACCGCGGAGTTGAGCGTCGCGAAGTAGTTGTCGGTGTACGGCACGACCGTGCCGAGGTACTTCTCGACGAGCGCTGGATGCTTCTGCACGGCTTCCGAGAACGAGCAGAAAATCACTCCCGCCTTCGCGAGACGTTCCTTGAACGTCGTCGCAACGGAAACGCTGTCGAACACGGCGTCGACGGCGACGCCCGCCAGCTTCGCGCGCTCGTGCAGCGGGATGCCGAGCTTGTCGTAAGTCTCCAGCAGCTTCGGATCGACTTCGTCGAGGCTCTTCGGCGCATTCTCCGGCGCCTTCGGCGCGGAGTAATAGGAGATCGCCTGGTAATCGATCGGCGCGATGCGCAGATGTGCCCAGTGCGGCTCGCGCATCGTCAGCCAGTGGCGATACGCCTTGAGGCGCCAGTCGAGCATGAACTGCGGCTCGCCCTTCTTGTGCGAGATCAGTCGGATGACGTCTTCGTTCAAGCCGGGCGGGACGGTATCGGCTTCGATATCCGTGACGAAGCCATGCCGGTACTTCTGACCGACCAGGGCTTCGAGCGACTCGTCGCGGGGGTTGCTGGACATGATGCGTCCTACTCGTGCGATGCGCGCACGAGGCGAGTGAGCGGCACGCTGGTGGTGCCGCGCTCCAGACCCGCAAGTTGCGCGAGCGTGATGTCGGTGAGCGCGCGCCGGATCGCGCCATTCACGCGCTGCCAGACGTGTCCGACGCGGCAGTTGGATTCGATGCCGCAGTTGCTGTGCTGACCGCTGCACTCGGTGATCGCGAACGGTCCTTCGAGCGCGTCGAGAATGCGCGCCGCGCTGATCTCGTTCGGCGGACACGCGAGCTGATAGCCGCCGTGACTGCCGCGCGTCGAGATCACCAGGCCGCTGCGCTGGAGCTTCTTGAGTAACTTGCTCACGGTCGGCAGCCCGACGCGCGTGCGCTCGGCCACCTCGGCGGCGGTCCACAGCCGGTCGGCCTGCGAGGCGAGGCAGGCCAGGATCACCGTGCCGTAATCGGTCAGCTTGCTGATGCGGAGCATGGGCGCTTCCTCATATGGGACCATTTTAGTCCCAATACAAGCGAAACCGCACGGCCGAATCGAACGAAATTCCTCGTCCGAGGGTCTTATGCCGGTCCACACGCACAGGCATCTGTCGTTCGGCTACAACAATGAGGACCGGTTGAGAGGTGATTTTGTTATCCTTTGCGCCCCCAATCGTAGGCTCGACCGTACTCGTGCGCTGAAGCGCACGCCGCGAGCCCGTTCTCAATGACCCGGAGGCAGCAATATGAATCGCAGTGACCTGGAATCGATCGCACGGGCAATGGTTGCGAAGGGCAAAGGCATCCTGGCGGCGGACGAGTCCAGCGGCACGATCAAGAAGCGCTTCGACGGCATCAAGCTGGAGTCGACCGAGGAAGCGCGCCGCACTTATCGCGAGCTGCTGTTCACTGCACCCGGCGCCGCCGACTACATCAGCGGCGTGATCCTGTACGACGAAACGATCCGCCAGAAGACCAAGGACGGCACGCCGTTCCCGCAGCATTTGCAGAAGCTCGGCATCGTTCCGGGCATCAAGGTCGACACCGGCGCGAAGCCGCTCGCGGGCTTCCCGAACGAGACCATCACCGAAGGTCTCGACGGCTTGCGCGAGCGTCTCGCCGACTACTACAAGCTCGGTGCGCGCTTCGCGAAGTGGCGCGCCGTCATCGACATCGGCGCCGGCTTTCCGACGCAGTTCGCCATCGACTCGAATGCGCATGCATTGGCGCGCTACGCCGCGCTGTGCCAGGAAGCGAACATCGTGCCGATCGTCGAGCCCGAAGTGCTGATGGACGGCGATCACTCGATCGAGCGCTGCGAGGAAGTGACCAGCAACACGCTCGCCAGCGTGTTCCAGCAGTTGTATTCACACCGCATTCATCTGGAAGGCATGATCCTCAAGCCGAATATGGTCATCTCCGGCAAGAAGGCTGCCTCGCGGGCCAATCCGCAGCAGGTGGCAGAGGCGACCGTGCGCACGCTCAAGCGCTTCGTACCGTCCGCGGTGCCTGGCATCGCATTCCTCTCGGGCGGGCAGAGCTCCGCCGAGGCCACCGAGCACCTGAGCCTGATGAACAAGCTCGGCTCGCTGCCGTGGGAGTTGAGCTTCTCGTATGGCCGCGCGTTGCAGGACGAGGCGCTGAAGGCGTGGGGCGGCAAGCCCGAAACGTTCGCCGCCGGCCAGAAAGCGTTCGTGCGCCGCGCGAAGTTCAACGGCCTGGCCCGCAGCGGCAGTTACAGTTCGAAGCTGGAACAGGAAGCAGCCTGACGCCCTCACCGGGCGATCGGATACTGAATGTTGTCGAATGTCGCGAGCCGACCAATTGATGCACGAACCCCGCAGGATTCGATCGTCGAAGTTCGCGACGTTCATTATTCGATCGGCGGCCGCGCGATCTTTTCGGGTCTGAACCTGCAGATCCAGCGTGGCCGCATCACCGCGATCATGGGGCCGAGCGGCACCGGCAAGACGACGCTGCTGCGCCTGATGACGGGGCAGATCAAGCCCGACAGCGGCCAGGTGCTGTTCGACGGCATCGACGTGAGCAACCTCGGCACGCGCGAGCTGTACGCGCTGCGCCGGCGAATGGGCATGCTGTTCCAGAACGGCGCGCTGCTGACGGACGAGGACGTGTTCGAGAACGTCGCGTTCCCGTTGCGCGAGCACACCGATCTGCCCGAAGCGCTGATTCGCAACATCGTGCTCACCAAGCTGCAGTCCGTGGGGCTGCGCGGCGCGGCGCGGCTGATGCCGTCGGAGTTGTCGGGCGGCATGGCGCGGCGAGTGGCGCTCGCGCGTGCGATGGCGACCGATCCGGAAGTGCTGATCTACGACGAGCCGTTCACCGGCCTCGATCCGATCTCCATGGGCATGATCGTACGGCTGGTGCGGCAGATGAACTACGCGCTCGGCATCACCAGCATCGTCGTGTCGCACGACGTCGAGGAGCTGGCGATCCTCGCGGACGCGAGCTACATCATCGCCGGCGGCAAGGTCGCCGCCTCCGGCAGCTTCGTCGAGCTGAAGGATCACGATTCGGAGATCGTGCACCAGTTCATCAACGGCCTCGCCGACGGACCGGTGGCCTTCCACTATCCGGCGCCCGATTACTACGAAGACCTGCTCACGGGTTGAGGGCAACATGCACTTCCTTCGTGAGCTGTGGGACAACGTGCGGGAGTTCATCACGACCGTCGGCTCCGTGGCGCTGTTCTTCGGTCGCGTGCTGGCACAGCTGCCCGGCGCGCTGTTGCGCCCGAGCCTGGTCGTCGAACAGGTCCACAACACCGGCGCGTTGTCGCTGGTCATCATCATGACCTGCGGATTGTTCGTCGGCATGGTGCTGGGCCTGACAGGTTACGACTTGCTGCAGCGGTTCGGCTCCGAAGAAGCGCTCGGCACAGCGGGCGCGCTGGCGGTCACGAAGGAGCTGGGTCCCGTCGTCACGGCGCTGCTGTTCGCGGGCCGCGCCGGCACCGCGCTCGCCTCGGAAATCGGACTGATGCGTGCGACGGATCAGTTGACGGCCATGGAAATGATGGCCGTGGATCCGATGCGGCGCGTGATCGCGCCGCGCTTCGCCGGTGGCATCATCGCGATGCCGCTGCTGACGGTGATTTTCATCGCGATCGGCATCTTCGGCGTGCAAGTCGTCGGCGTGCAGCTGTTCAAGGTGGATGCTGCGTCGTTCTGGTCGCAGATGCGCTCGAGCGTCGGGCTGGACGACATCATGGAAGGCGTCGTCAAGGGCTGCGTGTTCGGCGTCGCCTGCAGCCTGATCGCCGTGTACGAAGGTTACAACGCTGCGCCGACCGCCGAAGGTGTCGGGCGCGCGACGACACGCACCGTGGTCAACTCAGCGGTGCTGACACTGATGCTGGATTACATCCTGACCGCGATCATGCTGTGAGGCATCGTATATGCGACCGACACGCACTGTAGAATTTTCGACCGGCCTGTTCGTGCTGCTCGGCTTCGCGGCGCTGTTTTTCCTGGTGACCCAGATCACCAACCGCGAACTTACCACCAACGGCAAGAGTTATGGCGTGGTGGCGTTGTTCGAGAACATCGGCAGCCTGAAGCCAGGTGCGGCCGTTTCGATGGCGGGCGTCACGGTCGGCCGCGTCGAGAACATCAGCTACGACCAGCAGCAGTACAAGGCCGTAGTACGCATGCGCATCAACTCGCAATTCGACCGCATCCCGAAGGACAGCGACGCGAGCATCATGACGTCCGGGCTGCTCGGCGGGCAGTACATCGGCATCACGCCGGGCGGCGACGAGCAATACCTGAAGCAGGGCGATCGCATCGAGTTCGTGCAGGATGCGTTCGTTCTGGAGAACCTGATCAACCAGCTGGCGTCGACTTTCCTGCGCCGCGACCAGGGTGCCGCCGAAGGCGGCAACCAGGGCGGCAGCCAGGACAAAGCGCCGGCGGAGGAGCCGAAGCGATGAAGCGTTCAGTGAAAGTGTCGACCAAAGTATTGATGTGCATGCTGGCGGCCGCGTTGCCGCTGCTGGCACTGACGGCGCGCGCCGCCGAAGCTGCCGCGCAGGTCGGGCCGCAGGAGCTGGTAACGAAAGTTGCGCAGGACACATTGCGCGATCTCGACGCCCACCGCTCCGAATACAAGCAGAACCCGAAGCGGGTGCGCGAGCTGGTCGACAAGAACATGCTGCCGCACTTCGACACGGCATATTCGGCGCAGCTCGTGCTCGCGAAGTACTGGCGCACGGCCACGCCGGAGCAGCGCAAACGCTTCGTCGAGGCGTTCTATCAGTCGCTGCTGCAGAACTACGGCGACGCGCTGCTCGAGTTCACGCCGGACCGTCTGAAGATCCTGCCGTTCCAGGGCAAAGCCGACGATACCGTCGCGACCGTCCGCAGCGAGGTTCGCCGCGACAACGGCCAGCGCGTGCCGGTCAACTACTCGCTGCGCAAGACGCCCGAGGGCTGGAAGGCGTACGACGTGCAGATCGAGGGCGTGTCGTACGTGAAGTCGTTCCGCACGGACTTCGGCTCGGAAATCCAGCAGAAGGGCCTCGAGCCGGTGATCAAGCGCCTGGAAGATCAGGTCGCCAGCGGTACGGTGCAGAAGCCGACCGCATCTGCGGGATCCGACAAGCAAGCGGCGTCCGAGAAGAAGTAGTGAGAAAGAACGGCACAGGCCGCGCCCGGCTCGAGTCGCTCGGTGCCGGGCGCTTTCGCGTCAGCGGCGTGCTGGACGCGTCGACTGCCCGCGAAGTGCTGGAGGAGAGCGAGGCGCGCTTCGAGCAGTTCGCAGGCCTCGACATCGATCTGGGCGGCGTCGGCGAGAGCGACAGCGCGGGGCTGGCGCTGCTCATCGAATGGCTGCGCCTGGCCCGTCAGTGGCAGAAGGAGATTCGCTTCGAGAACGTGCCGGCGCAGATCGAGGCGCTGGCGCGGATCAGCGAGGTCGAGGATCTGATCGGCGGCAGCGAGAAGAAAGAGACGAAAGAGCAAGAAGAGAAGAACGAGAACAAGAAGTCGGGCTAAAGCCCGACCTACAGGTCACTACTTCGGGTCTGGTTCCTTCGGCGTCTGTTCTTCGGGGGCTGCTTCGTCGGGCGGCGTGTCGCCGTCGTCGAAGTCTTCGAGCGTCTCGGGCGGCGGATTGCCGTCGAAGATATCGAACTCGCGGTGCTGCAGCCAGGAATCGCGGATGAAAGCGTACGGGTCGTACGTGCGTTGCAACGTCGCATCCAGCGGCAGGATCTCGGAGCGCGAATGGATGACGTCCAGCACGCGCTCGCCCCATACCGCTTCCCACGGCGCATCGATGTACGTGATCGGATCGAAGAAGAAGTCCACCATGCGCGTCGGCGCGTCACGCAGCGTGGACGGGCCGAAGAAGGGGAGGTTGACGAACGGGCCTGAGCCGACGCCCCAGACTGCGAGTGTCTGACCGAGGTCCTCGTCGTTGGCTTCCAGGCCGACCGGGGTCGCGACGTCGAACAGGCCGGCGAGCCCGAGCGTGCTGTTGAGCAGGAAGCGGCCCGTGTCGCGCAAGCCCATCTTGAGCTTGCCCTGCAGGAACTGGTTGACCACGGTCGCCGGGTATTCGAGGTTGCCGAGGAAATTGCCGATGCCGACGCGCATCCAGTGCGGCGTGATCTTGCGGTAACCCTTGGCGACGGGCTTGAGCGCCGCGCGGTCGACGGTGTCGTTGAACTTGTAGACCCCGCGATTGAATCCCTCCCAGCGATCGTCGGGAAGCGTGCGGCCGGGCGTGGCCGCGCATCCTGCGGCGAGCATCGCAATCAATACCGCAACAGCGGCGCGCAGTGGGCTGAGCATGCGTCGAGAATCTCCGAACGGCCAAACGGTAAGGTGTGCGGCGGATCAAGCCGCGGCGGGCATTGTATCAACTTGCACGACGACGATTGCCGCCGCTGTCCTGCGCAACCGGCCTGCGCATGCGTTTGGGCATTGCTTGCTGCACCTCTTCGAGGCGGGCCTCGAAGCGCGCGCGCTGCACGTCCGTGATCTTCGGTACTGCCAGCGCGAGCTGCAGCTGGTTGATGGCAAGCGGCAGGTCGCCGCTCATCAGGTGATACTCCGACATGTAGTAGTACGAGTCGGCGACGTCGCCCGCGGCATTCGCTGCCTGCGCCGTCAGCTTCGCCTGTTCGGGCGTCGGCGGCACGACATTGAACAGGTCGAGCAGGATCTGGTGTGCGCGCTTCGAATCACCCAGCTGCATCAGCGCTTCCGCATAGCGCACCGTCACAGCGATATTGCGCGGGAACAGCTCACCCGCACGCTGCAGCGTATTGAGTGAGGCATCGCCCTTGCCCGCGAGCAGCTGTGCCTGACCAAGCGCCGTGTGATATTGCACGACAGTCGGATCCGCATCGCGCAAGCGCTGGAACACCGGGACTGCCTTCGCGGGCTGACCCGATACCATCAACGCCAGTGCTTTGCCGTAGACCTGAGCGGGAGTTGCATCGGGCTCGTTGCCGATGATCGCTGCGTAGTACTCGCGCGCGTCTTCGCCGGCGGGCGTCGCCAGAACGCGCAGACGTTCGCGCGTAATCGCGTAGCTCACGCTTTCCGGGTCGGGCTTCACGTTGAGCTGCGCCGCGCGTTCTTTGGTCTCCGCGATACGCGTGCTCGTCACCGGGTGAGTGCGCAACATCTCCGGGATGTTGATTTCGCTGCTGCCCGCATGCCGGCTCATCGTTTCGAAGAACGCCGGCATGCCCTGCGGGTCGAAGCCGGAGCGCGCGAGAATGCCGATGCCGACGCGATCCGCTTCGGTTTCGTTGGCGCGGGTGAAGCTGATCTTCTGCTGGATCGCGAGGCTCTGGGCCGCTGCTACGCCGGCCATCGCCGCATCGCCGCCGCCGGCTACGCCGATCAGAATCGCCGCGAGCATCGCGGCGGTCGACACCAGACTCGATTTGCTCTGCTCCGCGATGCTGCGCGCGATGTGCCGCTGCGTGACGTGCGCAACCTCGTGTGCGATCACGCCCGCCAGCTCGCTTTCGTTCTTGGTATCGAGCAGCAGTCCGCTGTTGACGCCGATGAAGCCGCCGGGCAGCGCGAAGGCGTTGATGGTGTTGTCTTTGACGACGAAGAAGTTGAAGCGCTGCGAGCCGTCGTTCGCCTGGCTCGACAGGCGCGTGCCGAGCGAGCGGATGTATTCCGAGACCTCGGGGTCTTCGAGGATCTGATCCTGGTCGCGCAGGCCGCGCACGATCATGCGGCCGATCTGGTACTCCTCTTCCGTGCTGAGCATCGCTTGCGCCGGGCTGCCGATGTCCGGCAGGTCCTCGGGGTCGGGGTCGGCGAGACTGCGCGAGGCAGCGCCCAAGGTCAGGGCGGCCGTGAGGAGCAAGGGGACCAGGGACTTCGCGGTGATCATCACGGGGCAGTGTGGTGCGGCTGGCTGGCGGTGTAAAGCCGTTGGACCGGGGCGAGAGTCATCGGTTCGATGACAGCGTTCAATGACCCTTTGTTCAGGTTCGCCGCTGTCCGAGAAAGCTCTAAGCTGCATGCGGGATGGGGAGACTTACATGCTTGCAGGGCATTTTCTGCGCGGCGCCTGCGCGCTCGCGCTCGTTTTGAATCTGGCCACCTCGGCGCACGCCGCCGAGCAAACCCAGGTCGTGCTGCTAGGCACCGGCAATCCGCCAGCCGATCCGGACCGCTCCGGTCCGGCGACAGCGGTCGTCGTGAACGGCACTCCTTATCTGGTCGACTTCGGTGCAGGCGTCGTGCGCCGCGCGAAATCGGCGGTCGTCGATCGCGGCATTGCGGCTCTCGATCCGGTCAAGCTGCGCGTCGTGTTCGTGACGCATCTGCATTCCGATCACACCGTGGGCTATCCGGATCTGATCCTGACGCCGTGGGTGCTCGGCCGCCGCGTGCCGCTGGAGGTTTACGGGCCGAAGGGAATCGCGCACATGACCGAGCACGTGCTGGAGGCGTACCGCGAGGATTTCGCCACGCGCAGCAAAGACCGCGGCTTGTTCACGGTCGGCGCGTTTCCGGAAGGACACGCGGTCAACGCGCACGAGATCAAGCCGGGCGTCGTCTACAAGGATGCGAACGTCACGGTCACGGCGTTCGCGACGAAGCACGCAATGGACAGCTATGGCTATCGCTTCGACACGGCGGATCGCAGCATCGTCATCTCGGGCGACACGAACCCGACTCAGGCGACCATCGATGCCTGTCGGGGCTGCGACGTTCTGATCCACGAAGTGCTGACGCACGACTGGCTCGCGAAGCGGACCGACTTCCAGGCGTACGCCGCGCAGTTCCACACGACGACCTCACAGCTGACGGAACTGGCGCAGCAGGCGAAGCCGGGATTGCTGATTCTCTATCACGCGTCGCTGTCGTGGCGCCCGGCCCTGGATGCGGAACGCTCGCCGCAGGCAGTGCTGCTCAACGAGATGGCGAAGTATCCAGGGCGTGTGGTCGTCGGTCGCGATCTGGACGTGTATTGAGTCGCCACGCTAGCGCGCCGTCGAAAAGCAGAATTCCGCGAGCGTCTGGTTGCCGCCCTTTTCGATTGCCAGTACCTCGCCGATATAGTTCGTGCCCGGTCGCAGCAGCTCCGGTGATACGGTCAGCATCGTGCCGACCTTCACGGGAAACTTGACGTCGAAGTTGGTGGTCTTGTCCTCGGTCTCCACGATCACTTCGTAGCCGACGATCTCGAGCGGCTGCCCGAAGATCGTTTCCGTCACCGGGTTCCACGCGACGACGACACTGTTGGCCGGCAGGTTCTTTGCGCACTCCTCGCCGGCAGCGGGCGCGGGCAGCAGGATCTCTGCCCCGGCGGGAACGCGATGGCTGAATTTCACGTCGGCGGTGAGCCGATTGCCCGCCGGATCGCGCCCGCGGAACTTGTAGATGCCTGCAGGAAAGCGCCGGAAGAATGCCGCGATCGGCAGCTCGGCGGTCGGTGGCTCCACGCTCTCGAGGAACAGCTCGGTGCCGCCGCCCTGCCGCGTCAGGCGGCCTTCGGACTCGGCGCTGAAGATCTCCTCGCCGGTCGGTGCGAAGATCTCGATCTCCTTCCAGCCCTCGCTGTCGAGAAACGCCTGAACACCGATGTCTTCGGCCGTGGCGTTGTATTCGATGATGAACGTCGCCGCCTTGAGCGGAATCGTCGCAGCCCCGGCCGTCGTGGCAGCAGCCAGCACGGTGCCGGCTGCGGCACAGCGGAACAGATTGTCCAGGATCGTCTTCATTGCAGCGCTCCTTTGCGAACACTGCGAATTGGACGACGGGGAAATCCCGATCCTTCGCTCGAGTCTCTGCGCTGGCCGCGTCAGAAGCGCCAGATCACTCCCAGCGAGGGCGTGATCGGCAGATAGCTGAGCGTGCTCATGTCGAGCGTCAGCTCCGGCGTCTCCTCGCTCTCCAGCTCGTATTTGACGCAACAGTCGTTGCTGCGATTGAGTATGTTGCCGGCTTCCACGAACAGCGTCAGCTCGCTCGTTCCCGACAACTCGAAACGCCGCGCTGCGCGCACGTCGAGGCTGCGATAGTCGTGCAACCGGCGCGCGTTGCGGGGTCCGGCAGTGACGATCGGGATCGGCTCGGTCTGCGTCAACGCCACGGCAGTGGTCGGCCAACCGCTGTGGTATGCAGCTGCGACACTGAGCTCCCAGTGCGGTCCCTGCCACGTCACACCGCCGCTGAACAGATGCCGCTGATTCCAGCTGCGCGGCACGTCGCTGTCGGCGAACTCATCTGTCACCGACGATCGGCTGTAGCTGAGCCACCAGGCCAGCGGTTGCGAGGTCGCCCGGCGCACGGTCAGCTCGAAACCGCTGGCGCGCGCGCTCAGCGGCGCGATGCGGATCCGATCCGGTTTGAGCTCCGGCAGCAACACGAACGAGTTCAGCAGGTTCTCGAACCGCGGCCGGATCCGCCGGTAGTCCTTGCGGTAGGCTTCGAGCCGAGCGTCGATGCCGTTCGGATGCCGGTACTCGACGCTGCCGATGAGATGCCGCGCCTGCTGCGGCGGGAAGAACTGCGTTATGCCGTCCGACACCTGCAGCTCGTCGATCGACTGAGACTGGAAGAACTGGCCCCAGGCCGCGCGCAGCTGCACGCGCTCGCCGAATGCATGTAGCACGCTGATCCGCGGACTCACCTGATCGCTGCTGTCCGCGAGCGTGTTGCGATCCCACCGCAGGCCGAGATCCGTCACCAGCTTCTGCGGCGTGCCGAGGCGAGCGCTGCCGTACAGTGCATAGTGATTGCCGCTCGGGCGTACGCTGACACTCCGTGTGCGAGTCGTGTCCGTCGCTGCGCCGGGCACGTCGAACAGCAAGTCGAATTCCGCTTCATCGCGATAGTCGTAGCGCCCGCGCATGTCGCGCAATTCGGCGCCGAACAACAGCGATAGCTCCTCGCCAATGCGCCACGTCCAATCGGTCTGCACGCTGTCTATCGTGAAGTCGCGGATGTCCTCGAGCTTGCCGCTCGCCACGCCGTCCTGGTCGCCATCGCCACGACGAACGCTATCGAGGTCGCTGCGCGCCAACAACAGGCGGCCGGAAAGTGCCGCGCGCGGCGCGTAGTCGAGCGTGAGCCAGTAGTGGCGATCGCGGTACTCGGCCCGCGCTCCTTCCTCATGATCGCTGTCGAACAGCACCAGCGAATCCTCGGACGCGAGTACGTTCGCGGCGAGCGCGATCGAGTCCGTCATGCGCCGGCCGGCGTGAGCGTACAGGTCGCCGTAGGCCGGCCGGCCGATGTTGGAGCTCAACGCGTCGACGATCAGATCCAGGTTGCCGCGCCGCGCCGACACCAGCCAGTCGTTGCGGCCGTCGCCCGAGCGCCCGCCGGCCAGCGCCGCGGCATTGAAGAAGCTGAGCGATAGCTCGCCGTACGGCTCGTCGGGCGCCGGCGGTTCGATGTCGATGACGCCGCTCAAGCGATCGCCGAACCTCACCGGAAAGCCGCCCGAATAGATGCGCATCTCGCGCACCAGGCCGGGGGCGATGGTGCTGAAGACGCTCTGAAAATCCTTCAGGTGAAACGGGTTGCTGAGGGTCAGGCCGCCGAACCGCACGAGTGTCTCGGCCGCTTCGCCGCCGCGGATGTTGGCGCGCGCGCTGAATTCGCTGGTCGCCACTCCCGGCAGACGTGCGACGGCTCGCAGCGGATCGTCGCCAATGTCCGGTGAGAGCTGCAGGTCGGCGGCGCCCAATGTAACTGCCGCGAGCGGGTCGCCGTGCACAAAGCGGTACTCGCTCGCGCTCACGATGATCTCTTCGAGATCGTTCACCGGAGGCTGCAAGTTGCCGGCCGCGGATGCCGGCGATCCAGTGGACGCGGGGGCCGCACGGATCAGCAGCAGCGCACCGTTGGGCGCCTCCTTCACGGCGAGCCCATGCGGCGCGATCAGCTCGTCGAGGATCTGCCGCGGAGCGGTTGCCTGCGGCTCGTCGCGAACCTCCATCGAAGGCCGCACGAGAGCGCTGCTGTACAGGACGTTGAGTCCCTGGTGCTGGAGCTGACGCAAGGCCTGATCGAGAGTGAGGCCGCGGAAGGCAGTGGCCGCGGCCGATCCGAATGCCAGGCATGCCAGCGCGCCGAGCAGGTGCGGCCACCATGCGCGCCGGCAACTCCGCGAATCGGCCCGTCGCGGCATGACGTTCTCACCGCTGCAGCTGACTGCCCCTGAGTCGGACCAGGATTGTACCGTCGTCGAGAATGACGTGCTCCAGGTCGGTGGTTGCCAACATCAGCGCGAGTGCCTCGAGCGGCGCGACGTTGCCGATGTCGCCATGCAAGATCGTGGTGTCGGCTTTACGCGTGACCTCCGGTCCTGCGAAGCGCACCTGCTTGCCGGTCTCGCGCGTCACCCAGGCGAGAAAGAACGACACGGACTGACCGTCGATCCGCGGCTTCGGAGCGAGCGCTTGCACCCATTGCCACTGTGCGTCCGTAGCTGCGATGTGCTGCCGCTCGACCGCGCCGGAACGGATAGTGATCTCGTCACCGGCTACCGTGCCCAGCGATGCTGCGTCCCGAGGGTCGATCGCAACGCGACCTTCGCGCACGCGCACGCGGAATGCTCCCTCCAGATAGCGCACCTCGAACTGCGTGCCGTAGTCCGCGGCGACGCCGGCCGGCGTGACGATCTGGATACGGGGATGCGAGCTTGGCGCGACTGCGCCGGTGTCGACGTAGATCATGCCGGCGAGCACGCGCACGCGCGAAGACGATTCGAGCAGGACTTCGGTGTGATCTGCCAGCCGCAGTGAGATGTCGCCGGCGAGCAGAATTCCGGCACGACTGGCGCCGTGCGTACGGATGCGCTGACCTGCGGCGAGCTCGACGGCGCCGGCAGTGACCGCGGTCCAGCCTTCGTCGCGCCGGATCTCGCACACGCCGAGGACACGATCGATGTGCCCCACGAGAGCGACGGGTGCGCGCTGGAGATTGGGCAGGAGCGCGAGCACGGCACTGATGACTGCAATCGAGGCAGCTGCGAAGGCAGAGCCTCGCACGAGCCTGCGTCGCTGCACTTTGCGTTCCCAACTCTCAGTAGCAGCCGCGAGCACGCGTCCATACGCTGCGTTGGGCGGCTCGATGCGCCTGCCTGCGGCGCGCATCAGGTGCGCGACGAGGTCGGCATCACCTGCGGGTCGGTCACGATCGTCGTTGTATTCCGGCATGGGGTGCTGCCTTAAGGGTTCGAGCCTCGGCCTGGCGGCTGCAGAATGTCCGACACCTCTGCGACCGCGCCGATGGCGTCGCGGAAGGCCGCGCGGGCACGCGTCAGCAGCGATTCGGCCGCTTTGACGCCGATGTTCAGCTGCGCGGCGATCTCATCGACTGACAGGCCGTCGACGTATTTCCATTCGAGGACGTCGCTGTAGCGATCCGGCAAGGTATCGACCGTGGCCTGCACGAGACGACGAACGTCCTGCTGCCAGCTGGCCAGTTCAGGCTGCGCGGCTGGAGCGGCGCAAGCCTCGAGAATCGCGCGGACGTTCGGCTGATCTTCGAGCAGCACGACCGTGCGCGACTCGCGTCGCGCCGCACGCTGATAGTCGACGATCGTGTTGCGGCAGACCTGACAGAACCAGGTGTAAAGCGCCGCTTCACCTCGGTAGCTGTCCAGGCGCTCGATCGCCTTGCAGAAGGTCCGCTGCACGACTTCGGTCGCAGCATCGTGGTCGCCAGCGAGGCGCGCGAGCGCGAAGCGGTACAGGCGCGGAAAGAAGCTGTCGAACAGCGCGCGAAATACCGCCGCGTCGCCCCGCAATACGCGGCGAACCAGTGCGATATCGACGTGAACGGTCTCAGGCACGCGCGCCACCACCGGTCAGCCGGGACAGCGGTTAGACGCTCCGGGGGTGGCAGATCCTTCGCAAGAGATGGCGGAGAGGGAGGGATTCGAACCCTCGTAGGGACGTAATGCCCTCAACCGATTTCGAATCGGTGCCGTTGTGACCGCTTCGGTACCTCTCCGGGCGCGGGGGGCGGATTCTACTGGTAATCTCCGGCCTCGGTAAAGAAACCCTCGACAGCCCAGCACCTTGAAAGCCGCCCTGGCCATCATCGCCACGCTCCTGCTCGGCACCTGCTCGCAGCCGCCGACCGTGCTGGAGCAGATCATGCGTGCCGGCGAGTTGCGCGTCGTGACGCGCAACATGCCGAGCGCCTATTACCTGGGCGCCTCGGGCCCGCAGGGGCCGGAATTCGATCTCGCCAGCCGCTTCGCGGCCGAGCTGGGCGTGCGCCTGTTCGTGTATTCCGTACCCAATGTGGCGGACGCGATGCGCGAGCTCGAATCGCATCGCGCGCACATCGCCGCCGCGGGCCTGACCCGCGGGATCCACCTGCCGGACAACACCAGCTTCGGGCCGCCGTATCAGCAGGTGCGCGAGCACCTGATTTTTCGCCAGGGCGAAACGCGGCCGCGCACGATCCGGCAGGCGAACGAGGGTCACATCGAAGTCGTCGGCGGCAGCGCGCACGCCGCGACCCTGGAGCAGTGGCGCGCGCTCAATCCGAACCTGACGTGGGTCGAGAATCCGTTCGCGGAAAC
>DATNFA010000147.1:0-43793 GCA_035606615.1 Steroidobacteraceae bacterium
GACATGATCATCTCCGGCGGCGAGAACATCTATCCCGCCGAAGTGGAGAACGCGATCTACGGTCACCCCGACGTTTCGGAAGTCGCGGTGATCGGCATTCCGAGCGAGCGCTGGGGCGAGGAAGTGAAGGCAATCGTCGCGCTCAAGCCCGGCGCAGCGGCAAACCCGGATTCGATCATCGCGTGGGCGCGCGAGCGCATCGCCGCGTACAAGGTGCCGAAGAGCGTCGACTTCATCCCGATCCTGCCGCGCAACCCATCAGGCAAGATCCTGCGGCGAGAGCTGCGCGGGCCTTATTGGCAAGGAAGACAGCGGCAGATCAATTAAGGCGCTGTAGGTCGGGCTTCAGCCCGATTCTCTTTTCCTTGTGGGTCAGGCTTTAGCCTGACTTCTGATGGACTCCGGCCGACGATCTCCCTCAGCAGATGCTTGGCACTTCGCAAGAAACTACGCGAACGTGCAGAAATGCCTGTCGCGAGAAGGCTGGGCAAATATACAGTTGGAGCATACTGGAAGAGAGGAGGGCGATAGCGCTGTGATCTACGCGGAGGGCGGCGAACGCTGCAGCAGTCCTCGCGAATGATGCGGCCGAAGGATTGGACGATGATCCTTGCACGTATGTATCCGAACGGATACGATGGCGCTCCATGAATACCTTCGAACGTTCGGAGGTATTCGATCGATGGATGACGGATCTCAGGGATATGAAGGCCCGGGCGAGAATCCTCCAACGGATCGATTCGGCCATCCGTGGAAACTTCGGCGACTGCGACTTTATCGCCGAAGGAGTTCATGAGATGCGCATCCATTATGGGCCTGGCTATCGTCTGTACTTCACGCGCCGCGAACAGCTCGTCTACCTGCTGCTGATTGGCGGCGACAAAGGAAGTCAGAAGCGCGACATCCGACAAGCGATCGAGATGGCGCGGAATCTATGAGGAGCGCGCTCATGGCAAAGAGTAGATTCGCACCGTTCAATGCTGCGGAGTACCTCGATAACGAGGCAGTCATTGCGGAATATCTGGGCGCCGCGCTGGAAGACCCGGATCCAGAAGCCTTCATGATGGCCGTTTCGAACGTCGCCAAGGCGCGCGGAATCGCCAAGATCGCCAGGGATTCAGGATTGGGACGCGAGAGCCTGTACAAAGCGCTTGCGCCGGGCGCCAAGCCGCGGTTTGAAACCGTGCGGAAGCTGGTGGACGCGTTGGGTGTTCGATGGACCGTCGCGCCTCCAACAAATTCAAGGCGTCGGGCGCACGCGCATCCATGACGCGCCCTGGAAATGCGCGGCAGCGGTCGGTAAGCGGCAGGCGGCGCAGACGCGAGCGATCTGGTCGAGAGACTGGGTGGGGAATATTGCGATGACGCTGTTCCGGGTATCCGACGTAAGGCGTGTCATTCCAGACGCGGAAACTGATCGAGTGAGCATTGGGCTCGCTGCCCTTTAACAACATCAAAGAGGGGACTCCATGAGGATCTACAACATCACGGGCTGGGCGCTCGTGCTCGCCTACGCGCTGGCCTGCATGTATTTCGCACCGCCGGCGATCGGTCCCTGGCTCGGCTTGTTGATCGGCGCAGCCTACTTCGTGGTGTGCTGGTTCGTCGGTGGCGTGTACCTGTCCTGCGTGATCCACATGGGCATCGCGCATCGCGCACTCGACTACAAGCAATGGTTCGTCAAAGCCATCACGGTCGTGAACAACACCTTTGGCGTCTATGTGAATCCGGTCAGCTGGGTCAACCGGCACCGGCTGCATCACAAGTTCTCCGATCATCCGGGCGATCCGAACAAACTCGCTGCTGATGGTTTCTGGCGGACGCTGTACCTCTGCCTGATGCCCTACACGGCCAAGGAAGACATGGCCGGCGACGCGATATTCAAGTCGCGGACGTTCCGCGTCGTATCGCATCCGGTGTTCTGCGTCGGCGCACAGGTGTTCAACTTCTGCTTGTTGTGGCTGCTCGTGCGTGACCTGCGCTTCGCGGCGGCGATCTGGATCGGGTTCCGTGTCTGGGCGCTGTGGATCAACATGATCCAGAACTACTGGACCCACGACCGACGCTGGGGCTACCGGCGCTACCACGACGAGCACGACAACGCGATGAACATCGGCGACTGGCTACCGGTGACTGCGACGTTCAGCGCTTGCCTGCAGAACAATCACCATCATTCCCCCGGCTTCCTGCGCTTGAGTCACGAAGATTGGGAGTACGACCTGGGATTCATGGCGGTCAAGGGCATGAAGGCGCTGGGACTGGTGAGTGCGACGAGCAAGGGCGCAACGTTGCCCAAGGACATTCCTCTGACTACGCCGGGCTTCTAGCTTTCTTCCGGCGCGTGAACGGATAGAAAAACTGGCCCCAGAAGCCCGCCGGGATCGGCTCGTTGTTCAAGCCATAGGTCTGCGGCCAACCTTCCTTCGGCAAGTAGTAGGTCCCGAAGAGCTTGTCGACCCACGGGAAGTGGATGCAGTAGTTCTTGTCGATCGCTTCCTTCTGCGACGTGTGATGCCAGTGGTGGAAGCGCGGCTGCACCAGATACGGCTCGAGCCATTTGATGGTCGGGCCGAAGTTGGTGTGCGCCCAGGTGGCGTGGATCGTGACGAACAACAGATACGCCGTGATGACGCTCTGCGAGAACAGGAACATCATCGGGATGAGCATCAAGCCGCGGATGAGCAGGTCGTCGACGAGATGAGCGCGCGAGCCGGCGATCCAGTCAAGCCCCTTCGAGGAATGGTGGATCGCATGGAAGCGCCACAGCCACGGCACTTCGTGCAGCGCTCGGTGGATCCAGTACTCGGCGACATCCGCCACCAGTACGGCCAGGAGAAACTGCACCAGCCAGGGCAGGACGCCCATCGCTTGCTGCATGCTTTCATTCCCCAGCACGTGTACGAGCTGAGTCGCGGGCAGCAGGATCAGGAACGTCGTGATGCGCAGGGGTAGATGAGTGGAGAGGAAGTAGCCTACGTCCAACAACCATTCGGGCCGGAAGACGCTCTGCTGCGGATAAGCCGGCCACAGCACTTCGATCGGCGAGAAGATCAGCGTCATCAACAGCAGGTCGAGCAGGAACCAATCAAGGCCGATCGCCATGCCGTCGTGCAGCGGTTCGTTGATCTCGACGCTGGCACCGCCTAGCAGCGTTGCACCGAGCGCGAGCAGCATTCCGGTGAAGGCCAGGACCTTCTTTCTGCGCAGCATCGCGGACACGACACCGCAGACGATCGCTGCCGCGATGACGGCCTGGATCGTGATCCGCAGAACATTCATCGAGTAGTAGGGTCGGATTTCGGGCGACGACAGCAACTGCGGGAAGTGCAGGCAGATCACCGCGCCAAGCGCCAGCACACCGAAGAAAGCCGAAAGCACGCCGCTCCACCAGCCGGTGCCGAACCCGCTGGGCTCGTCGTCGCCGAAGAACTCGTTGATCTTCTGTTCGAGCATGGGCCCTCCTGCTCAGAGTAGGGGCTTGATCGGCAGCAGCTGCCACAGCCGCACCTTGCTGCGCTTGCCGAACGATGCGTGGGCATCCGGATCGTCTTTGGCGGCGTTCCAACTGTTGCCGGGTTGCATGTCGAATGCAATTGCCTGCTCGACCGCGCTCGCCAGCTTGGCGTCGTGGATGATGGCGCCGGCCTCGGTATTGAGGTTCTCGGAGCGCGGGTCGAAGTTGAAAGTGCCGATGTAGACGACTCGATGGTCCACGACCATGGTCTTCGCGTGCAGCGCGGCGACCGGCTTGGTCTTGTGGGCGGCCGCCAGACGCGCAAGCAGCTCGCGCTGCGCGACCGGCTCCGGTTGGAATTCGGTGATCTCGAAGCCAAGCTGCAGCAGGCGCTTGCGCTGGCTGCGGTAGCCGGAGAACGCCATCAGGTTATCGGTGGAGGCCAGCGAGTTGGTGTTGATTCGCACGCGCACGCCGCGCGCGACGGCGCGGCGGAACAGGTCGATCGCCGCGTCGGAGGCCACCAGATAAGGCGATTGGATCGTGATCGTCTCTTGCGCTGCCTCGACCAGGCGAGCGAGCGCTGCGGTCGTCAGTCCACCGCCGCCGAGACTGAACTTGTTGTCGTTCTTGCCCGGCACGTCGCTGACGAACTCGACCTTGCCCCAGACGGTTTGAGCACCGAGCCGCGGGAAGGCCTGCGGCGTGGCCTCGATTGCTCCGCGGACCTCGGGGGCGAAGTTCTCCGGAGCGGCGGCGTAGGCATGCAGGCCTTTGTAGACATCCTGGACCTCGGCGTCGCCGACCTCGACGTGCTTCTGCATCAGGCCGATGCCGTCATAGAGCTGCTCGACCGGTACGCTGAGCGGGCTGGTCCAGAACTGCTCGAAGCTCGCTGCCATGCTGCCGACCACGGTGCCGACCAGCAGCACGTCGCGGTCGCGGAAGTTGTACTCGTGGTCGTAATCGAAATACTCGTCGGCCATGTTGCGGCCACCGGTGATCGCGACTTTGCCGTCGATCAGCAGGACCTTGTTGTGCATGCGCTGGTTGACGCCGCGGAAGTCGGTGGCGACGTTCACGACTCTCTTCTGCAGGGGCGTGCCGACCGAGGACTTCGGGTTGTAGATGCGGATGTCGATGTTCGGATGATGCGCGAGCGCGAGCAGCGATTCGTCCGGCGCGTCCATCAGCAGGTCATCGACGATCACGCGGACTTTCACGCCGCGCTCCGCGGCCCGCAGCAGCGCTTCGGCCGCCAGGATGCCGACGTTGTCAGTGCTCCAGATGAAGTACTGCACATCGAGCGTGCGTTCGGCATGGTCGGTGAGCCAAGCTCGGGCGATCAGCGCCTCATCGCCGGTGTCGAGCACATAGCTGCCGCTCTGACCGGGGTGTGCGGCGACCTGATCGTCGAGAAAGCGCAGCGGAGCATCGGCCCGTGCGCTGGAGAGGGCCACGAGCAGCGCGCATGCGCAGATCAGGATTCTGGCGAGGCTCGCCGGGTTCATTGGGACGGGAGCGTACACCGGGAAAATAAGGCCGGGGCAGACTTGGATCCCAAAAGCGGCTTACAGATACGCTTGGCGCTGATCTTTGAGAAACGGCCGGTCGATCTGCTGGGCGTACAGCTCGACATCGTGGCGCGATACGCGCTGGCTCTTGAAATGCTCCTGCCATTTGTCGACGACGCGTGCGACCGCGCGAACCTCTTTGGCTGCCTGATTCGCGTCGAGCCCGAACATGCGCGACATGGACAGAGCGTTCTCGATGGTCGAGTCCGCTTCCGCATCGCCGACTCGCATCTGCTGGAAGCCGAGCGCCTGACCTGACGGCAGCACGTCATAGGCGGGAGCAAGCGCGTATTGCTGGGCATCCGTCATGAGCAACGCGTGGTTCTTCTCGTGATCGTCGGTGTTGTCGATCAGGATGTTGAACACCATGCGGCGGAACAGCTCGCGCATGTCGCCGAGATATGCGTCGCGAGCGAGGACGCCTCGACGCCGCAGCAGCTGCGCGAGTTCCGGATAGCCATAGCGTACGGCTGCTGCCCGCAAGGCGACGTATGCGGTCAGGCTGTGCACGCGTCTGCCGGCCTCGCGATCGAATCGCTGAATCGCGACAGCATGACCGTCGGTGAGACGCACCGCCTGGGTCCGGGCCACGTTGATCTTGGCTTTGCTCGCGAGTGTCATCGTCGCGTGCTCGATCAGCGGCACGTCGGCGGGATCGCCAGCGGAGAACTTGATGACCCACTGCTCGCCGGCAATCTCAATCAGCGCCTTGGGTCGAGCGCCGCCGAAGCTCACGCCCGGAGCGAGCAGGCGCTTCTGCGCCTGCGGAACTGGCTCGTTGGCCAGCACTTTGCGGACGATTTCCTGGAGCTGATCGGCATCGGCGAGGCTCGGCAGCGCACCGAGCTTGCGCGGTTGATAGGAGTCGGCGCTGGTCGAAACACCGAGCGCGCCGAAGCGCTCGTCGCCGGCGAAGTACAGGAACTCGAGCAGCGACAGGCGTGGCGGCTTGTCGATGAAGCGGATCACTTGCTCGCCCCAGCGATCCGGCCGTGCATCGTCCACGGCGCCGACGGCAGTGCCCTTGTCCGCCGGCAGAAATTCCTGGTCGATGAGCGGCAGGTCCTCGCTCAGCGCAAAGCCGCTCTGCAGCCACGACTGCGCATAGCGCAGCGATACTCCCTGGTTCGAGCGCACGAGGTTGAGCTCGCCGATCAGCACAGGTCGCTGCGGCTGCGTGAGGAGCCACAGATACAGCCGATCAGTGGGCGTGTAGCTCACGCTATTTCCTCGGGCTGGGCGCTTTGCGTCCCAGGCGTGCTTCTACGGAGGCAGCCGACCGAACAGCGCGTCGCTGCAATGCGCGGCGAACATCGCCTTCGAGCGCCCCGCGATCGGCCGCCGGTGCTGCCAGGTCCGGCAACCCGCCGACCGTGCCCATCAGCCACAACGCGGTCGCGTAGATGCCAGCACCCACGCCGGGATCGCCGCGTTCCATTCTGATCAGCGTCGGTACGGAGACGCCGAGCCGTTTGGCCCAGGCGCGCTGCGACTCACGCCTGCGAGTCCGTGCAATAGCCAGGTTCTCGCCCAGGGCGCGCAGCGCCTGAACGGCCGCCGGCGGGATCGTCAGCAGGGCCTGGGAGGTCTTTGGCATAACATAGAGTTTATCGATAGACCAGGAATGGTCAAGTCTATGTTACTTCAAGTGAGCCAAGAGTCGGGCTGAAGCCCGGCCTGCAGCCCAATAACCGGCGTAGCGGCTACACCAGCGATTCGGGGCGGGGGGTGCGGACGACCAGCGTGCCGGCGATCTTGTCGTGCCAGGCCTGGCGGTCTTCGTCGAAGACGATCCAGAGGAAGCCGAGGCCGGCGACGACCATTGACAGGAAACAGCCGAGCGCGCGCACGATAGCCGTGTCCCAGTTGATCTCCGCGCCGTCGCGGCGCACGAGCTTCAGGCCGCAGACGAGACCGCCGATCGTCGTGCCCTTGATCTTCCACATCAGCGCGCCGTAGCCGGCGAGGGTGACCAGCCAGATCTCGCCGGGCGCGTCGAGGATCGCGGTGATGACGCCGATGAGAATCATGTCGATGAGCAGCGCGCCCATCCGGATCCAGAAGCCTGCACGCGGCGCCGTTGCGTCAACAGACGCAGCGGGCGCCGTCGCTGGTGCCGCCGTCGATGTGGGTGCTGCTGTTGACGCTGCAGCTGAGGGTTCTGGCGCTGGCGCCGCCGCAGCCGCAACTGCAGCTGCAGGCGCGGCCGCAGGCATGGCCACTCTGGGTGCACGTTGCGCCTGTCGTTGCCTGATCGACAGCAGGATCGTGTACACGACAACGCCGAGACCGATGATGCCGAGCAGCTTGTACGCGATGACGCCGACCACCGGGATCACATACAGCGCCAGCGCGATGAGCCCGCCGACGAACGTTGCGAACGCGACGTGACTCAGCGGCGCGATGCCGGTGAATCGAGTAACTCTGCGGCCGAGCGCGGCGAGTGCCACGGCCTTGCCGAACAGCGAAGCGACGAACAGCGCCATAGCGAAGAACGGAATGACGGCGATGCCGATCACGCTGATGGCGAGCACGATGAACATCACCGGCGTCAACACCACGGTCATGAGCGATGCCACGGTGGACTGGCCTGGCTGCGTTTCGAGAGTTTCGACACACCGCACGACGCTGCGGTCGAACAACAGTGCGATCACGATATAGAACAGCAGGAAGCCGCCCGCGATGACCCACGCCCACCACAGACCCGGTTCGAAGGCGAGCAGCCGCCCGTAGAACAGACACTTCTCGATCCACAGGCGCACGCTCTCGAGCGCGGGGAAGCCGCCGGCGACGATCTCGCTCTTGCCGTGCACTTCGGCAGCCGGATCGCGCGTCAGTTTGCCGGCAACCACGGCGATGTCGCCGTCGACTCGTGCGTTCGGGCCGAGCTCGAGATCGCCGAAGACCGCCACTGCCGCTTCCTGCACCGGCCCGTCGATGTACGTATTGCCGAACAACGACACGACGCCGCCGTGCACCGGACCGGTCACGTACGCGTTGCCGAAGATCGTGACGACGGCATCGGTGACTTCGCCCTCGACGTGCGCGTCGCCGAAGACCGCGATCACGCCGTCGGCGACATCCTTGGCCGCGAGCCGCGCCTCGCCCCAGACGTTGACGACGACGTTGCCGGGGTCGTCCGACACGCGGATCTCGATCTTGTGCTCCGTCTCCTTCTCCGGCTCGGACGGCGTCGCGGTCTGGTCGCGTTCCACGGGTTCCGTGGGCTCCGCGGCGATTGCGACGCCACTCACGAGCACGAGAGATAGAAACAGGGAGCGGAAGAGTCGATTCATAGGGGCTCTCTAATGCGCAACGCGCACCATTCGATAGGCGGAAGCGCCGATGCCGAACAGCGCGACGTACATGATTGCGAGAAAGGCGATGCCTGCATGCACCCACACCGATGGCACGGTGCGCGCGACGCTGCCGATTGCCACGAACATCGTCTGCAGCCATGCGATCTGCGACGGCAACTGGACCGATACGGCAGGCGAGTCGAGCGGCGTCGCGAGCCACATCGACAGCAACAATGCGACCTTCACGACTCCTACCGACGCAGCAAGGAAACCGATGCGTGCGGCCAGGGGCCAATGCGCGAATCCTCGACGCCAGCTCATCGCGGCTGCACCGGATTGGATCTGCACCAACACGCGGCGTTCGAGCGTGCTCGGCGCGCGACGCAGCGGCTGATCCTGCAACGCGCGAGTTACTTGTCGTTCGAGCTCGTCTTGTCGGTTGCGGTCGGCGCTCATGGTGCACCCAGGCTCGTTGCCGCTGTCACGCCGCGCTCCGCCAGCAGCTTCCCGAGCGCAGCGCGTGCGCGAAAGATATCTGTCTTGACCTTGGCGAGCGAGACGTCGAGCTGTTGGGCGATCTCCTCGTACGACAGCTCCTCGAAATGGTAGAGCACGAGCGGCAGGCGTTGCCGCTCCGGCAGGCGCTGCAGCGCCTCCTCGACCAGGCCGTGCCGCACCTCGGCATCGACGCCGGCGAGCACATCGTCGGGCAATGCGAATTCGACATCGGGCTCGTCCTCGTCGCTGTCCTTCGGGCGCAGCTCGGTGAACATGCGCCAGCGCCGCCGATAGCGAAAGATATGGTTGAGCGACAGGTTGCGAGCCACGGTCTTGAGCCAGCCGCCGGCCGAGGAACTGGTGCTCAGGTGCCCGAAGTTCTCGTAGGCCTTCAGGAACACTTCCTGGGCAATGTCTTCGGCCTGGCGGTCGTCCCCGACCAGGCGGGCGGCTGTCGAAAAAACCATATCCTGATAGGCACGCATGAAGCTTGCAAAGGCGTCGAGGCGGACGGGATCCGGAGGTTGCCTGGCCACTTGAAATGTCGCTTTAAGCCGAGAACACCATCCGGCGCGGAAAGTTACACTCTCCGGCCATGAAGAACCTGAGCCTGCGCAAGCTTGTCATATTACTTACGGCCGCCCTGGCCCTCGGGAGTGCAGCCTGCGCCCAGGCCGCATCCCTGGCCGAGGTCGAGAATGCCTATGCCGACTTCAACGACGCCTCGGGGGCCATCGGGCTGATCGAGTCCGGCCTGCGGGACAGCCACCAAGGCAGGACCCGGGCCGAATGGCAGCGGTTGCAGGAGGACGCTCGCAACCAGGTTTCGAGCGGTCTCAAAACTCTCCCTGAAGCCGACCTCTCCGCTGCCGACCGCCGCGCCGTCGAGATCATGCGCAAGAGCATGGCCGACGCCGAGGAGCAGGGCTCGCTGGCGCCCGTCGGCAAGTGCGAGGACGCACAGCGCAAGGACATCGAATACGCTGCGCTACGCGAAGCCTTGTATGCGTGCTTCGGCGCGCTCTCGAACTCGCTCGACTTCGAAGGCGAGAAGGTGACGCGCGTCGGCGCGTTCGACCTGCTCACGCGCATGAACGAGCCGGAGCGCCGCAAGAAACTGTTCCTCACCTTCGTGCCGCTTTGGCAGGCGATCAACGGCAAGAGCGAGCGCGACAGTCCATATCGACGCGTCGTCACGATGGCGGCAGAGCGCGGCCGCACTGAAGGCACCGAGATCGACGCGGCCGCGAAGACCGTCGGTGCGTCGACCGCGGAGGTCGAGCGCTGGCTGATGCAGATCCTGGACGCGTGGCGCAAGGCGAGCGGCGATACGCAGATGGAGCCGTGGGACTATCGCTATCGCGGCGGCGCCACCGAGCGCGAGCTGGGCGATGCGATTGCACGCGAGGCGATGCAGCCGATCAACGAGCGTTACTACAGCGATCTCGGTGCGCAGCTCAGCGCATGGAACGTGATCTACGACCTCGATCCGCGACAGGGCAAGGCGCCGCTCGCATACACGGACTACGTCAAGCGCGGACGCTTCCGCGACGGCAAGTGGGACCCGACGCTCGTGCGCGTCAACGGCAACTACGCGCATGGCGGTCTCGGTCTCATCAACGAGCTGGTGCACGAGAATGGCCACGTCGTGCACATGATGGCGCTGCACACTCGCCCCGCGTTCATGGATCTCGGCGACCCGCTGTTCTACGAAGCGTTCGCGGACGTGCCTTCGTGGAGCACCTACGAGCCCGCCTGGCAGCAGAAGTATCTCGGCCGCAGCTCGGCTGAAGAATCTTCACTGCGAGCGCTGTATTCGAGTGTCATGCTCGATGTCGCCTGGGCGCTGTTCGAGCTGCGCATGCTGCGCGCGCCGACGCAGGATCCGAACGCGGTGTGGACCGAGATCACGAGCAAGTACCTGCACGTGAAACCGCATCCGGAGCTGTCGTGGTGGCTGGTGCGCGTGCAGCTCGTGCATCTGCCGGGCTACATGGTGAACTACGGACTCGGCGCAGTAGTGACTGCGGATTTGCGCCAGCGGATCGCGACGCAGCTCGGTCCATTCGCGACCGGCGACCAGCGTTGGTTCGAGTGGCTGTCGCAGCATCTGCTGAGCTCGGGACAGACGCACGAGACCGCGACGTTGCTGCGCGAGTTCCTCGGCCGGCCGGTTTCGCCGCAGGCGCTGCTCGTCGAGATCGGCAGAATGCAGAAGAAGAAAAACTAGGCCAGAGGAATCGAGAAGAGCGTGCACGACACCATCGTCTACCTGCTCAGCAACGTGCCTGGGCTGCCGCCGATCGTGCAAACCGTTCACCTGCTCGGCATCGCCGTCATCATGAGCTCGGTCGTGCTGCTCGACCTGCGGATTCTCGGCTTCGCGCTGCCGAGCCAGGACGTGCGAGAGCTCACGCGGCGCGTCATGCCGTGGGTGTGGTGCACGCTGCCGATCATGTTGTTGTCGGGACTGCCGTTCGTGATTGCTCGCCCGCAACGCTATTTCACGAATCCGATCTTCGGCATCAAGTTCGCGCTGTTGCTGCCGGCGGTTGCGCTGGCCGCGGTGCTGCACCTCCTGACTGTCCGCAAGCCCGACTATCGAGGCACCAAGCTGCTCGCCACGATCTCGCTGCTGCTCTGGATCGGCGTCGTGCTCGCGGGACGCTGGATCGCCTACGTCGACTATCTGCTGCCGGAAGAGTGATGGTGCTCGAAGAGTTCTGGACCTGGCTAGAGATGCAGCCGCTCGCCGCGCGCATCGGCGAGAGCGCATGGTTTCCGTTTCTCGAATCCATCCACGTACTGAGCGCAGTGTTCGTCGTCGGCACAGTGCTGATGGCCGATCTGCGGCTGCTCGGCTGGTACGCGCGACGCTATCCCGTGACAGTCATTACGAACGAAGTCGTGCCGTGGACGTGGGGCGCATTCGTCATCGCCGCAGTGACCGGTGTCGGATTGCTCCTGCCGCGCGCGAGCTGGTATGTCGCAAATCCTGCTTTTCTCGCGAAGGTCGTGCTGTTGCTGCTCGCGGGAGTGAACATGCTCGTGCTGCATTTCTTCGCGCTGCGCACGCAACGCGTGCGTCTGCAAATGACGACGGGCGCGTGCTCGTTGCTCGTGTGGGCTGGTGTCTTGCTCGCGGGACGTTGGATCGGACATCTGTCGTGATCGAGTGACAATGTGATCCAATCGTGTCGGCAGCGTGCCGACGGGATCTGGATGATAGAAGCGCGCACGCGCAGTCCATAAACTGCGCGCACGAAAAGAATCTGTCGATCTGGCATGACATCTTCGCGGGTGCTTCTACAACTGCTGCTGCCGGTTGCGCTGAGCGCGTGCGTCGCTGCGCCTTCTGATCAGCTCGAGCCGGTCGCGGTCCACGCGAGCAAGCTCACGCCCGAACACTCCTCGTTCAACGCGCGCGTGTTGAGCGATGCCGTCAAGGTCGAGCACAGCTTCACTGCTTCGCTCGATCCCAAAGTCGAACCGCTGACGCGACTCGAATCGGCGTACACGCAGCAGATCGGTTCCGACTCAGGGCAGCGCATTCGCGTCGGCGACACCGTCAGCACGGCCGGCATGTGGGGCAGCTCCGTGCGTTACGGCGGCATGCAGTTCGGCACGCGCACCGGCGCGCGCGCCGACGTCATCACGAATTCCGAGCTTGCGACTCCCGGGCTCGCCGTGTTGCCGACGGTGGAAGAGACATTGTTCACATCGCTCGGCGATCGCAGCACGGAGCTCGCCGAACAGGATGTGGCATCCGCCGCAGCACCGACGATCGCTGCGACGCGACTCGTCGCCGAGGGTTGCTCCGATTTCTCTGTGGGCGTCGGTAAGGTGCGCCGCGACTACGCGCTGGTCAGCAACGAGTATGGCCCGCTGTTCGCAAATACGACGGTCGCCTGCGCTGTGCCGCTCGGCTTCACGATCGAAGGACATGGCGAGTATCTCGACGACGACGTCGCCGCCCTCGGCGTGGGACTGGCACGACAAGTCGGTCCGGTCGGCACGGCCTCGGCTGCCTTTGCGTCGAGCCGCACTGTCGCGGGAATCTCGGGCTGGCTGGCGCGCTTCGGGTTCGAGCACAGCAACGAGCTGTTCAACGTCGCGCTGCGCTCGCAGATACAGAGCCGCGAGTTTCGCGACATCGGCGGGGTCGTGCTGGCCGATCCGGTCATGCAGCGCGACCTGGCCTCCGTCGGCCTCAACGTAACCAATCGCACGAACCTGTCACTCGCTTACGCCACGCAGACGACCTGGGAGCGCGTGCGTGTCGACGTCATCGCGTTGAAGCAGAGCGTCAGCGTTGGCCGCGGCGCGCTATCGATGAGCGCGGGTCACTCGTTCTCGGAAAACTTCGGCTCGTCACTCTTTCTTTCTTACAAACGCCCGCTCGGACTGAGCACCCCGACGCGCTCGCCGATCCGCGAATTCGACCTCGATACGATCGATTCGCTGTTCGTGCGCTAGCACGCGGCTTGTAAAAAGTTCTCAGCAACAAATTCTCGGCGCAGGAGCGGGAACTCCATGCCGGCCTCGTCGGTATTAGTCCGACGCCGTTGAGTGAGGATCCCGTCATGCGAGTCCCGGTCCGAGTCGTTGGCGCCGCAGCGCTGGCATTGGCTTTCGCCGGCCCCGCCCATGCGATGGAGTGGCGCCTCGGGCTTTCCTATGCGAGCGGCGTGAGCGACGTCGCCGATCTGTACGAAGACAATTTGCGCCTCGACGGCCGCGAGGCGAACGTCGATCTGAAATTTCCGCTCGGTATCGCCGCCAGCTTCACCTACGACTGGACCACTGAGTGGCGCACGGACGTGGGCGTCGGCCCGGTGTTCGCGATCGGCGGCGACGTGCGGCACCTGGAAGTGCCGCTGTCCGTCACGATGGGCTACAACTTCCTGCCGTATTCGCGCTATTCGCCGTACGTTCGCGCCGGCGTCATCCATCACTTCGCGAGCGGCGATCAGTACGACAGCTCCACGCCCGGGCTGTTTCTCGCCGCGGGCGTCGACTTCACGCACTTCACGCTGGAGCTCGCCACCGATCAGTCGAAGGTGAAATTCGATCGACTGTTCTGTCCCGCCGGCGGCAGTTGCACGCTGGGCACGACCGAGCTCAACACCTACGACGTGATTGCAAGCTTCTATTGGCGTTTCCGTCTTAATCGCTGACAACTTGTAAGGGGTGCACTGTGAACACGACAGGCGCACATCATCGCTGGCTCGCCGCGATTGCTATCACGGTGCTCACCGCATGCTCGAATGGACGCGGCAGTGTCAGCGATCCCGCAAGCGGACCAGTGCAGCAGCCCCCACCGCCGCCGGTAGTGCCGCCGGCCCCTGATCCGCCGCCGCAACCTCCGCCCGCGCCGCCGCCGTCATCGGCTGCGATGGCGGGATATTGGAAAGGCAGCGCCACGCAACAGGATTCGAATCGCACCTTCGATGCCGTCGCGCTGATCGATGCCGAGGGCAACGCGCAGTGGGTGCTCACGCGGGGGAGCCTGTTAAGCGACGACGGGTTCGTCGTTTCCGCGAACGTGTGCTGCGCAGCGCAGTTCGCGGACGCAGTGACCGGCAAGGAATTGGGCGAGACGCGCACGCGCGACGGGAACATCGACGCAACAGTCGATGGCAGTGTCCTCGGCGGCGAGTTGCGGTTCCACGACGAAGACTATCGCTTCACGCTGAACGCATCGTCGGACTACAACAGCAGCACTTCACTCGCGCAGCTCGCAGGCGTCTACACGCGTCGCGACAACACGATACTCGGCGAGAATGTCACGCTGACCATGACCATCGAAGCTGATGGCCGGTTGACGGGCTCGTACTCGAACGGCTGCGTGTTCAACGGCAGCGCATCGATTCCAGACACCTCGCACAACATGGTGCAGCTGCAGATCGACCTGGCGAACTGCGGTAGCCGGGGCAGCTCGAAGCAATGGAACGGCGCTTACACGGGACTCGGCTTGCTGCTCTCGGGCGACGCGATTTTCTACCACAGCGTCATCGGCCCAGCCTGGCTCGGGCCGCAGAGCGTAGAGCGTTAAGGCATCAACAGCATTTCGACGTGCGGGATGCCATCTTCCAAGTACGGCTCGGACACGGTGCCGAACCCGAACGAGCCGTAGAACTTCTCCAGATACTTTTGCGCGCTGATGCGGATCGGGCGTCCCGGATAGCGCAGGCGCGTGCGCTCGATGCCCTTCGCCACCACCTCGCGGCCGAGGCCCGTGCCGCGAAATTTCTCCGTCGTGATGATGCGGCCGATCGACGGGTCCGCGAAGCGCGTGCCGGGAGCCAGCACTCGCAGATAGCCGGCGACCTCGCGGCCCGACCAGGCGATCAGATGCTCTGCGTCGAGGTCGAGACCGTCCAGATCCTGATACGCGCAGTTCTGCTCGACCACGAAGATCGCGATGCGCGCTTCGAGCATCGCATACAGCTGCACGGCGCTGAGCTCGCCGAGGCGGTACCACTGCCAGTTGACGTCGGGGGCGCTCTTCACGCGTCAGTGCGTCATCGCGTAGAGGATGTAGTTGATGGCGTATTTGTAAGCGCGCGTAGTGTACTGCAACGCGTATTCCGGTACGTCCGCGTGCTCCCACGCGTCGCCGAGATCCATGTTGAAGTTGATCACCACCATCAGCCGGCCTTCGTCGTCGTAGATGCCGCGCCAATGGGGCGTGTAGCCGTCGCGCTCGTACGTTAGGCCGCTGTACAGCGACTGGATGCCGGGGATCTGGATCTGCTCCGGCAGGTCGTAGGCGAGATGGAAGACCGCGTCCTCGATCGGGATCTCGACGATCGCGCGATCGGGAAACACGCGATGCATGCTCTCGACGAAGCCCGCCCATTCCATGCTGCCGTGGAAATCGTCGACCACCAGGAAGCCGCCGCGCAGCAGGTAGTCGCGCAGTCGCTCGGCCTCCTCATCGCTGAGCATCCAGCTGCCGACTTCGACCGCGTAGATCCACGGGTAGTCGTACAGGCTCTCGTCCATGATCGACAGCGACTGACCTTCTTCCGCCGTATTGATGCGCGTGAGGCGCTGGACGCCTTTGATCAGGTGCTGCTCGGCGTCCGGCCAATCGGTGAGCCACGTGCCGCGGCTGCCGGAACGTGCGCCGGCGCTCGAATAGGCAAGCCGCACGAAGCGCCATTCGGCGCCCGAGTCGATGGAGACGCCGCCGCCGGACTGCGACCAGGTATCGGAGCAGAGCACGCAGGCCAGTGTCGCACCGGTTGCGGCGAGACCGAGCCCGAAGCGGCGTCTGCGGCTAAGCTCCATGCAGTCACGATCTCACCAAGCCGCGCACCACGCAACGGTGCCGGGGCAAGAAACGCGTCGAAACTCAGCACTGCAGCACAACCGGGTTCCTGTGGTAACTTCCTACGCCATGACGTGGCGCACCTGGGCGACGTTCGCGGCCTTGTGCGCGATCTGGGGCCTTCCTTATTTCTTCATCAAGCTGGCTCTGCACGATCTGTCACCCGTGTGCGTGGCATGGGGGCGGATCACGCTTGCAGCCATCGTGCTCGTGCCGATCGCATGGCGGCGCGGCGTCCTGCAGCGCGCGTTCCAACACAAGATCGCGGTCTCGACTTTCGCCGTAGCCGAGCTGGTCGTGCCGTTCTCGCTGATCGCGATGGGCGAGCAGTGGATCAGCTCATCGCTGACGGGCATCCTGATCGCGACGGTGCCGTTGAGCGTCGTCGTGATCGCGCCGCTGTTCGGCGTCAAAGAGCGGATCGGCGCGCTGCGCATCGCCGGGCTCGCGATCGGCTTCTGCGGCGTCGTCGCAATCGTCGGCCTCGACACCGGTCATGGGCCCATGCTGTGGGCGGGCGTCGCGTGCATCATGGTTTCGGTCGCGGGCTACGCGATCGGGCCGCTGGTCGTCGAGCGTTATCTGTCCGATGTCGACGAGCTCGGCGCGGTCGCGGCGAGTCTCGTGGTCGCGTCGATTCTGCTGCTGCCGTTCGCGGTGCTGTCCGCGCCGAGTCACATGCCTGGGGCCTTGTCGCTCACTGCAGTCGCGGCGCTCGGCATCTTGTGCACGGCGCTCGCGTTGTTCCTGTACTTCTACTTGATCAATGCGGCCGGGGCGGCGCGTGCTTCCGTCGTTGCGTACATCAATCCATTGGTCGCAGCGCTGATCGGAGTGCTCGTGCTCGACGAGTCGTTCGGCCTCGCCACAGCCGTGGGGATGGCGATGATCTTGTTCGGGTCGTGGCTGGCGACGGGGAAGAGCGAGGCGACATCACGCCTTGATGCGGTGGCCGGTCTTGAACACCCACCAGATCACGACCAGGCACGCCGCCATGAACACGAACGTCATGCTGAGACTTAGCACCACGCTGACGTCGGCGATGCCGTAGAACGCCCAGCGGAAGCCGTTGATCAGGTACACGACCGGGTTGAACAGCGTCACCTTCTGCCAGAACGGCGGCAGCATGCCGATCGAGTAGAAGCTGCCGCCGAGAAACGCCAGCGGCGTGATGATCAGGATCGGCACGATCTGCAGCTTTTCCCAGCCGCTCGCCCACAGCCCGATGATGAAGCCGAACAGGCTGAACGTGACGGACGTGAGCACCAGGAACGCGACCATCCAGACCGGATGCTCGACGTGGAATGGCACGAACAGCCGCGCCGTCGCCAGAATGATGAGGCCCAGCAGCATCGACTTGGTCGCCGCTGCGCCGACGTAGCCGATGACGATCTCGACGTACGAGATCGGTGCCGACAGCACCTCGTAGATCGTCCCCGCCCAGCGCGGCATGTAGATGCCGAACGACGAGTTCGAGATGCTCTCCGTCAGCACCGACAGCATAATCAGGCCCGGCACGATGAAGGCGCCGTAGCTGACGCCGTCGATCTGCGCCATGCGCGAGCCGATCGCCGCGCCGAACACCACGAAGTACAGTGAGGTCGAGATAACGGGCGACGCGACGCTCTGCACGAGCGTGCGGAACCAGCGCGCCATCTCGAAGGTGTAGATCGAACGGATCGCGTAGCGGTTCATCGCCGGGTGCTCACCAGGTTGACGAAGATTTCCTCGAGCGAGCTCTCCTCGGTGCGCAGGTCCTTGAAGTCGATGCCGAGCTCGTTGAGCTGCCGCAGGAGCCCGGCGATGCCGGTGCTGTCCGCCTGCGTGTCGAAGGTGTAGATCAGATCGTTGCCGCCAGCTGACAGCTCCAGCTGTCGCCCCGCGAGCTGCGCCGGCACGCGCTCGAGCGGGTGTTGCAGATGCAGGGTGAGCTGCTTGCGGCCGAGCTTGCGCATCAGCATCTTCTTGTCTTCGATCAGCACGATCTCGCCCTTGTTGATCACGCCGATGCGATCGGCCATTTCCTCGGCTTCTTCGATGTAGTGCGTCGTGAGGATGATCGTGACGCCGCTCGCGCGCAGCTGGCGCACCATCTCCCACATGTCTCGCCGCAGCTCGACGTCGACGCCGGCGGTGGGCTCGTCGAGGAACAGGATCTGCGGCTCGTGCGACAACGCCTTGGCGATCATCACGCGGCGCTTCATGCCGCCCGACAGCGTCATGATCTTGTCGTCCTTCTTGTTCCACAGCGACAGGTCGCGCAGCACCTTCTCCAGATGCGCGGGGTTCGGCGCCTTGCCGAACAGGCCGCGGCTGAATTCCATCGTCGCCCAGACGCTCTCGAATGCGTCGGTCGTCAGCTCCTGCGGCACCAGGCCGATCTTGGAGCGCGCGGCACGAAACTCGCGCACGATGTCATGACCGTCCGCAGTGACCTTGCCGGAGGTGGCATTGACGATGCCGCAGATGACGTTGATCAGTGTCGTCTTGCCGGCGCCGTTCGGTCCGAGCAGCGCGAAGATCTCGCCGCGCCGGATCTCGAGGTCGATGTGCTTGAGCGCCTCGAAGCCCGAAGCATAAGTCTTGACGAGATCGACGACGGAGATGATCGGTTGCACTAGCACGGTCCCGGTCCGGCGAGGGGCGGCTATTATAGGAGAAGCCGATAGCGGATGGCGGATGGCGGATAGTCAGAGCGTCCTGATGAGCGTGCAGAGATTCTTTCCAACGTTGGTGTATACGGCGCGGCTCGCGGGTGGGGCGGCGTTGAATCGCCGCCTGATGCGCGAATGCCGCCAGCTGGAGCGCGACGACGAATCCGGTCGCCGCTGGTCGGCGAAGAATTATCCCGGCGGCTACACCTCTTACAACTCGGCGAGCCGCATGCACGAGCTGTCGCCGACGTTCGCGCAGCTCCAGCGCGGCCTCGATCGGCATGTGGCATCGTTCGCGAAATCGCTGGAGTTCGATCTGGCAGGCCGCGAGCTGCAGCTGACCGACTGCTGGGTCAACATCATGCCGCGGCACGTCGTGCACAGTTTGCATCTGCATCCACTCGCAACGATCAGCGGCACGTATTACGTGCACACACCGCGCGGCTCCGCCGGATTGAAGCTGGAAGATCCGCGTCTCGATCGCTACATGGCGGCCCCGCCTCTAAAGACGAAAGTGAGCATGAATCGACAGCGCTGGGTCGGGATTCCGGCGCAGGCGGGAACGCTGGTGCTGTTCGAGAGCTGGCTGCGGCACGAAGTGCCGCCCAATCCGTCGGCCGCGCCGCGCATCAGCATCAGCTTCAACTACAACTGGTTTTGAGAATCGCCGGAGCCTTCTGTCGGAACCTCGGCCCACCGTCCGTCCTTGGGGATATGCGAGACTTCATAAGTGACTGACCTGCGCTGGATCGACGCCGCCCTGACCTCCGCCCGCCCGCAGGCGGTGGCGGCGTTGCTGCGGTATTTCCGCGATCTGGATACGGCCGAGGAGGCGTTCCAGGAAGCCTCGCTGCGCGCCCTGAAGGTCTGGCCCGTGAAAGGGCCGCCGCGCGACCCGGCCGCATGGCTGATCTTCGTCGGGCGCAATACCGCGTTGGACGACAAGCGCCGGCGCAGTAAGGAACAGGCGCTGCCATCCGAAGAGGCGCTGTCGGACGATGACGATGCGCAGGCGTCGCTCGCGGATCAGCTCGACGCCGAGCACTACCGCGACGACATCCTTCGACTGCTGTTCATCTGCTGTCATCCAGAGTTGCCCTCGACCCAGCAGATTGCGCTGGCGTTGCGCATCGTTTCCGGTCTCACTGTGACGGAAATCGCGCGCGCATTTCTGGTCAGCGAAGCGGCGATGGAGCAGCGGATCACGCGCGCGAAGCGCGCGATCGGTTCGGCTGAAGTCCCGTTCGAAACACCGGGCGCCGAGGCGCGCAGCGATCGACTCGCTGCCGTCGCGGCGATGATCTATCTGCTCTTCAACGAAGGCTACTCAGCAAGCGGCGGCACCGCGCACGTACGCGTGTCGCTGTGCGAGGAGGCGATCCGGCTCGCACGCTTGCTGCTCCGACTGTTCCCTAGCGAGCCAGAAGTGATGGGGCTGACGGCGCTGCTGTTGCTTCAGCATGCGCGTGTGCGTGCGCGGCTCGATCACGACAACGAGATCGTGCTGCTCGAGCATCAAGACCGCAGTCTGTGGAATCGCGAGACAATCGACGAGGCGCTGGTGCTCGTCGAGAAGGCGCTGCGACATCGACGCCCCGGTCCGTATCAGGTGCAAGCAGCGATCGCAGCTGTTCACTCGCGCGCAACTCGCGCCGCGGATACGGATTGGCAGGAGATCGACACTCTCTACGGCGCGCTCGAAAAACTGCAACCGTCACCGATCGTCACGCTCAATCGTGCAGTGGCAGTGTCGAAACTGCGCGGCCCGGCCGCCGCGCTGGAAATGATCGAGCCGCTGGGCGAGAAGCTCCAGGGCTACTTCCACTTTTTCGGTGCCAAGGGTGCGTGGCTGCACGAGCTCGGCCGCACCGACGAAGCACGCGTCGCCTTCGACAAGGCGATTGCGCTGGCCCATACGTCCGCGCAAGCGGCGCATATCCGCCAGCATCTCGATCGCCTGCTGAAGTAGTTGCTGCTGTATATAAGACCAGCTATGCTCCCGTCCCCCCGAAAAGTGCAAGGAGTAGGCGCATGAAGCTCTATTGGTGCGAGCGGACCCGCGCAGTGCGCGCCGTCTGGATGATGGAAGAGCTGGGTGTGCCGTACGAGCGCGTGCGGATCGACATTCGCGACGAGCAGTCGCGCGCGCATCCGGCATTTCGTGCAGCGTCGCCAATGGGGAAAGTGCCGGCGCTCGAAGATGGCGCCGTGCGCATCTGGGATTCCGGCGCGATCTGCGCCTACCTCGCCGATCAGTACCCCGCTGCGAAGCTCGCGCCGCCCATCGGCAGCCCGGATCGTGGCGCGTATCTTATGTGGCTGATGTACACGAACTCGGTAATCGAGCCGGCGATGGGCGAGAAGGCGGGCGGCCTCAAACCCAACTCGGTGACCTACGGTTGGGGCGGCTGGGACCAGATGTTGACGGTCATGCGAACGGCCTTGGAGCGCGGCCCGTGGATTCTCGGCGAGCGCTTCTGCGCGGCGGACGTCCTCCTCGGCATGAGCTGCAACTTCATGCGTCAGTTCAAGATGATCGCGGACGAGCCGGTGCTGTTCGCGTACGCGGACCGCTGCGCCGCGCGGCCGGCGTTCCAGCGTGCGTTCGCACTGGAACCTCAAGCGTGAGGAGTTCGGGGATTGCGCACCATCAGCGCGTACTGCGCGCCGGTCGTGGGCTCATCGAATCGCCCGACTGTCGAGAATCCTAGACGTTCGTAGAAGCGCACAGTGCGCAGACCGAACGTTTCCAGGTAACTGATCGCATCGTTCGCGTCCGCTTCCGCGAGAGTCGGGGCCAGCAGCTGTTGGCCCAAGCCGCGGCCGTGCAACGACGGATCGACCGCGATGATTGACAAGTACCACGCGCGGTCGCTGACCAGCGCTTTCGACTTACCGCTCATCGACTCGACCATGCGGTAGTAGTTGCGGGTTCCGCGAGCGCCGAGTGTGTTCTCGAGGAACAGTCGTTTCTGTGTGGACGCGCGCGTGCGGATCTCGTCTGACCGAGGGAGCAACCACACGGCGACTCCCTGGGCCGGGTCAGGCAGATGAACCGTTCGTCCCAGCGCCCGACCCTCATCGATGGAATAGGCGAAGTATCGCGTCAACACGCTCCTGCGTTCCGCGACGTCGCCGGCAAACTCCTCCGATATCGTACGGTAGAACGGATCGTCCTCGAGCGCCGCTACGACGCTCTGACAGGCAGGATCCGGTTTCACCTTCGATCCGCAGCGGTGGCGTCATCAGCCTTCGGCAGCGGCACCAGTGCGGAGACGGTGAGCTGCGGCGTCTGGATGCTGAGGTCATGCGGCGTGCAGGTGACGCGATCGGCGAGCACTTTCACCGAAAGCTTCGGCAGCACTTCCTTCTTCAAACCTTCCATCAGCTCGCAGTCGCCCGGCTCGAGGTCCAACTTGCGATCGCGCGACAAATCGACGGTCTGCCACTGAGCGGGGAAGGGATCGGTCTGCAGCGGATCCTTCTTGCCCGTGAGGCGCTCGGCAAGCTCCTTCGTCGCCTTGTTCGCCGGCTCTTTCGCTTCGCTCGCCGGAATCGGCGTTGCCGTCGTGACGGTGACGAAGAAGTTGCGCGACGGCCGTGTATTGATGCACCCGTTCGCCTGCACTCGGGTCTGCGGTGCGGCGCCCAGCCTCAACAGAATGCTCTTGACCTTGGACTCGAACGCATCGCACTCGTACGCCGTGGTGAAGCCGACATACGAGTACTTGATTTCGACTGGCTTCCAGACGGACTGCACCGACTGCGCATTGTCGGCGGGCGAGCCCGCATAGGCGGCCTGCGACAGTACGGCAGCAAGCATGCACGCCCCTGCCAGACCGCGTCTCGCGAGGCATAACAGCTTTGTTTCCATGACGACTCTCCGGTGAATGATGGAGATTTAGACGTACGCAGGGCCAGCACGTTCCCTGCCTTCGCCATTCACGTAATTTACGTTCCCGTAATTTGGCGAGCGGTTCAACGGAGCCCGCGATATCCTTTCGGCATGAGCTCCAATGTCGACGTTCAAGGCCGGGAAATCAATGCTGCCATGGCCGTACTGGGGGCGCTCAGCTTCTGCCATCTGCTGAACGACATGATGCAGTCGCTGCTGCCGGCGATGTATCCCATCCTGAAGACAGGGCTGCGGCTCGACTTCGGTCAGATCGGTTTGGTGACGTTCGTCTATCAGGTGACTGCCTCGTTGTTCCAGCCGCTGGTTGGACTCTACGCCGATCGCAGGCCGATGCCGTACGCGCTGGCGTTCGGCATGGGGTTCACGCTGACGGGTCTGGTGCTGCTGGCTGTCGCAAGCACGTTCCCTGTCCTCTTGCTCGGCGCGGCCGTTATCGGGCTGGGCTCGTCCGTCTTTCATCCCGAGTCGTCGCGTGTCGCGCGCGTCGCGTCTGGCGGTCGTCACGGGTTTGCACAATCGGTGTTCCAGGTCGGTGGCAACACAGGTTCGGCGATCGGCCCGCTGGCGGCGGCTTTCATCGTGTTGCCGAACGGGCAGGGCAGCGTCGCGTGGTTCGCGCTGGCAGCGATGCTCGGCATCGTGCTGCTCACGAAGATCGGGTCGTGGTATGCGCGCCAGACAGTGCGCCTCGATGCCGTGCGCAAGAGTGCACAGCATGCGCTGACGCAACTGCCGCGCGGCAAAGTAATCGGCGCGATGTCGATCCTGATCGTGCTGATCTTTTCCAAATATTTCTACATGGCCAGTCTGTCGAGCTATTACACGTTCTACTTGATGGAGCGCTTCCACGTTTCGGTGTGGAGCGCGCAGGTGCATCTGTTCGTGTTCCTCGCCTCGGTCGCGATCGGCACGCTGGCCGGCGGCCACATCGGCGATCGGATCGGCCGCAAGTACGTCATCTGGTTTTCGATTCTCGGCGTCCTGCCATTCACGTTGTTGCTGCCGCACGCGAACTTGTTCTGGACCGGCGTGTTGAGCGTGCCGATCGGCTTGATCCTCGCGTCGGCGTTCTCGGCGATCCTCGTGTACGCGCAGGAGCTGGTGCCCGGCAAAGTCGGCATGATCTCCGGGCTGTTCTTCGGACTCGCGTTCGGCATGGGCGGCGTCGGCGCCGCGGTGCTGGGTCATCTTGCCGACGCGCAGGGCATCGAATTCGTTTATCGCATCTGCGCGTACTTGCCGCTGCTCGGCATGTTTGCCGCATTGCTGCCGAAGATTCACACGCCGCATCGAACCGCATCGAACTAAAAAGCAGGTGAGCTCATGGCCGGGGAACTGAAGCATCACAGCGTCGACGTCAACGGCATTCGCATGCACGTCGCCGAGCAGGGCAGCGGTCCGCTCGTCATCATGTGTCACGGCTGGCCCGAGCTCTGGTACTCGTGGCGGCATCAGATTCCGGCGGTGGCAGCTGCAGGCTTTCGCGCCGTAGCTCCCGACATGCGCGGCTTCGGCGAGACCGAGGCGCCGGCGGACGTGAACGACTACACGATCCTGCACAACGTCGGCGACGTCGTTGCACTGGTCGGCGCACTCGGCGAGAAAAAGGCGATCATCGTCGGGCATGACTGGGGTGCGCCGGTCGCGTGGACCGCAGCGATGATGCGCCCGGATCTGTTTCCTGCTGTCGTCGCGATGAGCGTGCCGCATCGGCCGCGCTCGGCTGCTGCACCGTTGAAGACGCTCAAGGAAGCGGGGCTCGGCAACTACTATTGGATCTACTTTCAAACACCGGGAGTCGCGGAAGCCGAATTCGAGCGCGATCCGGCCGTCACGCTGCGCAAGCTCCTGTACGGCGTCTCGGGTGACATCCCGATCGATCGCGAGAATCCCATGCTCGTGCACGAGGGCCGCGGCTTTCTCGATCCGCTGGCGGTCGCGAAGTCGTTGCCGGCGTGGCTGCGCGAAGAGGATCTCGAGAAGTTCGCGAGCGAGTATCGGCGCACGGGCTTTCGCGGCGGGCTCAACTGGTATCGCAACATCGATCGCAACTGGGCGCTGACGGCGCCGTGGCACGACGCGACGATCCGCCAACCCGCGCTATTCATCTACGGTACGCGTGACCCAGTGGTCGCTGGCAAGCGCGGTGTCGCGGCGATCGAGCACATGAGTCGCGCGGTGCCGGGCGTGCAGAAGGTGGTCATCGAAGGCGCCGGCCACTGGATTCAGCAAGAGCGGCCCGAACCGGTCAACGCCGCGCTGCTACAGTTTCTGGCCAAGGTCCGCACCCTTTGAAGGAATCCCCCATGCTTCGTCGTTATCGGCTCGCCGCGACTGCGTTCGCGTTCTTGATCAGTGCCACGGCTCTGGGTGCCGAGCACGCCAAGCCGGAATTCATGACGTCAGACGATCCCGCGCGGCGCGACCTGCCGTTCTCCGAAGCGGTGCGCGTCGGCGATCTGATGTTCCTCTCGGGCCAGATCGGCTTCGACCCGGGGACAGGCAAGGTCGTGCCCGGCGGCATCAAAGCCGAAGCCCGCCAGGCGCTCACGCTCATGAAGGACACGCTCACGCGCCACGGCGTGGCGATGGCGGACGTCGTGAAGTGCACGGTATTCCTCGCGGACATCGCCGAGTGGCCGACGTTCAACGAGGTCTACGGCGAGTTCTTCAAGAAACCGTACCCGGCACGCAGCGCGCTGGCCGCGAGCGGCCTGGCGCGCAACGCGCGCGTCGAAGTGGAATGCATCGCCTACGTCCCGAAGAAGTAGGAGTCGGGGCTAGGCGCGCTTCCGCCGCGCAACTTCCTCTTTGTACATCGCGAACTCCTCTCCGGCCGCCTTCGCGATACTCGGGCGCTTCAGCATGCGCTGGTGGTACTGATGAACCTCCGGCCACTGCTGCAAATCCACCTGCGTCGCCTGGGCCCAGTTCAGAATCGTCGTCAGGTAAGCGTCGGCGATGCTGAACTCATCGAGCAGGAATTCGCGGCCACGCAGATGCGCCTGTAGCGTCTCCATGCGCCGCTGCAGCTTCTCACGGCTGTAGCGCTTGACCTCGTCCGAGGCATGCTCGTCGAGCATCGGCACGAACACTGCCTTGTGCAACTCGGTACCGATGAAACCCAGCCACTGCTGCATCCGGCTGCGTTCCAACCCCGGCGGCGGCGCGAGGCGCGCGTGCGGGAACTTCTCCGCTACGTACTGCAGGATGGCGGTGTTCTCGGTGAGAGTGCTGCCATCGTCGAGCCGCAGCACGGGCACTTGTCCCATCGGGTTGACCGCGAAGAAGTCGCTGCCGTCCAGCAACGTCTTGTTGCGCGTATCGGCCTGCGTATAGCGCGCGGTCGCGCCGGCCTCGTACAGGGCGATGCGGGTGGCCAGCGAGCAGGCGAGCGGTGCGAAGTAGAGTTCCATGACGACTCCTGAAGCGATCGAAAGAAATGTGAGCGGGGCAGATGTGTTTCTGTACTGTGCGGTATAATATTGACGCTCGTCAAGGTATTTTTTTACAACATGGTACATAAAAAGATCATCGTGCACTCCGCGCCAGCCAAACGCGGGCGGCCGCGCGCGTACGACGCCGACACTGCGATCGCGCAGGCGATGAGCGCGTTCTGGCAGTTCGGCTACTCGGCGACGTCGCTCGACCAGCTGAGCGACGCCACCGATATGAACCGCCCCAGCCTGTATGCGGCGTTCGGCGACAAGCGCGCGCTTTACCTGCAGACGCTCGATCGCTACACCGAGCGCTCGAAAGAGGGCATCGCGAAGGCGCTCGATCCACAGCTCTCGCTCGCCGAAGGATTGCAGCGCTTCTACGATTACGCGCTGGCCTCGTATCTGCCATCGGGCGATCCAGCGCGCGGTTGTTACTTGATCGGCACAGCCGTCACCGAGGCGTTGGGCGACGAGGCAGTGCGCGATCGCCTCGCGGGTGCGTTGCGCGAGTTCGAACAAATGGTGGCAGCGCGGATCGAGCAAGCTCACCACGACGGCGAGATAGATTCGACAGCGGATCCGCAGGCACTGGCGATGATCGCGCTGGCAGTGCTCTACTCGCTGGCGATCCGCTCGCGCGCAGGAGAATCGCGGGCGGTGCTCAAGTCAGTGGTCGCGACAGCTATCGATCTGATCTGCGGACATGCACCTGCGCGAAAGCGACGGCGCGCGCAATGATCTCGCGCGAGCGCTCGTCGTCGTCGAGGATGTCGAAGCCGTGTCGCCCGGCCGGGTGATTCATGCAATCCAACATTGCATTGCCGGCCAGCGCTTCCCGCACGAAGCGATCGATCGTCTCGTTGATCAGCGGCTGATCCAGGCCCGCGCGCGCGATGAAGATCGGCAAACCGGCGCCTTTACTTCGCAGCTGCGCCTCTGCCGGCTGCAGGTACGCGTAGAACGCGAGCAGACAGCGCACATAGCCCGGGCGATCGCGCAGCATGGACGTCATCAGCGGACCGCCGCCTGAGAAGCACCAGAGCGCGATCCTGTCGGCGTCCACGTTCAGCTCGGCCGCGTGACTGCGCACATATTCGGTCGCCGCCGCGACATCCGACCGCGCCCTCTCGTAGTCGGTCAGCGCGAACAGCCGGTGATTGAAGGTCACGCCGACCAGCCCGGATGCCGCAACCAACTCGCCGTAAGAGACGAATACACCCCATTGCGTTGGTGGCATATAGTCCGCGGCGATCGGACCGCCGTGCACGAAGAGCACGGCCGGTACGCGCGCGTCGCCGGACAGGCCCGCGGGCGCGTAGATGTTCATCAAGAGTTCCGCGCCTGCATCGTGCTTGTACACGACGTCGCGTCGTACGCGAACATCGCGCATGCCGTCCACGCGATAGACGATGCGCTTGCTCAAATCACGCTCGGCCATGCATCGCCTTCCCGCTACACCCGACGTTGCGTGCCCGCTGGACGAACTCCATCAGCGATGGATCCAGCGCCCAGCGTCGCTGCAGCAGCGCGTCCGCGTGCAGCGCCTGGTGCATGCGATCCTTGATCGCCGCGTCGCTGCCGGAAAATTCGTCGAGGAGAGATTCCCATTCGGCGACGAGCGACTGCACGCCGACGCCATCGACGCCTACACCCTCTGCCATCGCGGTTCGCAGCTCGCCCGCGAGACGCAGCAGTTCGCGCAGGCGGTCGTCCGGTATCCGCAGCCGCTCGAGCTCGGGCGGAGCGAGATGCCTGGCCCACGCCGCAAGGTTGCCGTGCCGCAACGCCCGCGTCAGGTAGTCCAGCATTGCGGGATCCAGCCCGCTCTGCGCTTGCATGCGCGCCTGCAGATCCGGCTGCGCGTGGTATGCCAGCTTCATCTTGATCGCGAGTCCGACATCACCGCCAACGCGAGACAGCATCAGCTGCATCCATCGATCTGCCAGCGTTTGCGCGTGCTCGCTTTGCGCGGGCACGTCGCGCCGCACTGCTTCGCGCAGCTCGGCGATGATCGAGCGCCACTGGTCCTTCTCGGCGTTGCTATGGACCAGCAGACGCTGCAGCTCGTCGGATGAGCAGTACTTGTCGTATTGCGTGATGAGCTCGACCGCTGCGAGCCAATCGCCCGCGACGGGTTCGCCGCCGCGCGTCAGCACTTCGTGAAGCTGGCTCAGGCGCGAGCGCAACGCGGTCGCCTTGTCGATGCGATCGTCCAGCTCATCCAGCTGCTGCGCGATCATCTCCGGCAGCGGCGCGCCGTCCTTCTCGAGCACGGCCGCGATCTCGTCGAGCGACAGATTCAAACGCTGCAGCGCCTGGATGCGAAAAAGCCGCACGATGTCCACCTCCGTGTACAGGCGATAGCCGGAGTCCGAGCGTTGCGACGGCTCGAGCAAGCCGATCGCGTGATAGTGATGCAGCGCCCGGACCGTGAGCCCGGTGAGCTTGGCGAGTTGTCCGACGGTGAAGGACATGCGACCTCCCGATGCGGACCAACTCTAGGCCCTGACGGTACGTCAGGGTCAAGCTATAGATGAGCGAGGACGCGCACTCCGGCGTCCAGGTGGCGCGAGGGCACGACGACGACTTCATCGCCGATGCGTTGGAATTCCAGGTCGATCGCCGCGCCCGTCACCGACAGGCCGCGAACAGCCAGCGATTCGACGCCGATCGGCAGGATCGGGCGTGTTACGTGCACCTCGCGGCGCTCGCCGTCGACGCGGACGCCAAGGCACGCCTGCAGCAGCAGGAACACCGCACCCGAAGACCACGCTTGCGGCTGGCACGCGACCGGGTAGGGAGCCGGTCCCTGGCCCGCGATGCGCGGAAAGCCGCACAGCAACTCGGGCAGCCGCATGCCGAACTGGTTCGCGGTCTCGAAGATGTCGTTGAGAATCTGCGCGACGTTGGCGCGCCCGCCGTAGCGTGAAATGCCCGCCGCGCAGATCGACGTGTCGTGCGGCCAGATCGAGCCGTTGTGATACGACATCGGGTTGTAGCGCGGCTCTCGCTCCGCGAGCGTTCTGATGCCCCAGCCGCTCGAGAATCGCGTCGACATCAACTGTGCGGCGACCAGCGCTGCACGCTCTTCGCTCGGCACACCACAGTAGAGCAAGTGACCTGCATTCGATGCGTACACGCGACACGGCGCGCCGTCGCCATCGATTGCGATGGCGTAGTAGTGCATCTGCGGTACCCAGAATCGCTCTTCGATCGCGGTGCGCAGCGCGTCCGCTTTGCGTTGCCATTCGGTGGCTTGCGTTTCGTTGCCGCGACGAGTCGCAAGCTCCGACATGCACTTGAGCGCCGCATACGCGTAGCCCTGTACTTCGACGACAGCGAGCGGTCCTTTCGGGAAGCGACCGTCGTCGTGGAACATCGAGTCGTGGCTGTCCTTCCACGCCTGGTTGACCAAACCGGTGTCCTCGCCGCGCGCGTAATCCAGAAATCCCGTCGGGCTCGCAGCCATGCGCCGCTCGATCCAGCCGGTCGCTGCCACCAACGAATTCCAGATACTGTCGATCAGCGTGCGATCGCCGGTGCGACTCTCGTACGCACCCGCGAGCATCACGAACAGCGGCGTCGTGTCCACGCCGCCGTAGTAGCGGCCGAACGGCACTTCCTGCAGCGCCGCCATCTCGCCGCGCCGCGTCTCGTGCATGATCTTGCCGGGCTGCGAATCGCGGAACGCTGAGGTTTCGGTGGCTTGCGTCGAAGCCAGAAACTTGAGCACGCCTGCTGCGAGCCGCGGATTGAGCCACAGAGTCTGCAGCGCTGTGATGATCGCGTCGCGCCCGAACTGCGTCGCGAACCACGGGATGCCGGCGTACGGATACGGCCCGGTGGCCAACGACGTCGTCAGCAATGCCAGGTCGGAGCGCGAGCGGTCCACCCACTGATCGAACAACCGGCCCGAGGTACTGATCGATGCGCCCTGAGCGAGGCGCTCTCGCATGTCGGCAGTAACCTCTCGGACCGCGGTGCTGAAGCGATCGCGCGACGGAGCACCTTCGTCCTGGGTGCCGATTTCGATCGACAGTTCGGTGCGCTCGCCGCGCCGCAGCTGCAGCTTGAACTCGGCCTGCGTCGCGGAGATCGCGACCGGTGCATGCGAGAACTCGATGTGCGTGGTGCGGACGACATCGTCCAGGCCGCGATACGACAGCTTCACCGTCTGGTTCGCGGTCCACGCCGGCAGCACTTCACCGCGCTCTTTGCGGACCGTTCCCTGCACTTCGAAGATGTCGGCGAAATCCGCCGCGTAGGCGAACAGCAGCGGCACCTCGGCATCGCGGTCGCCGAAATTGGTGAGCGTGATCTGCTCGTACCAGCGGCCGCGCCACAGCAGACGATTGCGCTCGATGTGGATCACGCCTTTCGGGATCGCAAGCTCGCCGGGAGCGGTCAGCGGGCGGTTCGTGAGGTGGGTGGTGAACAGCGTGTTGTCGCGATTGATCGCGGCGCCGAGCAGCGAAGGGCGCCGGCCTGCCACGAACAGATCGAAGCGCGACAGCAGGCGCGTGTCGTTGGTAAACAGCCCGTCGTCTGCCGCCTGGATATCGCCCAGCGCGTCGGCGAGCAGGAACGTATCACCGTCTTTCAAAGTGAAGCGCGGAAGCAAGCCGCGCCGTTCACCGGGTTCGTCGGCGGAGCTCATCGGGTCCCTCGCGAAAGGTCAGGAAGCGCGCAGCAGCGGTCGGCTTTGCAACAGGCGCGCGTACAAGTCCACGTATGCGCGGGCCATCGTGCGGGCGGCGAAGCGCCGCTCGAAAACGGCCCGTATGGTATGTCGATCGAGCTGCTCTATGGTACTCAACGCGGCGAGCGCTTCTTCTTCGGAATCTACGATGTAGCCGGTCACGCCGTGCTCGACGACTTCCGGCACCGAGCCGCGATTCCACGCGATCACGGGCGTGCCGCAGGCCATCGCTTCGATCATCACCAGCCCGAACGGCTCCGGCCAGTCGATCGGAAACAGCAGGGCGCGCGCGTTGCCGAGAAATTCCGACTTCTCGCTGTCGCCGATCTCGCCGATGTAGTCGATCAACGGATGGTCGAGGAGCGGTGCGATGCGCGTCTCGAAATAATCGCGGTCGACCTTGTCGACCTTGGCAGCGATCTTAAGCGGGATGCCGGCCCGGCGCGCGATGGAGATCGCCACGTCGGGACGCTTCTCGGGCGAGATGCGGCCGATGAACGCGAGATAGCCCGGCTGCGGCCGCTCGCGAAACGAGAACTGGTGCTCCGGCAGGCCGTGCGGAACGGTTGCGAGCCAGTTCACGAACGGCAGCGGCGTGCGCTGGTGATCGGAGATCGAGACCAGGCCGAACTGCGGCCAATGGCGGTAGGCACCTTCCAGGTCCGTGAGATCCAGACGTCCATGCAGTGTCGTGACGGTGCGATGTGCCTGATGCTCGAACACCGGAAAATGCAGCAGGTCGATATGAAAATGCATGACGTCGAACTGCCACGCGCGGCGCCGCACTTCAGCCAGCATCGAAAGGTGCGCGGCGACGTCGGATTTGAGCGGTGCGGGATCGAGGCGGATCGAACGGTCACGGACGGCAATCAGCTTGGCGTCGGTGCGTGCGTCGGCTGCGGCGAACAGCGTGACTTGGTGACCGAGCTGGACCAGTGCGTCGCACAGATTACCGACCACGCGCTCGGTGCCGCCGTACAGCCGAGGAGGAATGGATTCAGTGAGCGGCGCGATCTGGGCAATGTGCATGCCACATAACGCTCCGCTGCACGGAAAAGTTCTGCGTCAGTCGTTGCCGAAGCGCAGCCGGTACTCGCGCGGCGTCATGCCGACCTGGCGCGCGAACAGCTTGCGAAACGACGACACGTCTTCGTAGCCGCACTGCTCGACGATGCGCTCCAGCGGCAACGCCGAGCTTTCGAGGAGCTGCCGCGCGCGGGCGATGCGCTGGGATTGCAGATAATTCAGCGGCGACATCCCGAGCGCCGCCTTGAATCTGCGCGCCAGCGTTCGCTCGCTGACGGCGAGCGCGCGACACACTCCAGCGATGGCGAGCCGCTTGCCTGAGTGCTGCCGCAGATATCGGGTGGCCCGCTCGATTTCGGAGTCGGCTTGCGGCGGCGCGTGCGGGACGAGAAACGGCGATTGCGAGCCACGGCGCCGCTCGACCAGCATCAGCTTCGCCGTTGCGGCCGCCAAGGGCTCGCCGGCGAATTCGCGGACGAGATCCAGCGCGAGATGCATGTAGGCGGCGCCGGCGGCGGCGGTCCAGCGATTGCCATCGCGCATGACCAGTCGGTCGGGCGCCATCTCGATGTCCGGGAATGACTGACGGAACCAGTTCACCAGCCACCAGCAAGTCGTCGCGCGACGGCCGCTCAGCAGCCCCCCCTGCGCCAGCAGCACCGCGCCGCTGCATGAGCTCGCGAAGATCTTCGAGCGCCGCGCCAGGTCGGCCAGGAACGCGTTCTGCGTGCGCAGGCGGCGCGCCTGCACCTCGAGGTCCGCCAGGGATTCGCACCAGACGGGCGGCACGATGGCGGCGTCGTAGTGCCGACGAATAGCCTGGGTCGCGAAACTGACGCCATGCGAGCCGCGCACGGCCTGGCGCGACAGCCCGACGATGTGGCAGTCGAAGCGAGCCGTAGAGGCTGCGCGCTCTCCGAGCGTGGCGCGAGCGTTGTTCGCGATCGCGAAGAGCTCGAGCAGGCCGGCCGTGATCCAGGCAGAGCAGCCTGGATAGCCGACGATTGCAACGCTGACGCTTTTCGCCATAAAGGTGGCAAGTATGCCACTGGTGTCGGAACGCAGAAGAGTCACGCTTCAGCCTGACAATTCTGGAGAGGTCATGCGTTACACACGAGGAGAATTCATGCAGATCGGCCTGGCCGGCCTCGGCGCGGCGTTGGTCACGGGCAGCGCTGACGCGCAGCCCGCTCCGACACAACCCAGTTACCTCTGCGTCTACCGCCCCGGCCCGCACTTTCTACCGGGCAGGCCCCTGTCCGAGCAACCGCTGCGTGAGCACGGGCGCTACATGCTCGATCTGTACAAGCGCGGCGTGATGCGTATCGCCGGAGGCTTCGCCGACAACAGCGGCGGCGCGATGTTGTTCGGCGCGGACGACGACGCGAGCGCGCAAGCGATTGTCACAGCGGACCCGGCCGTTGTGGCCGGGACGTTCACGTATGAGCTGCGGCGGTGGGCGTTTGTCGATTGGGCGGCAATCGTGAAGCGATCGAAAGAGTCGGGCTAAAGCCCGACCTACAGGTCACCTACTGCCAGTAGAGCGGTGCGAGCTTGCGTTGGCCCGTGAGTGTCTCCGCGAGCGTTCCACCTTCGTAGACGCGGCCGTTGAGCACGACGTAGGCGATGTGGTCGGTCACGCGGATGTCCTCCAGGGGATTGCCGTCGACGATCAACAGATCGGCGAGCTTGCCGTTCTCGATCGACCCCAGATCGCGCGCCATTCCCAGGTGTCGCGCGGGATCGATCGTCGCGGCCTGGATTGCCTGCAGCGGCGACATGCCGCCTTGAACGAATGCCCACATCTCCCAGTGCGAGCCGAGGCCTTCGCGTTGGCCGTGCGCGCCGGTGTTGACCAGCACGTTGAGGTCGAGCAAGCGCTTCGCATTCGCTGCCGAATCGCGGAATGCCTGGTAGTCGCTCGCCGGCGCCATCTCACGGCGCACGGCACGCGGCTGCAGGACCTGCGGCGGCACGTAACGCGACAGGATCGGATGCAGCCACACTTCCGACTCCTGATAGAAGAAGCGCTCGCTCCCCGGCCCGCTGAAGGTCACGATCAGCGTCGGCGTGTAAGCCACTTTCGTCTGCGGCCACAACTGCAGCACGTCGTCGTAGAAGCGCTCCACCGGCAGGTTGTGCTCGATGCTCGTGTTGCCGTCCACGACCATGCTGATGTCCATGTGATAGAGCGAGCCGCCTTCGCACACGACCAGCATGCCGGCTTCGCGCGCTGCCGTAGTCACCATCTGGCGCTGCTCGCGGCGCGGCTGGTTGTAGTTCTTGATCGAGATCGCGCCTTGCGCCTTGAGCCGCTGGATGTGATTGCGCGCATCTTCCAGCTTGTCGATGCTGGCGAAGCCCTCCGAATGCGCGCCATACACGACGTCACCGGTCGAGAAAATGCGCGACGCGAGAATCGCGCCGGCGCGCTGATACTCGGAGGCTGCGAAGATCTCGGTCGCATTGTTCGACGGATCGTGAATCGTCGTGACGCCGAACGCGAGATGCGCGAGCGCGGACCAGTTCTGCTGGGGCACGATGTCGTTGACGCCCTGCGGGCCGTGCGCGTGCGCATCGATGATGCCGGGCATGATCGTGCGACCGGCGAGATCCAGCCGCTGTGCGTCCGCCGGAATCTCCACTGCGCCGCTCGCGCCGACTGCGACGATACGATTGTCGCGCACGAGGATCGTGCCGTTCTCGATCACTTGCCGCGCATCGTTCATCGTCACGATGCGCGCACCTGTGAGCGCCACGACGCCGCGCGGCTTGTCCGCCGGCCGCGTCATGCTCAGGTTTGCGACCACCTTGCCGTGTGCTTCATCAGGCTTGTCACTCGCGAACAGCTCAGCCATTTCCGCGCGATAGAGCGAGGGGCCGAGTGTCCACGACAGCGTGTCGCCGTCGATCCAATTGATATAGGTGCCGCCGATGTCGGTGGCGCGCCGCTGCGGGACTGCTCGCGTCTGCAACGACAGATCGATCTGGCCGCCCGGCGGCATCGGTACCACGTAGATGTGATAGTTCTCGAGGAACGCCAGCCACTCGCCGCTCGGCGACACCTCGAGGTTGCTCGCGTAGTTGGAACGCGCGTGCACGTGGCGATCCTGGCCGTTCGCGTCCACGCTGACCAGCTCGTGCGCCGGCTCGCTTTCCTTGGGCGCCTTGTCGGCAGTGAAATAGATGCGGCCGTCGTTGCCGACGAAATGCGGATCGCGGCCCTCGTCGGTCAGGCGCACCGCGGCGCCGCTGTCCACGGCGAGGCGGTAGATGCCGGGATCGTTCGACCACAGGGGCGAGGTCAGCCGGCCATCGGTCGAGCGCTCGACCACGATCGACTTGCCATCGGGACTGAAGCGCGGATGCAGATAGTGACCCGGCTGACGAGACACAGCGCGCGAGCTGCCGCCGCCCGCGGCGACGATGTGAACCTCGCCGAGACCTGCATCGGTCCAGCGCACGAAGACGATGCGCTTGCCGTCGCGCGACCAGGCAGGGAACAACTCGAATGCCGCTGCATCGTCGCGAGTGAGTCGACGCGCTGTGTCGGCAGTCACGGTGCGGATCCACAGACGTCCGAACGATTCGAAGACCACCTGCTTGCCGTCCGGAGAAACGCTCGCGAAGCGCGCCATGCGCGATTGCACTTCATCCGGAGCGACCGGGATCTCGGAACGCGGCGGGGTCAGGGTCACCCGTGTGTCTTTGACGTGAAATGGGATGTCGCGCACCGCGCCGGACGCGACCTCGACGCGCTTGATGCCGCCGCCGGCCCAGAATACGACGCTCTTGTTGTCCGGCGTCCAGGCCATGTTCGGATAGAGGCCATTGATCGCCCACGTCTCCTGCACATCGCGATCGAGGTCCATGTAGAGCGAGCGTTCCTGACCCGACACCAGATCCTTCACGAACAGCGCAGTCTCGAATGTCTGCGGTGTACGCACGCGATGAACGTAAGCAAGCCAGCGACCGTCCGGAGACGGCGTCGGCCGCATTGCACCGCCGGGCTCGTTCACCGCATCGTCGGTTTCGCCGGTGGCCACTTCGACGCGGTGGATCGCGAAGACAGCCTTGTTGGCGTCCTGCGCATACTCGAAGACGGGACCCGGCGTGATGTTCTGGCTGTAGTAGAGGTATTTGCCGTCGGGCGAGAACGCCGGCTCGCCGAGCTCCTTCTGGAATTCATCGCTCGGACGCTTGACCAGCATCACGCCTTCGCCGCCGTCGAGGCTGTACAGCCAGATCTCGCCGGTACCGAGCGAGCGACGCGTCGTGAAGTGCTTGCGCCCCGCGATATAACGGCCGCTCGGATGCCACACGGGATTGTTCAGCAGCCGGAAGCTTTCCTTGCTGATCTGGCGCGCGTTGCCGCCGTTCGCGTCCATGATCCACAAGTTGTCGCCGCCGGCGCGATCCGAGGTGAACGCGATCCACTTGCCGTCGGGCGAGTAGCGCGGCTGCATGTCCCACGCCATGCTCGATGCGAGTGCGCGGGCTTCGCCGCCCTCGATCGGCAGATCGTAGATGTCGCCCAGCAGGTCGAACGCGACCCGCTTGCCGTCCGGGCTCAGGTCCACGCTCATCCAGGTGCCGGAGCGTGTGTCGATCGCGACGTCGCGGCGCTCGCCGGGCGGCGCCGATACGTCCCAGGTGCTCTTCTTGCTTTCATCCTGGGCAGCGGCCACAGCAGCGGTTCCGGACAGCAGCAGTGCGACGATCGAATGAAGCTTCATGCGGATCCCTTCTGGTCGAGCATTTCTTTGATGGCCACTTCGCCGAGTGGCTTACGGCCGTGAACGCGCAGGCTCTCAGCCCATTCGCGCGCGAAGTCGCGTTGCAGGTAGATGTTGATGCCGGCGGTGATGCACATCGATATGAGCGCGCCGAGGGCCGCCAGCGCCATGTCCTTGTGCGCGTCCCACTCGTCGCCTTGCGTGCCGAGATAGGCCTGGCCGAGATCGCCGCCGACGACGAGGGCAGCGCCCCACTCGATGAGCTCGTACAGCGCCGAGGTCGACAGGGTCAGGTCGAGCGGCAGGAAATAGCCCCAGAATCCGCGGACGCTGGCGATGCGCAGGAACACTTCACGGATCGGATAGGCGAGCAGCAGCCCGTAGCTGAAGTGCACGACGCGGTCGAAGTTGTTGCGCTCCCAGCCGAGCGCCGCGTTCAGCGAGTGGCCGGTGAGGTTGCGCCAGGCTTCGTCATAAGGAACCTCGGCATAGGTGTAGTGCGCGCCGATCGTGTGCAGGCAGAGGAAGACGAAGAGGGTGGTGTACGAGACTTTGGAGAGCGGAAACACGCGGTGCGTGGCGACCAGCAAGGCGACCCCGGCGAACAGCAGCACGTTTTCCAGCCACCAGTCGGAGCGGTCGAATGGCTGGAACGCGAGCGGCACCCACAGCGCTGCCAGCAGTCCGGCGAGCGTTCCCAGATAGACATTGCGCGACAAATTGCGGCTCCGGTCCCCAGCCCGGGCGGGGAGTCTATGTCATCCGCTGCCCGCGAAGCACCAGTGTCCGACGGATGTATACTGCGGCCCTGCTGCGGGTCTCCACATGAACTACGTCGTAGTCGCGGTTCCTTACTTCATCCTGGCGATGCTGGTCGAGTTCCTGTACGGCAAGCTCGTCAAGCGCCAGACCTATCGCCTCGCGGACACGGTGAACAGCCTGCAGCTGGGCACGCTCAGCCGGCTGGTCGACGTGCTGCGGCTCGGTTTCTCGGCGATCGTATTCGGCGCGCTGGTGAAGTTGCTCGGCGTGCCGCAGTGGTCGATGGACTCGCCCTGGCAGTGGGTCGCCGCGTTCGTCGCCTACGATTTCTGCTACTACTGGAAGCATCGCTTCGGTCACGAGTGGCGGATCATGTGGGCCTCGCACATCGCCCATCACCAGAGCGAAGAGTTCAACCTGAGCACGGCGCTGCGCCAGACCGGCACCGACTACATCGGCTTCGTGTTCTACATTCCGCTGTATCTCGCGGGCGTGCCGGCCGCTGCGGTGATCACGGTGGGCAGCCTGAACCTCATCTATCAGTTCTGGGTGCACACCGAGCACATCCGCCGGCTCGGGCCGCTGGAATGGATTTTGGTCACGCCGTCCAACCATCGCGTGCACCACGCGCGCAATCCCGAGTACATCGACAGGAACTACGGCGGCGTCTGCATCTTGTGGGATCGCCTGTTCGGCACTTTCCAGGACGAGCGCGCGGAGGTGCCGTGCGTGTACGGCATCACGACCGGACTGAAGAGCTGGAATCCGCTCTGGGCGAACCTGCACTTCTGGCTCGACACTGCGAAGCTCGCGTGGCGCACCCGCAGCTGGGGCGACAAGCTGCGGATCTGGTTCAAGCCGCCCGCCTGGATGCCGGCAGACATCGATCCGCACAAGAAGATCGATCCGAACTATCCCAAGTTCGATCCGCCTGCGAGCGGTTACGTGCGCGCTTACACATTCGCGCAGTACTGGGTGCTGACGTTCGCGTCGCTATGGCTGTTGGAAGTCGAGAAGACGATGCCGCGCGCTTTCGTCCTGACGGTGTTCGTCTGGATGTGCTACTCGCTGTTCGTGCAAGGTGCCGCACTCGAAGGGCGCGCCTATGCGCGCCGGCTGGAATGGTTGCGCGTCGGGCTCACGCTGGCGTTTGCGCTCGTCACTTATCTGCTGTGGCCGGTGCTGCTCTTCAACATCGCAGTTGCGCTCGCGGGCTACGCCGCGATCAGCGCCCTGGCATTCGCCTTCGAGGCTTTCAAACATGACAACGATCGGAACGCCGCTCGCGCCTTCAGCTAAGCGCGTGATGATGCTGGGCTCGGGCGAGCTCGGCAAAGAAGTAGTGATCGAGTTGCAACGCTTCGGCTGCGAAGTGATCGCAGTCGATCGCTATCCCAACGCGCCGGCGATGCACGTCGCGCATCGCTCCCACGTGATCAACATGCTCGACGGCGCAGCGCTCGCCGCGCTGATCGAGCGCGAGCGTCCGCATCTCATCGTGCCGGAGATCGAAGCGATCGCGACGCCGACGCTGCTCGAGCTGGAGAGCAAAGGCTTCACGGTGATTCCGACTGCGCGTGCCGCGCGGTTGACGATGGATCGTGAAGGCATTCGCCGGCTCGCCGCCGAAACGTTGGGTGTCAAGACTTCGCCGTATCGATTCGCGGACTCGATGGCCGAGTATCGCGACGCCATCGGCGCGCTCGGCATGCCGTGCGTGGTGAAGCCGGTGATGAGCTCGTCCGGCAAGGGACAGAGCGTGGTGCGCACCCAGGCGGACATCGAGCACGCTTGGAACTATGCGCAGGAGGGCGGCCGTGCCGGCAAGGGCCGGGTCATCGTCGAAGGCTTCATCAAGTTCGACTACGAGATCACCTTGCTCACCGTGCGTCACGGCGGCCGCACGACTTACTGCGAGCCGATCGGTCATTTGCAGATCGACGGCGACTATCGCGAATCGTGGCAGCCGCAGCCGATGAGCGCGGCAGCGCTCGCCGAGTCCCAGCGCATCGCGCACGCGGTCACCGCGGAGCTCGGCGGCAACGGCATCTTCGGCGTCGAGCTGTTCGTCGCGGGTGACACCATCTACTTCAGCGAAGTCTCGCCGCGGCCGCACGACACGGGACTGGTGACGCTGATCTCGCAGGACCTTTCCGAGTTCGCGTTGCATGCACGCGCGATTCTCGGCTTGCCGATTCCGGTGATTCGTCAGCGCGGGCCGTCAGCCTCGTGCGCGATCCTGGTGGATGGCAACTCCAGCAACGTTCGCTTCGAGAACGTCGATCGCGCCTTGACCGAGCCGGACACTGCGCTGCGTCTGTTCGGCAAACCGGAAGTACGCGGCCACCGCCGCATGGGCGTGTCGCTCGCGCTCGGCGGGACAATCGAAGAGGCGAGAGCGAAAGCCCGCAGGATGACGGCGATGGTGCTGGAAGGCGTCGTCTGCGAATAGAAGCATGCGCACCATCCTTGGCGCGCATGCACCGGGAGCTCTCTGACTATCGCGTCACGGCCGTGATGACGCCGTACACGCCGTCCTCTTCGTCGTTCGGTCCCGACGCGTAGAACAGCTGGTTGGTCTTCTGGCTCAAGATGCCGTTGCCGAACTGCATGCCCCACAGGCCGTCGACGCGGATGCGCTTGCCGCTAGCATCGCGCAGCGAGCCCAGCCACGTGCCGGTCCGCGGACCGTACGCATTGATAGTGCCGTCACCGAAATTGCCGACCAGCAGCGCACCGCCGAACTTGCCGAAGCTCGCCGGCGCGAGCGCCAGACCCCACGGCGCGTTCAACGCGCCGCGCGAGGCGACCCGACGCAACAGGCGGCCGTCAGGATCGAACACATCCACGAAGCCGAGGCCCTGGCCCTGCACTTCCTCGTCGCCGCTCTCGTCCTGTTTCGCATAGGTGACATAGATGTCGCCGTTGATCGCCTGGATGCCGAACGGTGCGTAGTGCGCGGGTAAGCGCGGATCGCGGAATCGCCCGGGCACGGTCACGCGCTTGAAGGCGCCGTCGAAAACGTCGACGCGTGCTTGCAGGAAGTTCGCGGCGTACAGCAGATGAGTGGTGCCATTGCCGCTCAACGCCAGTCCTTTATAGGAAGCTTCCTCCGTGTCCGCCGGATCCTTCGGCACGAAGATCGCGTGCGTCGCGTCGACGTTCGGCGCCCAGCCCGCGAGGTTGCCTTGCTCGGTCGCGAAGATGAAGCGCGCGAAGCCGGTCACGCCGCCCTTGGTGACGGCAAAGTCATTGCCGCCCGAAAACACGATGCCAGTCGGATTCCCTGGCGTGCCATCGGGCCCCGGCACGGCGACGACCAGCGGCACCGGCTGCGGCGAAGGCTGGCCGGTGCCGTCGTACAATGTGGAAACGTTGCCATCGGCGTCGGCGACCCAGACGAAGCCTTGCGGATTGAACGCCACGCCCCAGGCGTTCTTGAGGTGCGGGTCGGTGAAATTCGCGGGGAAGGCGCCGTTCGAGACCAGTCGCTTGTTGGTATAGAACTGGTCGGGCCGATCGCCGCGGTGGTTGTCCTCGCGATCGTCGTCGTGCGCGACCGCCATTGCCGCAGCAACAGTCATAGTTACGGACGCGAGTAACACCCGCAACGAAACAGATGCGGTGGTCATCTTCGTACTCCTGAAGAAATAAAGAGTGCGGAAAGTGCCAGGCGAGCTCGCGTTACTGTGCGCGTGTGAGTGACGGCACCCGGCGCGGCGGTTCTCGTTGCGAAATATTACGTTTTATTCAGGTCGCGGATTGTCGGCAAACCAGCGCATGCGGTACGCGTTCGTCGCAGTGCGACCGAGGCGGCGCACCAGCCGGTTGTTGACGATCACGCCGACCGGCGCGCCGATGATCGGCACCAGCTGGGCAAGTTTTGCAAGGTCGATGTAGTCGCGATACTCCTGCTGGAACGTGCGCCAGTCGAAGTCGTCGAGCGATGCAGGAAGCTGCTGGCTGTAGGTGCGCCAGTCGCTGATCCGCCGATACACGTCCAGGCGATGCGCATCGCTGGAGAATGCCAGCTGAAAGACGTGCAGCAGATAGATGCGCTCCTTGTAGTCTTCTCCCGGATAACCGTAGAGCGCGCCGATGTCGAACAGCAGCTTCAGCTTGATGCCGAGCAGCAGCGGAAAATCTGCGAGCCCGAGGAAGAAGCCGCCGGCGCCGGTGACGCCGCCTTCGATCGCCGCCGTGCGGCTGTAATTTTCGATCTTCTCCGTAACCAGAATTTCGCGCTGCGAGAGAGTGCGATGGTGGAGCGGCGCCGGTGCCGTGAAATTCGAGCCGGCGATCACCGCGCGTGTCATCTGCTTGATGACAGTCGTGACGGTTTCATGAACGCGCTCGGGAATGAGCCGGTTGATCCGTCGCTGCAGGCCGCGCGTCGCGTGGCTCCACAGCCCCGGCGGCGTGCTCATCTGCTCCTGCCAGCGGCGCAGATCCGCGAGTGCCAATTGCTCGTAGTCGTCGTGGTGGAGAACGGGGAGGGCCATGGCGCTATGAGAAACGCCACGACCCTCCTTGGCAAGCGTTACAGCGAATCGAGGAACGTCAGCACGAGATTCCTCTGCTGGTCCGTCAACGCGTTGTAAAGATCGCGTGCGCCGGCGCCCTGGTTGGCGTGGCGCTGGATTGCTTCCTGCTTCGTGAACGACAGGCCGTCGTGCATCAACCGATTGCGCGTGCGTAGTGCCCACAGCGGCGCGGTACGCATCTGATTCCGGGTGGCCGCGTACTCCGGTCCGGGCAGCACGGGAATGCCGTCGCCAGTGCCGATGTCATGGGACAGGAAGTCGCTGTAGGGATGAATGATCTTGTTCCCCAGCGCGAACGGGATACGCATCGCACCGCCATTGATGGGCGTCCCGGGCCGCGCCGTGCGCAACGTTGAGACATGGCAGCCGTTGCAACCGACCTGGTTGAACAGTGCCTCGCCGGCTAGCACGTCGCGCGTGATTCGTCCGCGCGAAGGCGCTTTGGTCGAGCGCATGAAGTTCGCGAACGCATCCACGTCCTCACCTTCGTCCTCGGGTTCCGGCACCTGATCGAACCCCGTGCCGAAGCCGACCTTGCGACCGGCCGACGTGTTCTCGTCCGGGAACAGCGGGCTGGTGATGCCCATCTCGTTGAGATACGCATCCGCCGAGAACGACTTGAGGCTCGCGTGCTGATTCTTGTGGCCGAAGCGCCCGACACGCATTGCGTTGCCGCCCTCGAGCACCGGCACCATCATGGCGGTGCCGCGGATTGCGGCCGGCTGCGCATCGCGAATCGCGAGCAGCGTTTCGTTGGCAACGCATTCGACGAAGCCGTTGCCGAGCGTGTTGGTCGAGATGCGGAACGTGCGCACGTCGTCCTCGAACGCGACGCGCTCGACGATCGCCGGGTTGGTCGCGCGCGAATGGATCAGCGAGCCGCCGAGCGATTCGAAGAAGCCGCCGGACGCATCGACTCGCCCCGTGCGGTGCTCGGCGATCTGGCTGGCGCCGCCGGTCGCGACGTTCTGGTGACATTCGGCGCAGCTCTGCGCGTTGTAGGTCGGGCCCAGGCCGTCCGCGATTCCTTCGACTTCCTCGAAGATGAAGCGGTCGTCGTTGAACGAGCGGTCCGGCACGACGTTGTCCTCGTCGATCGTGTCGAAGGCGGGTCCCTGCTGCAGGAAGCCGTTCGTTCGATTGTCGAAGCCGGTGGGTGCTTCGGTGAAGAAATCCGCTTGCGTAACCGCCGCTGCATCCGTCTCCGCAGGCATTCGTCCTGAATGCTGGAAGCGGCTGGTAGCGCGGTCGTCGGCGGCAGCGCCGACGCTTAGTAACAGCAGCGGTGACACAGTCACCGCCAGCAGTGCAAACCTTCTCAGTGCTTGCATCACGATTCTCCCGGTTGATCGTTGAGCAAAAGAATCCCGTCTCGCGCGCTGCGCGAGTTTTTCCGTGCTGGCTTTCTCCCCTAGTTGCGCTGTCGAGGCAGCGATTCGATTTCAGAACGCGCGGGAGCGTGCGCTCATCGATTGGCGCATGCAATGGGTTGCAGCGTCAGATTCTGGAGACGACGGAGATCACTGACGCTAATGAGACTAAGTGAGTGCCGCGCCGAAGAAGCGTCCGTGCAGGAAGAAAAGCGCGGCGAAGACTGCGATCGTGACGAGCGGCCGCACGATGCCGATCTCGCGCAGCGCCGCCCCGAGTTGATTGCGTCCGGCGACGATCGCGGCGAAGGGAACGTTGGAAGTTTGCTGAGCGAACTGTTCCCACCGTTCGCCGTACGCGCGGCGACGCTTCGCATCGATCGATGCGGTGCCGCCGACTGCAAGCACGAGCAGTGATCCGAACACGAGCGACGACGCGAGATCGCCATTGACGACGAAGTGCACGAGCGCCCACAGCGCCGTGC
>DATNFA010000148.1:0-31798 GCA_035606615.1 Steroidobacteraceae bacterium
GGTGCGGTCCCTGCAAGATGATCGCCCCGATCCTGGATGACATCGCCAACGAATACCAGGCCCGGCTCAAGATCGCCAAGCTCAATATCGACGAGAACCCGCAAACCCCGCCGAAGTACGGCATCCGCGGCATTCCGACGCTCATTCTCTTCAAGAACGGCACGGTCGAGGCCCAAAAGGTCGGAGCCCTGTCGAAGTCACAATTATCGGCATTTCTGGACAGCAACCTGTGAGAGGCTATCTCGGCAATCAAGGCCGCAACCGGCCCAAAGGTCCGCGCCACGGCGGCGGCCGTGACCGCGACGGTAATCGCGATGGCAACCGTTCCAACGGCAACGGCGGCGGCCGCCCCGATGACCTGATGCACGAGCCGGAGGCTTTCGAGGCCGACGACTCGGAAATCATCAGTCCCGCGGAGCTCACCCAATCGCGCAGCTCGATGAACCTCACCGAGCTGAAGTTGAAACCGATCCATGATCTGGTGAAGCTCGCCGAGTCCATGGGTCTGGACAACCTCGCCCGATCGCGCAAACAGGACATCATCTTCTCGATCCTCAAGGCGCATGCCCGGAACGGGGAGAACATCTACGGCGACGGTGTGCTGGAGATCCTGCAGGACGGCTTCGGCTTCCTGCGCTCCTCCGACAGCTCCTATCTCGCCGGGCCGGACGACATCTACGTCAGCCCGAGCCAGATCCGCCGCTTCAACCTGCGCACCGGCGACTCGATCTCCGGCCTGATCCGTCCGCCGAAGGACGGCGAGCGCTACTTCGCGCTCCTGAAGGTCGGCGAGATCAACTTCGACTCGCCGGAAGGCGCGCGGCACAAGGTTCTGTTCGAGAATCTGACGCCGCTCCACCCGACCAAGCGGCTCAAGCTCGAGCGCGGCAACGGTTCCAGCGAGGACCTGACCGCACGCATCATCGACCTGGTCGCGCCGATCGGCAAAGGCCAGCGCGGCCTGATCATCTCGCCGCCGAAAGCCGGCAAGACGATGCTGCTGCAGAACATCGCCACGTCGATCACGTCGAATCATCCCGACGTGTACCTGATCGTGCTGCTGATCGACGAGCGTCCCGAGGAAGTGACCGAGATGGCGCGCACCGTGCGCGGCGAAGTCGTGTCTTCGACGTTCGACGAGCCAGCCACGCGCCACGTGCAGGTCGCCGAGATGGTGATCGAGAAAGCGAAGCGGCTGGTCGAGCACAAGCGCGACGTCGTGATCCTGCTGGACTCGATCACGCGCCTCGCGCGCGCATACAACACCGTCGTGCCGAGCTCCGGCAAGGTGCTGACGGGTGGTGTCGATGCGAACGCCCTGCAGCGTCCGAAGCGCTTCTTCGGCGCGGCGCGCAACATCGAGGAAGGCGGCTCCCTCACGATCCTGGCGACGGCGCTGATCGACACCGGCTCGCGCATGGACGACGTGATCTACGAAGAGTTCAAGGGCACCGGCAACTCGGAAATCCACCTGGATCGCCGCGTGTCGGAGAAGCGCGTATTCCCCGCGGTGAACATCAACCGTTCCGGCACGCGCCGCGAGGAGCTGATCACCTCGCAGGAAGAGCTGCAGAAGATCTGGATCCTGCGCAAGCTCCTGCACCCGATGGACGAGCTGGCGTCGATCGAGTTCCTCATCGACAAGATGAAGGACACGAAGACCAACGCCGACTTCTTCGACGCGATGAAGCGGTAAGACGTACAGGGGTCCTGTGACCCCTGTCACATTCCCTCCGTTTCCGCCTGATGTCTGTGTCAGGCTCCGCCTCAGTGTTGCGATGCGCTTCTCGGATCGCGGAGCGCTCGTCGATTAACGTAATGCGCCTGAATCACAACCCCTCGATGGGTGCCCCGGCGCATGTCCGAAGTCCGCCCCGACTCGCCGACCTTGCGATTGCGCAGGCTCGACGCCGCGACGCACGAGCTCACGGAGCTGGTGCGTGAGGGACGCATTTCGACCTTGTTCCAGCCGATCGTCGATCCGCGCTCGCGCGGCATCTGCGGCTTCGAAGCGCTGACGCGCGGACCGTCCGATAGCTGGCTGCACTCGCCGCAGAACCTCTTCGAGGCTGCGCGCAAGAGCGGCGTCAAGCTGCAGCTCGATTTCCTCTGCATCCAGAGCGCATTCAAGCGCTTTGCGGCCTCGCGCGTCGCGGGGCTGCTGTTCGTCAACGTTTCGCCGGACACCGTCTACGAAGAGCCGAACTTCGCTGTGCGCTTCCTCGACTACGCGGCGCAGGCGGGCATGCCGCCGGATCGTTGCGTGATCGAGCTGACGGAAGAGAGCCTGCTCGACGACTACGCGCGCCTGCGCTCGACGCTGCAGCGGCTGCGCGAAGCGGGCTGCGCGATCGCCATCGACGATCTCGGTGCCGGCTCCTCGGGCCTGCGCACCTGGTCGGAGCTCAAGCCCGACTACGTGAAGATCGACCGCTACTTCGTCAGCGGCATCGACTCCGACCAGACCAAGCTCGAGTTCGTGCGCTCGATGCTCGACATGGGCCGCGCCATGGGCTGCCGCGTCATCGCCGAAGGCGTCGAGACCGAGCGCGAGTGCCGCGAGCTGGTCGACCTCGGCATCGATCGCCTGCAGGGCAACCTATTCGGCCGGCCGGACGTAGCGCCGATGGCAGCGCTCCAGCAGCTCGAGTCGCTGGACCGCTCGATCGTGACGCACACTGCGTTGTGCGCCGAGCACATCGCCGCTTACGTGCGGCCGGTCGCACCCGACATGCGCGTGCACGAGCTCGCCGACCTATTCCGCGATCATCCCGATCATCTGACGCTGCCGGTCGTGCAGGACGGGCGCCCGCTCGGCGTCGTTCGGCGCGAGCAGCTGTTCGACCTGCTCGCCAAGCCGCTGCACCCGGAGATCTACAACAAGAAGCCGGTGACCGCGATCATGGAGTCGCCGACCTTGCTGGTCGACGGCCAGCTGCGCCTGGAGCAGGTCAGCCGCCTGGTGACGCAGAAAGGCCGCCCGCGACTGACCGAAGAGTTCGTGATCACCAAGGACGGCCGCTATCACGGGCTCGGCCAGACCATCGACGTGCTGCGCTTGATCACCGAGCAGCAGCTGCAATCGGCCAAGCATTCCAATCCGCTCACGCTGCTGCCGGGCAACGCCGCGCTGCGCAGCTGTATCGATCGCCTGATCGAGAACCGCAAGCGCTTCGTGGTCGCGTATTTCGATCTGGATACGTTCAAGCCGTACAACGACGTGTACGGCGACGCGCAAGGCGACCAGGTGATCCTGCACCTGGCGGGCCTGCTGAAAAACATGTTCTCGGCGCGCCTGGACTTCGTCGCGCACGTCGGCGGCGACGACTTCATCGTGGTGATGCGCTCGGCCGACTGGCGCGAGCGGGTGAATCGCATCATCCAGCGGTTCACGGCGACTGTCCCGAATTTCTATTCGCCGGAGCACGCCGCGGCGGGTTACATCACGGCCTCGGACCGCGATGAGAAGAAGCAGACCTATCCGCTGCTGACGGTCTCCGTAGCCGCGCTGGATTCGCAGACGAGCGGCGCCGGCAGTGCCGATGCCGTTGCGCATCTGCTGGCGCACGTCAAGAAACTCGCCAAGCAGCAGACCGGCAACAGCTTCATCCTGCGCAGCGACGAGCGTGTCGTCGACCTGCTCGCGTCCCGCAAGTCGGAAGCGGAGCTGGTCTCCGAGCCGATGACCGGCTCGTAAATCTCACTGACTTGCCCGCGTGCCGTAGATTGCGCGCGCGAGGCACATGTCGTTCGCTAGCGAAAGCAGTCCGACTTCCCGCCGCCGAGCATCCACGTTGGCCTCGTCCTCGATCGGGGCGGGATAGAGCTGGCCGTCGCGCAGCTCGTAATTCGTCCCGTAGCGCTGCTTCCTGCCGCGACCGTTGAGCAGATCATCGGTGAGCATCGCCACTTGATCGCTCAGCACTTCGCCCCGGCGCAGATGACCAACGGTTAGCTCGAGCACTTCTTCCTGGAGGTCCGGGTCTGCGGCGTGGATCGTGAGCAGCCACGCCGCATCGACGCCGTCGAGACCGACCATCTCTGCGGTCGGGAAGCCTTCCTGCGCGACGATGTGCTTCAACCGTTTGAGATTGCCGGAGTCGACCTCCCGCAAGCGCCTGCCTTCGGGCGTGGCCTGGTCGATGCGACCACCGGTCAAGCGCAGATGCGCTCGTACCTCCTGGTCCTGTTTTGCCATGAGCAGCAGGTTCTGACGCAGAGCAGGCCGCGTCACGGCCGCTGGAATCGGCCGGGGAGGCGTGCGGCTCTGTAGTTCAACCTTTTCGCGGACAGCATCCGGGCACTTTGCAGCGAAGTCCGCGTCTTGAGCCCGCGCCCGCACAGCGAGCAGCGCGAGCGCCAGATACGCGGTCCCGACGATCGCACGAGAAGCGGCCATCAGCATTCTAGGGTGCTCCTTTCGAGGGACGTCAACCGTGAGGCCGGAAGTTCGTTATCAACGACATGACTCTCGACGCCGTCACTGCGGCAAATCGCTTCGGCCTTGGCGCCCGTCCCGGCGAGCTGGAGCGTGCGCGCGACGATGCACGCGGCTGGCTGCAGAAGCAGCTGACCGGCTCGCGCGCGGAGCCCGAGGAAATCCGTCGCTTGCCGAGTTCGGCGGAGATCTTCAAGACCTATGCCGAGCTGCGCCGTGACCGCAACGACGCGAAAGGCGACAGCGCCGCCGCGAAGCGCCTGCCCGGCGGCTTGCGGGCGAAGCTCGTTCCGTACTACCTCGATCAGGTCGCCGCGCGGTATCGCGTCGCCGTGCACACCGAAGAATCGTTTCGCGAGCGCCTGGTCCACTTCTGGACCAACCACTTCGCGGTTTCCGCCGACAAGCCGCAGGTCCTCGCGCTCGCGGGCGCGCTGGAGAACGAGGCGATCCGGCCGCACGTTGCGGGTCGATTCGCGGACATGCTGGCCGCCGTCGAGGCGCATCCCGCGATGATTCTGTACCTGGACAACCAGGCTTCCATTGGACCGGACTCGCAGCTCGCGCAGCGTCGCAACCGGCGTGCTGCGAACGGCGATCGCAAACTCGGCATCAACGAGAACCTCGCGCGCGAGATTCTCGAGCTGCACACGCTCGGCGTAGACGGCGGTTACACGCAGCAGGACGTCACCACATTCGCGCGTGCGCTCACCGGCTGGTCGATCGGTACCGATCGATTTCCCGGCGGCGGCGAGCCGGGCAAGTTCGCATTTCATGACGTCGCGCATGAGGCGGGCACCAAGACGATTCTCGGCACGCGCTACAGTCAATCGGGCGTGTCCCAGCCGCGCGCAGTGCTCGCCGACCTCGCCAGACATCCTGCGACAGCACGGCACATCGCGTTGAAGCTTGCGCGGCATTTCATTGCCGATGAGCCGCCGGCCGACGCCGTCGAGCACATCTCCAAAGCGTTTGTCGACAGCGGCGGCGATCTGCCGGCAGTTCATCGAGCCGTGCTCGACACTCCGGCAGCGTGGGCGGGGCCCGCAACGAAATTCAAGACACCGCACGAGCTGGTCGTATCCACGTTCCGCGCGCTCGATTTCGTTCCCGCTGAGCCGCGCCAGGTCGCCGCGCCGTTCGATCTGCTCGGACAACGGCCGTACACGCCGGGCTCGCCTGCGGGTTGGCCGGACACGGCGACGCAATGGGACGGCCCGGATGCATTGCTGAAGCGCATCGAGTGGGCTGGATCCGTCGCGGCGCGCGTTGCAAGTCGCGAGCAGCCGCTGAGTCTCGGCGAGCGGTCGCTCGGCGCCGCTCTCAACGAGCGCACGCGCGTCGCGATTACGCGCGCTGCCAGCGCAGAGCAGGGCATCACGCTGTTGCTCGCAAGTCCGGAATTCCAGCGCAGATGAGATCGCCATGACGAGCAGACGCGCATTCGTGAGTGGAGCACTGGCCGCAGGGGCAGCCGCCATGCTGCCGCGTTGCGTCTTCGCGGACGCTGCTACTGACGCGCGCTTCGTGCTCGTCATTCTCCGCGGTGCGCTCGATGGTCTCGCCGCTGTACCCGCGTACGGCGACGGTGCGTACGCCTCGAAGCGCGGCGCACTCGCGATCACGGCGCCGCAACTCAAGCTGGACGGGATGTTCGCGTTGAATCCGTCGCTGCCGCAGCTGCACGAGCGCTTCCAGTCCAAGGAGCTGATCGTCTTTCACGCCGTCGCGTCGCCGTATCGCGAGCGCTCGCATTTCGACGGCCAGGATCTGCTCGAGAACGGCACCAGCGCCCCGAAGTCCGCGCACGATGGCTGGTTGAATCGCGCGCTGCCGCTGCTGCCCGAGGCGAAGCAGCGCGCGACAGATCGAGTTGCTCTGGCGCTCGCGCAGAACGTGCCGCTGGTCTTGCGCGGGGACGCTCGGGTCGGTTCCTGGGCACCGTCGCGTCTGCCGGATACCGATTCCGACACTCTGCAGCGCATCGCCGACCTGTATTCGACCGACGAGTATTTCGCGAGTCGCCTGCAATCGGCGCTCGCGGCGGACAGTGTCGTCGGCGAAGGCGAAGGAATGGGCGCGGGCCGGCGCGATCCGCTCAACGCGCTCAACACGGTCGCGGCGGCGGCTGGCAAGTTTCTCGCGGCGGCGGACGGTCCGCGCATCGCAGTGCTCGAAGCGACTGGTTGGGACACACACGCGAACCAAGGCGCCGAGCGCGGTCAGCTTGCGAATCGCTTGCGTGGGCTGGATCAGGCACTGAGCAGTCTGCGCACCGGCCTCGCGGGCGCCTGGGCGCGAAGCGCGGTTCTGGTCGTCACCGAGTTTGGCAGGACAGTCGCTGTGAACGGCACAGGCGGCACGGATCACGGTACCGCGACGTGTGCGTTCCTCGTCGGCGGCGCAGTTGCCGGCGGACGTGTGGTGGCAGATTGGCCGGGACTCGCGAGCAGCGCTCTATATGAGGGCCGCGATCTGCGGCCGACGCTGGACCTGCGATCGGTCATGAAGAGCGCACTCGCGTTGCATCTCGGCGCGGCCGAGAGTGGGATCGAGGAACGAGTGTTCCCGGGCAGCCGCGCCGCGCGGCCGCTGGACGATCTTTTCAAGCACGGATTGTCGGGCTAAAGCCCGACCTACAAGTCTTTGCTCAAGCGTAGCAGCAGGACTGCGAGCCGCTGCGATTGGATCGGGAATGTGCGCAGGTCCGCGACCTCGTCCGGCGTATGGTTGCCGTGACCGAGCAGCCCGATGCCGTCGATCGCCATCTCCACGTAGTCGGCCGCATATGAAATGTCTGCAGCCCCCGCGCGGCGCGGATCGACAGCGGTCACGGGACCGAACCCCAGATCGCGACTGACCGCGTCGTACATCGACAGCAGCTTGCGGTTGCCTTCGGTCGGCGGCATCGGTACGCCGCCGTCGCTGAAAGTAATCGTCGCCGATGCGCCCGGCAGGCTGGCCGCGACGATCTTGCGCATCCGCTCCTTGGTGCGCTCCAGCTGCTCCGACGAAATCGTCCGCAAGTCGCCGGTCGCGACGGCGACCGGCGCGACGATGTTGTCCTTGCCGAACGTTTCCGCGTGCAGCACTTTCGGGTCGAAGTTGAGCTGCGTGCTGCCGGCGATCAATCCCGGGTTGAACGTCAGCAGCTCTTCGCCGTGCAGCTCCTCGTAGAAGGTATGCAGAATTCGCGCGAGCTCGTAGATCGCGCCGGCGCCGACTTCATCGGTGAAGATCTGCGAGGAATGCGCGCTGCGCGCCTTGACGTCGATCTGCCAGCCCGTATAGCCGCGGCGCGCGGTGAGCGCGGTCTTCGGATCGTCCGCGCCGTTCTCCAGCCCGATCGCGACATCGGCGGCCTTCGCCGCTGCCACCAGCGCGGCACGCGCCAGCGCCAGCGGCCGGCCCGAATCTTCCTCATCGCCCATCATCACCATCGTGATGTGCATGCCGTCGAGGGCTTTCGTCTCCTTCAGCGCAGTGAGCGCCGCGAGCGCGACCACCAGTCCGCCCTTCATGTCGGACGTTCCCGGACCGCGCACGGTCTGCGCATCGACGCGCTCGAAGCGCTGGAACGGATGGCTCGGCTCGAACACGGTATCGAGATGGCCGATCAGCAGCACGTGCCGGCCGCGGCCCGGATGCTCGGCGATCAGGTGCCCGGCGCGCCCGAACGCTGCGCCATCTTCCCAACGCACCTTGAACCCGAGCGCTTCGAAGCGCGGCCGCAGCACGTCCGCGACGCGGCGCACGCCCGCGAAGTTCATCGTGCCGCTGTTGATGTCGACGATCTCTTCCAGCAGCGCGATCGAGCTGTCCTGCTGGGCCTGTACGCGCTTCACGAGCGCGCGCTCGGCGCTGGACGGCGCGCCCAGCGCGGTTCCCACGCCGCACAGGAGGACGAAGAGGATCGACACCGTACGCAGTGATCGCAGCACAAATTGCATGGTGGAATTTCACCTTTGGTGGCGTTTCGCCGCATGATACGCGACCGATGAAATCCGACACTGCGCCAGCTGCCCCCGCCGTTACGACGGAGGGCGAAACCTTCGCGTCCGCGCCCAAACGTCTCAAATACGTCAGCATCGCGCCGCCGGCGCCGGGCTCGAGCGTCGAGATCGCTTCGGGCGTGCGCTGGGCGCGCATCCCGCTGCCGATGGACCTCAATCACATCAACGTGTGGCTGGTCGCGACCGAGGACGGCTGCGTGATCGTCGACACCGGCATGGCGGTGCAGATCGGCAAGGAGGCGTGGGAGTCGATCGAGCGCGAGACGTTCGCGAGGCAGCCGGTGCGCGCCGTATTCGTCACGCACATTCATCCCGATCACAGCGGGCTGGCGGCGTGGCTGCAGGAACGTTATCGCGTCCCCGTGCTCATGTCGTCCCGCACGTACGACATGGTGCGCGTGCTGAGTACCGGCGAGGGCAGGCCGGAAGCAGCGGAGGTCGACGCCTTCTTCCGCTCGCACGGCCTGAGCGATGCCGCCCAGGTCCAGCCGATGTTCAAGCCGGAACGCTTCAGCCGGATGACGAGCGGCCTGCCGAACGTCGAGCGTCACGTCGCCGACGGCGACACGCTGCAGTGGGGCGGTGGCGAATGGCTGGCGTACCAGACCGACGGCCACGCGGAGGGCCACTTGTGTCTGTCGAACGCAGCGGCGCGCGTGTTGATCAGCGGCGATCAGGTGCTGCCGTCGATCTCATCCAACATCAGTTACGGATTTCGCTTCGCCGACAAGAATCCGCTCGGCTCGTATCTGGATTCGCTGCAGCGGCTGCGCAAGCTCGCGACTGAAACGCTGGTGCTGCCTTCGCACGGTGTGCCGTTCTACGGCCTGCAGCAGCGCATCGACGATCTGACCTCGCATCACGAGGAGCAGCTTGCGCTGGTGCAGGAGCGCTGCCGCGAGCCGAAAACCGCTGCCGAGCTGTTGCCGGTGATGTTCCGCCGCGAGCTCAAGGGCATTCATTTGTTCCTGGCGTTCGGCGAAGCACTCGCGCACCTGGAATACCTGGCGCACGCCGGACGGCTGCATCGTGTGACCGCAGCCGGAATCACTCGCTACGCCTCTCAGTAGTCGATCCACTCCACGGCGAACGCCGGCTTCGCGCCTGTGATCCGCTGCAGCGTCGTCTCGATCGTCGTTGCGTCGTTGTCGAAGCTGCCGTGACACGCGCGAATGCGGCGGCCGAGCGAGCCGGTCGAAACCTGCTTGCTGTCCACCACGTCGAGGCCGTTGCCGCCCGCGCTCCAGAATTTCTGCCAGCGCTTCACGCTGTCGATCTCGTCTTCATGCCATTTCGGGTTGGCCTTGGGGTCGTACGCCTGTTCGAGCCCGAGGATCGGCATCTTGTGGCACGTTTCCAGCGCACGGCTCACGAGGTACAGCAGTGACTTGCGATACGGACCCACCGTGTCGCAGATCTCGACTGCATTGGACAGCAAGTGGATGTGGAAGCGCTTGCGCGGCAGCAGCTGCTTCTCGATCGCGGGCAAGTAGTGCTGCAAGGCGAAGCGCACGGTGCACGCGGGCGCGTACAGGTGACAGCTCGCTACATCGAGATTGCGCGCCGGCAGCAGGTCCAGCAGGTGGCCGAGGACGATCGAGCCGGCCGAGTGTCCGACCAGGTGAACCTCCGCCTGCGGCGCCTGCTTTCGCAGCTCCGCGATCGCATCGGCGAGCATCGTGCAGCCGCGGCTCGGCTCGGTCGCGCTCGCTGCGTTCTGCTTCATCTGACTCCAGATCGGTTTCGCAGCCGGGCGCGCGAGCACTTCGACGGTGCGATCGAGCACTTCCGCCGCGGTCTCCTTGACGCGCTCGAACAGGTCGCCGATGTCGCCTTCCGGCCGCGGCACCTTCTTCAGCTCGTCCTCGAGAATGCCGGCGAGCGTCTCGGTCGGCCCGGTGCGCCAGGTGAGGAACACGGGATAGACGCCGTTGGCTTTGAAGTACGGCGCGAGCGTCTGAATGCGCTGGATCGACGCGTCTTCCGAGTTCAGGCCGCCGTGCGCGTAGATCGCGATGCGTCGCGGCTTCGCGCTGCTGCCCCAGAAGCGCAGCGGCGCGTCGCAGACGACGTCGCGTATGCAGCTCGCGCCGTTCTCGTGCGTGAGAATGCGATTGATCACTGCGCCGTCGTTGCCCATGACGACCGTGTGGCGATACGCCTCCTCGGGACTCCACGACGCAACTTCCTTGCTCACCTTCGGCGGCGGCTGTGTTGCCGAGGTCGACGTGAAGGTGATCGCGCCAGCGCGCGCGATCACGGTCTTTTCCTTGGCTCGCACCGGTACGCTCGAAGTCTTCGCCGCATCCGAGGGCACGCCGAGCGCTGCGATCCACGCATCGGTGCCGTACTTCACCCACTCCTCGTACGGCAGCACGCCGAAGCCGCAATTGCCCCAGACCAGGCCCCAGGAGTTCTGGACCACGAAGCCCACCTGGTTGAACCCGACGAGCGCGAACGCGTGGCCGCCGAGCGAGTCCGCTTTGCGCATCGGCTTGACCGCCGGCAGCGACGCATGTCCGGTGATGGACTTCTTGCGCGCCTCGATGCCCCAGCCGTCATGCACGTCGCATGAGACGTAGATCGCGCCGATCTCGCGAATCGCCGCCTGCAGGTCGACGACCGAGGCGCGATTGACGCGGTAGTAGACGCCGAGGCGCCGGGTCAGCGCTTCCTCGGCCCAGGTGTCGTGCGGCTTCAGGAAGCGCACGCGGCCGGCGGCATCGCGATAGGGCCAGAGCTGATCCGAGCACACGCCGTGTTTGTGCCACGCCTTCAGCGCGCCGCGGCAGCTCGAACCGTCGTAGTCCTCGCCGGGCCACTCGTCGTAGAAGCGCGCGAGGTGGTACAGCATGCGCGGACTGACGGGACGGTGCCGCTCTCGGCCCTTGCCGCGCTCCAGCGCAACGCGCCAGTTCAGATAGTTGACGACGCATGCCAGGCCGAATCCGGTGCACGCGCCTTCTTCGCCCTGGTTGAGCACCAACCCCGATTTGCAGTAGCGCGGCAGCAGGCGGCGGATGGTCGCGTCGTCCGGCCATTGCTGCGGCAGGGAGACCACGTTCGGCGTGAACTCCCGGTCGCGCAGGTCGAGACGATCGGGCCGGGCGTCGAGCGTGCGGCCGAGGCTCTTGGCGAATTTGGCGGGCATCAGAGTTCTCCGTGGGCTCGCGCACGATCTACCGAAAGCACGCGCCGTTTTCAATTGGCCGTCCTATCATTGGCACCCGCTCGAAAGGAGATGCTGTCGCGTGCGTGAGTTCGTCGAGTTTGCAGTTCATCTCGCCGATCTCGCGGGCGAGCAGATCCTGCCGCGCTTTCGCGTGGCGATCGGCCTGGAGAACAAGAGCAAGGACGGCGGCTACGATCCCGTCACTGTCGCGGATCGCGAGGCCGAGGCGGCGATCCGGCGCGAGATCCGCCGGGTCTATCCCGATCACGGCATCCTCGGCGAGGAGCATGGCCTCCACGCCGGCACCAGTCCCTGCACGTGGGTCATCGACCCGATCGACGGCACGCGCGCGTTCGTGCTCGGCCAGCTCCACTGGGGCACGCTGATCGCGCTCAACGATGGCACCGCGCCGATCGTCGGGATCATGCGCCAGCCGTACACCGGCGAGACGTTCATTGGATCCGCCGCCGGAGCTGAGTTACGCCACGGCAACGCGACGACGCAGCTCAGAACACGCGCGGCGACGCGGTTGGCCGACGTCACGGTCTGCGCGACCGATCCGACGATGTTCGCCGGCGCCGCTCATCAGCAGGCGTTCGCTCGTCTCGCACCGCGCGCACGTGCGGTGCGCTTCGGCGGAGACTGCTACACACCCTGTCTCGTGGCGGCCGGTTGTGCCGATCTGGTCGTGGAAGCGGGACTCAAGCCGTGGGACGTGCAAGCGCTGATCCCGATCGTGCAGGGCGCGGGCGGCGTGATCACCGACTGGGCCGGAGGTCCCGCCGACCGCGCGAGCGAAGTCATCATCGCCGGCAATCGCGAGCTGCACGCCGAAGTCGTGGCAGCGCTCGCCTGGTCCTGAATGCTGCGCTGACTATTTCGGCTCGTCGCCGGAGAACGGGACGGCAGTGGCGCCGTCGACTGCGCCGATCTTCGCGCGGTCGCTCACCAGCAGCTCCACCTCGTGCTCGAAGCGCAGCTTGCCTTCGACGACGGCGCCGGGGCCGATGACGATGCGCGGCGGACGGCGGTTGCGGCTGAACCAGTTCAGGTTCGGCTTCTCGACCAGGATGCCGCCCTCAATGCGCGAATCGGCGCCGACCAGAATGTCGCCGTTGACCGTCTTCAAGCCGCCGCCGACGTGCGCGGCGGTGATCGTCATCTTGCCATTCACGTTCGAGAGCCCGCCGCGAATGTCCACGCCCTTCGCGAGCTGCGCGGAGCCATTCACTGCCGTGACGTCACCGCTGACCTGCGCGCCTTCGGCGAGCTTGAGCGTACCGTTCACCGTTTCCACGCCGGCCGCTTTGGTGTCTGCGCCCAGCGAGACGCCGCCGTTGACGCTCTCGACTTTCTGCACCGTCGCGTTGCGCTCGATCGTGATCGAGCCATTGACGGTCTCGACGTCCGCCGCGGTGGCGCCTTCCTCGATCGTGACCGAGCCGTTGACGGTTGAGACGTCGCCCGCAGTCTGACCGGACTCGACGCGCACCGAGCCGTTGACCTTGGACACGCTGCCTTCGTTGGCCACGGCCGCGAGCGGCAGGCAGGCAAGCCATGCCAGACACAATCTCTTCATCGCAAATCCTCCGTTCGCGGGGCTGTTCGGGTGCATGCCACGAGTGGCTCGAGTGCTCATGGTCGGTTGGATGCGGCCTGCCTGCCAAGGGTTGCAGTGCTCGTGTATGGTTCGGCCATGGATGCTCCCCTGCATGTAGCCGGAGTTGCCCAGGTCATCCAGGCGGCGGTCGCGCCGGTATTCCTGCTCGCGGGTGTCGCCACCACGCTCAACGTACTCGCCAGCCGCATCGGCCGGATCATCGACCGTGCACGCATCATGGAGGACAGGTTGCAGAATGCGACTGCCGAACACGCGCAGGAACTGCACGCACGCCTGCGTGTGCTCTCGCGCCGAGCCACGCTGGTCAACCGCGCGATCGCGTTGTGCGTGCTGTGCGGCTTGCTGGTTTCGCTGGTAGTTGCTGCCTTGTTCGTGAGCGCGCTGCTGCGCATCGATCTCGCGCTGCCGATTGCGATCGCCTTCGTGATTGCGCTGCTCACTCTCGCCGCGGCGCTGCTGCATTTTCTGCGCGAAGTGTTTCTCGCGACGGCCTCGCTCACTTTCGGCGGCACACGTGTTGCTTCCAGCAACGTCGCCAAACAATGACAGTGCCCAACGAAAAGTGTCAGGTCCGGGCATTCCGCGACGTTCCGGCCGATTCCGTGATGCACTCCACACAATTGCTCCAGGGACCCGGCATCATGCCGGCTGCATGGTGCAAACACCCCCGGAAATCCTGGTGCAGCCGGATGCCTTCCGCGTCACTCGCGAACCCCTGTTGCTCGTCTCCGAGCTGCGAGCCGCGCTGGCCGTCTGCCTGTTCGATGACACGCAAGCCGTGGGCGGCCTGCTGCATCTTCGCTACGTCGCGACCAGCGGGACCGAGCCGGTCGACCTGACCGACAACACGTTGAGCTCCGACCTGCTGTTGATGGACAGCTTCTGCAAGGAGCTGCGCTCCGCGGGTGCCCGCAAGCAGAGCTGGCGCGTCAGCATCTTCGGCCACACGCCGCAGCAGCCGGCAATGGAAGGGCCTGCGGCCACGGTGATCGATCTGGCGAAGGCCTACTTTTCCGATGCGCGCCTGCCGGTGGAGTGCAAGGAATTCCGCCGCCCGCTCGGCGTCGTGGTCCGCATGGACGCGCGCGAGGGCCGCATCTGGGTGAACGGCACCCCGGGGACCGCCGCAGCAATCTGACCGCTGTGCAGTCGGGCTAAAGCCCGACTCAGCATGCTAGCCTTGGGGCCGAAAACAATAAGCCGAGGCACCCGTCCCGTGCAGACAGCTCCCGTGCAGAACGACGTGCCGTCCGCCCCGCTGTACAAGTCGCTTTATTTCCAGGTCCTGGTCGCGATCGCGATCGGCGTGCTGCTCGGCTATTTCCTGCCCGATACGGCCGCGCAGATGAAGCCGCTCGGCGACGGCTTCATCAAGCTCATCAAGATGATGATCGCGCCGATCATCTTCTGCACGGTCGTGACCGGCATCGCCGGCATGGAGAACATGAAGGCGGTCGGCAAGACCGGCGTGCTGGCGCTGCTCTATTTCGAAGTCGTCAGCACGCTGGCGCTGATCGTCGGGCTGGTGATCGTCAACGTCGTCAAGCCCGGTGCCGGCATGAACGTCGACGTCTCGACGCTGGATGCGAAGGCGATCGAGGCGTACGCGCACGCGGCCCAGGAGCAAAGCGTCAAGGACTTCCTGCTGAACATCATCCCGACGACGATCTTCGACGCCTTCACCCGGGGCGACATCCTGCAGGTGCTGTTGTTCTCGCTGCTGTTCGGCTTCGCGCTGCACGTCGTCGGCGAGCCGGCGCGGCCGGTGTACGACTTCGTCAACCGGATCGCGCACGTGCTGTTCCGCATCGTCGGCTTCATCATGCGGCTCGCGCCGCTCGGCGCCTTCGGCGCCATGGCGTTCACGATCGGCAAGTACGGGCTCGGCACGCTCAAGTCGCTCGGCCTGCTGATGGCCTGTTTCTACGCGACTTGCCTGATCTTCATCTTCGTCGTCCTCGGCCTGATCGCACGGGCGCATGGCTTCAGCATCTTCCGGTTCGTGCGCTACCTGCGCGACGAGCTGCTGATCGTGCTCGGCACGTCCTCGTCGGAGTCGGTGCTGCCGCGCATGCTCTCGAAGATGGAGAGTGCCGGTGCCGCCAAGCCGGTCGTGGGACTGGTGATCCCGACGGGGTACTCCTTCAACCTCGACGGAACGTCGATTTATTTGACGATGGCGGCCGTGTTCATCGCCCAGGCCACCAATACGCCGATGACGCTGCTCGATCAGCTCACGCTGCTGGCCGTGCTGCTGCTGACCTCGAAGGGGGCGGCCGGGGTCACCGGCAGCGGCTTCATCGTTCTGGCGGCAACGCTATCCGCCCTTGGTACATTGCCGGTGACGGCCGTAGCCCTCATCCTAGGCATCGACCGGTTCATGTCGGAGGCACGGGCGTTGACGAACCTGGTCGGCAACGGCGTCGCCACTGTCGTCGTCGCCAAATGGTGCGGAGCGCTGGACGAACAGCGCCTGCAGCAGGAACTCAGGAAATAACGACGCGAATGCTCGCATTCGCGCACCCAGCCCGCGCCCGACCCTTATGAGCCTGCCCGTTCAATTCGTACCCGTCACGACAGCGCAGCAGATCGATGCGGTTGCCGGCCTTGCGCGCGAGATCTGGTACGAGTACTACGTGGCGTTGATCGGCCAGGCGCAGGTCGACTACATGGTGGCCAAGTTTCAGAGCAGCGGGGCCGTGGCTGCGCAGCTGCGCGAGGGCTACGAATACTTCTTAATCCAGCGGGCCGGGGCGGATATCGGATACTGCGCGGTGCAGCCCCACCCGGAGAACGGGAGCTTGTTCCTGAGCAAGTTGTATCTGTTACGCGACTGCCGCGGCGCGGGAACCGGCAGGGTTTGCATGGAGTTCATTGAGCAGCTTGCCCGCCGCCGCGGTCTCAACCTGCTATGGCTGACCGTGAACAAAGGAAACCCGGCCGTGAGTGCCTACCAGCGCCTGGGATTCCGGATCGCTGCGGACCTGATGATGGACATCGGGGGCGGCTTCGTTATGGACGACCACCGCATGGAAAAGTCGCTGCTCTGAGGCAGCTGCGCCATGCCACGACCACCCGCCCGGAAATCAACCTACGGTCATGAGCGTGTCCATAGACAAGGAACCTGCTGACGAAGGTGACGCACGTCGCGTGCTCGCCAGCTGGCTCGACGACTATGCCGGCGGGCGCTGCGTCCGTGAGGATATGCAGGAGTCGTTTCTGTCGGTGTGCCGGAGGAACCCGGACGCGCCGTGGGATGCGCTCGCCTTGCTCGATCAGTACCAGCGCCGCGGCAAAATCGACGGCGCCCTGGCGCGGACGCTGAAGGCCGATATCGCGCAACTCGTCTTCGGCAACGCCAATCAGACCGGCGCGCCGCCGCGCGATCCGACCGAGGCGACGCTCGATACGACCGGCTCGCGCTGGCGCAAGCTCCTCGCCGAGAACGAGGCGTCGCAGACCGAGGACGTCGAGCCGCCATTCGTCGATCCCACGCTGTTCCGCCGCGATTTCGATCCTGCGACGCGTCCGCCACCGCCCGAGATGCGTGAGGACGCGCGGCCCGCGCGCAAGACGCAGGCGCGCGAGCCGACGATCGGGCCGGAAGTCAGGCCGGAAACGAGGCCGGAAACGAGGCCGGAAACGAGGGATGCGCAGCTGAAGCACCCCCCGCGGCAGCAGCAGGACGTGCTGCGCGATCGCTACGAGCTCCTGTCCATTCTCGGCCGCGGCAGTAGCGGCACGGTCTATCGGGCGCTTGATCGCCATCGCGCGCATCTGGCCGACACGGCGGCGCGTTTCGTGGCCGTCAAGGTTCTGAAGCTCGATTATCAGAACAGCCCGGCGGCACTCGCTGCGCTGGAGCGCGAGTTCCACCAGGCGCAGTCGTTGTCGCACCCGAACATCGTCAGCGTCTTCGATCTCGATCGCGACGGCGACACGTATTTCATCGTGATGGAGCTGCTGCAAGGCGAGCTGCTCGCGGACGTCATGGCCCGCTTGCGCGGACCGATGCAGCGCCAGCACGCCCTGGCTCTCATCAGCAGCGTCGGCGCGGCGCTGGCGCATGCACACCGGCGCGACATCGTTCACGCGGACCTCAAGCCGCGCAACATCATGATCACGTCGACCGGTGAGGTGCGCGTTCTCGACTTCGGCTTCGCGCGCCATCGCCCGCTGGATTTGCACAGTGCCTCGGCATTCGACGCCGCGCCCGCAAGCGCGCCGGCCTATGCCAGCATCGAGCGCGTGAACGGCAGCGAGCCGCACCCCAGCGATGACGTCTACAGCCTCGCATGCATCGCATACGAGTTGCTCTCGGGCGAGCATCCTTTCGGCGGCCGATCGGCAGTGCTCGCGCGTGCGAATGGCCGGCGTCCGCGCAGCATTCCGGGTCTCACTCGCAAACAGATGCAGTCGCTGAATCGCGCGCTGCTGTGGGGTCGCGGCGAGCGCAAGATCGATGTCGTCGACCTGCTCGCGGGCCTGGGTTGTTCCGAGGCGCCCAACCGCTTGGTACCGCCGGAGCTGCTAGTTGCTCACGACACGCGCGGTCAATGGGGGCGTCGCGTACTCGGAATGCTGGTATTTCTGGCGCTGGTCGCTGCCGCCGCGGCTGGCTTCGTTTACCTGGAGCAAAATCCGCCGCCGGCTCGCAGAGCTGCCGCACCGGCCGCTACTCCGGCTGCGCCGGAAAGTGAGCCGCCGTCCGCAGCTGCCGACGATAGCAAGGCGCTCGCCACAGCTCCGCCCGCGGTCGAGAAGTCTTCGAAGCCGCAGTCGAAGCCTGCAGAGCCGAAGAAGATTGCAGCGAGGCCTGCCGCAGCTGCGCCGCGGCAAGACACACGTCACGACACAGAGTCGAGCAGCAAACCAGTCGTACTCGAATTCGACAAGGACACGTACGTTGCAACGGAGAGCGATGGGTCCGTGCACGTCGTAGTCGAGCGCGAAGGCTCGACCCGGGAGGCGGTGTTCTTCCGCTGGAGCCTGCGCAGCAACTCGGCGGAGCAGGGCACGGACTTCGCGAACATCGGTCCGGGCACCGAGCAGATTCCCGCCGGGTCGCGCTCGGCGACGCTCACCATTCCGCTCGTGTCCGACGCGATCGTCGAGAACACCGAAGTGTTCCTGGTCGAGATCGAGCCCATCACTGCGGGCGTGACGCTCGGCGAGCGCTCGCACGCAGCCGTCATCGTCGTCGACGACGATTGATGAACGTCCGGTTCTCGGACCATGCGATTCGCTGCCGCGCCACTGCGGCGGAGCTGCAGCAACTGCTGACCGGCCGCGCGATCGCGATCGAACTCTGTCTGCCGCGCGACCGTCGATTTCGCGTCAACGTGCGGCCGGCGGCGCTGGAGACGTGGCAGCTCGAGAGCGATCCGACCGGCATCTGGGTATCGATTCCGCGCTCGAAGCTGGAAGCGTTGGCGCAGACACTGCCGAGCAAGGCAGGGATCGAGCATGACTTCGAGGCCGCGCAGGGCAGCGTGGCCGTAAAATTTGAAGTGGATGTGAAGAGTCAGGCTTTAGCCTGACTTCTTCTCTCTTTCAATCGCGCGGTAGCCGATGTCGCGGCGGTATTGCACGCCGGTCCAGCGAATCTGGTCGCAGAGCGCATAGGCGGCGCGCTGCGCTTCGCCCACATTCGCACCCATTCCGACTGCGCACAGCACGCGGCCGCCGTTCGTGACGACCTTGCCGTTCGCAAGGTGCGTGCCGGCGTGGAACACTTTCCCCGGAAGCTGAGCGGCCGCGTCCAGGCCTAGAATCTCGTCACCCTTGCGGACTGTATCCGGATAGCCGCCGGCGGCCAGCACGACGCCGAGAGCAGCGCGCGGGTCCCAGTTTGCATTGGCGTGATCCAGCTTGCCGTCGAGCGCCGCGTCGCACAGCACTGTCAGGTCCGAAGCGAGCCGCATCATGATCGGCTGGGTCTCGGGATCGCCGAAGCGGCAATTGAATTCGAGCACGTTCGGTGTGCCGTCGGGCGCGATCATCAGGCCGGCATACAGGAAGCCGACGTAAGGCGTGCCGTCTGCGATCAGGCCGCGCACCGTGGGCTCCATGACTTCGCGCATCACGCGGCGATGAATCTCGTCCGTGACGACCGGCGCAGGCGAGTAAGCGCCCATGCCGCCGGTGTTCGGTCCGCGGTCGGCGTCGTCGCGACGTTTGTGATCCTGCGAAGTCGCGAGCGGCAGGATGTGCTCGCCGCTGACGATCGCGATGAAGCTCGCTTCCTCGCCGCGAAGGAATTCCTCGATCACAACCGTGCTGCCGGCGGCGCCGAACTGACCTGAGAACATCGCTTCGGCGGTGCTGACGGCTTCATCCGTGGTCTCGCAGATGATGACGCCCTTGCCCGCTGCCAGGCCGTCAGCCTTTACGACCAGGGGCGCGCGCTGCGCGCGCACCCATGCTTTATCGAAGTTCGCTTGCGTGAAAGTTGCGTAGGCGGCCGTCGGGATGCGGTGGCGGCTGAGGAAGTCCTTGGTGAACGCCTTGGAGCCTTCCAGGCGCGCGGCCAGGCGTCGCGGGCCGAAGCAGCGCAGCCCGGCGGCTTCGAACGCATCGGTCACGCCAATGACGAGGGGAGTTTCAGGCCCGACGATCGTCAGGTCGATGCGCTCGCGCCGTGCGAAATCCACGAGCGCTGTGACATCGTCCGCGGCAATCGCGACGTTGGCGACGCGCGCTTCCAGCGCTGTGCCCGCATTACCCGGCGCGACGTAAATCTGATCCACGCGCGCCGATTGCGCAGCCTTCCACGCGAGCGCGTGCTCGCGGCCGCCGCTGCCGAGGATCAGAACCTTCATCAGTGCCTGAAGTGCCGCATGCCCGTGAGCACCATCGCCATGCCGTGCTCGTCGGCCGCAGCAATGACTTCGTTGTCCCGCATCGAGCCGCCGGGCTGGATCACGGCTTTGATGCCGAATTCTGCCGCCACGTCGAGGCCGTCGCGGAACGGGAAGAATGCGTCGGAAGCCATCACCGCGCCAGCGACTGTCAGGCCTTCGTCCTTGGCCTTCATCGCAGCGATGCGGCTCGAATAGACGCGGCTCATCTGACCGGCGCCGACGCCGACGGTCATGCGCTCCTTCACATAGACGATGGCGTTCGACTTGACGTACTTGCACACCTGCCACGCGAACAGCAGGTCGTCGAGCTCGGCGGGCGTCGGCTGACGCTTGGTGACCACTTTGAGATCGGCCTTGCCGACCATGCCTTGATCGCGCGTCTGTACGAGCAGGCCGCCGTCGACGCTGCGGTACTCGTGACGCGCGTTGCTGGCCGCGAGGCCGTCGGTCACCAGCACGCGCACATTCTCCCGGCGCTTGCAGATCTCGAGTGCGTCGGCATCGACTTCCGGAGCAATGATCAACTCGACGAACTGACGATCGAGGATCGTCCGCGCGATATCGGCCGTGAGCTTGCGATTGAACGCGATGATGCCGCCGTAAGCGGACGTTGGATCGGTCTTGAAGGCCCGGTCGTACGCAGCGAGTGCATCGCTCGCGATCGCCACGCCGCACGGATTGGCGTGCTTCACGATGACGCAAGCCGGCTCTGCGAATTGACGCACGCATTCGAGCGCGGTGTCGCCATCGGCGATGTTGTTGTACGAAAGCGTGCGGCCCTGCAGCTGCCTGGCCGAGCCGATACTGGCACCTTGCGCATCGGGAGCGCGGTAGAACGCCGCAGTCTGGTGAGGATTCTCGCCGTAGCGCAGGTCCATGCGCTTCTGGAACTGGAGCGTGAGCGATTGTGGAAACTCGCCACCAGCATCGTTCACGCGCGCGAGGTAACTCGCGACGGCAGAGTCGTAGCTCGCCGTGTGCGCGAACGCTTTCGCCGCGAGCCGCTTGCGCGTCGCCTCGGACAACGCACCGTCGGTGGTCGCCAATTCGTCGAGCACCACGGCATAGTCCGCCGGATCGACGATCACCGCGACGCGATCGTGGTTTTTGGCCGCGGCTCGCACCATCGCAGGACCGCCGATATCGATGTTCTCGATGGCATCCTCGTAACTGCAGCCCGGCTTCGCGATGGTCGCTGCGAACGGATAGAGATTGACGACCAGCAGATCGATCGGCTCGATGCCGTGCTGGCGCATGACCGCGTCGTCGACATTGCGTCGGCCGAGCAGACCGCCGTGAATCTTCGGATGCAGCGTCTTGACGCGGCCATCCATGATTTCGGGAAAGCCCGTGTGGCTGGAAACCTGCGTGACCGGCACGCCGGCGCGCTCGAGCAGCGTCGCGGTGCCGCCGGTGGAGAGCATTGCTACGCCGCGCTGGTGCAGCGCCTGCGCGAACTCGAGGAGACCGTCTTTGTTCGAAACGCTGAGCAGCGCGCGGCGAATGGTCATTGCCCCAGGCCGTAGGTCTTCAGCTTCTTGCGCAGCGTGCCGCGATTGATGCCGAGCACGTCGGCGGCGCGGCTCTGGTTGCCCTCGACGTATTCGAGCACGGCCTTGAACAGCGGCTCTTCCACTTCGCGCAGAACCAGGTCATAGAGCTGGCCGGGCTTGTGCCCGTTCAACGTCGCGAAGTACGACTCCAGCGCCTCTGCGCACATCGTGCGCAGCGGCAGCGCGCGCGGCGCAGGTCTTGCCATCGGCTCTCGACGAGCTCTCGTTTTTTTTCTCGGCGCCATAAGTCTCTACCAGCGAATCGAAGTACGCGTCGGCGCAAGCGAGTTGCGTCGTCGCGTCTTCAGCCTGCATCACGGCATGACGTAAAGCGTGTCCTGCGGCACGACCTCGCGCATACCAGTCGATGTGTTTGCGCGCGACCCTGACTCCCGCCTCTTCCCCATAAAAGGCATGCAGATCGCGCAAATGGGCGCGCATGATATCACGTACTTCCGCGAGTGAAGGCTCGGGTGCGCTACACGCAGTGCGTAGGAACTCTTCGATCTCGCGAAAAATCCACGGCCGACCTTGTGCGCTGCGTCCTACCATCAGTCCGTCTGCGCCGGTTTGTTCAAGTACGAGCTTCGCTTTGTACGGTGAGTCGATGTCGCCATTGGCGAAAATCGGAATCGCAACGCTTTGCTTGATCGCGCGGATGGTTTCGTACTCGGCATTACCCTGATACATGCACGCACGCGTGCGGCCGTGCACGGCCAGCGCCTGGATGCCGATGGCTTCCGCCATTCGGGCAATCGTCACGCCGTTGCGATGCTCGGCGTCCCAGCCCGTGCGCATTTTCAACGTCACTGGTACAGAAACGGCATTGACAACGGCTTCGAGAATCTGCCGCACCAGCGGTTCGTCTTTCATCAGCGCCGAGCCCGCGGCCTTGTTGCAGACTTTTTTCGCGGGGCAGCCCATGTTGATGTCGATGATCTGCGCGCCGGCGTCGACATTGCGCTGAGCCGCGTCGGCCATCATCTGCGGATCGCCGCCCGCGATCTGCACCACGCGCGGCTCCGCTTCGCCGGTGTGATCCATGCGCCGCCGCGATTTTTCCGTGCGATACAGCCGCACGTCGCTGGTCAGCATCTCGCCGGCCGCGATGCCCGCGCCCATGCGCCGGCACAGCAGCCGAAACGGCAGGTCGGTCACGCCGGCCATCGGCGCCAGCGCGAGATTGTTCGGCAGCACGTAAGGGCCGATGCGGATCATTTGCGGTACGGAACGTCAGCCGCGCACACGATGCCGCGCCGGCCGCGCAGGCACACGTCGAAGCGGAAGCCTTCTGCATCGGGACCCGGGTCAACGATCGAGATCGTCGCGGTGGCTTGCTGCGCCGGCGCGAGCAGCCGGTCCGGCGCAGTCGCGGGGTCCAGATACTCCGCCGGCTCGAACTCGCGCTCGCGCACGCGCTCGCCCCAGCGGTCCTCCAGCACCAGCTTCAACAATGGATAGGGCTGCGCGAACGGCGCAACGTTCTTGAGGTTGGCGCGCACCTTCAGCGTGCCGGGCATCGCGGGATCCGAGCCGAGATGCCACTGCAGGATCTCGTACGCATGCAGGTTCCAGTCGGGCTGCAAGTCGGCGCCGAGCGCGCCGTAGATGCCGATGATCGCTTGCCCGAGCCGCGGATGACGCGCCAGCGAGTGCCGGTAGGTATGCACGAACTGGATCAACAGCAGCAGCGCCAGCGGCGCCGCCAGGATCTTCCAGATTCGCGCGACCGGTGCGCGTTGCCGGGACGGCAGCAGATCGATCTCGGGCTCGACCTCGGCCTCGAGCTCCTCGTCCGCGATTGCCGCTTCCTCGGCCTCGTACAGTCCCTCGGCGACTTCGATGCCGGCCTGCGCTTCGGTTTCGGCAGCGAGGTCCTCGAGCGAGGTCTGGTCGACCAGATCCTCATCGACTTCGATGACAGCGGCTTCCTCGGCTGCGTCCTCGATGTCGTCGATCTCGACCCATTCCTCGACCGTCTCCTCGCGGATCCGCGGCTCGCCGCGCGCGCTGTCGGGGAGACGATAGCGGCCGCTGATCTCGATGTGCCGGCCTTCGAGCGTGATGTCCTCCTGAGCGGCGGGCTCGTCGACTTCGATCCGCTCCGAGGCTGCTGCCGGCGAGCGTGTCGAGCGCGGCGAATGGCTCGGCTGCGCGCTGGCCGCATCGTTCTCGTCGATGAGTCGTTCCAGTGCGTCGAACTGCGTCTGGCAGCGGCCGCAGCGCACCTGCCCGTCGGCCACGCGGAGAATCTCCGTAGTGACCCGGAAGGTCGTCTGGCAGTTCGGACACTGAGTCAGCATCAGGAACGTCGCACGCCGTGCAGAAGCGCCCAATCATCGCGAATAGTCGCTGGGCGCATATCAAACCATGCGGCATACCGGCTTGCTACGGGCGCCGCCTGGCTGCGCAGGATGCCGGACAACACGATGCTGCCGCCTGCCTGTACGCGTTCTGCGAAGGCCGGAGCCAGCTCCAGGAGCGGTTCAGCAAGGATGTTCGCCAGCAGGACCTCGGCCGGCCCGCGCGGCGCTTCGTTTGGGACTGCGACCGTCAGGCGCTCGGCGACCTGGTTGCGCGCGGCGTTCTCGCGAGTCGCAATCAGCGCCTGCAGGTCGATGTCGATAGCGAGCGCGGTTGCCGCGCCGAGCTTCAGCGCGGCGATCGCAAGCACGCCGGATCCGCAGCCGTAGTCCACGACGAACTTCCCGTGCAGCGGCGCGCTGTCCAGCCATTCGAGGCACAGCGCAGTCGTCGGATGCGTGCCCGTGCCGAAGGCGAGTCCCGGATCGAGCTCGATGAGGCAGGCTGCGTCCGTCGATTCGTCAGGGGATGGACGCTGTCCACCGGGACAGATCCACAGACGTTGGCCGAAGCGCATCGGACGGAAGTCCTTCAGCCATTCGCGCTCCCACGCGCGGTCGGCAATGCGCTCGAACGTTGCGTTGGGGAACAAGGCGCGCAACGTATCGGGATCAGCAGCCGACTCGAACAGCGCCTTGATCCGCACGCGCGGCCACAACGGCGTCGCGCCTGGCGGAGGCTCGAGGACGGGATCGTCGCCGGCATCTTCGAGCGTGATCGAGGTAGCGCCCGCCGCCTGCAGCGCATCCTCGAAAGGCGTCGGGTCGGCGGAGCCGATCGACACTGTCAGCTGCAGAAACGGCACGGGCTCACTTGATGCCGAGCCGCCGCTCCAGGTAGTGAATGTCCAGGCCGCCGGCCTTGAATGCGGCGTGGTTGAAGATCTCCTGGTGCAGCGGAATGTTGGTCTTGATGCCTTCGATGACCATTTCCGACAGCGCGTTCTTCATGCGCGCGATCGCCGTGTCGCGATCCTCGCCGTAGGCGATGAGCTTGCCGATGAGCGAGTCGTAGTAGGGCGGTACCGTGTAGCCGCTGTACAAGTGACTGTCGACGCGGATGCCCGGCCCGCCCGGCGCGTGGAACAGTTTCACGGGACCCGGCGAAGGAATGAAGCCCTTCGGATCTTCGGCATTGATGCGGCATTCGATCGCGTGGCCGCGGATCACGATGTCGTTCTGCGTCCACTGCAAGCGCTCGCCGCCGGCGATGCGGAGCTGCGCCTTGACGATGTCGATGCCGGTGATCTGCTCGGTCACCGGGTGCTCGACCTGCACGCGCGTGTTCATTTCGATGAAGTAGAACTCGCCGTCCTGGTACAGGAACTCCAGCGTCCCGGCGCCGCGATAACCGACATCGCGGCAGGCGGAGATGCAGAGGTCGCCGATCATCTTGCGCTGCTTGGGCGTGATGCCCGGGGCCGGCGCCTCTTCGATGACCTTCTGGTGGCGGCGCTGCAGGGAGCAGTCGCGCTCGCCCAGGTGAATCACGTTGCCGTAGTGGTCGGCCAGCACCTGGATCTCGATGTGGCGCGGCTTCTCCAGGAACTTCTCCATGTAGACCTCGGCATTGCCGAAGGCCGCAAGTGCTTCGCCCTGCGTGACCATGATGGCGTTCAGCAGCGTGGCGTCGCTGTGTACGACGCGCATGCCGCGGCCGCCGCCGCCGCCGGAAGCCTTGATGATCACCGGGTAGCCGAGCTCATGCGCGATGCGGAAGTTCTCTTCGGGCACGTTGCCGAGCGGCCCGCCGGAGCCGGGCACGCACGGCACGCCGGCCGCCTTCATCACTTTGATGGCCGACACCTTGTCGCCCATCATGCGGATCGTCTCCGGCTTCGGGCCGACGAAGATGAAGCCGCTCTTCTCGACGCGCTCGGCGAAATCGGCGTTCTCCGACAGGAAGCCGTAGCCCGGGTGAATCGCGACGGAATCGGTGACCTCGGCCGCGCTGATGATCGCCGGCATGTTGAGGTAGCTGTCCTTCGACGGCGGCGGGCCGATGCACACCGACTCGTCGGCGAGCAGCACGTGCTTCTGGTTGAAGTCCGCCGTGGAGTGCACGGCGACGGTCTTGATTCCGAGCTCGCGGCAGGCACGCAGGATGCGAAGCGCGATTTCGCCGCGATTGGCGATGACGACTTTTTCGAGCATGGAGTGTTGTTATTCGATGATGAAGAGCGGCTGGCCGAACTCGACCGGATCGCCATTCTTCACCAGGATCGCGGTGACGCGTCCCGCCTTGTCCGATTCGATCTGGTTCATCATCTTCATGGCTTCGATGATGCACAGGGTGTCGCCGACGTTCACTTCGCTGCCGATGTCGACGAATGCCTTGGCACCCGGCGTCGCGGCCGAGTAGAACGTGCCGACCATCGGTGCAGTCACCGTGTGATCGGCCTTGGCTGCCGGCGCAGGAGCGGCGGCGGCGGGAGCCGCGACCGGGGCCGCAAGCGTGGCTTGCGGGGCCGCTGCCATCGGCGCCATCGGCGCCGGCGCGTAGTGCACGACAGGCGCGGCGTGAGCGCCGCCGGCGGGATAGCGGCTGATCCGCACCGACTCCTCGCCTTCGCTGATCTCGATCTCGGCGATGCCGGATTCCTCGAGCAGCTCAATCAGTTTCTTGACCTTGCGAATATCCATTACGAGTCCTCTTGTTCTTTTCCTTCACTTGCGCGGGGACGCGAGGTGATGGGTGGCAGCGCGCAGCGCGAGCTCGTAGCCGACCGCACCGAGCCCGGTGATGGTGCCCACGGCGATGTCCGAAAAGTAGGAGTGATGACGGAAAGGCTCGCGCGCGTGCACGTTGCTCAGGTGCACTTCGATGAACGGGATCTTCACTGCGAGCAACGCGTCGCGCAGCGCGATGCTCGTATGCGTGAATGCCGCCGGGTTGAAGATGATGAAGGCAACGTGCGTCGTCGGCGCCTCGTGAATGCGCGTCAGCAACTCGGCCTCAGCGTTGCTCTGGAACGCCGACAGGTGATGACCGGCTTCCGCCGCCAACGACCCAAGCCGCCCGACGATCTGCTCGAGCGTCACGGACCCATAGACCCCCGGCTCGCGCGTGCCGAGCAGATTGAGATTCGGGCCGTTGAGGAGCAAAAGGTGGGCCATGAGCCTGTACTAATTTTTAGGCTGCCGGAAACGACTTCAACGCAGATGGCGGCGAATTTAACCAGATTGGCCGCGATTTGGCGATTCTTTGCCGCGAACTGGGTTCAGCAGCCGCGACGCAGATGCAACATTGTCAACCCGGGGAGGGCTCCGCCGGCAGGGCCGCGAGTTGTTTGGCTGCAACGACGCGGGCCGCGGCAGGGGTGAGTTTGCCGCTGTTCACGTCGCGGACCGCGCCGAACAGCACATCGGCCTGCTCCTTGCGGATCTCGCCGAGGTGGAACAGCACGATGCGGCCCTGGTTGTCCGTGAACACCGTGAACGGGAAGCCGATCGATCCCTGGCCGAACTTGTTGACGGCGTCGAGGCCGTCCTGCTCGCCGATGAGGACCGGATAGTCGATGCCAATTTCCTGCGCGTACTTGACGACGTCCTCGCGGAGATCGACTGCAACTCCGACGATCTGGAAGCCTTCGGGGCCGTGCTGCTTCTGCAGCTCGCGCAGCAGCGGGATCTCGCGCCGGCACGGCGCGCACCACGTCGCCCAGAAATTGACGATCATCGATTTGCCGGGCCAGCTCAGGATCGAGCGCGGCTTGCCTTCGAGGTCGCCGAGCGTGAAGTCGGGCAGCTGAGCGGGCAGCGCACTGGACTCTTCCGTCGCGGCGGCCGCCTGGGGCTCCTCCGTGTCCGGCGTGGCGACGGCGGCCATCTGTTCGCGCGGCGCGATCGCGTAGTGGTAGACGAGGAACCCGGCTGCTGCCGCGATTGCGGCAACAGCAACGTATGCGCTGGTTTTCATATCAACTCGTGAAAGCGGATTTCACATGCTCGGCAAAACGAGGCGCCGGCGCGAATCCTACCAGCCTGAAATTTTTCCGCTCGATTCCGTCGCGACCGAAGAAGGCGATGGTCGGGGGGCCGAAGATCTCGAAGCGTGCGAGCAGTGCCTTATCGTGCTCGTCGTTCGCTGTCACGTCGGCCTGCAAAAGCACGGCACCCGCGAGGGCAGCCTGCACGGCGGCATCCGTGAACGTGAACTTCTCCATTTCTTTGCACGACACGCACCAGTCTGCATAGAAGTCCAGCATCACCGGCTTGCCTGCAGCGGTTGCGCTCGCCACGGCGCGATCGAGATCTGCGACAGTCTTGATGCGCGCGAATGCGAGAGCTTCTTCCTTGGTCGCAACGCCACCGCCTGTACCGGCGCTCAAGCGATCCAGCGGCTGGAGCGGATCGCGGCTGCCGGAAGCAGTGCCGATCAACAACAACACGCCGTACACCACGGCGATCAATCCGACGCCGCGCAGCGGCGCAGGTGCGGGACCGCCATCGCGTGCTTTGAGCGAGAAGATCCAATAGCCCGACAGGATTGCGAGGGCGGCCCACAGCAGCATCGTGAGTGCCGCAGGCAGGAGCGGAGCCGCGAGGTAAACCGCGACGCCGAGGAACATCACGCCGAACAGCTGCTTCACCGTGTCCATCCACGGCCCGGCCTTCGGCAGCAAGTCGCCGGCCGATGCGCCGACGATCAACAACGGCACGCCCATGCCGAGCCCCGTCGCATACAACGCCGCTGCGCCGCGCACGACCTGTCGCGACTGGCTGATCACCGAGAGCGCGGCAATGATCGCCGGCGCGACACATGCGGTGACCACGAGCGCCGAGAGCGCGCCCATGATGAAGGTGCCCACGTACGTGCCCGACTTCTGACGATTGCTCGCATCGGTGAGCCGCGTCTGCAGCGCACTCGGCATTTGCAGCGTGTAGAGGCCGAACATCGCGAGCGCGAGTGCCACGAACAGCAGCACCATCAGCGTGACGATCCAAGGCTGCTGGAAGAACGCCTGCGGCGCCTGCTTGAACGCGAGCACGAAAATCGCGCCGGCAGCGGCGTAAGTGAGCGCCATGCCCTGCACGTACGTGAACGCCAGCGAGAAGCTGCGCATGCGCGTTACGTTGTCGCCCTGGCCGACGATGATGCCGGAGAGGATCGGGATCATCGGCAACACGCACGGCGTGAGCGACAGCACCAGGCCGGCCACGAAGAACGTCAGCAGGGCGTAGAGGAGGTTATCGCCTTGCAGAGCGGCCGCGAGCTTGTCTTGCTCCGCGACCATCGGCGCTGCGCCGCTGGCTGCCGCCACAGGTCGCGCATCGACCGGCAACTGAGTCGCGACTGCGGTCGGCGGCAACTCGACGATCGCTTCCTTGGTGATCGGGTTGTAGCAAAGGCCGCCTTCGGCACAGCCCTGGTAAGTGACCTTCAATTGCACCGACTGCTTTTCACTGCTGGCGGCGCGTGCGACAGGCAGCGTCGCTTCGAGAACCTCGTAGTACACCTCAGTGTCGCCGAAGGATTCGTCGTGCTTCGACTTGCCCGGTGGCAGCACAGGCTTGCCGATCTGCACGTTCGGCGTGGTGCTCTCGATGCTGATCTTGTCTTTGTAGAGGTAATAGCCGTCGGCGATCACCCAGGTTAGCGGGATCGAGTCGGCCAGCGGCAGGCCGGCGCCGAATCGGAACGCTTCGTCCGGCGGCAGGAAATCGCCTGCGCCACCGGTCGCGGGTTTCTTGCCGAGCAATGCGCTCAATCCGCCGGTGCCGGTGCTCTTGCCGGCCGCAGGCAAGGCGACTTGCGTCTGCCACTTCTGCGGCGGGTAACACAGGCCGGCATCCGCACAACCCTGCAGTCGCAGCTCGATCGCGAGCTTTTCGGGCCGCGTACCGGGGATCGTGAAGGGCACGGGCACTTCGACCTTGCCGCGATAAATTTCCTGCGTGCCGAAGTATTCGTCGGTGTGGTCTTCGCCCTTCGGCCACAGCGGCTCGCCCACCTGCACGGTCGACGCGGCGGACACGACGCCCATTTTCTTCTTGTACAGGTAGTAGCCCGGCTCGATGTCCCAGGCGACGATGACGCGGTCGCCCTCGACGCGCGTCGTGTAGCGATAGGCGCGCTCAGGCGGTAGGAAGTCGTCCTTCGCGCTCGCCGTCCCCACGAGCAGCAGCTGCGCAAGCAGCACGACACCCGTAACCCACAGTCTGCTCGGCACCGTCATTCTTCGCCCTTTCTCTGGACGCCCATTCGGACCCAGTCGAGATAGCGTTCGTTCCCGCCGGCGACGTCGATCGCCAGCAATTCAGGCAGCTCGTACGGGTGCAGGGCGCTGAGTCGCGACCGCAGCTCGTCCAGCCGGCCCGCCGTAGTCTTAATGATTAACAGAATCTCGGCCTCATCCTGAAGACGCGCGTCCCAGAAGTAAGTCGAGTGCACCCCGCCTATACGGCTCACGCACGTCGCCAGACGCTCCTGGACGAGCGCAGCGGCCAGGGCCTGGGCCGAGGCCTCATCCGGGCAGGTCGTCAGGGCGAGAATCACTTGAGCGCTCATGTGCTTAACTCACCCCGGACCGGCCGGCAGAGTGCAAACCCCTTGAATTTAAACATTTGATGCCTATTATTAGCACCCGCTTGGGGTGAGTGCTAAGGCCACCACGGATCGCAAACCGGCCTGCCGGCCCCGCATTTACCGCAGATCCAACCTGAAATCGATCTTTCTATCGAGGTTTGACCTATGGCTGAGAAACTGAAAATTCGCCCGCTCCATGACCGCGTGATCATCAAGCGGCTCGAAGAGGAACGCACCTCCCCGGGCGGCATCGTGATTCCCGATTCCGCGACCGAGAAGCCGATCAAGGGCAAGGTCATGGCGGTGGGCAAGGGCAAGATCCTCGAGAACGGCGAAGTTCGTCCGCTCGACGTCAAGGTCGGCGACAACATCCTGTTCGGCAAGTACAGCGGCACAGAAGTGAAAGTCGACGGTGAAGAGCTTCTCGTCATGCGCGAAGAAGACGTGATGGCCGTCATCGAGAAGTAATTCATTCCAGAGGTTTGACTCACATGGCAGCTAAAGAAGTACGTTTCAGTGACGACGCCCGCGCGCGAATGCTCAAAGGCGTCAACATCCTGGCGAACGCCGTCAAGGCGACGCTGGGCCCGAAGGGTCGCAACGCAGTGCTCGAGAAGAGCTTCGGCGCCCCGACCGTCACCAAGGACGGCGTCTCGGTCGCGAAGGAGATCGAGCTGAAGGACAAGTTCGAGAACATGGGCGCGCAGATGGTGAAGGAAGTCGCTTCCAACACGTCTGATGAGGCCGGCGACGGCACCACCACCGCCACCGTGCTCGCCCAGGCGATCGTGCGCGAAGGCCTCAAGGCCGTCGCCGCCGGCGCCAACCCGATGGATCTGAAGCGCGGCATCGACGCCGCCGTGAACACGGCAGTCGACGAGTTGAAGCGCCTGTCGAAGCCCTGCAAGGACCAGAAGGCGATCGCGCAGGTCGGCACGATCTCCGCGAACTCCGACGAGTCGATCGGCAAGACGATTGCCGACGCGATGGAGAAGGTCGGCAAGGAAGGCGTGATCACGGTCGAAGAGGGCACGAGCCTGCAGAACGAGCTCGACGTCGTCGAGGGCATGCAGTTCGATCGCGGCTACCTCTCGCCGTATTTCATCAACAACCAGCAGAACCAGACCTCGGAGCTGGAGAACCCGTTCGTGCTTCTCTACGAGAAGAAGATCTCGAACGTGCGCGAAATGCTGCCGCTGCTCGAGGGCATCGCGAAGGCCGGCCGGCCGCTGCTGGTCGTCGCCGA
>DATNFA010000149.1:0-3916 GCA_035606615.1 Steroidobacteraceae bacterium
TACAGCAGATTCGCCCGCGGCACGTGAGTCGCGCAAACCGGCTTGCACTTGCCACAGCGCAGACAATCCTTGATCGCATCCGAGATCGAGTTGATGTCGGAGTGCTGCATGATCAGCGATTCGTGCCCGAGCAGGTTGAAGCTCGGTGTGTAAGCGTTGCGCAGGTCGCCGTCGGGCAGCAGCTTGCCGCGATTGAAGCGCCCTTGCGGATCGACGCGCTGCTTGTACGCGCGAAAGTCTGCAGTCTCCGCCTCGGTCAGGAATTCCAGCTTGGTGATGCCGATGCCGTGCTCGCCCGAGATCACGCCGCCGAGGTCGCGCGCAATCTGCATGATGCGCACGACACAACGATTCGCCTCCTGCAGCATCTCGTAGTCATCCGAGTTGACCGGGATGTTCGTGTGCACGTTGCCGTCGCCCGCGTGCATGTGCAACGCGATCCAGACGCGCCCGCGCAGCACTCGCTTATGAATTTCCTCGACGGCCCGCAGCACCGGCGCGAATGCCTCGCCGCCGAACAGCCGACGCAGATGAGCGCGCACCTCAGACTTCCATGACGTCCGGATGGAGCGGTCCTGAAGGATGTCGAACACTCGCAGGCCAGGCTCGCGCTGCGCCCGCCCCTCCAGCTCGGCACGCAACGGTTCGAAGCCCAGCTGCGCAAGACGCGGCAATGCCACGACCAGCGGAGCGTCGAGATGCTCGCCGAGATAAGCCCAGCGAGCGCGAGTCTCGGCCAGCACCTGCTGCGCCTCGGACTTGCGATCCCCGAGTGGCTCGTCGAGTTGCAGCTCGCCCGCGAAGTACGCCTGCAGCTCGTCGAGCAGCCGCAGCTTGTTGCGGAACGACAGCTCGATGTTGATGCGCTCGATTGCATCGGTGTAGTCGCCCATGCGCTCGAGCGGGATCACAACGTCCTCGTTGATCTTGAACGCGTTGGTGTGCCGCGCAATCGCGGCCGTGCGCGAGCGGTCGAGCCAGAACTTCTTGCGTGCATCCGCGTTGATGGCGACGAAGCCTTCGCCCGAACGGCTGTTGGCGATGCGCACGACTTCGGATGTCGCGCGTGCCACAGCATCTTCGTCGTCGCCAACGATGTCGCCGAGCAGCACCATCTTCGGCAGCGCGCCGCGCCGGGATTTCGTCGCGTAGCCCACCGCGCGCAAGTAGCGCTCGTCGAGATGCTCGAGCCCCGCGAGCTGCGTGCCGTCGACGCGCGAGCGGGTATCGAGGAGATTCTTGATCTCGACGATCGACGGAATCGCGTGGCGCGCGTGCCCGAAGAATTCCATGCACACGGTGCGGATGTGCTTCGGCATCCGGTGCAAAACCCAGCGCGCCGACGTGATCACGCCGTCGCAGCCTTCCTTCTGCACGCCCGGCAGGCCGCCCAGGAACTTGTCGGTGACGTCCTTGCCGAGACCGGCCTTGCGAAACTTCCCGCCTTCGATCTCGATGCGCTCGGTGCGCAGCACGCGCGCGACCGACGGCCCGTCGCGGCCATCCTTCCAGGTCAGCTCGAAGCTCGCGACTGCGGTTTCGTGAATCTTGCCGCGATTGTGCGCGAGCCGTTCGACCTCGAGCCAGTTGCCTTCCGCGTCGACCATCCGCCACCAGGCGAGATTGTCGACCGCCGTTCCCCACAGCACCGCCTTCTTGCCGCCGGCGTTCATGGCGACGTTGCCGCCGATGCAGGAAGCGTCCGCGGAAGTCGGATCGACTGCGAAAACCAGGCCCGCCCGCTCCGCGGCCTCCGACACGCGACGCGTCACCACGCCGGCTTGTGTGTAGATCGTCGGAACCTGCTCGGGTACGCCCGGCAGCGAAGTCGGCTCGACGGTGCTGAGCGTTTCCAACTTTTCCGTATTGATCACGGCGGAGAGCGGCGTGAGCGGAATGGCACCGCCGGTGTAACCCGTGCCGCCGCCGCGCGGAATGACGGTCAGCCCGAGCTCGATGCACGCACGCACGAGTCCGGGAATCTCTATCTCCGTGTCGGGTGCGAGCACGACGAATGGATAGTCCACGCGCCAGTCAGTCGCGTCCGTCACGTGCGACACGCGCGCGAATGCATCGAAACGGACGTTGTCCGCACGCGTATGTCGCTCCAGCAGACGACGCGCGCGCTTACGAAGCTGCACGGTGTGCGTGAAATCCTCTGCAAAGTCGTGCACGCATTGACGCGCCGGCTGCAGCAACTCGCCGACCTTGCGGTCACGCTCGACGTCGGCGGGATCGCGCCGCCGCTGCACTTCGTTCAGGCGATGATGCAGGGCCTCGATCAGCAGCCGCCGGCGGCGCGGATTCTCGATGAGGTCGTCCTGCAGGTAAGGATTACGCTGCACGACCCAGATGTCGCCCAGCACTTCGTACAGCATGCGCGCCGAACGTCCGGTGCGGCGCTCGCCGCGCAGCTCGTCCAGGATGCGCCAGGCCGGCGCGCCGAGCAGACGCAGGACGATCTCGCGATCGGAGAACGACGTGTAGTTGTATGGAATCTCGCGCAGGCGCATGAGGGGCGGAATTGTAGAAGAAGAGTCGGGTTAATATCCTGATCCATGAACATTCAGCTCACCGCGCTCGAAGCCCGCGTCATCGGCAGCCTGATCGAAAAGGCCATCACCACGCCGGACCAGTACCCGCTGTCGCTCAACGCGCTGACGAACGCATGCAACCAGAAGAGCAATCGCGACCCGGTGCTCGAGCTCGACGAGCGCACGGTGCAGGAGACGCTCGATGCGCTCGCCAAGAAGCACCTGGTGCTCGAGCGCTCGGGCTTCGGCAGCCGCGTGCCGAAGTATCAGCACCGCTTCTGTAATACGGGCTTCGGCACGCTGGAGTTCACCCCGCAGGAGACCGCAATCGTGTGCGAGCTGCTGTTGCGCGGACCGCAGACGCCCGGCGAGCTGCGCGGTCGGGCGAGTCGCATGGCGCCGATCGCGGAGGTCGGCGAAGTCGAAGCTGCGCTGAATCGCCTGGCAGCGCGCGAAGACGGCCCGTTCGCGGTGCGCCTGGCGCGCGAGCCCGGCAAGCGCGAGTCGCGGTACGCACATCTTCTCAGCGGCTCGGTCGAAGGTGCGGCGGAAGGCATCGAGGAGTACGCCGCGAGCGAGGCTTCCTCCAGCGCGCCGCGCGCGGATCGCAAGTCACTCGAAGATCGGATCGCCGCTCTGGAGCAGCGCGTGGTGCAGCTGGAGCGCGAAATCGAGGCCTTCAAGAAAGGTTAACTCTCTGTAATCCGAACAACTTTCGGCGCCTGTTACCGTCTCACTCCCCGTCCCCAACAGCTTTTCTACGGGAGTGTTTCCATGGTGCCGAATTCGCTTCGGGCCGCTGTCATCGCCGCTGCGCTGGCCTCGACCGCCTGTTCTGGAAGTATCGCGGCAGGAGCCGCCACGCAGGCGCCCGCGGCCGCCGTTGCTGACAGCACGCAGGCCATCGCGCCCGCGCCTGGCCGCTTCGCCGGCGGGCTGCCTGACTTCGCCAGCCTCGCCGAGCATTACGGCCCCGCAGTCGTCAACGTCGCGGTCGTCGGCAAGAGGCAGCAGGTCTCCGACGTTCCGAACGGCATGTCGCCCAACGATCCGTTCTTCGAATTCTTCCGCCGCTTCGGGCAGCAGATGCCGCGCAACGCGCCGCCGCCGCAGGGCGAGGGCTCGGGCTTCATCGTCAGCCCCGACGGTTACATCCTGACCAACGCGCACGTGGTCGCCGACGCGGACGAGGTCACGGTGAAAACCACCGACCGTCGCGAGTATCCGGCCAAGGTCGTGGGCGTCGACGAAGCGAGCGACGTCGCCGTGATCAAGATCGAGGCGAAGAACCTGCCGACCGTGCGCCTGGGCGATCCCTCGAAGCTGCGGCCCGGCGAATGGGTCGTCGCGATCGGCTCGCCGTTCGGCTTCGAGAACAGCGT
>DATNFA010000150.1:0-27275 GCA_035606615.1 Steroidobacteraceae bacterium
ACTGCTCCCGTGGCGGGTCGATCTCTTCGAGCTGGCTCGCAACCGTCCGAATGCCACCCTCGATCGGGCGGATCACTGCGTCCATTCCCGCAGCGAGCCGCGCCGCCAGCTCATCTGCATCCCGCTCAGCATCGTCTTCCAGGCGCTGCGCCGTTGCCTGGTACGACATATATAGAGCGCCCGCATAAATCGGCATCGTCGCCGCCAGGATCCAGAACAGCATCCGGCCACGGATCGTGCGAAACCCTGCGAAACGCCGACGCACCATCGGCGGGCATCTTACGCCCGCCGCAGAGTGAAGCGCAGCACTACAATCCGCGCCGCATGGTCGAGATCACCTCGCAACTCGTCAGCGCGCTGCTCGCGGCGCAATTTCCGCAGTGGGCGCGTCTGCCGCTCATACCCGTCGAACCCGGCGGCTGGGACAACAGAACGTTCCGCCTCGGCGATGCGATGGCAGTCCGGCTGCCCAGCGCAGAGTGTTACGCGGAGCAGGTCGATAAGGAACAGCGATGGCTGCCATGGCTGGCGCCGCAGCTGCCGCTTGCTGTGCCCAGTCCGCTGGCGGTCGGAGAGCCGGGCGCGGAATATCCATGGCACTGGTCGATCTATCGATGGATCGACGGTGAGACGGTTGCGACTTCGAGCAACGTCGATCTCGCAGTGCTCGCGTCAGATCTCGCGCGATTTCTGGTCGAGCTGCAGAGCCTGGACGCCACGCAGGGGCCCGTGCCGGGCGCACACAACTTCCAGCGCGGCGGCTCGCTATCGATCTATGACCAGCAGACGCGTCGCGCCATAGCGGCGCTGGGAAGGGAGATCGACGCGGCGCGCGCAACCGAGATCTGGGATGAAGCACTGGCGACCTCATGGGATCGAGCGCCTGTCTGGATTCACGGCGATGTCGCGGCCGGTAATCTGCTGTTGCAGGACGCGAAACTGCATGCGGTGATCGACTTCGGATGTTGTGCCGTGGGCGATCCCGCGTGCGATCTCGTTGCCGCGTGGACGATTTTCGATGCAGACAGCGCGGACGACTTCCGAAAACGTCTGCAGCTGGACGATGCGACCTGGCAGCGCGCCCGCGGCTGGGCGCTGTGGAAGGCACTCATCACGCTGGTCGACGAACTGGCAGCCGATGCGACGGCGGCTGATCGCACGCGGGCGCTGATCGAGCGAATCATCTCGGCTTGAATGTCGCGCAGCAGTCACTTATATTCCTACTATCTATTAACATCTGTTAGTTGATAAAGTCATGCCTACCAGCGTTGCTCTCGGCAGCCATTTTGAAGAGTTCGTGAAGAAGCAACTCGAATCAGGACGTTTCAACAACGTCAGCGAGGTCGTGCGGGCTGGCCTGCGACTGCTCGAGGACGATGAAAAGCTGCGCCAATTGAAAGTCGCCATCCAGGCAGGAATCGACAGCGAGGACGCCGGGTCGGTCGAAGAAGTCGTGACGAGAAATCAAGCACGCCGCGGCAAGAGCAAGGCATTGAAGAAATAGCGAACAATGCGCACACGGATGTCACGACAGCACACGGTGCCTACGTCATCTTCTTTACGGTCAATGACCAGGGCGTGCGTATCGAACGCATCCTGCACGGCTCGCGCGATCTGAACAGGCTACTGAACGAGTAGCGAGTCCGGCAGCAGCATCGCCGCGCGCAGGACCCGTCCCAGACGTATTCGTCGCTGCGATCACGCCCATGGCGCGATTCGCCGCGCGATTACGTCCCTCAATGCATGGCAGCGAACTATCAGATCTACCGACCCGAATGGCGCGGCTGGAAGCCTGGCGAGTGCAAGAGCTTCTTTGCTGCAATCGAGCAGCACCGCCGCGCCGCCTGGCGCGTGACGCTGGTCAGCGCGTTTGCGACGTCGCGATGGCTGTCGCCCTTTCGGTGCTGGTGGCGCCGCTCTTCTATTCCGTCGTGATCCTGCTATTGGATCTCGTCAACCTCGTCACGCCGATGCCGAACCTGGTCGACGGCGTTTACCGCGTCGTCGATCCGATCCTCGACTCGCCCACTTCGCCGACGCTCGTCGACTGGCTGCGGTTCGTGTTCTGGGCCTCGCTGCCGGGCCTGTTCTGGTTCGGCTGCGTGCTGCTCGGGCTGCGACGGATGCTGAGGATCTCGGGTCTGTTCGACGTCAGGGCTGGGAAACGCCGGCGCCGATCGAGACTGAATCGGGCGACACCTTCGATATGCGCCGACTTATCGTTGCTTCGGCCTCTGCTCCGCAACGAACGCGGCGATGCGCTCGGCGACCTTGCTCACGGCCTGGCAAGCGACTTTCAGATCCTTGTCTGAGTTGAAGTACGATCGCAGCTCCTCGCCCGATGTGACGTCGAGCAGCCGCAGCTCCAGCTGGAACTGTTCCTTTTCATGAGTAATGCGCCCGAGCACTGCCCATGACGCAGCCGCCGATTGGAGATTTTTCTCCGACAACTCCGGCTCGCGCGCGACCGCCACTCCCTTGAGCGCTAAGGCTGTGACGAGTTCCCCGGAACAGCTGGCTGCTTGCGTGCGCAGTGCATCGGCGTTGTCGGTCTCGACGATGAAGGGCGCAACAATCACTTCGGACACTGGCTTGGGTGTTTGTGCCTCGGCAGGAGAGACGAACGCCAGGGTCAGGATTGCGCAAGCAAGGGCGCGGTGATACTGCACTGTCGCTCGGGCCATGGGTCATTGCTCCGTGGATTCGTCAGAGTCTAAGCGAGCGGTTGCGAAGAACGTCAATTCCTCATCGGTAAAAGCCGCGTTCGAAACCACCCATCGAGCTCGATGGAGCATCTGCGTCGGCACCAGCAAGCGAAAGCCTCGGATCAGTCCTGGCATCGGCTCATCGGACGAAACGTTGACCGGCACGCCCTCTGATCGCAGCAGGCCGGCCGCAGCCTCTGCGGACACGGCATCTGAATAAGAAGCGAACTCCTGCCACCCGTCGCTCAAGTGCACTCCTTGTGAGGCGCGCCTATTTGTGAAGCGGCTGGAACTGGAAGGCACCTGCGCTATCGATTCTCTTCCAGGAGTCTCCATGCCAGGCGACGAAGTATCCCGCAAGCACGCTTGGATCAGCAGTTGGAAATCCCGGCGTTACGACGAAACCGACCTTGTCGCCGATCGGAATCCAGTTGCTTTCCATTACGGCCGGCGGTAGCGGCTTCTGCTCTTGTCCGATGACCAGCGTTGTCACAAGCCCGAGCGTGCAGACCGCGGCTATGGTCAGTAACGTCTTCATGATTCTGCTCTCCGTGAGATCGTTGCTCTACTGAAACGACGCTTTCAACGCTTCCATCTGCGCCAGGACCTTTGGCTCATAACCGTCCTGCAGAGTGCCGAGAAAGTCCGGGTACTTGGTGCACATGTCCTGCACGTAGTTGACTCCGCGCGCATCGGCGCTGCTGTTGAGCATCTTCAACGACACGTTCGGTGCCTCGTGAACTGAGGTTACGTTGCCTTCCGTGAATGAACTGAGCATTGGCGCAAGTGTCTCGTTATGCTCATCCAGAAGACGCCAGGCCGACGCGGCAAGCTCGCCGAATTTCTGGCGCCATGCGTCGTAGCTTTCGCTGTTCTTGGGAGCAGATTCCGGTGCTCGCGCCTTGCAGAGCTCGAACATCAACCGAGGCAGCTCCACGGTGCCAATCAAGGTCAGCGCACGTTGGACTGGGAGCGGCATGTTCGCGGCCATCCCAAGTTGTACCGGGACACACAGCAACAGCAGCACGAAACAAGTACTACGCACCGAATCTCCCTAGGTTTCGCTCAGATAGCCCCGCTGCAATTGCTGCTGCTGATTCTCGAAGATAGCCATTGCGGTCTTCATGCGCAGAAACCCGAACTTCCGGTAGAACGGCTCGCGACCGGGGACGGCGTACAAGAGGATCTTCTTGTGCCCGCGTGACTGCTCCACGAGATACCCGACGATTTGCTTGCCCAGCCCGGTGCCTTGATGGCTCGGCAACACTGCGATATCGCAGATGTACGAGCAGTCTCCGCCATCGGCCAGTGCCCGGCCCGCCGCGACGAGCCTGGAGCCTTCGTACACGAAGCACTTGAACAGGCTGTTGCCGAAGACCTTCTGCAGATGTGCCGCCTTCTTGTCGCCGAGCGGCGCTGCCCGGTAGAGAGCAGAGAGCTCTTCCCAGTCGACGCCATCGCTGGCGTATTTCCATTCGAAGGTCACGCAGCGTCTCCTAGAACGACCGCCCGTCGACGAACTGCCGTTTGATGGATCCCAGCTCGACACCTTCCAGGCAGCGCACGTTGATGGCCGCCATTTCCGTGCCGCGCGAAGTACCGAGCCCGAACGGGGCGCACCCGCACTTGGGACAGAAATGATGCTTTATTGCGTGCTTGTTGAAAGTGTAAATAGCAACCGCTGACTCGGGCGATTGCAGCGTGAACTGAGTACGAGGCACGAACCACAGCAGATAGCCTTTACGGCTGCAGTGCGAACAGTTGCACTCCATCGCCGTGTCGAACGTGCCTTCGACCTCGAACTTGATTTGCCCGCAGTGGCAACTACCCGTGTGCGTCATGGCGATCCTCTCAAGCGCCCTTGTTCTTCTCGTCCCAGATCTTCGGTTCCCACAGCTCGACTTTGTTCCCATCCGGATCCAGGATCCACGCGAACTTGCCGTTCTCGTGCGACTCGGGTCCCTGGAGCGCTTCAATACCGCTCGCGCGCAGCTGCGCCAGCAACTCGACGAGATTGTCGACGCGGTAATTGATCATGAAGGAGCCCCGGCTCGGGCTGAACCACTGACTGTCCTTCTCCGCGACATGCCACACGGTGAGGCCGCCATCCTCGGCGCGATCTTCCGGCCATTTGAGGATGGCGCCGCCCCAAGCCTCCAGCGGCATGCCCAGGTGCTGGCGATACCAGGCGGTCAGCGCAGCGTTGTCATGCGTGCTCTTGAAGAAGACGCCGCCGATTCCGGTGACCTTGGCCATCGCAGTCTCCTCTCACGCAAAGTCCGTGGTAATGAGATGGTACAGCACGGCGAGCCCCACGCTATCCTGCAAGCGGTTTGTAGAACCCCTTGCTGCGCCAGGAAAAGCCCCGCTTCTCATAGAACTTGTGAGTCTCGGTGCGGTGAGTTCCTGAATTGACGATACACATCGAGGCTCCGCGCGACCTCGCGATGTTCTCCGCAGCCGCAACGAGCTCGGTGCCGATACCTTTTCCTTGCATCTGCGGAGCGACCGACAGAGCGACGATGCGCGCGTAGCTGCCGTCGTACTCGTAGTGCAGGCCGAAAGCCATGCCCAGAAATCCAACGACCTCCGTGTGCTCGAGGGCCACCAAGCTGACGTATTGAGCGTCCGCAGCAATGCGTCGCAAGCGACTCCTCATCTCTTCTGCTGTCGTTGGGTAGCCGAGCTGCGTGATCAACACCGCTACGGCGGCGGCATCCTCATCCGTTGACTCTCGAATGTGCATTCGTTTGCAGCCGCCCGTTATGAATTCATGCCTGTGCCCAGAACACGACACAGACGATGTAGATTGCCAGCACGATCGGGACCAGGAACAGCCAGCCCTCCCACCAGCCGACCAGCTTGCCCTCGGCGGGCAGATCGGGCTTGAAGTACACCCACACGTCCCGGCCGGGGCGATGACACCAGCTGCAATTCGATACCGCGCGCCCCTCGATCGCGTAGCGATGGCCTGCGACTTCGTACTCAGCCCTTGTGGTGTACACACCGCCCTCGAACTCCTCAACGCGGGGCTGCAAGGTTCGTCCACGGACGCGCAGCGAAGAGCGGACGAGCATCCGGTGGCGAAGGATCAGAAACGTGCCCAGGCCGAACATGGCGGCGGCAAGCAAGTAGAGAACGGAGGTGGCATTCACAGCCATCCCGCCTCCTTGACGACCGCCCACAGGAGAGCCAAGGCGAGAACACCGTAGATCGCAAGTTTTCGCTTGCGTCTTACGGATGCACAACGATGGCAGATGAATCGCAGATCTGCGTCGCCGGCTGCGTTACGAATTCCGTCTGCAATGCTCCCGCTCAGGCCAAAGCTCTGCCGCACCGCTGCTGAGCCTTCATCGGGCTCGAACCATTTCGTGCAACGCATGCATACTCGATGCTTGTTGGGATCTGGCAGACCGCCGATGGGCATGTCTTTGACTACTTCACGCCACGTGCAGGCGCAAAGTCCGCACGAACTTGCCAGCGCCAGCTCGCTATCAGACCGGCGATGCCAATAGGTATGCAGATGGCAAGCCGCAAACCCTGGCCTGGCACGATCGAAACGATCATCCAACAAATACCCGCGGTAACGGCAAGACCAACGTACAGCCGCCAGGACAGCAATAGCTCAGCTGCCTCCAGTATGAAATCGAGCATGACTGTCGCTACTCCCGACGACTGTTAGGCATCGTTTCCGTGCCTGTAGTTTACGGCCATGGCCGGGTGTGCGCAGCCCTGGAACACCCAAACAAGAGGCCAATGACGCGGAGCTATCGGGCGAGTCGCTTAATTCTTCGTTACGACGGCTTCGCAAAGTCCGCCGCCGCAGCTCCGCACAGTCCGCCAATCAGCACCACGGGCGAGCCGAGCAGCACAGCGATCGGCCACATCGATGCGCCGCCGCCCCGATACGGCAGCACATAAGCGTCGAAGAGAATGCAGCCGACGAAACCGACGGTCGGTATGAAAACCGAAAGCGGCCACAAGCCTTTCAGCCAGTGCAGGCCGAACGATGTGGCGGCAGCCATTGCAAAGAGAATGAGGAACGCCATCGCCGGCGCGTCCGGGCGCCTTATCTCACATCGACCCGATCATGTTGATGAACACGCCTTCGCTGCGGAAGCTCAGGTCCGTGAGATCTTCCGAGAAATCGGTGAAGTTGTAGCCGCCGCCGACCTTGAAGTGCTTGCCGACGTAGCGATACACGGCCACGAGCGCGCCGGCGCGTTGTTCGTTCAGATCAGTCATGTCGAGCATGCGTCCTTCGACCAGCCCTTCCCAGCCGCCGAACTTCAGATCCGTGCGCACGATGTACAGCGACGCGCGGTTGTCGAAGAACTGCGGGTGCTCGCGGTCCAGGCTCAACTGGCCGAGGCGATAGGCGTACTTGCCGCCGATCGACAAGTTGTCCGTGAGATCGTAGGTCAGATCCAGCGCTGCGACGTGGCTCTTCTGGACGAACTGCGCCGCCGAGTTCGTCGGCGTCACCTGCTCTGTCGTCGGCACGTTGTAGAAGTACGTGTACTTCGCTAGCGCGTTCAGGCGGTCATTCGACACCGGGCGAAAGCCATAACCGAGCACTGCTTCCGTGTAACCGCCGTCGTAGAACTGACCTAGCGAGCTTTCGCTCTTGGCGTGGTTGTACTTGCCGACCACGCGCCAGTCCGGATTCAGCTGGAACTTGAAGCTGTTGCGGAACAGCCAGGTCTTGCGCTCGGACATCGCCGCATCCAGCTGCTCGGTCTTGTCGTTTCGATACTCGACGGCGCTCGACAGCTGCACGGCCTGGAAGCCGTAGCCCATGCGGATGCCGCCGGCCTCGCGATCGATCTTCGCGCCGGTGAGCTCGTCGGTGAGCGTACCGATGTCGGTGTTCGCGCCGAAGTTCCAGCTCTCGTTCGGCGCGAGCGTCATGCCGGTCGCGTGCGTGATGCCGGACATCGTATCGGTTTCCTGATAGCGCTCTTCGAGGAACATGCTGCTCGAATCCGACAGGCGCCGCTTCATGCCTGAGATCAGGTTGCCGCGACGGCCGCCGCGCAGGCCATTGTCGGTGCGCTCGTTCTCCAACGCGTAGTTCAGGTACAGCGTCGTGCGCTCGGAGAACAGGTAGTTCGTGCCGAGCCGGCCGCCCGGGCCGAGATCGCCATCGGACGCCTCCGCATCGATGCGGAAGCGCTCGGTCATCCGGTAAGAGCCGCCGACGCCGTAGCGATCGTTGTTCGGCCGCTCCTCGCTCTTCGAGAGCGTGTTCTGACCGAAGACGTATGTGCGCCACGAAGCACCGGAGTCGTAGCCGACCTGCATCACGCCGTCGGTGCGCTCACCCTGCTCGCGATTGAGCGGAACGAGCGGCCCCGTGTACTCGCGTTCGTCCTTGCGAGCGCCGGCGCTGATATTCCAGCGATCGGTGATCTGGTAACCCAGGTTCAGCTCTTGCGTATCCGAAAAGAGACCCTGGTCCTGCTCCTTCTTGTCTGCCTTGGCGCGAATGTCGAATCGCTCGAAGAACTGCGCGCGGAATGTGCCGCCCACGTTATCGCTGTCGGTCAGCGTGCTCATGCCCGGCGCGGAGTAGCCGGCGCCCAGCGCCTGCTGGTACACAGTGAGGCGGCCCGGGATACCGGGGATCACATCGCCGAACGCGACACTCAGATCGGCGCGATACGCATCGGCGTCCGCGGAAGTGAAGCCCACCGTATCCGGATTGACGAAGCCGAAGCCGCCGTCGTCGGAGTACATCGCGCTCGAGACCAGGCCTTCGCTGCGGCCGCCCTGCACTTTCAGCCACGAATCCGCGCTCATGCGCAGCGTGACGTCGGCGCCGTTGAGGCTGCTCTCGGTCTCGCCTTCCTCGTTACCGTTGGTGGTGAGACCGACCTTGACGTAGTCGTTGATCCACATGTGCGCCTGGCCGCCGGTCGCCAGCGTGTTGATCTCGGTGAATCCCGGCGTGTACTCATAGCGGACCACGAGGTACGCGGCATCTCCACTCAGCGCACCACTGCGCACGAGCAGCCGATCGTCGACGGTCGAGTTCAGCGGCTCGGCGAGGACGACGCGGCCTTGCAGGTAATCGATATCGTAATCGAGCACCGGACGCAGGTTGACCACACCGCTGACCAGACCTGAATCCTTGTCGCGCAACTCGACGCGCACGCGCTCGGACCCGACCAGGATGTCCTGGTTGCGCAGGAAGTACAGCGACCCGCCGGTGCCGCGGAATTCTTCGCGGCTCGCCAGGGTGCCCGGCTCGGCCGCGAAGCCGTCGACGCTCAAGCGCTGTTCGCCGAAGCTCGTCGTGCCTTCGGTCTGATAGTGCAGGTTGCCGCCGTACAGTCCGCGGTCGACGTGCGCCAGCTCGTTCTCGGCATAGTTGATCTTGAAGTTGCCCCACATCGCCGAGCTCTCGTCGCGCGACACCTTCACGTACATCTTGCCGAGCGTCGGACCCATCTCTTCGACGACCGAGTCGTCGCCGAACGTCGGATAGTGATAATCCGGGTCGATGCGCCGGAACAGCGACTCGGGCGACTTGTCGAGGAAGTTGCTGAACAGCTCTTTGACCGGACCTTCGCGCGTGTCGGCGCTCGCGCTCAGGTGCCAGTGCTCGCTGAACTTGCCGTTGACGTAGAACGCAAGCTGGCCGTCGAGCGACGAGTCGTAGTCGACGGGCGCATTCTCGCCCTGCAGGAGCTCGGCCGGGCCGCGCGTGTGCGTGTCGGATGCAGTCACGTCGGCCATGCCGACGTAGAACCAGTCGTTCTTCTTGAACTCGAGGTCGCGCAGGAACATCGCGCCGTTGCCTTCGTCGTCGAGCACCGCGACTTCGACGGTGTGGATGCCGGCGGGCAGGATTTCCTCGGCGAGGAAGTTACCGGCCGGATCGACCGGCACCGGCTTGCCTGCGACATACACGCTGTGGTGCGCAGGAATGCTGCCGCCGCGGACCTTGATCGTGCCGCTGCCAAGTTGAATGTTGTGCGACGTCAGCGAGCTCGTGCCATAGCTCGCCAGCAGCTCTTTCGACTGCGTGGGCGTAGCCTGCGGCGGGACGTCGGTCCGGGTGCCATCGTTGAGCACCAGCCACAGCGGCTGAGGAGTCGTTTCGTCGAAGTTACCGTGCTTGTCATACGCACGCAGCACGTACTGCAGCTCGCGCATCGGCGCGGTGGTCTGCTCAGCCGTCGGCTCCCACTCCGCAAATCCCGCAGGGTCCACCGGCAGCACCTTCATCGGCGCGACCTGCGTCGACTCGCCGGCGTGGAAGATGCGCACCTCCGAGCGATCGATGAACGCGGAATAGTTCGCGTACATGCGGAAGCGAACGGGCGTGCCGAACAATCGCGGCGCACTCAGCTCCGGCACGTTGCCCAGCTCGGTCTGCAGCTGCTCGGCCGACGGCGTCTCGACCACCTTGAGAGCCTGGCTCACCGGAATGACCTCCATGAGCTCTTCCGGTTCTGCGGCCACTTGCGCCTCCGGACCGCCCAAGTCCGCCGGCAGCATCTGCTGCACACCCTGCTCTTCCGCACCTATGTCACTTGTGTCGCCTGTGTCGCCTATGTCACTTCTCAATTCCGTCAGCGCCACAGTCGTCGGCCACGCCGTCACGGCGAGACGCGGGCTCGACTGCAGGTTGTCGAACTGGAACAGAATGTCCGCTTTGTCGAGCGCAACGTCGGTGCAGCGCTGAATATCCGCCGAGCTGCGGCCCGGATCGTCGATCGGCTCGCCGTCGACCGTGATGCGCATCAGGTTCAGCGCGAACGGATTCTTCGGGCTCAGCTCGCGCGTCAGCGTCTCGATGTCGACGCCTTCGTAGTCATCGAGGATCGCCGGCTCGTCGTAGACGACCTGCACCACGATGTGCGACGTGCCTTCCTGCGTGAAGCCCTCGTTGACGACGTCGTTCGACTGCACGTAGCCGCGGCCTTCGTGCTCCGCCTGCTCCGTCTTCAGGCTCATCTCTTGAACGATCGTATCCATGGCACGACGCGCACGCGCCGCGGCCAGGCCGATGTCATCGCCGTAGACGATCGCCGTGCGGCGATCCAGGCGCTCGTTCTTCGTGTAGCCGATGAAGCGCAGGCGCACGTTGGTCCTGTCGGCGATGTCTGTCATCGCACGACGCAGCTGCTGCGAGTAGTCAGCCGGAATCACTGCGCGGCCGCCTTCTTCGAGCTGCAGCGGCGCGATGGGTCCCCAGGGCGGATCGTAGACACGCGTGACGATTTCGCTGCCAGGCGCGCCCGGGCACAAGCGCGGCTCGTCCGGCAGCTCCGTCAACTGATCGTCATGCCAGAACTCGACTTCGACGCGACGGTTCGCGGCGCGGCCTTGTGCAGTGTCGTTGGTCGCAACCGGCGTGCTCGAGCCGCGTCCATCACTGATGATCTCTTCGTTCGGCAGATCGAGCGCTTCCTGCAACGCCAGCGCGACTCGGTGCGCGCGAGCCTTGGACAACGCGAGATGATTGCCGTAGATGCGCGCGTTGCGGTCGGTGAGCGGAACGTTGTCCGTGAAGCCGATCAACTTGACCGTGACGTGCTGCTTGTCCTGCAGGTTCTCCAGCGCCTCCTTGATATGAGTGACGAACGCCTCCGAAACCTCCGGTGAGTCGTCGTAGTGCAGCGGCTGGACCAGATTGCGGATGCGCGTGCGATGCGCCATGCCTTCCTTGAAGCGCATCTTGCAAACCGTCTCCATGCGGCAGACTTTGACCCGCTTGAAGTCGTCCTTGACCAGCACCTCTTGGTCCGAGAGCGCGGCCTGCGCCTCGTCGTACCAGACCTGCACCTCGACGCGCCGGTTCAGCGCGCGCCCGTCCGGCGTCGTGTTGGTCGCGACCGGCCGGGTCGAGCCGGCCCACTCGTACGAAATCGCTTCGGCCGGCAGCGCCAGGCGATTTTGCAGGAACTCCGCAACTTCGCCCGCCCGCTCCCGCGACAGACCTTCGTTGTCGCCGTAAACGCGCGCGAGCGCGTCGGACAGCGGCTGATCGTCGGCGTGGCCAACGAGATGCAGGCGCACGTTGCGCCGATCGCGCAGGTCTTCGAGGGTCTTGCGCAACGATTCGATGTAGGCCTGCGAGATGTTCGCGACCCCCGAATCGAAGCGAATCGGCGGCACGACGTCCGTGAGCTTCACCGTCGCCATGCGTTCCGCAACCACCGGTCGCATCTCGACGCGATCACCCGATTCCTTCTGCAGCAGCTTCGGATCGTGGGCCCACGGACGCAGCGGCTCGTCAGTCGGCAGATTGCGCTCGACCGTCTCGCCGCGCGGCGACTCGACCACGTCCTGCGCCTGCGCCGCCAGTGCGAGCGGGGCGGCAATCAACAGCCAGAGATAGCGGTGCTTGAACATAGCGCTCACCTGCTCTCTTCCCGGGCTTGCTGCGGCGGCGCGCCGAGACGCCAGAACACTTCTGGCTCGATCGTCAGCTGGTAGGCCGCATTCGCGTTCTGCGACTGCCACCGGCTCGCGATCTCACTCTTGATTGCCTCCAGGCGACGCTGGACCAACTGCTCGTTCTCGACGTCCGCGAGATAGGACAGGCGCAGTATTGCCGGCGCCTTCTGCAACTCCTTCATCAGCATGTCGAGCCGCGGCCGCCACTGCGCGCGCATCTCGGTCGTGCCCGGCTCGAACACGGCGTCGGCGAGATCCAGGCCGATCACGCGGTGGAGCGAAGCACCGAAGTTGAACTTCAGCGACTTACCACGCGTCGCGCGCTCGACCTTCGTCTGGTTGGTCGATGAGCGGAAGCCGCTCGGCAGCGTGCGATCGTCGAGCTTCAGCACGAAGTTGCTGCCGCGGCCTTCGCGCGGAACGATTGCGCACGTGATGTGGTATCGGCCGTAGGCGTCAGTCGTCGCCGCGAGGCCGCGCGCGCTCACGACGCGCACGCCAGGCAGACCGGTCTCGCCCGGGTCCTGGAGACCGTTGCGGTTGGCGTCGTCGAACACCTTGCCGGTGACGTCGGTGCAGTCGAAGGTCGGATCCGGCACGACGCGGACGGTTGCAGACGCTTCGTTCGAGAGCGCGTTGGCGGTCAGCATGTGGACCGCTTGCACGCGGTTCACGAACTCGCCTTCGCTGACGCCGGCGCCGACAGCGAGTATCACGAGCAGCTCATGCTGTTCCTGGCGATCCACTGCCAGGTCGCTCCAGATCAGCTCGCGACCGGCCACGGCCGGCTCGACCGGCTGACGATCGAGGAGCGCCGAGCCTTCGACGTAGCGGAAGCCCGCCGGGATGCGGTCGACGATGCTCACGTCGAACAGCGGCACCTCGGTCACATTCTTATAGGTAATGACGTACGGCACGAGCTGACCGCGCACGACGTTCAACAGCGGCGTCGTCTTCGAGATCTGGATCGCGCCCTGCAGGTCCGGATCCACCGGGATGTGATTGTTGTAGATCTGGCTCGAGCCCGGGATCAGGTTGTTGTCGAGCTTCAAGTTCGCGTAATACCGCGTGCCCGCGCTGCGTGCGCGTGCCGCCAGAGTCGGCGCGAACTCGGAGGTCTGGACCTCGCAGTAATCCGACGTTGCCGAGAGAGCATCGTCCACGCCACCGGGGCACGTGGGGACCGAGAACGCAGAAGTCGACGGGCCCGAGGTCGGCGGGATGATCTGTGAGTACGTGCCGATGTAGCCGGTCGGCGGCGGGCTCACGTCGATCAGAAAATCCCCGCCGCTCGGGCACGCCGGGTCCGTGAAATTCAGGTCGAAGCGGTAATAGCCGTCAGCGCGCGTGACTTGATTCTGCTGCGCCGGGTCGTCGAAGCACGCCGCCGGCAGTGTCGTGCGGCTGCCGGCAGTCAACATCCGCAACGTTACGCCGGGCGTCGGAGCGCGCGACACGGAGTTGTAGACAACGCCGTTCGGCGAGATCGGCAGGTTCAGATCCTGCAGGTTCGCGGCGAACTGCACGATGATGTCGCTGATCTTCTGCAGCCCGTTGGTAAAGGTGGCCGAGTACGCCAGACCCAGCTTCGCGCTATTCGACGTTGCGTCCGGCGCGCTGAAGCGCAGCTCGTATGGCTCGCCGGTGATGTAGTTCGGCGGGATGCCGCTGATGCGATACACGCCGTTCACATCGGTCGTCGTGCTGCGGAACAGCTGGTTGTTGCGATACAGCTGGACAGTCCAGCCTTCGAGCACATGCTCGTTCGCTTCCTGCGTGCGACTGAAGTTCGCGTCGTGCCACGCCTTGCCGTTCAGGATGCCCTGGCCGGGGATGGCGCCGACGTCGATAGTGACGCTGGCACTTGCCGTCTGCGGCGGGTTGTTCCACTTCACCGTGCCGATGTTGGTGACCTTGGTGCCGTCGAGCAGATCCGGGTTGATGACCGCGCGGAAGCGCAGTGTCGCCGTCTGTTGCGGCTGCAGCGGGCCATAGGTCGTCGAGTAGTCCGCGGTGATGACCTGATTCGCGACGCTGATACCCGTCGTCTGAGCATTGAGCGTCACCGAGTTGGCCACCAGCGCGAGATAGCCGGGCACCGGCATGTTGAGGTCGTCCGTGATCACGACATAGAGGGCCGGCACCTGCGAGATGTTCGTGACGCGCACCACATACTCGAGCGTCTTGCCCTGCGAAGCCGCACCGCCGCCGACCACGGACACTTCCTTGACGATCGACAGCTGCTGACCGTTGCCGACGACCACGACCGTCGGCTCCGGTCCCGTCGACGGATTGCCGTCGCCGTCCGTCAGCAGGTTCGGGACTTCGGTCGTGTGCACGGCCGCCTGGTTACGGATGAGCGTGCCGGACGGCACGCCGGCGTTCACGCGCAGATTGAACTGGACGACCGCGCTCGAGTTCGGCGACAGCGTGCCCTCGCCCGCTGTCGGCAACGGCGGCGTCCGGTCGCTGGAGCTCACATATATACCGGCCGCGAGCGGCGAGGAGCCGTTGTCGGGCTGGCCGTACGGCAGGCCGTTCAGCGTCGTCGTATCTGCAACGTACGTGGTGTTCGGCGGAACGTTGTCGGCCAGCACCACGTTGGTCGCAGGAATCGTGCCGTTGTTGTACATCGTGATCGTGTAGCGCAGCGTGTCGCCCGGATCGACGATGCCCGGCGAGCCGTTGTCGACAACCAGCTCCGCCTGCTTGGTGGCGAACAGCAGCGGCACGTTGCCGACCACGTCGCGCGTCGGGTCGTTCACGATCGGCGTGCGCGGATCGTCGGACGGGTAGTCGACGATGCCGAAGTCGACCGCGCTCACGAACGCCTGGTTCGAGATGATCGTGCCATCGGCCAGATCCGGATAGACGGTCACGTCGAACGTGATCGTCGCGACGTTGCTCGTCGTGCTGGTCGCGTCCGCGCGCATCACGCCCGCCGTCGCGTTCTCCGGCGCGTAGATCGCAATGGTGTCGACCAGCGGCGAGATGCCCTGAGCGTTGTCGTTCTGCTGCGTGCCGTTCAGCGTCGTGCTGTTCGCGACGTAGGTCGTGTTGGTCGGGATCTGGTCGCGAATCACGACGCCGGTGGCGTTGTCGGTGCCGATGTTCTTGACCGTGATCGTGTAACGCATCCGGTCGCCGGCGCGCAGCACCGTCGTGCTCGCACCGAGATACGTCGAGGTCTTCAGCACGCGGAATTTCGGCGCCGACGTGATCTGCACGCGCGTCGGATCTTCGTCACCGAGCACGAGCGGATCCGGCGGAGTCGCGCCGATGTTCGGGTCATCGCTGCGACCGACCTCGATGCCACCAACGTACGCCTGCGCCTGGTTCTGCACGTAACTCTGGTTAGGCAGCGCTGGCGCGAGCCGCACGTCGTACTCGATGACGACGAACGTGCCCTGGCCGCCGAGGCTCAGGTTGCGGATGTCGACCACGCCGCTATTGTTCACGCCGCCGGACGGATTCGTGTTGCTCGCATCAGCGCCTGCCGGCAGCGTCACGACATTCAGCGTGCCCGGCACATAGACTGCCGAGGTGTTGAGGCGGCCGAGCTCATCGCGCAGCGAGAAGTTCGGCAACGGATCGGTGGCCAGATTCTCGATGCGGATCCGGTAACGCAGCGTGTCGCCTGGCGTGGCGTGCGTGGCCGGGTTCTGACCGCTCGTGACGTCCGTAACCGTCTTGTCGAACTTGAGCTGCGGCTGATCCACCGTGACGCTGTATGCATCCTCGTGGTCCATGACGGTTGGGGTGCCGTCGGTCATTACGCGCGTGAAGATGACGTTGCCCGGATTGAGCCACCGGGTCGCGCCGGCCACATTCGTCAGCACGGTGCCGTTCTGAGCATCCGCGTCGACTTGCGCGCGGTATGAGATCACCAGACGTTCGTCGACGCCGATCACTGAAGCAGCGCTCAGCGTGTTGAACGTCAGCTCGCACGCGGCGCCGTTGTACACGGCCGAGTAGTCCGTTCCCTGGACCAGCGGACCTTTGCCCGGCACCGGCGTCACGCCGTCTGCTGCAAAAACGCGCGCGCTCAAGATTTGCGGCGGCGTGGTGCACATGCCGCCTGTCGGCGTATCGGGCAGACGATCGACGAGCGTAACGTTGTGCGCGTCGATATTTCCCGTGTTGTGCAGGTCGATGCCGAAGGTGCCGAACTCTGCAGGCTTCAGCTTCGCCGGGCCCGACTTGTCGACAATGATCACCGGCGTGCCGGGCGGCGGGGTGAATTGCCCGACCAGGCCTGTGGTGTTGGTGACGCCGCCTTCGCTCGTAATGAACTGGGAGACGGGATTGCCGTTGGGGTCGAGAAAGCTCAGCGCCAACGTGTAGTCCACTCCATCGACGTTGAACGTCGTGGGCGTGGGCGACGCAACGATCGACACGCGGTCCGAGCAGCCGTCCGGGGGCGGGACCGGATCGAAGGGACAAGGATCCAGCTCGTTCGGGGTCTCTACATGATTGAACGTGTACGTGAACGTCAATGGCGGGCGTGGCACGCCATCGACACTGATCACGAGGGACACGTCGAGCTGCACCGAAGTCAGCGAAGGATCGTCGACCGCGAAGTTCCGATGCACGAACGAGCCAAGCGAGAAGAACGGGACGACCCCGGGCAAGTCGAAGGGAGGCGGCAGCGGGGACGCTGCCGTGAAGTCGTAGCCGCTTTGCGGCGTACTCGTCACGGTGCCCCACCGGATGATCGAGGTCGGATTGCCGTTCGTGATGACCGGGTCGCCCGGCTGACTTCCGGGGAGGTTGTCCGTGGCGTCACGCCAGGCTCCGGTCAGGGACACGTACGTGATCGTAGCCGCCGATGCGCTCGCGGCCGGAACCAGAGCGAACAGCACAGACACGACAGCGCTCAGCGCCAGCGAGGCGAGCGCGCTACCGAGACTCTTGCGATGTGCTTGCTGTGCTTTCATGATTCTGGCGGTCCCGCTGTCGTAGGGCCTGCGCCCCGTAGACCGGAAACTTTGCGTCGCCACCTTTCGGTGGTTTTGCCGTTAGCAAAATCGCGAAATGCTCCTCACGTTGTCTGGCTACCGGCGCGCGTCACGCCGCCGGCAGGAAGTCGATCGGATACAGGATCGTGATCGCCGGCACCGGCTTGGCGCCGAAGTCGAAGCCCTTCACGCGGTCGACGACTTGTGCCGTCAGCTCCGGTGCGTTCATGTCCGACGATTTCAGCTCGCACAACGAGACCGTGCCGTCCGGCTCGATCGTGAGCTTGAGGATCACCTGGCCTTTCAGCGTCGGATCGCGACGCAGCTCCTTGTTGTAGAGCCGGTAGAGCGCCGACTTGTAGCGGTCGAACACGATCTGGATTTCTTCGTCGGTGCGGCCCGCTACGCCGACGTCGCCGGCCACCGGCCGGTCGCCACCAGGCTTGCCGACTGAAGCGATCGCGCTGCTCGCGCGCGTCACGGCCACGCCGGCCATGCCGCCGCCATTACCGTTGCCTCGGCCCACGCCGCGACTGAGCGACGCGAGGTTGATGCCGCCGCTCGATCCCGGTGCATTCGTCGTCAACATCGAGCGCTGCGCGCGACCCGCGTAGTCGGAGTTGTCGATGCTCGCCTTCGACCCCAGGCGGCCGACGACTTGATCGTCGTTGGCGGCTGCAAGCCTCTCGCGGAACGCCAGGATGCCCTGGTCCTTGACCTCGGGCTCCTTCGGCGCCAACTGCTCAACCTTGGGCTCAGCCTTCGCGACCTGCACGGGCTGCTCGACCGGCTTCTTCTCCACGCGCACTTTCGGCTTCGGCATTTCCACCGGCGCGGGCGGCGGTATCTTCTTCTCTTCCAGCAGGCGCACGACACGCTGCGGCACTTCCTGCCCATTGACCACCAGCGGCGGCAGCGTGATCTGCGCAACGATCGCGCTCAGCAGCAGCGTGACCAGCAATGCGAGCCAGGCAGACTTACGGAAGCGCTTGTCGTCCTCGCCGTTGTACGCCCAGGACAGCAGCGCCTTGCGCGGCTTCTCATCGATCTCGCGCTCGATCTCCCACTCGTAGCTAAGCTGTTCTTCCTCGTACTGCACTTCGAACAGCGCACGCTCGATCGCGTCGATAGTGTCGGTGTGCTGCTTGATCTGATCGCGCAGCGCGGCCTGGCGGCCTTCCATGTGGGCGAACCACTCGCCCAGTTGCGCGACGCGGGCACGCGCGGCCTGCACGTGCTCAGTTGCGCGCTCCGAGGACGTTTCAGCGCCCCAGAACAGCGTGTCGCCGCCGACGGCTGCGAGCTTCTCCAGCGCAGCGCAGGCCTCGACGACGAGCTGATGCCGCTCGCGTTGCGGGGCGAGATCCTGAAGCTCGCCCTCCACTTCGCGCAGCTCGTGCTCGATGGAGGCCCGCTTCGTGCGTGCGCGCGCCAGCTCATTGGCGAGCTGCCGCTGCAATTCCTGCTCCGGCTCCGTTACCGGATCCGTGAAGTTCAGGTCATCTAAGATGTGGACTGCTGCGTTCATCGATGGCTACACCTATTTCTGCAGCACCGCGAGCGAGATCTTGCCGTACGTGGTGGCCGTGCAGGTCGCCATGACCTTGCGGACCAGCTCGAACGGCAACGACTTGTCGGCGATCACCGTGACTTCACGGGTCGCCTTGCCCGCCTCGCCGCCATTGCCCAGCAACATCGGACGGTCCAGCACGGCACGCAGCGGCTCGACCAGCGGCTCGCTCGACGCGTTGACGTCGGCGACATCCGCCACCAGCTCGCCCTGCACGAACACGTGATCCTTGGTGATCATCACCACGACCGACTGCTGAGCCTGCGTCTCCGCGGTCGACTGCGGGATTTCGACGTCCTTGGTGTTCTGCACTGTCGCCACGTCGGCCGTGTAGATGAGCAGGAACGCCACCAGCACCGACATCACGTCGATCAGCGGGATGAGATTCAGCTCCGCGTCCTGTTGGGGCCGGGCCGGACGGTTGAACAAGCTCATGGCGCTTCTCCGACGGCGATGTTCGTGAACAGCTCCGTGCGCTTCGTCGCAACGGCGGGGTCGGCTGCAGACCCCCCGTCGACCGGAAGCTCGACGCTGCGGATCGCGTCCATCACCTGGATCAGGTAGTCGTACTTGACCGTGCGCTCCAGCAGCACGGACGCGTCATCCACGTCCGGGTTCTCGCTCTTCAGCTGCTGCGCGAGCTGAGTGAGGGTCGCCCAGTCGTACTCGCCGTCGACCTTCGGCAGCGCCGCGATCAGCGATTCGCCGTTGGTCAGCTCGAAGCCGCTCTCGCGCACGATCACTTCCAGGCGGAACTCGGGCGGCGCGGCCGCGCCAGCGTCGTTCGCGCTCGGCAGATCTAGCTGCAGAATCGTGATGCGCGAGAACACGGCCGTCATGAGCAGGAACGTGACCAGCACCACGAAGATGTCGATCATCGGCACCAGCATCACTTCGGCCGGCTTGCGCACGCGGTTGGTGAAGCCCCCTTGCAGGAGCGACCCGCCCGTCGTGAAGTAGCGTGCGTTGGCGGACATGGCGAATCCTCAGGCGTGCGCCGGCAGCGGATCGGAGCCGCTCGAAGAGGAAGACCCGCCGTGCGTTGCGCCCTGTGCGGCGTCCAGACGCGCCTGCGCCTTGGCCGACTGACGATCCGCAACGATGGTCAGGAACTTCACTGCGCCCGTCTCCAGGCTGGCGATCAGCTGCGAGGTCTTCGACTGCAGGAACGAGTGCACGAACAGCACCGGCACCGCGACCATCAGGCCGAAGGCCGTACAGTTCATGGCCTCGGAGATGCTGGCCGCGAGCAGATTGGCTTTCTCGGCCGGATTCGCGGTGGCCACGGCCGTGAATGCGTGGATCAGGCCGTTGACCGTGCCGAGCAGGCCGAGCAGCGTCGCCAGGTTCGCGAACGTCGCGAGGTAGTGCGTGCGCTTCTCCAGGTGCGGGATGACTTCCATGAGATTGGCGCGCATGGCCTTCTCGATGTCGTCGATCCGGCGCACTGCGCCGAGCCGCGCGAGGCCGACGCCGAGCAGGCGCGCCACGATCGTCTCGCCCTTGCTGGTCTTGGCGCGGGCAGCGTCGAAGTCGGCGTTCGACAACACCGGCTCCACGTCATCCCACACGCGGCGGTTGGCGACGACCAACCGTGTGAGCGTCACGAAGCGCTCCACTGCGATCGCCAGCGCGAGCGCGCCGACCAACGCAATGGGGGCCATGAAGATGCCGCCCTTGACGAAGAAACTCATGAAGGTGATGTAAATGTCCACGATTGCAGCCTCTCGTTAATGACTCTGTCGAATTTCGTAGTAGCTCAGCTCGCGCATGAACACGTCCTTGTCGACGGGTTGCACGGAATCGTCCAGCAGGCGCGAGAGCCCCGGCATGTCGCCGATCTCCGAGCCTTTCCACGGCACGATGACCAGCGACTTCGGCGCTTCCTGGTTGCCCAGGATCGAAATGCCGGCGAGCGTCTTCGCATCGGCGGCCTTCGCGCCCTTCGCTTTGGCATCGTTCGCCGCCAGCTTCTCGGCTTTCGCAGCTGCCTGCTTCTGCGGCTGCTGCTTCGCCTGGTCGTCGGCGCTGGCCGAGCCGGCGGCGAGCACTGCGAGCAACACGATCGTGATGCGCAACATGACTGCTCCTATTTGCCAGCTCGGTTGTTCAGATCCGCCAGCCATTTCACGACGTCCTGATCGTCCGGCGCGCTGCGCAGGTACGCCTCGTAGTTCGTGAGCGCGCACGAGCGGTCGGCCAGGTACAGATCGCAGAGAATCGCGAGATTGCGGCGGGCATAGTGGAAAGCCGGCGACAGCGCCAGCGCCTTTTCGTAACTGGTGCGCGCGGCAGTGAACTGCCCCTTGCGGCGCTGGACCATGCCCAGCTCGTTGTATGCGATCGGGTGGCGCGGATTGAGCTCGAGTGCGCGCGACAAGCTGGCCTCTGCCTTGTCGAGATCACCGGTGCGCGCGTACGCGATGCCGAGGTCGATGTGAGCGGCCGTCACGTTCGGTGCGGCCTGCGTCACTTTCACCAGCGACGCGATGCCCTGGTCGTACTGCTTCTGTTCGAAGAAGCGCATCGCGGCGTCGTAGTCCGAGTGGATGTCATTGCCGACACGCACGTCCTCGACGATCGAGAACCCACCCTCGTCCTGCTGCATGTCGACACGCAGCGCCGGCACGGGCTTGGCAGCCTTGGCTGGCTTCGCAGCCTTCTCTGCCTTCGCCACCGGCTGCTTCTGCGGCTGCGACGGCGCGCTCGAACACGCGGCGAGCGTGAGCGCCACGGTCACCGCGAACAGCAGTTGATTAGCGCAGCGTCGCATTGGCGCCTCCACCCGGTGCGGCGGTGGGAGTGTTCATCGCTGCGGCGGCTGCAGCAGCGGCTGCGGCGGCAGCTGCTGCCGGCGAGCGATAAGCGTAGCGGTCGATCGATCCCAGGAAGCCGGAGCTGATCTCCGCCTTCGCGTAGCGGCCAGGCATCAGCTCGGCGAGACGCGCGAGGCTCTTCTCGATCCAGCTGTTGTACAGATGATCGCCGCTCATCAGCTCGAGATTCTTCTCGTGCACCTTGATCGCCTTCTCCTCGAACGGGAACGCTTCTTCGTCGAGCGCGTCCTCGTATTCCTGCAGCTTGGCGCCGGCGAGGTTCGTGGGGCGCTCGGACTCGCGCAGCGAGCGGCTGAAGTCGCGATAGATCTCGCCGAGGTAGAAGGTCGCTGCGGCTGTGATCTCGCCGACCTGATAATCGACCAGGTGTCCGAATGCTGCCGTCGCTGCGTTCATGCGACGCTGCTTCTCTTCGAGGCTCTGCTCGAACGGCTGCAGCAGCTTCAGCGAGGCGAAGCTCGCGTAGACCTGCTCCGCCAGCACCAGCGCCGAACCGCCAGCCAGGAAGCGGGTGCGCGCCGTGCGCTCACCGCCTGCCGCTGCATCGATTTTGACGATCTGCTCCAGCGTGCGGTGATAGCTCGTCGTGTCGTTCTTGCTCTGGTAGATCCCGGCGATCTTGAAGTGCGTCTCGACCGCGGCTTCAACCGGCTTCGGGAACTGTTCGACATAGCGTTGATACACCGCCAGGGCGCGGTCGGGGCTGGCAGCTTCCTGGTGCAGCTGACCCGCGAGCAGCAGCGCTTCCGCACGCATCTCGGGGTTTTCCGACTCGACTGCGACGCGCTCGTACTCATCGGCCGAGCGCGACAGCTCGCCGGCCTTGCGATAGACCATCGCGATCTGCTTGGTCGCTTCGCGCTGCAATTCGTGATTGGGGAACGTCGTGCGGAACGCGTCGAGCACGGCAGCTGCGTTTTTCCAGTCTTCCAGGCGGATCAGCGCAGCACCCGCGTCGTACTCCGCCGCCGCGCGCATCTTCGCCGTCGGCGCGACCTGCTTGATGCGCAGGAAGTTGTCGGCGGCCGCGCGATAGTTGCCCTGCCCATTCGCCTGCTCGCCCTGCTTGTAGATCGAGGCCGCGAGGTTCTCGACCAGACCTGCGCGCGATTCGTCTTCCGCCGAGGTGAGCGCCAGGACCTGGCCGTAGGCCTGCTCGGCGTTCGGGTAGTCCGCCAGCTCCAGCGACGAGTGAGCGACCACCAGCCACGCCGAGCGACGCACCGGAGCTGCCGCGCCCGGATAACGCTCGATCAACTTGCGGCCGGCGCTGAGCGCGGGCGCGAAGTCTTTCAGGTCGTACAGGTCGTCGGCCGCCGCACCCAGGATCGTGGCGGCGTGCTCGTGATCGGGGAACGCGTCCGCAAAGCGCAGCGAGCTGGTCACCGTATCGCGGCGCGCGGTCAGCTTGCTCTGCTCGTCGACGACCTTCAGGTACTCGCGATGCGCGTAGACAGCGGCATAGCCCGCGGCCGCGGCACGATCGTGCTTCGTGTAGTCGTAGGCCGTGCGCTCGTACTCGCGCGCAGCGCCGGCGTAGTCCTTGTTCTCGAGCTGCAGGTCCGCCAACTGATAGTTGATCGCCGGCGTGTCCGCGTCGGTGCGGAAGGAAGAGATGTACTGCCCATACCAGCGTGTGGCCTCGCCGAAGTTCGCGGCCTTCTGCGCCGCCTGCTCCTTGTCCTGGTACTGAGCGTGGTAGTGATTCGCCAGGTCACGCAGGTTGCTCTTCAGGTAGCTCAGCACCTCGGGCGACTGCTGCACGTCGAAGTGGCGCCAGTACTCGGCGCTCAAGCCGTAGTTGCTGGCGAACGCCTTCTTCGAGTCGAGCACGAGCTGCGGGAAGCGGCCGGTCTCGTAGATCTCGATCACGCGCATGCTGAAATGCGGCGCGCGCTTGTGCAGCGGGTACTGCGCTATGAAGGTGTTATAGGACTTGGCGGCGTCGTGATACCGCAGCTTCGTCAGGTAGTACTCGCCGAGGTTGCGATAGACGCGGTCCTCGTAACTGCGCTTGCCGTTCGCGCCGAAGAACTGCTGCACGGCCTCCGGACCGCCGAGATTCGAGAAACCGAGGCTGATGATGTCGAAGGTGTCGGAGATGCGGCGCTCGTCGCCTTCCTCGTGCGGCGCGTCGAAGTCGTAGCCGATCGACACCTTGTAGTCGAGCAGCGCGAAGTACTCGTGCAGCGCCTCTTCGTACATCTCCTGCTTGTAGAACGACCAGCCGAGCTTGTAGAGCGCGAGCTCGTAGTACTCGGACACCGGGCCCATCTTGATGATCGCTTCGTACGAGCCCTCGGCATCGCGATACTTCTTGCGCGTGAAGAAGTGCTCCGCGCGCCGGAAGTGCACCTCGTCGAGATACTTGGAGCGGGGATAGGCAGCGATGAGCTGCTCCATCACCTTCATCGCCTCGACCGTGCGGCCGAGCTCGTCGTAGGCACGCGCCTTCTGATAGAGCACCTGATCGTTGTGCTCGGCCGACGGATACTTCTCCAACAAGCGGTCGTAGAGCTTGATCGCTTCGAGGGGACCTGCGCGCGCGAGATCGTCCGCCATGCCTTCCGGGACCTGCCCCTGCAGCATGTCCTGCGCGGACGCGACGCGTTGCTGCTCGTTGGCGCGCCGTTCGAGCTCCTGCTCGGAACCGACGGCCACGACGCCGATGCCGGTCGCGGACTTCGTCGTCGCAGCGACGGAGCTCGCGGCCGGCAGGTCGGCAGCCTGAGGGGCCGGCAACTCGAGCAGCTCGCCCGTGCCGTTCAGCCCGTATTCTTTTTCGATCTTCAGGTCGGCGAGACGGCGCATCGCCTCCGGCGTGCGCTGCGTTTCCGGCGTCTCTTCGAGGAAGCGCTGATAACTCTGCATCGCCGTGTCGAGGCTGCCTTCGACCTTCACGTCCTGCAGATCCGGCGCGACCTTGTGCAGCGTGGCCAGCGTGTCCTTCGGCGGAGCGCTGGAGCACGCAGCGAGGAAAGCTGCGCCGGCGACGAACATTGCGCGGTGGGAACGCATCAGTGTCCGCCCCCGGCCGGCGCAGCCTGTTCGGTCGGAGCGGCCTGCGTCTTCGCGGCGCGGTCGTAGCTGTCCGCCACCGCATAGCGAGCTTGCGTCTGATAGACCTCGAGCCGCGCACGGCGGGTCTTCAGCTCATCGATGGCGACGGACTCGATCAGATGACCTTGCTTCGCCATCAACTGGTTGACTGTGTCCAACGCTTCAGCGGACCGGGTGCGCAAGCGACTGATCGTGTCGTTGTAACCCAAGTAGCTGTGCGCCGCGGCCTGTCGCGCCCGCACGAACTCCTGGTATTGCTTGGTCAGCACCGCGACGTCGGCATTCAGCGCGTTCAAGTGCTCGTGCGCTTTGGTCAGGCGCTCCGGGTAGGTCGTATAGAGCGTCCACGTCAGCACGCCTTTCAGGCGCTGCACGCGCTGCTGAAGCTGCTCCGCATCTTTACCCTTTGCGCCTTTCAGCTGCTGCTCGATCGCGCGGATGCTCTCCATCACGATGCGCTCATCCGCATCCGCAAGCAGATCCGGGCGCGGCTCGATGAGCAGCTGCTGGAGCCGCTTCTGCAGATGATTGCGCTGCTCCATGCGCAAGCGAATCTGCGCGTCCAGCTCGCGGAACTGCGCATCGATCCCGGGCAGCAGCGGATCGTAGTTCTGCTTGCGCAGGCGGATCATGTCGTCGAACGCGTCCAGGTTCTTCTGCCAGCCGGACATCTTCTTGCGCAGCTCTTCGAGATCCAGGTAGTTCTGCAGCGCCGTCTGGAAATCGTGCGACGCCATCAGCTGCATCAGGTAGAAGGTTTCCGGCGAATCCGGCAACGTGCGCAGGCGGATGACCCAGCCCTTGTCCTGCTGAATTTCCTCGCGCACCAGCGCCTTCAGGAAGCGGCCGTCGGCGATGCTCTTGATGGATGCATCGACCTTGTTCAGCTCTTCGCCGAACGATTTCAGCGCGTCGCTATACAGCACCGCGGCGCGACCGTGCACGTTCAACTTGCTGTACGCGTACGGCAATGCCAGCAGCGCTTCCTGTACAGCAGCGTCAGTCACTTCGCGCTTGGCGAGAATGCTCCACGGCACGACGGCGCGTTCGAAGTTCTGCGCCGAGACGTCTGCCCAGCCCGCACTCAGCAGCGCCTGGTTCGAGAACGGCCCGTCGAGGCGCACGCGATCGAAGTACTGCTGCGCGCGCGGGAAGTCGGTGGACTCCAGCATCAGCTTGCCGAGCAGCATGTTCGACTTGTCGCGGATCGCGAGCGGGCCCGCGGCGCTCAGACTCAGTTGCCCGGCGCGATCGAGCTGCGTGATCGCATCCTGCTCATGGCCTTCCTGCAGCATCGCGATGCCGAGGTTGTAGGCCGCGAATCCGGCGAGCGACTGCGCGCCCTGCAGCCGCTTGAGCACGGCGGCTGCGTCCGCTGGGCGGCCGAGCGCCATGTAGACGTTCGCGCGCAGGAACTCGACGTCGTCGCGAATCGCGACCGGCACCTTGCCGTTGATGCGATCGAGCGCGACCAGCGCATCGGCAGCCTGATCCTTCTGGAAGTGAATGCGCGCGAGGCGATACGCCGCTTCGTTGCGCACGGCATCGTCCACTGCACCCTCTAGCACCGCTTTGATTGCACGGCCGGCGCGCTGGTGCATGCGGTAGTAGAGCTCGAAGTCGCCGACGGAGAACTCGGCCTCGCCGATGTGGAAATGCAGCGAGTCGCGCTGCGGCTCGTCGACGCCCTTGTGCAGAGCCAGCTCCGCATCGAGGCGTTCGAGCGCTTCGAAGTAGTGCCCCTGATTCGCGTAGTAGACCGCTTCGCCGAAATACAGGTCGCGCAGGTCCTTGCCAGCGCAAGCACCCGCGGCGAGCACGCTCGCCAAACTGAACCCGACGATGACAGCCGCGCGCGGCATGCTCGTTACCAGTCTCCCAGCTGCAGCTGCGATGACCCGAGCGTCACACCGAGCAGCTTCGGCTCGATGCCCTTGGTGAAGGCGAAGTGCTCCGTGCGCGTGTATTCCTTGCCGGTATCGAGCTTGCCCGCGATCGTGACTTCGATCTGGTGATCGCCGGTCGGAACGTTGCCGGTGTAGATGCGCTGCACGCCGCCCTTCTGCAGGGCTTCGAGCTCCTTGAAGCTGTAGATGCTGTGCGCGACCGCCTGGCCGTCGATCTGGATCTGCACGGCATCCAGACGCAGCGTGTCGCGCTCGGCGAGGGCGATGAACACGGCGAGGTGCGTGTTCGAGGGATAGAGCAGCCGCTCCTCCAGCCGGGCGAGCTCGGCGGCGATGCTCAGGACGTCGGACTTGACCTCCTGCACCTGCTCATCGAGCCCTTTCATCTGCTCGCGGTAACTGGCATCGGCGACGGAGCTGGCGCTGGCGAGCACGCCGAGCGCAGCGACTATCGCGACCCAGAACTTTTTCAGTGTGCGCATACCAACCTCTGCACAAAGCCGTTCTGTAAATCGTCGGCGTGCCCGAATCGAGTACGGGCACGCCGCCGAAAAGAAATCTGATCAGCAGCCCGCTAAGGCTGGAACAGACAGTCGGCGGCGAGGTTGGGGGCCGCACGCCGCGACGATTCGCGGAGCGGCTGCGATGACAGGCGTCTCAGTACGGTTCATGGCTACCTCGTCTGCACTGCCTGGGCCAGTGTTCACGTGCTCGGACAAGGCAACCCATGCGGAGGGTTGTGATTCGGGCGGTCCCGCTATCGTGGAGCTTGCGCTCGTTAGACCGGAGACTTTGCGTCACCACCTTTCGGTGGGTTTGCCTTTGTC
>DATNFA010000151.1:0-43943 GCA_035606615.1 Steroidobacteraceae bacterium
CGAGGGCATCGCGAAGGCCGGCCGGCCGCTGCTGGTCGTCGCCGAAGATGTCGAGGGTGAGGCGCTGGCGACGCTGGTCGTCAACACGATCCGCGGCATCGTCAAGGTCGCGGCCGTCAAGGCGCCGGGCTTCGGCGACCGTCGCAAGGCCATGCTGCAGGACATCGCTGTCCTGACCGGTGGCGTGGTGATCTCCGACGAAGTCGGCCTGTCGCTCGAGAAGGCGACGCTGAACGACCTCGGCGAAGCCAAGAAGATCATCGTGGAGAAAGAGAACACCACGGTCATCGACGGCAAGGGCAAGGGCAGCGAGATCAAGGCACGCGTCGAGCAGATCCGCAAGCAGATCGACGAAGCCACCTCCGACTACGACAAGGAAAAGCTGCAGGAGCGCGTTGCGAAGCGCTCCGGCGGCGTCGCTGTGATCAAGGTCGGTGCTGCGACCGAGGTCGAGATGAAGGAGAAGAAGGCCCGCGTCGAAGACGCGCTGCACGCCACGCGCGCGGCGGTCGAAGAGGGCGTGGTTCCTGGTGGCGGCGTGGCGCTGATCCGCGCGCAGAAGGCCATCGAGAAGCTGCAGGGCAAGAACGAGGACCAGAACTTCGGCATCAGAATCTTGGTGCGCTCGATCGAAGAGCCGCTGCGTCAGATCGTCGCCAACGCGGGTGAAGACGCCGCGGTGGTGCTTGCGAAGGTGAAGGATGGCAAGGGCACGTTCGGCTATAACGCCGCCACCGGCGATTACGGCGACATGCTCGAGCTCGGCATCCTGGATCCGACCAAGGTCACGCGCCTGGCGCTGCAGAACGCAGCTTCGGTCGCCGGCCTGCTGCTGACGACGGAAGTCATGGTCGCCGAGGCCCCGAAGGAAGAGGCCGATCACGCACATGGCGCCCCGGGCGGCATGGGCGGAATGGGCGGCATGGACATGTAATGCCTGTGGGTCAGGCCTCGGCCTGACCGCGCATGTCCCGAAAAGCCCCGCTTGCGCGGGGCTTTTCTTTTGCGCGGGTGTTACTTGCCGAGCGTGAACAGGCTGGCGATCTGATCGGGCGTGCGCAGGAACGAGATGACGACGGCCATTTCGTCCGGCCCGCTGCCGAAGTTGCCCTGGAATCCGAAATACAGACCCATCTTTTCGGAAACGCGGAACGCGGCATCCGTGATCAAGCGCGTACTTTTACCGAACCCCGCATAGTCCTCGTAGCGTGCAGCGTAAAGACGCAGAAAGCCGCGCGGCGGGCCGTTCAACTGATTGTTCTCGGGTTTCGGATCCTTGCGGAACAGCTCGCTGGTGTATTGCACGCCCAAGCCGTAGGTCCAGGTGACCGAATCCATGTTCGTGTCGAGGTTCTCGCGCGAAATCGCCGACGCGCGCACCAGCGGACCGAAGTTGTCGACTCTGTCGTTGGACTGGACCATCGGCAAGAAGAAGTAGCCCGAGATGACCGCCGTGCGTGCCACGTCGTTGAACTCGGTCGGCGAGATCGAGGGCTTGTCCTCGCGCTGGACCGGTGTCCCAAGCAGCGTGAGCGCGACACCGGTATGCCACGGACCAGTCAGCGGGTTCGCGCATGTCTTGAATCCTGACGACATGGACGATCCGGTGCAGTCTTCGCCGAATCGGCCGTCGGCTGTGACCAGCGCGAAGAATTCCTGCTTGTTCAGGCCGGAACCGCGGCCGTTTTCATCGTAGTCGGGCAGCAGCTGTGCGCCGAGTGCGACATACGAAGTCCAGCGGTCGTCGCCCTCAGTCGGATCTTCCGCAGCGCTGAGGCTCGGACTGCTGCACAAGGTTGCGATGAAGGTTGCGACGATGATCGTGCGCATATCCGTGGTCCCCCGAAGTTTGTGCAGACTACCCCGTAGCAAACTGCGCCGGAATGACCCTTCGGTCACACGCGGCGAATAAGTAGCCGATAAATAGGTCGGTCGTCTCTACGATGCAGCCATCCAACCAGGAGGAATCTTCGTGGACACAGACGTACTGACGTCGGCGGCAAGTCGACGCCTTACGCGAGCGGCAGGACTTGGACTTCGCGGCTGTGATGCCCTCGCTGCGCAGCGAGGCTGGCGCAGGTCTGTCGATCGAGGCGTGCTCCTGGTTCTCGACGTATCGCATTCATCATCGGGCGGCCGCTCGCTTCCGCGATCGCCGCTGCTTCCTGCTCGGCGATGCGGCACACGTGCACAGCCCAGTTGGCGCGCAAGGCATGAACACAGGTTTGCAGGATGCGTACAACCTCGCGTGGAAGCTCGCGCTGGTGATCCAGGGCAAGGCGGACGCTGCATTGCTCGACTCGTACGCAGCGGAGCGTCAGCCGGTCGCGCAACGATTGCTCGACACGACCGATCGCGGGTTCCGGCTCATCGTTTCGGACAATCCACTGGCCGGGCTGCTTCGGACGCAGGTCCTCGCGCGCATCATGGCCTTCGCGATCAACCGCAAGCGCGTGCAGAAGCTCGCATTCCGCACCGTCTCGCAAACCGGAATTCACTATCGTCGCGGCCCGCTCGCGGTGATGGCCGATGCGCTGCCCAAAGAGGCGCCGCAGGCTGGCGATCGATTTCCCTGGATGAAGCTGCAGCTCGAGGCGGGTGGCGCTGTCGCGGACCTGTTCCAGAGGCTCGACGACACGCGTTGCAATTTGCTCGTTTTCGGGCAGGCCGCGCCGCCGCTGCCGGACATGGACGGGCTGCTCGAGGTTCATGCGATTCCGATCACCGCTGGCAACGAGGCCGAGCAGGCGCGTGCGCATGTGCCGCGTTCGGCGTTCTTCCTGCTGCGTCCGGACGGTCATATCGGCCTCTGCGGAGGTGTCGTGGATGCTGCCGCCGTGCGCCGCTACTTCGCCGAAAATCTTGCCCTGCTCGATGGCGAAAGACACCGGCCAATTGCGGGCGGCAACCGGCCAACTGCTCCGGTCGCGTCCGTTGTGACAGGAGGTGCCTGCTAACATAGCGCCCGACATTGCGGTCCACTCGGACGAGGAGGATGCATGCCGTGGTGGGGATGGTTCGTGCTGGCGGCGGTGCTGCTTTCCGTGGAACTGTTCGTCATCGACGCGCAGTTCTACCTGGTCTTCCTCGGCGTTTCCGCCGCTCTGGTCGGTCTCATCGATCTCGCGGACGGCTCGATGCCGGCGTGGCAGCTATGGCTCGCCTTCGCCGGCCTTTCGATCGTGACGATGCTGGCGTTCCGTGATCGCGTTTATCAACTCGTGCGCAAGCGCACCGGGCACGTCGAGCAGCGGCTGACGCTCGGCGACCGCGTCCTCATTCCAGTGCGCCTCGAACCGGGCCAGAGCTGCCGCGCCGAATATCGCGGCTCGTCCTGGACCGCGCGCAACATCGACCAGCAGGCCATCGATGCCGGCAAGGAAGCCGTGATCGCGCACGTCGACGGCCTCACTCTGCATGTCCGTGGGATCGCTTAGGAGACTAGCTGCATGAGTACTATGTACGTCGTTCTCGCCATCGTCGTGCTCGTCTTCATCGTGCTGATGAAAACGGCCATCGTGGTCCCGCAGCAGAGCGCATTCGTGGTCGAGACGCTCGGCCGTTACAGCCGCACGATCCAGGCCGGGTTTCATATCCTGGTCCCGTTCGTGGAGCGCATCGCGTACAAGCACAACTTGAAGGAAGAGGCGCTCGACATTCCCGAGCAGGTCTGTATCACCAAGGACAACGTGCAGGTCGGCGTCGACGGCGTGCTGTACATGCAGGTGCTGGATGCGCGCAGCGCCTCGTACGGCATCACCAACTACAAGTTCGCGATCATCCAGCTCGCGCAGACGACCCTGCGCAGCGAGATCGGCAAGATCGACCTCGACCGCACTTTCGAGGCGCGCGCGACCATCAACGCCAACGTCGTCAGCGAGCTCGACCACGCTTCCGCCGCGTGGGGCGTGAAGGTGCTGCGCTACGAGATCAAGAACATCAATCCGCCCAAGGACGTGCTGCACGCGATGGAGAAGCAGATGCGCGCAGAGCGCGAGAAGCGCGCAGTCGTGTTGACGTCGGAAGGCGAGCGGGATGCGAAGATCAATCAGGCGGAAGGCGAGAAACAGCGCGTGATCAAGGAGTCCGAGGCGAACAAACAGCTGCAGATCAATCAGGCCGAAGGCCAGGCCGAAGCGATCCTCGCGGTGGCCACGGCCACGGCCGAAGGCCTGCGCCGTGTCGGCGAAGCGCTGTCCGGCCGCGGCGGCATGGAGGCCATGCAGCTGCGTGTCGCGGAAGAGTACGTCAAGCAGTTCGGCCACCTGGCCGACGAGGCTTCGAGCACGCTGATCGTGCCGGCGAACCTGAGCGACATCTCGTCGATGATCGCAATGGCTACCAGCGTCGTGAAGCAGCAGCAGGCGAAGAGCTAGACGACCGCGCGGAGCAACCTGCCAACGATCCGTTCGAGGTGCGCGAGTGTGCTGCACTCGTCGACCTGGTGGCAGTACGGTGAGTAGTGGCGCATTTCTGAATCGCCGGTGTTCCACATCGTGCGCGGCTCGGGGTTGAGCCAGATCACGCGCTTGCTGCGATCGTACAGCTCCTTCAACACATCTGTGCGGGCGTCACCATAGTTATTGCGCGCATCGCCAAGAATGATGAGCGTCGCGCGATTGTCGATCTCTTCCAGGCACAGGCGGCGAAAGTCCGCAAGCGCCTGACCGTAATCGGTAGAGCCGCCGCCGTACTGCTTGAGTGCGATCGCGATGCCGTCGTCGATCGTGTTGCGCGCGAACAGCTGCGACACCTCGCCGAGATCCGAAGAGAACGCGAAGGAGCGCACCTTCGGCAGCACTTCCTCGAGGCTGTACAGGAACATCAGCATGAAGCGCGCGTACGCGGCGACCGAGCCGCTGACGTCGCACACGGCGAAGACCTTCGGCCGGTCCACCTTGACGGACTTCCACTGCAGGTCGAATACGGCGTCGTCGTATTTCATGTTCCGGCGCAGCGTCCGCGGCACGTGCAGCTGGCCGCGCCGGAAGACTTTTCTGCGGCGTGAATGCTCGGACACGAGTCGCCGCGCCATGCGCAGGACCAGATCGTGCAGCATCCGATGATGGCGCTGTTCGAGCGCCGACAGCCGCACGTCGCGCAGCATGTCTTCGCGCAGGCGACGTCCAGTAACATCGGCATGCAGCAGAAACTGATGCTCGACGTAGTCGCGCACGCGCTCGCGCAGCCAATCACGGCGGTGCGTGAGATCGACGGCGCGGCGCCGGTCGGGAATCAGTCCGCTGTCCGCGAGCCGCGTGATTTCCTGCTGCAACTCGGCTTGACCCATCGCGTCCATGATTCGCCGCGTGTACACGCCCTTCTGCGTGAACACTTCGATCTCGTGAACGTTCACCTGCCGGCCGGCAGTGTTGATGGCGATCGTGATCTCCATCTGATTGCCGCGCACCAGGAGCTGTCCGAGTGCGGATTGCGGCGCAGACATCTCGCCGCTGCCGGGTGCTGCGGCTGGTGCGTCGCGCTCGTCTGTCGAGACCGAGGTGTTCTGCTCGCGAGTGGCGCTCGGGCGCGCGTTGCCCGTGCGTTGATCCTGCGCATCGCCGCCGGTGCCGGCCTGCCCGTCGCCCGCCTGGCCGGCGGCATCGCCGCTCGGCTCGGCGTCGAGCGCAGTTGTCGGCGGCGGGCGCGCTCCACGATCGCCGAAGGAGAAGAATTGGTCGAAGCACGTGTCGAACGCAGCCTTCTCGTCGAGCGTCTTCGGCAGCACGAGCGCGAGGCTGTCCTTGAGCAGGCGCCGGTCGCCGTAGCCCACCAGCTCGACGGTGCTCAGCGCATCGAGCGTTTCGGCCGTCGAGATGCGAACGTCGGCATTCCGCAGCGCGCCTATGAACTGCGTAAGAAGCTGGTCCATACGCTGCAGGTCGGGCTTCAGCCCGACTCTTTGGTCGCCTTGTTGGTCAGCTCGCGCACCTCGGGCTGCACGTTTTCGATGTCCTCCTGGAATTTCAGGATGACGTTCATCGTGTTGCTCACCAGCTCGGCGTCGAGCCGATCGGCGTGCAGCAGCAGCAGCGTGCGCGCCCAGTCGATCGTCTCGCTGATCGACGGCACCTTCTTCAGATCCAGATCGCGCAGGCCGTGAATGAAGCGCACCAGCTGCGTGCGCAGCTGCGGAGGAATCGCCGGCACGCGCGCGTTGATGATCCGTTGCTCGAGCTCGATGTCCGGAAACGGAATGTACAGGTGCAGGCAGCGCCGCTTCAGCGCATCGGAGATCTCGCGCGTGTTGTTGCTCGTCAGGAAGACGAGCGGCGGCTCGCGCCGCGCGCGCACCGTGCCGATCTCGGGAATCGAGACCTGGAAGTCGGACAGGAGCTCGAGCAGGAGCGACTCGAACTCGTGATCGGACTTGTCCACTTCGTCGATGAGCAGCACGCAGCCGTGCTCCTCCTGCAGCGCCTTCAGCAATGGCCGCGCTTCGAGAAACTCCTCCGAGAAAAAGATGTCGCCGAACTCGTGCAGCCGCTTGACCGACTCGGCGAAACCCTTCGCGCCTTGCAGCACCTCATCGAGCGTCTGCTTCAGCACCTGCGTGTACAGCAGCTGCTTGCCGTATTTCCATTCGTACAGCGCCTTCGCTTCGTCCAGGCCTTCGTAGCACTGCAAGCGGATCAGCGGCAGCGCGAACATCTCCGCCGTCGTCTTCGCCAGCTCGGTTTTGCCGACGCCCGGCGGTCCCTCGATCAGTACCGGCTTGCGCAGGTGATAGGCGAGATAGACCGCCGTCGCGATCTGCGTGGAACAGATGTAGCGATGGGTCTCCAGGTGCTGCTGCAGCGAACCGACGGAGGCGGCGATCTCGGCATGGTTGACCATGGCGCCATTCTGCCACCTACTTCGGCAGCGCGTACGCGATCACCCAGCCGCCGTCGTCGTGCTGCTTGGGCTGCTCCTGCGCCCCGCCGGCGCGCGGTTCCGCCACGTGGCTTTCCTGCTCTCTGCCGGTCGCGGGGACAGTGATCACCACGAACTGCCGTCCGCTCTGCGGCGCGACGTAGCTCATCGGCGTCGCCTGCGCGCTGTTCGGCAGGAAGTCGCTCCACCTTTCTTCGCCCGTCTTGATGTCCAGCGCGCGCATGTGCCGATCCATCGTGCCACCGACGAAGATCAGACCGCCCTTGGTCACGATCGTGCCGGCGCTGTAAGGAATACCCATCGGCAGAGGCAGTTTGACCTTCAGCCCGAGCGGGCCCATTTCGTTCGCGGTGCCGAGCGGCCGACGCCACAGCGTCTGGCGCGACTTGAGATCGATCGCGGCGACCTCGCCGTACGGCGGCTGCTGGCAAGGCGCGAACAGCGGCGAGAGGAACGGCGTCGTGAAGGCAGCGTAGGGCGTCCCGTGCTGGTAGCCGCCGCCGAAACCGAGGACGGTCTTGTCGGTCACGCTCTCGCGCGGATAGAGCTTGACGTGATTGCCGATGTGCAGAGCGTTCACGATCATCACGCTGTCCGGCTCATCGATTGCGACGCTTCCCCAGTTCATGCCGCCGGCGAACCCCGGATACTGCAGGCTGCCGCGCAATGAAGGCGGAGTGAGCGGACCTTCGTAGCGCAGGCTCCGGAACTGGATGCGGCAGAGCATCTGATCGATCGGCGTGATGCCCCACATCTTCGCTTCCGTGACCAGGTCGTTGCCGAACGACGGCATGCCTACCGAGAACGGCTGCGTCGGCGTGGTCTTCTCGTTCGGCAGGTCGGTCTGCGGCACCGGCTTCTCTTCGACGGCCGCGAGCGGCTTGCCGTCGCGACGATCGAGCAGGAACAGCTCGCCGCGTTTCGTCGGTGCGACGAGCGCGGGCGTCACGCTGCCGTTCTCGCCGGGTAAATCGACGAGCACGGGCTGCGACGGCACGTCGTAGTCCCAGATGTCGTGATGAGTCGTCTGGAACGACCAGCGCACGGCGCCGCTCGCCGCATCGAGCGCGACGACCGAGCTCGCGAAGCGCTCCGACTCCGGACTGCGATGACCACCGTAGTAGTCAGGCGTAGCGTTGCCCGTCGGGATGTAGACCATGCCGAGCGCATCGTCCGCGCTGAATACGCTCCACGCGTTCGGCGTACCGCGCGTGTAGGTTTGTCCTTCCGCCGGCGCGGTCAGCACATCCGGACGTCCGAGGTCCCAAGCCCACAGCAATTTGCCGCTGATCGGATCGAAGCCGCGCACGACACCGGAGGGTTCCTGCGTCTCGACGTTGTCTGCGACCCAACCGCCGAGCACCGCGACGCCGTTCGCGAGGGTCGGCGGCGACGTTACGTAGTAGAAGCCCGGCTTCACATCACCCATGCCGGTGAGCAGCGTCACTTCGCCGTTCGTGCCGAAGTCGGTGCAGCGCTTGCCTGTCTTCGAGTCGACGGCGATCAGACGCGCGTCGGTCGTGGCCGTGAGGATTCTCTCCGGACAGTCGGCGGGCGGCGAGGGTGCCTTGAAGTACGTGAGACCGCGACAGGTCGTCGTGAAGCCGACCTTCGAATCTTTCAGCTCTGGATCGAAGCGCCAGCGCTCCGTGCCCGTATCTGCGTCCAGCGCGGAAATGATGTTGCGCGCGAGGCAGACATAGAGCGTATCGCCGATCTGCAGCGGCGTTGCTTTGAACGCGCCGCCCACGCCGGTGCGATAGCTCCACGCGATCTGCAGCTTGTCGACGTTCGTTGCGTTGATCTGATCGAACGGCACGTAGCGAGTGCCCGCGGCGTTGCCGCCCCAGTGTTGCCAATCGCGCGCAGCGATCTCCGACTGCTCGGAGCTCGCCGCAAACGGCAGCGTCGGATACGGCTGGCGCATCGCGACAGCAATATAGATTGCTACTACTCCGACGATGGCAATCCAGCTGATCGGCGACGCGAGCAGCGGTCGCTCAACTGACATGCCCAGCGCACGCCGCGTCTTCGGACGCAGCAGCAACAACCCAAGCACGAGGAACGGGAGCACTCGCGGCGCGAGGGCCCAGCCGTCGAAGCCCGATTCCATGATCGCCCACACAATCGTGCCGAGTGTCAGCAGACCGTACAGGTATGCGCCCCAACGGTGGCCGCGCCAGAGCATGACTGCTGAGGTAATGAGAGCCACGCCTGCGATCACGTAGTACAGCGATCCGCCGAGCGTTGCCAGGCGGACGCCGCCGGCGGCGAGTACCAGGCCGATCAGCAACAGGATGGACGCAAAAATTCTGGGAGGACGCGGGCGGCTGTGCCCGTCCAGACCGAAGGTCGTGTTCACGTGGGTCCCGCTTAATAGAATTGTGGGGCTATGTATAGCGGATCTCCCGGTGCGCTGCACGTACGAGACTGACGTGCTCTCCTGACAGAACGTTGTCAGCAGCCGGAGCGCACGATGCTCGTGGGTCAGGCTTCAGCCTGACACTTATTCACTCTTCCGGAGCACAAGCATGCAAGCCACGACAGCAATCGCCTGGTTCGAAATTCCTGCCAAGGATCTCGAGCGCGCCGTGTGGTTCTACGAATCCGTTCTGCAGCAGGAGCTGCGGCGGGAAACGCTGGGGCCAACCGCCATGGCAGTTTTCCCGTACCAGAATCCCGGCATCGGCGGCGCGCTCACCCATGCCCCGAACCTGAAACCCGCCGCGGACGGCAGCGTTATTTACCTTCGCACACAGCGGCTGGACGAGACCCTGGAGCGCGTGACGCGCGCGGGTGGCCGCGTCGTGCTCGACAAGACCGCGCTGCCGGACGGCATGGGCGCGTTCGCTCATATCGTCGATTGCGAAGGCAATCGCGTCGGCCTGCACGCGCTCGACTGAATCGACCACTGGAGGATGATCCATGAGCAAACCCGAGCACAACCGCACCATCGACTACATCGAGTTCGGCGCGACCGACATCGAGGCGACCAAGCGCTTCTACTCTGCCTGCTTCGGCTGGAAGTTCACGGACTATGGCCCGGACTACGTCGCGTTCGAAGATGGCCGGCTGACCGGCGGCTTCACCACGGAGTCGAAGCCCGGTGGCGCGCCGCTGGTGGTGCTGTATGCCACCAAGCTGGAGGAGATCTTCGCCGCCGTGAAAACCCAGCGCGGTCGCATCGTGCGCGAAATCTTCAGCTTTCCGGGCGGCCGGCGCTTCCACTTTCTCGATCCGAACGGCAACGAGCTGGCAGTATGGGGCAACTGACAGCGGGTGGCTGGAGCGTGCATCCCCATGCGGCGCGCCGATCGACTCTTCGAGATCGTTCAATACCTGCGCGGCCGCCGCTTGACGACGGCCGCGCAACTCGCGCAATGGCTGGAAGTCAGCGAGCGCACGATCTATCGGGACATCGCCGATCTCTGTGCGTCGGGCGTCCCGATCGACGGCGAAGCGGGCGTCGGCTACCGCTTGCACCCGCATTTCGACCTGCCGCCGCTCATGTTCACCTATGAAGAGATCGACGCGCTGGTGATGGGCGCGCGCTTCGTCGAATCGTGGGGCGGCCCGAAGCTGGCGACTGCCGCGCGCGGCGCGCTCGCGAAGATTGCTGCGGCGCTGCCGGAGCAGAAGCGAGCAGCGGTCCACGAGTCGCGGCTGTTCGCGCCCGGCTTCTTCGTCGATCCGCAGTGGGGCGCGCGGCTCGATTCGCTGCGCGCGGCGATCGTCAAGCATCGCTATGTCGAATTCGAATACCGCGACGGTCACGCGCAGGATTCGCAGCGCCGCGTGCGGCCGTTCGCCGTGTTCTTCTGGGGCGGCACGTGGACGCTCGGTGCGTGGTGCGAGCTGCGTCGCGACTTCCGCAACTTCCGCCTCGACCGCTTCGTCACGCTGCAGGTGTGCGAGCAGGAGTTTCCCGAAGAGCCGGGCCGGCGCTTCGACGACTACATGAAGCGCATGACCGAGAGTTGACCGCGGCAAGGTCGAGTCGACCTATACTAGCTGCCGTGAAAAAGCGGGAGAACAAGCCGAGGAGCTTCGGTTCGCGCGCCAAGCTGCGCGCCTGGCTCCACCGCAATCATGCGAGCGTCGAGGAACTGAACCTGCGCTTGTTCAAGGTGCACGCCCAGGAGCGCGGCGTGACCTATCGCGAGGCGCTCGATGAAGCACTCTGCTTCGGCTGGATCGACGGCGTGCGGCGCGCGTACGACGCAGACAGCTTTACGCAACGATTCTCGCCGCGGCGTCGCGGCAGCAAGTGGAGCCTGGTCAATCGCCGCCGGATGCGTGAGCTGCAGGCGGCAGGGCTGGTCGCGCCGCCGGGGCTTGCCGCGTGGCGGGCCGCATCCAAGCAGGCGACCGGCTATTCGTTCGAATCCAAGCCGGTTGCTCTCAGCCGGGGTTATGGCGCGCAACTCACGGCGAACAGCAAAGCGCACTCGTACTATCGGCAGCAGGCGCCGTGGTATCAGCGTGTCACGACCCACTGGGTCATGAGCGCGAAGCAGGAAGAGACGCGGCTGCGTCGACTGCAGCAACTGATCGCTTGCTGCGAGCAGGAGCGAGCGATTTCGCCCGTGCTGGAGCGAAAGACCTCGCGCAAGAAAACCGCGTGATCGAGCTCGAGCACGTCAGTCATTCCTATCCGGACGCAGTGTCGCTCGACGACGTGAGTCTGCGTGTGGCCTCCGGCGAGACCGTCGCGCTCATCGGCCCGAGCGGCTGCGGCAAATCGACGCTGCTGAAAGCGGTGATCGGGCTGGTGCTGCCGAGTCGCGGCCGCGTCGCCATCGACGGCGTCCAGCTGCACCCGGGCAACGCGCTCGAGCTGCGGCGTCGGGTCGGTTACGTCATTCAGTCCGGCGGATTGTTTCCGCATCTGTCTTCGGTGGAGAACATCACGCTCGCAGCGCGCTACTTGCGGCGCGAGCCGCAATGGATCAATGCGCGCGTCGATGAGCTCGCCGAGCTCGTGCAGCTGCGGCGCGAGGTTCTGCAGCGATTTCCCACCAATCTTTCCGGCGGCCAAAGCCAGCGCGTCGGCCTGATGCGTGCGCTGATGCTCGACCCCGCCGTGCTGCTGCTCGACGAGCCGCTCGGCGCGCTCGACCCGATGGTGCGTCATGGCTTGCAGGAGGAGCTGCGCGCGCTGTTCGAGCGCTTGGGCAAGACCGTCGTGCTCGTCACGCACGACATGGCGGAGGCCGCGTTCTTTGCCAGCCGACTGGTGCTCATGCGCGCCGGCCGCGTCGTGCAGGAAGGGACCTATCGCGATCTGGCGACGACGCCGGCGGAGGAATTCGTCAGCGAGTTCGTGCGGGCGCAACGCGGCGTGCACGGGATGCCGGGCAATGCTTAAGGCCGCCGCAATTGCCCTGATCGCCTTGATGACTGCTCCGGGTGTCATCGCGGCCGAGCTGGTGATCGGCTCGAAGGTGTTCACGGAATCCGTCATTCTCGGCGAGATCGGCGTGCAGCTGGCGCGCGACTCCGGCGAGGCGGCGAAGCACCGTCGTGAGCTCGGAGGCACGCGCGTGCTGTGGAGCGCGCTCGCGCGCGGCGATATCGATTGCTATCCGGAGTACAGCGGTACTTTGCGCGCCGAGATCTTCGCGCAGCAGTCCATCGCTGACGATGCGCAGTTGCGTGCTGCTTTGACGCGCGAGCACGCCTGGGCTTCGCAGCCGCTGGGCTTCAACAATACGTACATCCTCGGCATGCGCCGCTACCGCTCGAATCAGCTCGGAATCCAGCGCATGTCGCAGCTCGCCGCGCATCCGCAGCTGCGGCTGGGATTCAGCAACGAGTTCCTCGAGCGTGCGGACGGCTGGCCCGGCTTGCGCGCGCGCTACCAGCTACCGCACGAAAATGTTCGCGGTCTCAATCACGATCTGGCTTATCGCGCGCTCGCCGACGGCGCGCTGGACGTGACCGATCTGTACTCGACCGACGCGGAGATCGTGCAGTACAACCTCATCGCACTGGCGGACGATGCACACTACTTTCCCGTTTACGACGCCTTGTTCGTCTGCCGCGACGACGTAGAGCCGCGCGTGCGCGAGATTCTGGACCGGCTGGCGGGTCGCATCGATGCACCAGCGATGACGCGCATGAACGCGCGCGCGAAACTGGACCGCGAGCCGGAGACGCAGATCGCGGCTGATTTCCTGCGCGAGCAGTTCGGCGTCGATTCGCATCCGCACGAGCGCAGCCGCGCCGGGCGCATCTGGCAGCGCACGCGCGAGCATCTCGCGATGGTCGCAATCTCGCTCGGTGCAGCGATCCTGCTCGCCATTCCGCTCGGCGTGCTCGCGTTCTATCGACGCGGCATCGGTCGCGTCGTCTTCGCGGTTGCCGACGTGCTGCAGACGATGCCTGCGCTGGCGCTGCTGGTATTCCTCATTCCGTGGCTCGGCATCGGCTACGCGCCGGCGATCTTCGCGCTGTTCCTGTACAGCGTGCTGCCGGTCCTGCGTAACACGCACGCAGGTCTCGCCGACATCCCGCAAGAGTTGCGCGAATCTGCCGCGGCGCTCGGTCTGCCTCGCGCTGCGCGCTTGCGCCACGTCGAGCTGCCGCTGGCAGCACGCTCGATCATCGCCGGGATCAAGACCGCTGCCGTGATCAACGTCGGCACAGCGACGCTCGGCGCGCTGATCGGCGCGGGCGGCTACGGCCAGCCGATCCTCACCGGCATCAGGCTCGACGACCTCGGCCTGATCCTGGAAGGAGCGATTCCGGCCGCGATCCTCGCGTTGCTGGTGCAGACCGGCTTCGGCTTGCTCGAACGTCGCTGGGTCCGCGAATGAGCCGACCGCAGCTGGTGATCTTCGATTGCGACGGCGTGCTCGTGGACAGTGAGCCCGTCGCCAATCGCATCCTCGGACAGATGCTGCGCGAGTTGGGACTCGACCTCACGCAAGAGCAGGTCTTCGAGAACTTCGTCGGCTATTCGTTGCCGCACTGTCTGCGCGTGATTGAAGGCATGCTGGGCCGACCGCCGCCCGAAAATTTCCTGCGCGATCTGCAGGCTCGCACGTTCGCTGCATTCAAGACCGAACTACGAGCCATGCCTGGTATTCAGCAAGTGCTCGAGGCGTTGGATGCTGCGCGCGTGCCGTTCTGCGTCGCTTCCAGCGGCGACCATGCGAAGATGAACACGACGCTCGGCCTCACCGGCCTGCTGCCTCGATTTGCAGGACGCATCTTCAGCGTCACGCAGGTCGCACGCGGCAAGCCGGCGCCGGACGTATACCTGCTCGCGGCACGACAGCTCGGTGCGGAGCCGGGCGCGTGCGTGGTCGTCGAGGACACGCCGCCCGGAGTACAGGCCGGCGTCGCAGCAGGGATGACTGTATTCGGTTTTTGCGCGCACACGCCGGAGCAGAAGCTCAAGGCGGCCGGTGCGCATCGGACGTTCGACGATATGCAGCGGCTTGCCGCGATGCTGTCAGGCTGATCCCCGACCCGCGAGGGAGGCCGAGCTTGCGCATCAGCGTCTGGGCATCGACAGGCGCCCGCAGCTTCACGTCGGTGTTGTCGAAGTAGCAGTAGACCTCGCGCAAGCGCGACCATTTCCTGAGGCGGTCCGCCCAGCGATCCAGCGCCTTGCTGCTGTAGCCACTCCTGTACAGCTCCTTGTCGCCGTGCAGTCGCATGTAGACGAAGTCGGCCGTGATATCCAACGGCATCGGCCAGCGCTTCGCAGTCTCCGCGATCACCAGCGCGATGTTGCGCTCGCGGAGCAGCTCGAAAAAGGAAGCGTCGACGAAACTCTCGTGGCGGATCTCCACTGCGTGCCGCAGCGGACGCTGCTCGTCGATCGCCAGGCGCGCACGGCCTTTCAGGCGTGCGTCGCGCTTGCGTGCCAGGCGCAAGGCCGCGCTCGTGTCATGAGGGAGCAGGTCGAAGAAGCGCGCCATGCGCTCGCGCTGGTAGCGGAAGTTCGGCGGGAACTGCCACAGAATCGGCCCGAGCTTGGCGCGCAGATTGAAGACGCCCGAGGCGAAGTAGTTGGCGAGCGGCGCCTCGATGTCGCGCAGCTTCTTCATGTGCGTGATGAAGCGCGAGCCCTTCAGCGCGAACACGAAGTCGTCCGGCGTCTCGTCGTGCCATTGCCGATAATACTCGGGGCGCTGCAGCGAATAGAACGAGCCGTTGATCTCGAGCGTCGGAAAGGTGTGCGACGCGTAGCGCAGCTCCAGGCGCTGCGGCAGGTCGCGCGGATAGAACACGCCGCGCCACGGTGTGTAGCGCCAGCCCGAGACGCCGATACGGATGCGTGCCATGCCCTGATTCCGGTTGCTCCGGAATCAGAACGAACGAGCGTCAATCCGGATCCACTGGTAACCAGCGCACGGGACGTCCTGTTTTGGGATCGAGCAGCGCGGTCCAGAATCCCTTGCGATGTTTCACCCGCAGCCAGACGAGCTTTTCGACCGGTATCTGCAGCTGCGCTGCTGCCTTCGAGATCAGCGGCTCCGCGTCGGGATGGCGCTTTTCGATCTCGCTGACGGGCGACGCTCGCTGTCTGATCTGCGGCAGGTTCTGCTCGTACGGGACGTAGTAGGCGGGCAGCACGGGGTAATCCTTGCCCGCGAGCCCCGAGAACAGCATCTTCGTGCGTTCCTTCGGGTCCGCCGCCCGCTGGATTCCGACCAGCTGCGGTCCCCAGATCGGGCGTTTGCGATAGGCTTCCGGAGCTGGCGCGAGGTCGGCATCGTCGATGTCGCCCGCCGTTACGACCTCGAGCTGGTCCACCGCAAACACTACGTACACCGGGCGAGTGTTCGCCACGACGTACAGACCATAGAAGAAGGCCGCGAGCTGGATGCTGCCGACGACCGCATAGTCGAACAGGAGGGCGCGGCGTGACTTCTTGCTGCTGTAGATGATGAAGGACGCCAGCGGGCCGAGACCGAGATCGCAGATGACCAGGACCTCGAACAGCTGGGTCCCGCCGAGCATCTGCTGAAACGGATCAGGGAACCAGATCAGAAACACGAGCGCGGCGGCGCTCGCTGTGAACAGCAGCGTCACCAGGAAGTGGACGGCGAATGCCCTCGTTTTCTCGCGCCAGGCGATCAAGCGTGTCTGGCTCTCTTCTGCGCGAGCAGGGCGTAGTTCCGGTGCAAGGTGCCCACGAAACGCTCCAGGTCTGCGAACGTGCCGGTATTTTCGATCACGTCGTGCGCCGCGTTCAAGCGCTCCGCGCGGCTCGCCTGGGCGCCGAGGATCTCTTCCGCCTGCTCGCGGCTCGTGCCGTCGCGCGCCACCAGGCGCTCGATCTGTGCATCTTCCGGGCAATCGACGACTAGCACGCGGTCATACACCTCGGCTCGACCGGTCTCCACCAGCAGCGGAATGACGTGGATCTGGTAATCGCCGCCAGCTGCGGCGGCGCGCCGTGCCAACTCTTCGCGGATCGCGGGATGAGTGATCGCCTCCAGCTTGCGCCGCTGCGCCGGATCGGCGAACACGCGCTCGCGCATGCGTGCCCGATCGAGGCCGCCGTGCGCGTCCAGGATCCCGGGGCCGAACTCCGCCACCAGCTGGGCGAGCGCGGGCATGCCCGGCGCCACGACCTCGCGTGCAATCTGGTCCGTGTCGAGCACCGGCACGCCCAGCTTCGCGAACAACTCGGCGACTGCGGTCTTGCCGCTCGCGATGCCGCCGGTGAGTGCGATCAGCAGGGGAGTGCCGCTCATCGCACGGATGATACGCCGGCGAGATGCAGATACGAGGCGACCAGCTTGTCGCCCCACATCAGGGCGATCCAACCCGCTGCCGCCAGGTAGGGACCGAACGGGATCGGGATGTTCCGGTCGCGGCCGCGCAGCACGATCATGAGGATGCCGAGCACGGCGCCGGTGAATGCCGCCAGCAGAATGATCGGCAGCAGCATCTGCCAGCCGAGCCATGCGCCGAGCGCCGCGAACAACTTGAAGTCGCCGTAGCCCATGCCTTCCTTGCCGGTGAGCAGGCGGAACGCATGGTAGACGCTCCACAGGCTCAGATAGCCCGCTGCGGCCCCGATGATGCTGGAGCGCGGGTCGACGGGCAGACCGATGGAGGGGATCGTCGCCGCCAGGCTGAGCAGCAGACCGAGCCAGACGAGCGGCAGCGTCATGTTGTCGGGCAACAGCTGGTGATCGATGTCGATCCCCGTCAGCGCAATCAGTATCCAGGTGAGCAGCAGCGCTGCCGCCGTGTACCACACTAAGCCGAACTTCCACGCGACCAGCGCAGAGAGAATTGCCGTACCGAGCTCGACGAGCGGATAGCGCGCCGAGATGCGCACGCCGCAACTCGCGCACTTGCCCTTGAGCCACAGGTAGCTGAGCACCGGAATGTTCTGCGTCGCCGTGATCATCGCCCCGCATTTCGGACACGCCGACCGCGGCACAACCAGGTTGTACCTGGGATGCAACGCCTGTTGGTCAGGCTGCAGGTCGGGCTTCAGCCCGACATCTCCCTGCTTCTCCCGCAGGATCTCCTCTGCCTGTCCCCGCCACTCTCGATCCAGCATGACCGGAACGCGATGGATGACCACGTTGAGAAAGCTGCCGACCAGCAGACTGAAGACGAACACCACGGCAATCCACAGCGCCGGCAGCACGGTGAACAGATCGGCGAGAGAGGCGAGCAGGTCGTTCATAGCAAAACGCCGCGCGGAGCGCGGCGTTTGTCCTCAGCAGTTTCGCGCGCGCATCAAACCACTGCGCCCAGCTTGAAGATCGGCAGGTACATGGCGACGACGAGACCGCCCACCAGCACGCCGAGGATCGCCATGATCAGGGGCTCGAGCAAGCTGCTCATTGCATCGACCGCAGCGTCGACGTCCGCCTCGTAGAAGTCGGCGACCTTCGCGGCCATCTGGTCGAGCGAGCCCGACTCTTCGCCGACGGCGATCATCTGGATGACCATGTTGGGGAACAGGCCGGTCTGCTCCATGCAGCGCTGCAGGCGCTGGCCGGTGGAGACTTCGTCGCGGATCTTCAGCGTCGCCTCTTCGTAGACGATGTTGCCAGTGGCGCCCGCGACGGACGTGAGCGCCTCGACCAGCGGCACACCGGCCGCGAACATCGTGGAGAGCGTGCGGGCATAACGTGCAATCGCTGCCTTGACCATGATCGGCCCGATCACCGGCGCCTTGAGCAGCATGCGGTCCAGCACGCGGCGCATCGGCCGCGAGCGTTTCTTGAAGTAGAAGAAGGCGTAGCCGCCGGCGCCGACGAGAATCGCCAGCCACCAACCTTGATTCTGCACGAACTTCGACAGGTCGATGACCATCTGCGTGAACGCCGGCAGGTCGGCGCCGAAGTTCTTGAACAACGACTCGAACTGCGGGATGACGAAGATCAGCAGTACGAGGGTGACGATGATGGCCACCGCGACGACCGCAGCTGGATAGAACAGCGCCTTCTTGATCTTCTTCTTCAACGCTTCGGTCTTTTCCTTGTAGGTTGCGACCTTATCGAGTAGCGTTTCGAGCGCGCCGGCATGCTCGCCGGCCTCCACCAGGTTTACGAACAAATCGTCGAAGTAGAGCGGGTGCTTGGCCAATGCTTCGTGCAGCGAAGTGCCCGACTCCACGTCGCCCTTCACCGCGAGCACCAGCTTCTGCATCGCCGGCTTGTCGTGGCCATTGCCGATGATGTCGAAGCACTGCACCATCGGGATGCCCGCTTGCAGCATCGTCGCCAGCTGGCGCGCGAACAGCGCGATGTCTTCCGAGGTGATCTTCTTGCCGCTCTTGAAGAGCTGCATTTCCTTGCGCACGCGCTTGGCGAGCACACCCTGGCGGCGCAGGTCGGCTTTCACGGCCGCCTCGGACACGCCGAGCATCTTGCCCTTGATGCGCTTGCCCTTCTTGTCGGTGCCTTCCCAGACGAAGGGGACCTGTTGAGCGGGTGCGAGTTGAGCCATGGTCTAGATCCTGGTTGAGAGTTGCTGCTGCTACTCGACCGTACACTGATTAACTTCGTCGAGGCTGGTTACGCCGGACTTCGCTTTCGCCAAGCCCGCACGGCGCAGGTCCCAGATCCCTTCGGCTGCCGCCTGCTGTTCGATGTCCACCGCGTTGCCCTGCTGCAGGATGATGCGCTGGATTTCCTCGCTCACCGGCATCACCTGATAGATACCTGTGCGACCCTTGTAGCCGTCGGTGCAGGCGCTGCAACCGACCGGCTTGTAGATCTTGATGCCCTGCGCGATCTCTTCCTCGGTGAAGCCTTCTTTGAGCAACGCCTCAGGCGGCATGTCGATAGGCGCCTTGCAGTTATTGCAGAGCTTGCGGGCGAGCCGCTGCGCAATGATCAGCGATACTGAAGTGGCGATCGCGTACGGCTTGACGCCCATGTCGATCAGTCGCGAGAGAGTCTTCGGAGCATCGTTCGTGTGCAGCGTGGACAGCACCAGGTGGCCGGTTTGCGCCGCCTTGATCGCGATCTCGGCGGTTTCCAGGTCGCGGATTTCGCCGACCATGATCACGTCCGGATCCTGGCGCAGGAAGGCGCGCAGCGCCGAGGCGAACGTCAGGCCCACTTTCGGGTTCACGTTCACCTGGTTCACGCCCGGCAGATTGATTTCGGCCGGATCTTCCGCCGTCGAAATGTTGGTGTCTTCCTTGTTGAGGATGTTCAGGCCGGTGTACAGCGACACGGTCTTGCCGCTGCCGGTCGGGCCGGTGACCAGAATCATGCCGTGCGGCTGCGCCAGCGCATGCATGTACAGCTCTTTCTGCATCGGCTCGTAGCCGAGCGCATCGATGCCGAGCATCGCGCTGGACGGGTCCAGGATACGGGCGACGACCTTCTCGCCGTACAGCGTCGGGCAGGTGCTGACGCGGAAGTCGATCGCGCGATTCTTCGAGATGCGCATCTTGATGCGCCCGTCCTGGGGCACGCGGCGCTCGGCGATGTCGAGGCGCGACATGACCTTGATGCGTGCTGCCAGCTTGACTGCGAGCTGCACCGGCGGATTCGCGATCTCCTTCAGGTAGCCGTCGAGGCGCAGCCGGATGCGATAGGACTTTTCGTACGGCTCGAAGTGGATGTCCGAGGCGCCTTTCTTGATGGCGTCCAGCAGCACCTTGTTGACGAAGCGGACGATCGGCGCGTCTTCGACGTCGTCGCGGCCGACCGCGTCCTTTTCCAGATCCTCGTCGCCGCCGGTGACGTCGAGGTTCTCGAGATCCAGGTCGTCGTCCGCGAGCGAAGGCATCTGCGTGTCGACCTGCTCGATCGCCTTGCTGCTGATGCGCTGCAGCTTGTCCTCTTCGACGACCACCGCCTCGATCGACAGTCCCGTCTGGAACTTGATCTCATCGAGCGCATGCAGGTTGGTCGGGTCCGAAACCGCAACGAACAGCCGCTTGCCGCGCTTGACCAGCGGCAGCAGCCGATGTTTGGCCAGCAGCTTGTCGGAAACGAGCTTGATCGTCTCGATGTCCGGCTGGACCGAATCGAGATCGAGCAGCGGCACGCCGAATTCCTGCGAGGCCGCGATCGCGATCTCGCGCGCGTTGGCGATCCCGTGCGCGACCAGGTGCGAGACGAGGTTGGCGTTCGACTCCTTGGCTGCCGTTATCGCCTGCGTCATCGTCTTCTCGTCGACGAGACCGTCCTGGATCAGGCGCTGTGGAAGCCCTTGAAGCACCATGCGCTGGGCGCCGAGGGCGGAGACGTTTTCAGCCATGGAATTCGAGGATTCAGCCGTTCCTATGGAGTCCGTAGTGTGCAGGCAACCGGAGCCCGCGAGCAATTGTCAAATTGACGGCGATTGTGCTGGATAAAGCCTGAATCGCTGCGGGACTGCGTCACAGTTGATCGGTTCGGCCCAGTGCCGCCGGCTCCCCCGAAAAAGAAAGAAGCCCCTCCGGGGAGGGGCTTCTGGTCTACGCGAGCAACCGCGGGGTTACTTGCACTCGGTCGGAGCGTAGCGGGGCTCGACGCTGCCGGTAGCAACCGCGCCCAGGCCACGCGCCGTGGCAGTGGCGTCGGTGCCCGAGGCGCACGCCCAGTCGATGTTGCCGCTCTGGCCCGCCGCCAGCGCCGTGTTGTTGATGAACGGTGCCATGATGATCGTCTTGGTGTTGATCTGCGGAGTCTGCGCACCGTAGGTGATCGTGATCTGGCCGTTGTTCGCGACGTTGACGCCCGACACGTACTTCGTAGGCGCGAAGTTCGCGTTCCACGAGGTAGCAGCGGCGCCGACGCCGGCCATGTCGTTCGACTGGAAGCCTTCCGACACGGAAACCTTCGCCGAGGAAGCCAGGTTCAGACCTTCCGTAACCTTGCTGCGCACCGTGTAGTCCTGGTACGCGGGAATGGCGATGGCCGCCAGGATGCCGATGATCGCGACGACGATCATCAACTCGATCAGGGTGAAACCCTTTTGGACGCTCTTCATGTGTCAACTCTCCCAGAAGAATGGATGCAAATCTGCGGCAAAGCGCCGGCACGGGAAATTAGAGCAAGGGTTGTGCCAGCCCGCGCGCATGGGAGCTAAGTTACTGTTTCACCGGCGCGGATGCTGTGATCGAATCGATTTCTTCCGCGCAGCATACACGCCGCACTCTGACGGCCCTGGGCACAAACTGACACGAAGTGTCAGGGGCTGCCGTCATTCGCCGACGTGCGAGCCCGGCGGTTGGATCTTGTAGAGGCGCGCGTACGGGATGTTGTCCGCCCCGGCGAAACGGATCTCGTCGACTAATACGAACCCGGCGGGAACGCGGTTCGCAGGAGCGAGCAGCAGGTCTGTCGCAAGCTGCGGCGTCCCATCGAAGAAGAAGGTGTACGCATACTTCCTGGCCGGATCGACAGCACGGTGGATGTCCAGCGCCCGCACGAGCACGTACTTCACCTCGGGCGCGGCCTGCAACATGTGTTGCGCGCTGCCGGCGAACAGCTGGGCGGCTCGATCCATTTTCGCGAAGTGCTGCGGGGTCAGCAGGAAGGTATCGACGATGACCGAGCAGTCGCTGTAATAACGGATGTAATGCCCGGCATTGTAGTCCGCGAGCACGATACCCGGATCGTCTGCGCAGGCTTTACCCAACGCGGCATAGATCGGTCGCGTATCTTTGAACGTGGCGTCGTTCGCGGTGACGACGGGAGCAACGAGCTGATAGCGCAGCACCGTCACATAACACATCACCAACGCCAGCGAGGTCAGCAAGAAGACAGTCTTGGCGCGCTGCGACCGCGTCCTGACATAGTCGTTCGCCACAACCAGCCACGGTAGATACAGCGCATAGTCGCCGAAGTAGTGCATGCGTATCTGTGTCGACAACAAGGCGAGACCGGCGGTGGCGGTGATCCAGAACAGCAGACGCTCGGACTGTCGCTCGCGCCAGCATTGCACGACGCATAGCAGGAACGTGACCGGCGCCAGCCAGATCAGCGCGGAATAGACTTGCGTGATGATCAACGCACCGTCGTGTGTGAAGGCTGCATCGACGGGCGACTTCATTTCCGCGATTACAGCAAGCCACTTGATCGTCCCCGTAACGAATGTGCCCGCCAGGCGCGCCTGATCGAGAATCGGCAGCAGGGCCACGACCGCGAGGAACCCTAGCGTCAGCAGTGTGCGCCGGCCCCGCGCGAATACGGCAAAGAACGTCACCAGTAGCGCAGTGCACAGTGCGACATATCCGTGGAACCACGAGAGAGTGTAGAACTCGAAGCGCCCGCTGCGGAAGGCCGTCGACGGCACCAGGATCAGCACCGTCGCCGCCCCCAGTACGAGCGCGAACCCCAGCAGCGCTCGGCGCTCCGGTGTCTTCCGCTGCAGCCAGCGCACAAACAGTACGGCGAGAATCGGTACCTGCAGGATGAACAGGCCGTTGTGAATCGCCGGCGCAATGCCGAGCACTGCCGCGAGTCGTGCCGCTGCCCACCGGTCGTTCGGCGTGGCGCACCAGCTCAGTCCGGCGGCCAGCGCTGCGAGCACCATGATCATCTCCGCATAGTGATGATCGATCTGCCCCGTACCAAACAGAAACTGAGTCGTGGTCGCCAGCGCCAGGCACAGGGCGGCCAGTGCAGTGGGCCAGGTGGACAAGCCCAGTCGACGTGCCACGACGATCAACAGAGCGATTGCGATGGGCACCGCCGCCGTCGGTACCCAGATCAGGATCGCCATCGGGTCGCTGCTGAGGCCGAGCGCGAGCCCGAGCCGCACGACGTGGGCCATCAGATAGTCGTAGCCCCATGGCCAGGTCAGCAGACTTCCTTCGGGAGCATGGATCTTCGTATCGAACTGGTAGAACGCTGTCGGATCACGCACCGCGTCGAGGATGCGACGCGCGTGATAGAACGAGTCGTTGCCGAGCGGCACGGATTCGCCGTTCAGCTGGGTCGCGTAGAAGAAGAGGCTGCACGACAGCACGGCGATAACGCTGGCGATCAGCCAGATCACGACACTTGCCGAGGGACGCCAGCTCTTCATCGCCGGATTTCGTACAACGCGGCATAGGGCGCATTGCCCACTTCTGGAAATCTCACCTCGCCGAGCCGGACGAACTGCGGCGGCACCGTCCGCGAATTGCCGAGCAGCAAGTCGTTTGCGAGTAACGGGCGCGGGATCCCGAACGTATAGCGCAGCTTGCCGTTCGGACCCGCCCCGATCTTGAACGGACGCACCAGCACGTATTTGACGTACGGGGCCGCCTGCGCGAGCTCGGTGGCAGGCAGTGAAAACAGCCGCTCGGCCTCATCGACCTTCTGCATGTGCTGGGCAGTCAGCAGGAAATTGTCGGCGATGACCGAGCATTCCGTGTAGTAGCGGATGTAGTGGCCGGAGTCGGCGTCCGAGAGCACGATCCCGGGGTTCGCAGCACAGGCCTTGCGCAGCGGATCGAAGATCGGCCGCACGTTTTCGAATGAGTCATCGTTGGCGCGCGGGGCGGGCGCTGCAATCTGGTAGCGCAACGAGGGGAAGTAAACGAGCAGCAGGCCGAGGGTCGTCAGCAGCAGCACTTTCTTGCCGACCTGCGGCTGTCGGCCGGCGAAATCCTGCAGGATCACGAGCCAGGGCAGGTAGAGCGCGAAGTTTCCGAAGTAGTGCAGGCGCAGCTGCATGGACAATAGCAGCAGCCCGATAACGCAGGTTATCCAGAACAGCAGGCGAGTGCTCGTACGCTCGCGCCAGCACTGCACGACACACAGCAGACCGGTCAGCGGCGCAGCCCAGCCGAGATAAGAATAGAAGTGCGAGATCGTGGCCGCGCCGGCCAGCATCGCAATTCGCAGCGGGGACTGCATCTCGCCGATGATCCTCAGATGCACCGGGGTGCCAGCCAGGAACGATTGCGCAAAGGCGACATCGCCGAGCACCGGGAGCAGGACCAGTGCCACGCCGATCGACAATGCAACTGCCGCGGCGGGGGTGGCTTTGAACCTGCCGAGCACGAGCACAAGCGCCGAGGTGCAGCCGGCGGCGTAGAGGTGAAACCAGGAAAGCGTGTAGAACTCGAACTGACCGAGCCGGAATGCCAGGGACGGAATGAGAATGGCCAGAGTCGACGCGAGCTGGGTTGCAGCGAACGCCACACTCGATTTCGCCGGCATCTGCCGGCCCTGCAGCCACGATGCCGTCAGCGCCGCGAGCAGCGGCAGCTGTAACACGAACAGGCCGTTGTGCATGGCTGGGGCGATGCCGAGCACGAATCCCAGCAACGCTGCGCGCTGCGGCTGCGCCGGGTTGCGGAGCCACGCCAATCCACCGGCAAGCGCTCCGAGGACGAACAGCGACTCCGCGTAGTGATGGTCGATCTGCCCGACGCCGTGCAACACCTGCGTAGTGGGAATCAGAGCCGTGCAGAGGGTCGCGAGCGTGCTCATCCAGGTGCCGAGACCGATTTGCCTCGCGACTGACAACGTGAGTGCGATAGTGATCGGCACAGCCGCGACCGGAATCCAGATCAGGATGTCGATCGGGTTGGCCGCGAATCCAGCTGCGAGCCCGAGGCGCACGATGCAGGCCATTAGGTAGTCGTAGCCCCATGGCCAGGTCAGCAGACTTCCCTCCGGTGCGTGAATGCGCGGATCGAATTGATAGAAGGCGGACAGGTCCCGAACCGCATCCAGGATGCGGCGCGCGTGATAAAAGGAGTCGTTGCCGACCGGAAAGTGTTCGCCGTGCCAGGTCGCGGTCGGGAACGTGAGTGCGCACGCCAGCACTGCCACTGCGCTCACGCAAGCCCAGATCAGGACGTTGGTCCAGCGTGCCGATGCAGCGGCGTGCGCTGCGTTCTGCACACTGTCGGCAGCGGTGGGCGACTCGGCGGACAATGAGATCTGCGTGGGTGGTGCCATCAAGGTGACTGAACGATTTTGCGGAATCTGGCCGGATTGAGACCGTGCCACACATCACGCTTCAGTATTATGTAGCAAGTTACGATCGTGGCATGTACGACGGATGCTCGGAACGGCACCAATACTTGGCTGCGGATCGGCTATCGCCCTGACATGCGGACAATCGGTGTCATCCAGCCCTGCTACCTGCCATGGCGCGGATTCTTCGATTTCGTCAACGAGGTCGACGCTTTTGTGTTCCTCGACGACGTCCAATACACAGTTCGTGACTGGCGCAGTCGCAATCGGATCAAGACGCCCGGGCGCGGCTGCACCTGGTTGACGGTGCCGGTGCTGGGCGGACGGGACCAGCTCATCAAAGACGTGCGCATCGATCGTTCGCAACCGTGGGTGCGCAAGCACCTCGGCGCCATCACTCAGAGCTATGGCCGGTCGCCACACTTCGCGCGCTATTTCGGCACGCTCAGCACGCTGCTCAAATCAGGACATGAATTGCTTGCGGACCTCGACATAGATCTGACCCAGAGCATCTGTGCTGAGCTCGGAATCCAGACACCACTCGTGCGGTCATCCACTCTCGGTTGCGAAGGGACGAAAGACGACAAGCTGATCTCGATCGTGCGAGCCGTCGGTGGTCAACGTTACGTGTCGGGCCCGGCTGCCAAGGCCTATCTGCAGCCGCAGAAGTGGCAGAGCGCAGGTATCGAGCTTGCGTACAAGGACTATTGCGGATATCCAGAGTACTCGCAGATCGAAGAGCCATTCGAGCCGTCAGTCAGCATCATCGACCTGCTGTTCGCCGTCGGCGACCGGGCAGCCGACTACATCTGGGGTGACCTTCGCACGAGAGCCGCATCATGAACGAAGTGCAGACAAGCGGCGACTCGACACGACACCAGCAGTGCGCCTTGTCCATCGTCACGATGGTCTACAGGTCGCGAGCCTACCTGGACGAGTTCATCGAATCGGCGGTCGCAGCTGCCACGCGCATTGCGAAGGACAGCTACGAGATCGTATTCGTCGTGGACGGATCGCCTGACGATTCGCTGCAGTACCTGCGCAGCAAGCAACGCGAGAATCCACACATCGTGATCGTCGATCTGTCGCGCAATTTCGGCCATCATCAAGCCGCCTGGTGCGGTCTGCACACAGCTCGCGGCGCTCTGGTCTTCATCATCGACTGCGATCTCGAAGTGTCTCCTGCGGTGCTCGAGCCCTTCGCCGACACGATAACGAAGTCAGGCGCCGACGTCGTGTACGGATATCAGGAATCGCGACGCGGCGGGTTTGCCAGCAAATACCTCGGCGATGCCTTCTGGCGGATCTTCAATCTGCTGTCGACGACGCGAGTGCCTCACAACATCTGTACCGAGCGTCTGATGTCGCGTCGCTACGTCGACACGCTGCTGACCCTGGGTGACCGCAATCTGTTCCTTGCGGGCATGTATTTCTGGGCGGGCTTCGAGCAAGTAGGTGTGAAGATCACGAAGACGAGCCGCAAAGGACGTCCGGTCTACACGGTCTTCCGCCGCTTTCAGCTCATGGTGCGCGCAATCAGCGCGTTCTCGAGCCTGCCGTTGCAGATGTCGTTCTGGGTCGGGCTGGCGATAGCGTTGGGCTGCGTCGGCTACGGCATCGTCTTGCTTGCACGCAAGATCGCCAATCCGGACGCAATCCTGAGCGGGTTCACGACTCTCGCGTTACTGACGAGCCTCTCCGCCGGAATGATCATGATGAGCCTCGGCGTGATCGGACTGTACATCTCGCGCATCTACAGCCAGACCCAGAACCGTCCCGTCTACCTGATACGATCGGTCTATCGCAGCGACCAAGGAGAGTCGTGAGTCACGAAAACCTCGACAACTACATCGGCGCATACGGCGAACGCTTTCCGTTCGCCGACGAGAATGTGCGCATGCTTCACAGCTACGCCGGCTATGTCATCGACAGCATTGGCGAGCGCCAACGCGTGGACATTCTGAGCCTGGGCATCGGTTATCAAACCGTGGCGGCGCGCATCGTGACCGAGCTCGGCGCACGACTCGGCAGCTACGTCATCCTGGAGGGGTCCGATGCTGTGATTGCCAAGTTCAAAGCGCAGTGGCCGCTGCAGCGCAAGCCCGACATACGGCGAACCTACTTCGAGGAATTCGCTTCAACCGAACGCTTTGATGTCATCGAGATGGGTTTCGTGCTCGAGCACGTCGACGATCCTGCCCTGATCGTGCGGCGCTTCACGCGATTTCTGAAGGCCGGCGGAGTCATCGCAATGGCCGTACCGAATGCCCGCTCGTTGCACCGTCTGATCGGCCATGAGGCGGGGCTGCTGCCGGACATGTACGCGCTCAGCGAGCATGACCGCGCGCTGGGTCACAAACGTTACTTCGACCTCGCTTCGTTCCGCGAGCTCGCGCAGGCGCAGGGTCTCGTCGTGAAGCGCGCGCGCGGCATCATGCTGAAACCGGTCACGACCTCGCAGCTGGCCGCGCTCAACCTGTCGGAATCGGTCATGACAGCCCTCTGCAAAGTGGCAGATACGCTGCCCGACATCGCGAACGGCATGTACATCGAGGTGGCTTCGCCGTGACGTCGGCCTTGCTCGTCGCTGGAGGCGGCTTCCAGGCCCTGCCGATGCTACGAGCGTTGCGCCGCGCGCGCGCGCGCGTGATCGTTGCCGACTGCTACGAGCAAAATCCGAATCGTTATGCCGCAGACGTCTATGCGGTCGTGCCGCGTGTCGATAGCGGAGCGCACTTCGAGCACGCGATCCTCGATTTGTGCGACCAGCATGACGTGAAGATCGTCTTTGCGACCACCGACCATGACGCGCTCGCAGTTGCGACGCTGGCGCCAAAGCTCCGCGCGCGAGGAATCATCGCGGCCGTCGCGGACGCCGCCTTGCTGCGCGCATGGGCCGACAAGGTCGTTTGCCTGCGAGATGTTGCAGCCGCCGGGCTACCGGTGCTGCCGATCATCGAACCCGGGCCAGGCGGCTGTACCTATCCTCTGATCGGCAAGCCGCGGCACGGTTGGGGCGGACGCGGGCATGTCATCGCTCGTTCTGCTGCAGAGACTGCGGCGGCCGGCAGCTCGGATCCCGATCACAAATTGTTCTGGCAGCCGCTGCTCGATTCGTACGACGAATGGTCCGTCGACTTCGCAGTGCGCGAGTCCGGTGAAATCTCGCCGCTAGTGGTGCGCCAGCGGCTACGTACATCCGGAGGATTCGCGGTGGTCAGCCGCGTACGACGCGCCCCGCCCGTTGCAGCACTCGCTGCACGCGCAGCGCAGGTAGTTGCTCAACGCGGCGGCTGTGGACCGATGAATCTGCAGATCCTGGTCGACGCTCGTGGCTCGCAATGGCTCAACGACGTAAACCTCAGGCCAGGCACGTCGGCAACCGCGGCGCTGGCCGCAGGCGTGGACTTCGCTGCATTCATGCTCAACGAGCCTGCGCGCTTCGCCGAGCGCAGCGATTTCCTCCATGTGCGCACGCTTTGCGATACGAACATCCCACTGCCCTTCGAAGGACCTATCGAGGCGGTGGCCTTCGATCTGGATGATTGCCTCATCGACCAGAAGGAGTGGATGGATCGGAAGCTCTCGATCGTGCTGGCAGCAATGACTGACGGTCCGCTGAGCGAGGCCGACCGTCGTCGGTTCGAGCTCGAGGGGCGCCGTGCGATCGACGAAGGGCCGTGGGATCGCACAATCGACATCGCGCTGGCGCGAGCCAACCTCGATGCCGGTCTGCGTCAGCCTCTCATCGACGCATGGCGTGCCGCTCATCCGGATCGAGTGTCGTTCTACGACGATGCAGTTGCCGCGTGGTGCTCCTTACGACAGGCGGGCCTGAAGCTCGCAGTCGTTACCGACAACCCGCAGGCGAGCCAACGACAGAAGCTCGCGCGATTTCCGGACGACATGCGTCCGGACATCGTCGTCCTGACCGATGAGGTCGGGCAACCCAAGCCGGCGGCTCATGGCTTCCGGCTGGCCGCGGACGGCCTCGGCGTACCCGTGCACCGGATGATTGCTGTCGGTGACAGCCCGTGGCGTGACGCCGTCGGGGCAATCGACGCCGGCTACGCCGGTGTCGTCATTGCGCCGCGGCGCGGAGCCATGGGAAATCCCGACCGCGAGCGGTTCGAGCGTGCGTATCCGACTCAGGCGCGCTCGACTCATTGGTTGGCAGATCTCTGGGCGCTACCAGAAATGCTGCCTGCACGTTGCACGTAGCGATGGGGTCGCTCGCCCGGTCGCGAATATCAGCCGCCCTGCGCGTCGTTGTTTGCGTCGTTCTGCTGATCTTGGCACTGCGTAGGGTCGAGGTCGACGAGGTACTCGCACGCGCGGACACCCGTCTGCTGTTGGCCGTGGCGCTTGCCGCAGTGCTCATCGGAGCAACGGCGTGGCCTCAGGCGGCGCGCTGGCGGCTGATCGCGTCCAGGCTCGGTGTGCGCCTCGATCGCTTGCTCGCGTTACGGGCCACGCTCATCAGTTTTTTCCTGCTGGCGGTGACACCGTCCACGCTCGCAGCTGACGGTGCGCGTGCAATCGCGCTGCGCGGCGGCGGCTCCGATTGGACCCGCTCCATCCATTCAGTGCTCGTTGACCGCCTGCTCGGGCTCGCGACGCTGCTGCTGGGTGCGCTTGCAGGAATCCCGCTGTTGCTCGCGGAAGCACCGACTCTGCGCAACGTCTTGGGCTGGCCGCTGTTCGTTGCCGTGATTGCAGCCGCAAGCGGCATCGCTCTGGTTGCACAGCGACTGCCGCGGAGGTGGCTCCGATTCCGCAGCGTGCGCGAGTGGGGCCGGCTGGTGCGGACGCTACGCACGGTTCTGTCCGATCGGCGGTTCCTGTTCGGTGCAGCGCTCTGGTCACTGTTCATCCTGGCGCTTTCGATGATCGGTTTCTCGTTGATTGCAGCAGCCGCTGGAGCTCGCGCCGATCTCGCAACCGTTCTCGGGATCTTCCCCATAGTGCTGCTCGCCTCCGTCCTGCCCATCAGCGTCGGCGGCTGGGGTTCGCGCGAACTGGGGCTGGTCGCGTTCTATCCGTACTTCGGTACGGAGCCACCGGTCGCAATGGCTGTCTCGATTGCATTCGGTCTCGCTACCCTGATCGCAGGCGTGCTTTGCATCATTGCTTCATGGTGGATTCGCCCCCGCAATCCTGCGTCTGAAGACGTGCTGACGAGCGACGAACGAAAATGACGAATGAGGCTACCCGCGTTCTGACGCTCGGCAACTCCCGTCTCTACGGGGTCGCGCTTGCGCTGTCGATCGTGCCGCTGTGGTTGACGCACTATCTTCCAATGGTGGACCTGCCCGGGCACGCCGCGCTCATGACGAGCCTCAGGGAGCTCGCACAGGGGAACCAGCTCTTCGGGGCAGAATTCCGCTCCAACTGGTTTACCCCGTACCTGCTTGGCTACGGGCTCTTCTACGCGGTCTCGTTGGTCGTACCCGTTGCGGTGGCGGCCAAGGTCGTCGTATCCACTGCGATCGTTCTCACGTCGTTTCTCGTCGGCGTACTGCTGCGCGAAGCGGGTGCGGACGAACGTTGGAAGTGGCTCGCGATTCCTTGCAGCTACAGCCTGGCGTTCTATTGGGGCTTCCTGTCGTTCATTGTCGCAATCCCTATCGCGCTGCTGCTCTTGATCCAGACGCTACGCTTCGACCGCGATCCCTCGCTGCGCCGAGGGATGATCGTCGCCGCACTGGCGGTGCTGGCGTTCTTCAGCCATGTCATCGCCATGGGACTGAGCTGTCTTTGCGCACTCGCGTATATCGCAGGGGCTCGCTATCGAGACCCCCTCGGACTCGTTCGCCGCGCGCTGCCCTACACGGCGCCGATTCCATTGATCGTCGTGTGGTTTACACAAACTGCAAGCGACGTAGCCGGCGTAGCGGACGCCCCCGTCGTGTACGGACCGATTGGCACCCGCCTTGCGTATCTCATCAGCCAACCGTCGGGCTCTGACGATGTCTCCTATCTGGCCATCGCAGTCACGGCAGCCATCGTGCTGCTGCCCCTGCTTTGCGGGTCACGCTTCACGTCGCGGCCGGCACGCTGGCTGCCGCTGGCTGCAGTGATTGCGACATACTTTGCGATGCCGTCGTACGTCTTTCTCTCCGGGTTTGTCTACGAGCGCCTCGGGGTGTTCTTGGTCCCCATGTGGCTGCTGGTTTTCGATCGCCCCACTGCCCCGCGGCAGCGGCTCGAATGGGTCGCCATGGCCGTGGTTCTGGCGTGGGTCGGCGCCAACACGTGGAGATTCGCGGCGTTTGCTGCGGAGACACGGCAGTTCGGCGAGGTGCTCCGCCACATGGAAGAAGGCCGGCGAGTCGCCGGGCTGATGATCGGCAACGCCTCGCCGCACTTCGCCACTCCGGTGTACCTGCACTTCGCGAGCTGGTATCAGGCAGAGCGGCGGGGTGTCGCCGATTTCAACTTCGCGGACTTCCAGATGGTCGTACAAAGGCGCGATACCGACCGGCCTCGAGTGACCGAAGGGCTGGCGGCGCGTCCCGTCCTGTTCGATTGGCAATTGAATGGCGGCTCGACGTACGACTACTTCCTCGTCAGAGCGCCTGCCGATTTCAGCAATGTGCTCTTCAAGGAGCATGCTGCCAAGGTCGAATTTGTGGGTAGGGCGGGAATGTGGTGGCTGTATCGCAACCGCGAACGGCCACGGGATTCAGCCGTGCACTCGGCGGTCCAGTAGAAATCCGCTGAGCTCGTCCACCACAGTGGCAATGTCTTCCTCGCTCATGCCGGCATAGAACGGCAGACGCAACAGGCGATCGCTCACCGACTCCGTGATCGGCAGCATTCCCTCGCGATGACCGAAGCGAACCCCGACCGGCGAGGTGTGCAGCGGCACGTAGTGGAATGTCGCGAGAATGCCCGCGCGCTTCAGGTGCTCGAGCAGCGCCGTGCGGGTATCCAGATCGCCGACCAGTACGTGGAACAGATGGTGGTTGGTACCGCAGTCCGGCGGCACGATCGGCAGCGTGAGCAAGCCACGATCCGCGAGCGGCTGCAGTCCCGCGTAGTAGCGCTCGTATATGTGCCGGCGCAGGCGCGCGATCTCCGGCATGTGCTCGAGTTGCGCGTAGAGGAAGGCAGCGAGGATCTCCGACGGCAGATACGACGATCCGACGTCCACCCAGGTGTACTTGTCGACCTGCCCGCGAAAGAACTGACTGCGATTCGTGCCTTTCTCGCGCACGATCTCCGCGCGCTCGAAATCGCGCCGGCTCGCCGCCAGGAAGGCGCCGCCTTCGCCGCAAACGAAGTTCTTCGTTTCGTGAAAGCTGTAGGCGGCGAAGTCGCCGAGCGTGCCGAGGAACTCACCTTTGTAGGTCGCGCCGACCGCCTGGGCTGCGTCCTCGACGACACGCAGGCCGCGTCGCGCCGCAATCTCGTTGATGACATCCATCTCGCAGGCAACGCCCGCGTAGTGCACCGGCGCGATGACGCGCGTGCGCGGTGTAATTGCCTGCTCGATCAGCTTTTCGTCGATATTCAGCGTGTCCCGCCGGATGTCCACGAAGACGGGCTTCGCGCCGCGCAGCACGAAGGCGTTGGCCGTCGACACGAACGTGAAGGAAGGCAGGATGACTTCATCGCCCGGCTCGAGGTCGCACAGCAGTGCAGCCATTTCCAGCGCCGACGTGCACGAGGTCGTGAGCAGCACGTGCGGCGCACGAAAACTCTCCTGCAGCAGCTTATGGCACAGCTGCGTGAAAGGACCGTCGCCCGAGAGCTTGGCCGCCGCGAGGCACTGCGTGATGTAGCCGATCTCGGTGCCGATGACGTAGGGCTTGTTGAAAGGGATCCGATAGGTCATGCGGGCGGAACCAGGTCGGCGAGATAGCGACCGTATTCGGAGCGGGCCAGCGCCGCTGCCCGCGCGCGCACCTGCGACGGCGTGAGCCAGCCGAGTTCGAGCGCGATCTCTTCCAGGCACGCGATCTTCAGGCCCTGCCGCCGCTGAATCGTCTGCACGAACTGGCTGGCTTCGAGCAGGCTTTCGTGCGTGCCGGTGTCGAGCCAGGCAAAGCCGCGGCCGAGGAGCTGCACGTGCAGGCTGCGTTGGTCGAGATAGGCGCGATTCACGTCCGTGATCTCGAGCTCGCCGCGGGGCGAGGGCTGCAGGTTGCGAGCAATCTCGATCGCCTGCTGGTCGTAGAAGTACAGTCCGGTGACCGCCCAGTCCGAGCGCGGCGTCCTGGGCTTTTCGGCGAGCGACACCACCCGCAGTTCTTTGTCGAACTCGATGACACCGAACCGCTCCGGATCGCGTACCTTGTACGCGAACACGGTGGCACCTTGCGTGACATGGGCTGCCGCAGTCAGCTTCTCGACGAAGCCCTGACCATAGAACAGATTGTCGCCGAGGATCAGGCACACGCGCTCGCCAGCGACGAAATCTGCGCCGATCGTCAGCGCCTGCGCAATGCCGCGCGGCTCGGCCTGCTCGGCGTACTCGAGCGCTATGCCGAACTGCGAGCCGTCGCCCAGTAGCTCGCGAAAGCGCGGCAGATCGAGCGGCGTCGAAATGATGAGGATTTCGCGGATGCCGGCCAGCATCAGCACCGACAGCGGATAGTAGACCATCGGCTTGTCGTAGACCGGCAGCAGCTGCTTGGAGATGCACTGCGTGACCGGATGCAGACGCGTGCCCGAACCGCCGGCGAGAACGATGCCCTTCATGGTGTCTTCCGCAGCCGTTGCGAATACTGTTGCTCGTAGAAGCGCAGATATTCGCCGCTGCGGATGCTGGTCACCCAGTCCTGGTGGGCGAGGTACCAGTCGACGACCGCCGGCAGCGAGGTCATCAGCTCGTAGCGCGGCGTCCAGCCGAGTTCGCGGCGGATTCTGCTGCTGTCGATTGCGTAGCGTCGGTCGTGACCCGGACGATCCTCGACGTGCCGGATCAGGCGGCGTGCCGCGCGTGGCGCCTGCCCGAGGCGCTCGGAAACCAGATCGCAGATCGAGTTGACTACTTGCTCGTTCGTATGCTGTTGCCCGCCGCCGATGCAATAGGTCGCACCGACCGTCCCCCGTTCGAGCACTGCGAGCAGCGCATCGCAGTGATCGTGCACGTGCAGCCAATCCCGCACCTGGAGGCCATCGCCGTAAACCGGCAGCTCGCGTCCGCCGATCGCATTCAGGATCATCAGCGGGATCAGCTTCTCCGGGAACTGCCAGGGACCGTAGTTGTTGGAGCAGTTCGTGATGATGGCCGGAAAGCCGTAGGTGTGATGCCAGGCGCGTACGAGGTGATCAGACGCGGCCTTCGACGCCGCATAGGGGCTATTGGGAGCGTACGGCGTGCTCTCGTTGAACGGTGGCGCAGTTGGCGCAAGGGTGCCGAACACCTCGTCCGTGGAAATGTGCAGGAACAGGCGTCCTGCGAAGGAGTCCTGCCAGCGATCGCGCGCAGCGGCAAGCAGGTTGAGCGTGCCGACCACGTTGGTTTCGACGAAAGCGCGCGGGCCAAGGATCGAGCGATCGACATGGCTTTCCGCGGCGAAGTGCACGACGCGCTGAAAATCGTGCTTGGCAAAAAGCTCGGCCAACGCAGCTGGGTCGCGGATGTCGCCATGCACGAAGCTGACCCGGCGAGCGTCGATCAAATCGGCGATGCTCGCCAGGTTGCCGCAGTACGCGAGCGAGTCGAGCACGACGATCTGCGCGGGCGCCAGCGCGCGCACGAAATTGCTGCCGATGAAGCCTGCACCACCTGTGATCAGCCACGCACTCATTACACTGCAATCTTCCGACTACCTGAGGATACATGCCTACAACTACGCTCGATGAGGGCGCTCATCGATGCGCCTCGGCACGGCGGCGTGCGTACAGGAAAGCGTTGGACGCGCCGAAGTTCACTGCGAAGCCTCCGACTGAGCCCAGCGCAAGTGGAATCACGGGCACCTCGCCCAGCGTCGGCCGGTAGATCAACAACGCGCTGAAGATCGCCAGATTGACAGCGGCCCCGCCCGCCTGGATCAGAATGTAGCAGACGGCTTCGACCGAGCTGCGTTCGAGGCCGCGACCGGCAAATGTGTACCGACGATTCAAGGCCCATGTCACCAGCACGGCCGTGAGGAACGATGGTATGCGGGCGTACCACGGTTGCCACCCCGCCAGCTTCACGAACAACGTAAGCAGCACCGCTTCGATGGCGAAGCCGAGTCCGCCGACGACCGCGAACTTGCGCAGGGTGCGGATCATTGGCTGCGGCGCCGTTCGCGGAACGTCGGACCCTGCAGGTTCAAGTAGTGCAGCCGCTTCATCTCGCGCCGGCCGACCGTCACAGTATCGAGAATCAGGCCGGCCACGAAACTGACTGCGGCCATGATCATCAGACCGGTCGCCAGGATCGCGGTCGGCAGCCGCGGCACGAGCCCGGTTCTCAAGAACTCGGCGACCACCGGCACGCCGAGCAGCAACGAGGCGGCGCACAGCACGGCGGCGACACCTGAAAAGAATTGCAGCGGCCGCTCTTCCTTCACCAGGAAGAAGATCGTGCCCAGGATCCGCAAGCCGTCGCGAAACGTGCGCAACTTGCTCTGCGAGCCGCTCGGGCGATCGCGATACGGTGTCTGCACCTCGGCGATCGGCAAGCGCAGCTCGAGCGCGTGCACGGTCAGCTCGGTTTCCGTCTCGAAGCCGCTGGCGAGCGCCGGGAACGACTTCACGAAGCGGCGCGACATCACCCGATAGCCCGAGAGCATGTCCTTGAGACGGTCGCCGAAGATCATCGCGACCGTGCCCGTCAGCATGCGGTTGCCAAAAACGTGGCCGGGCCGAAAGGCCGCGGCTACGACCGGCACGCGCGCACCATTGACCATGTCGAGCGACTCGACCAGCAGCTGGTCCACCATGGCGCGGGCGCTCGGGGCATCGTAGGTGCCATCGCCGTCGACCAGCACGTACACCTCTGCTTCCACGTCGGCGAACATGCGACGCACGACGTTGCCCTTGCCCTGGAATGTCTCGGTGCGCACGATCGCGCCGGCTGCCGCGGCAATCTCGCGCGTTCGATCCTGCGAGTTGTTGTCGTACACGTAGATCGAAGCTTCCGGCAGCGCGGCGGCGAAGTCGCGCACCACGCGCTCGATCGCCTGTGCCTCGTTGTAACACGGGATCAAAACCGCGATGCGCGGACTGAGGACACCTGCATCGGCGCCCTGCGAGGCTGCCACCAGCGGTTCCAGTCTGTGGTCCATTGCGGCGCGACCTCAGCTGCCTGTCTGCGACGCGCGCGCGCCCGTCTGCGCGATCGTCAGCAATTGCCGCAACGGTAGGGAATAGCTCTGCGAATGATCGAGTGCGGTCCACGTCCTTTCGAGCAACTGCGCGGCTTGCCGGAGATCGCCGACGTGTATCTGCGCCGCGGCCACCGCTGCCACCACGAAGGTGAGCTCGGTGGGTGTGAAATGCTGCTGCCTGGCCAGCACGAGTTGGCCGGCTTGCACAATGCCGGAAGCATCCCGCAGCGCGATGGCTGCGACCAGGTCTACCCAGACGCGATGCGGTTCATCTGCCGCGCGATAACACGGGCCGGCGATGATCCCCTGCCACATTGGCTGCAGTTCGGTCGCAGTCAGGTACGGGGTCGTCAGTTCCGCGACGCCACGCACGGCCGCAAACCAGGCCTTCTGCACGCCCGGATCCAGGCACTGCTGCGCGGAGGCGCGCAGCGCCAGCACATTCAGCGCGGTTGCGGGCTCGATGCTCGCGACCTGGCCGCCGACGATTGCATCGCGCACCGGCAGTGCGCGGCGCGCGAGCGAATCGCTCAGCAGCGGACTCGCAAGCGACGGCTGCGTCGGTTGCGTGCGTCGCGGCCGCTCGTCGATGAGGTCGAGTACCGGCACCGGCGCGACCAGCAGACTCGGCAATTCGAGCGCCGTGGCACGAATGAAGCGCAGACGCGAAGCGTTGAGATCGACGAACGGGAAGAAGTCGGAGTTCATCGGTGCCGGATGAGCCGCCAGCAGCGGACCGAGGGTACGTCGATTGCCGATACGGCGTTGCTGCACGTGATCCAGCGACTCGATGCCGACGCGAGCGAGTTCCGCGCGCAACGATGGGTTCGCGAAGATCCGCGCATCCGGTTCGGCCAGCGCCGGTCCGCGACTCGCCACGATGAGGATATTCGCATCATCCGCGTTGTAGATGACATAGGAGCCGAAGTGTCGGCCGAGCGCCTTCATGACCGAAGCCACGACCGAAATATCGGTCTCATAGATCTGCAGCCACTGCACCAGGTAGCCGTCGGCAGTCAGATAGTTGGCGAGGCGACCATAGAACTCGTCCGAGAATAGCGTTGCGACGCCGCTCACCCATGGATTCGACGGCTCGGAGACGATGAGATCGTAGGGCTGGCGTGCCGTCGCAAAGAACGTCTTCGCGTCCTCGAAGACGATGCGGCTGCGGGGATCCTCGAAGACGCGGCGGATCCGCGGCAAGTAGCCGGTGCGCGCCGCCGCGACCATGAACGGCTCCAGCTCGATCGAGTCGAGCACCTCGATGCGCTCGCTCAACAGCAGCGTGCTGGACGTGAGTCCGGATCCGAAGCCGATGTTCGCCACGCGCCGCGGCTGCGGATGCATGCTGAGCGGCAGGGCAGCGGCGAGGATCATCGTGATCTCATCGCTCGACGGCGGGCCGGCGTTCATCCGGATCGCCGCATCGGGTTTGCCATTAGTGGCGATTGTGACGACTCCGTCCCGATCGGTCAGGCTGACCGTCGCAGTCTTGCCATCGCGCAGATAGAGCACCTGCGCATCGCGGGGTTGAGCGTTCTCGCCCGTGCGATAGACCGACGACGTCATGCGCAGCGGATCGAACGAGACCACGAACGTGGCGAGGCCGATAGCGGCGATGCACGCCGCGCTGATCGCCCACCGCAGTTGCGGCCGCAAGCTCTGTGCGATCACGAGACCCGACAGTCCGAGCGCCATATGGATGGCACCGCCGCTCACGATAACTCCCTTGACGCCCACGAGCGGCATGAGCAAGTGGGTTGCCGCCAGCGTTCCGACAATGGCGCCGGCGGTGTTCGCTGCGTACACAGTACCGATCGCCGCCTCGCCGTGGCCGCGTTTGAGCAGCGCGTGCGTGAGTAGCGGCAGCGTCATGCCGGCGCAGAACGTAGTGGGCACCATCACCAGCATCGCGAGGCCCTGGCTCACGACGTTGAGCGCCGTGTAGCCGCCATCCGTCGGGGTGAATATCCGGATCGCCCAGGCCATGAAGTCGAAGGTGCGGTTGTAGGTGGGAAGGGTCAGCAGTGCCAGCGCTCCCATCGCCAGCATGGCCATGCCCAGGAATCGCAGCGGATTCTCCAGCCGGTCGATGCGCTTGCGCATCCACAACCCGCCGCACGCCAGGCCGAAGATGAATGCGCTCAGCATCAGCTCGAAGGAATGCGTCGAGCTGCCGAGGACCAGGCTCAGCATGCGAATCCAGCCGATCTCGTACAGAAAAGAGGCCGCGCCCGTGAGGAATGCCGCCGCGACAAACCAATGCCGGATGGCAGATGTTCGCGCAGGCGCCGGCCTTTGCGGCAATGGCTCGTGTTGCCCGCGCACGACCAGCCACACCACGAGCGCCAGCATGACGTTGATCGTGCCGGCGGTGAAGATTGTGCCGGGCAGGCCAACGGCGTCGATCAACAGGAACCCGCTGACGAGCACGCCGAGCGCTGCACCCAGGCTGTTCGTGAAATAGAGCATCGACAGAGTCTCGCCCGGGCGCTCGGGCCAGCGGCGAATGATGCCGCCGCTGATGAGGGGGAAGGTCATTCCCAGCAGCGTGGATTGCGGCAGTATTAGCAGCGCCGCAAGCGACCACTTATAGGTGTGCACCAGGACGTTCGAAGACAGCGCCGGGATCACGGTCGCGAACGAGAAATCGCTCAGCGCGACGAACGTACGGTGGAAGCCCAGGCCGAGCACGCCGATGATCGCTTCGACCACGACGTAGCCCAGCAGCAGCCGCTGCAGGCGTCCGCCATAACGTCCGACGAGCCACGAGCCGAGCGCCATGCCGCCCATGAAGATCATGAGCACGAGCGTCTGCGCGTAGGCGGCATGCCCCAGGAACAGCTTGAGGTAATGCGACCAGATGGACTCGTAGATGAGTCCGCTGAAGCCGGAAACGACGAAGATTCCCAGCAGGAGCTGACGCTGCAACGTGGGCTGCTTTTCTTGGCTCATCCGACCAGGCGGTTCCGCAACTTACGCCGCCGGTACGCTACATAATCCGTCCGAAGGCGGCCAGCCCTGCGGCGTGAGCGGCGTCACAGAGGGTGCAAATGTCGCCGGGGATCACTCGATACCGAGCTTCTTGATCCGATACCGCAGCGACCTGAACGTCATGCCGAGCAGCTGCGCGGCCTTGGTCTTGTTGTAGCGGGTCTGCTCCAGCGCACGCACGATCGCATCGCGCTCGATGTCTTCGAGCGCATCGCCGAGCTTCTCGCCCGGGGCGACCGTGTTCGGAATCGGCACTTCGGTGTTCGCGACTTTCGGCCGCAGCTGCAGGTCGCCGGCGTCGATGACTCCGCCCGAGCACAGTGTTGCCGCGCGCTCCAGCACGTTCTCGAGCTCGCGCACGTTGCCTGGGAAATGGTATTCCCGCAGCGCGCCGAGCGCCGCCTCGGTCACCCGCAGCGCGCGGTTGCCGATCTGCCGGCCGAGCCGGCCGAGCATCGACTCCACCAGCTCGTCGATATCCTCGAGGCGCTCGCGCAGCGGCGGCACGCGGATCTCGATCACGTTGACGCGGTAGAACAGGTCCTCGCGGAACTTGGCCTCGGCGACCAGCGCGGCGAGATTCTTATGAGTCGCCGACAGGATGCGCACGTCGATCGGGATCTCTTTGGATTCGCCCACCGGCCGCACGCTCTTTTCCTGGATGATGCGCAGCAGTTTGACCTGCATGTGCAGCGGCAGGTCCGCGATCTCGTCCAGGAACAGCGTGCCGCCCTCGGCGGACTGGATCAGCCCTTCCTTGTCGGCGATCGCCCCTGTGAAGCTGCCCTTCTTGTGGCCGAACAGCTCGCTCTCCATCAGCTCGGTCGGGATCGCGCCGCAGTTCACCGGCACGAACGGCCCGTCGCGGCGCGCTCCGGCATCGTGGATCAGGTGCGCGACCAGCTCCTTGCCGGTGCCGGACTCGCCGTAGATGTGCACCGGCGCCTGACTACGCGCGACCCGCTCGATCATCTCGCGCAATTGCTCCATCGCGCGCGAGCGGCCGAGCAGCTTGACCTGCGGCAGCTGCAGTGTGCTCTCGCTGGTTCCGCCGAGCTTGAGCGTCGCCTGGATCAGCTTACGCAGTGCCGCGACGTCGAGCGGCTTAGAGATGAAATCGAACGCGCCGAGCTTGAGCGCGCGCACGGCGGTTTCGACGTTGCCGTGCGCGGTGATGACCGCGACCGGCGTATGCGGTTTGTGGGTCTGGATCCACTCCACGATGTCCAGGCCATTGCCGTCCGGCAGCCGCATGTCGGTGAGGCACAGGTCGAAGGCGCCGCCGCGCAGCTCGCGCGTGGCCGCGCCGATGGTGTCGGCAGTGGTCACGTCGAGATTCATGCGCTCGAGCGTGATGCCGAGCAGCTCGCGGATGTCCGGCTCGTCGTCGACGACGAGCGCCCGAGGTTTCGTCACGAGATTTCCCAGCGTTGAGGATCGGCGAACACGACGCGAAAAATACTACCACCCCCGGTGCGCGGCTCGTAGATCAAAGCGGCGCGGTTGCACTGGGCCAGCTCGCGCGCGATGAACAGGCCGAGGCCGGTGCCGCCCTTGGAGCCCGTGAAGAACGGCTCGAAGATGCGCTCGGCGTCTGCCTGTGCGATGCCGGGACCGCGATCCACGATTTCGAGGAACGGCCGCTCCGAGGTGCTGATGCGGCCGGTGTGCAGCTCGACCGAGGCGTCTTCGTCATCGCGCCGGCCGTACTTCAGTGCGTTCTCGCACAGGTTCCACAGCAGCTGGTACAGGTGCGAGGGATCGACGCGCACGTCGAGATCGCCGGAGGTGGCCAGCATGCGGATCGCGCGCTCGTCGACTTCCGAGGTCTGGCGGAACTCGGCCAGGAATTCCGCGAGCCACGCGTTGAGCTCGATGCGTTCCGGACGCGTCTGATCCCGACGCGACAGCTGCAGCACGTTGTTGATGATCGTGCTGACGCGCTCGCCGTTGTTGGTGATGATGTCCGTGAGGCGCCGCTCCTGCTGCGAGAGCGTCGGCGCCTCGGCCAGCAGCTGCGCCGCGTGGCTCATGGCGCCGACGGGATTGCGGATCTCGTGCGCGATGCTGGCGCTGAGCCGGCCGAGCGCCGCGAGCTTGGACTGCTGCACTCGCTCGACGATCAGCGTCGTGTCTTCCAGGAACACCAGCGTCGGTCCCCGGCCGCTGCTGTTGAGCGAGACGAAATGCGGTTGGACCAGGCTCCCGCCGTCCGAGGCCAGCATCGTCAGCGTCGTGAGCTGCCAGTCGTCGGAACGCCGACGCCAGGTGTCCAGCAGGTAAAGCAGGCGCGGCGAGACCTCGCCCAGCGGCGTGCCTTGCGGCACGCTCGCGCCATTCAGCAGCAGCGCCGCCGACTCGTTGATCAGGCGGATCGTGTCGTTCGCGTCGACGACCAGAATGCTCTCACGCAGGTGCTGCACGATGAACTGATTCAGCTCGGCGAGATTGGCGACGTCGACTTCCCGCTGACGCACGCGCTCCTCGCTCTCGCGCAGGTTGCGCGCCAGCGGGGCGACCCCGAGCGTCACGATGAATATGAGGGCGCCGATGATGCCCGCGGAGGCGAAGTCACCGGCGTCGCCGCGCGCGGCCAATGTCGTCAGCGTTTGCTGCACGAGTATGGCGATGGCGGCGATCGCCGCGAACATCAGCGCCAGCCGCTGTCGCACGACGAACGACAGCGCGCCGATCGGCAGGACCAGCAGCGACGCCAGGCCGCTGGTCATGCCGCCGCTCGCGTACGTCAGGATGGCGATCGCGGTCACATCGATGCACAGCCCGACGAAAGTCTGGATCGGGACGTCCGGCCAGCGCCGTTTGACGGTCGCAATCGACAGCAGTCCGTAAGCGAAGTACGCAGCCGTCGCGCCGACGAACAACGCCGGATAGGCCTGGCCGACGCGGGTCGGCGTGATCGCGATGAACATCACGCTCAGCAGCACGGCGACCAGCAGCCGGAACAGGTTGACCAGCGCCAGCACTCGCCAGGCGAGATGATGGGTCGAGTCGGCGACGGGTGGTGAGCTCAGCGGCAACTTCATGCGGTGGGCGTGCGCCTTTGCATCGGCGGCGAATTACTCCAGAATACGCGGCCTTTGTCTGTTCTTCCTGTCATCTTATGAACCTGCACGAGTACCAGTCCAAGCAGCTGTTCGCAAAATACGGCATTCCCGTGCCGACCGGCTATGTAGCCGCGAATGCCGAGGAGGCTGCCGCAGCGGCGCAGCGCATCGGCGGCGCGAAGTGGGTCGTCAAAGCGCAGGTGCATGCCGGCGGCCGTGGCAAAGGCGGCGGCGTCAAGCTTGTCGATTCGCCGGAGGCGGCGGGTAAAGCTGCGGCCGCGATGCTCGGCACGCGCCTCAAGACGCACCAGACCGGGCCCGAGGGGCTGCCGGTCCACCAGGTGTTCGTCGAGGAAGGCTCGAAGATCGCGCGCGAGCTGTACCTGAGCCTGGTGCTGAACCGGGACAAGGGCCAGGTCGCCTTCATTGCTTCGGCCGCGGGCGGCATGGACATCGAAGAGGTCGCCGCGCACACGCCGGAGAAGATCATTCGCGTGAATGTGCATCCGGCAGCGGGCTTGCAGCCTTCCGAATGCCGCGTGCTCGCGTTCGGCCTCGGACTGAAGGGCAAGCAGATCGAGCAGTTCTCGAGCATCGCGCAGGCGCTGTACCGCCTGTATCTGGAGAAGGATGCGAGCCTGGTCGAGATCAATCCGTTGATCGTCACCGGCGATGACCGTCTCGTGGCGCTCGACGCCAAGATCAACATCGAGGACAACGCACTGTTCCGTCAGAAGGAGCTGGCAGCGTGGCGTGACACCAGCCAGGAAGACGAGATGGAGCGCGCGGCGGCCGAGCACGAGCTCAACTACGTCTCGCTCGACGGCGACATCGCCTGCATGGTCAACGGCGCCGGCCTCGCGATGGCGACGATGGATCTGATCAAGCTGCACGGCGGCGCGCCCGCGAACTTCCTCGACGTCGGCGGCGGCGCGACGCGTGAGCGCGTCACCGAGGCGTTCAACCTGATTCTCTCGAACAAGAACGTGCGGGCGATTCTCGTGAACATCTTCGGCGGCATCGTCCGCTGCGACATGATCGCGGAGGGCATCATCCACGCGGTACAGGACGTCGGCGTGCGCGTGCCCGTCGTGGTGCGCATCGAAGGCACGAACGCGGAGCAGGGGCGCAGCCTGCTGGCGAAGAGCGGGCTGGCGATCATCGCCGCCACGGATTTGACCGATGCGGCGAAGAAAGTCGTCGCTGCCGCGAAGGGCGGTAAGAAATGAGCATTCTCGTAAACAAGAACACACGCGTCATCTGTCAGGGCTTCACCGGTAAGCAGGGCACGTTCCACTCCGAGCAGTGCATCGCGTACGGCACGAAGCTCGTCGGCGGAGTCACGCCGGGTCGTGGCGGTGAGAAGCATCTGAACCTGCCGGTGTTCA
>DATNFA010000152.1:0-13228 GCA_035606615.1 Steroidobacteraceae bacterium
CACTGCTTCTTCGAAGCGCGGAACAGGTTCGTCGAGGAACTCGCCGCGGATGTAGTTGTAGCCGACGGTCGCACCCATCGCGTAGCCACCGATCGCCATGCCCTCGATGAGCGCGTGGGGGTTGTAGCGCAGGATGTCGCGGTCGTGGCACGTGCCCGGCTCGCTCTCGTCGGAATTGCAGACGACGTACTTTTGCGGCGCCTTGCTCGGCAGCATGAAGCTCCACTTCATGCCGGTCGGAAAGCCGGCGCCGCCGCGACCGCGCAGTGCGGAGGCCTTGACCTCCTCGATGATTTTTTCCGGCGCGGGCTTCTCGCGCAGGATGCGCTCCCACGCCTCGTAGCCGCCGATCTTGCGATAGGTCTCGAGCTCCCAGGAGCGCTCCAGGCCGAGCGGCTCGAAAATCACCTGATTGCGCGGATAGTCTTTCACTGGTGCCGGCCTATTTATGACGGTCGAGAATCTCGTCGACCTTCTCGGGCGTGAGGTTCTCGTAGTACACGTGGTCGACCATCATCATCGGCGCGTTGTTGCACGCGGCCAGGCACTCTTCCTCTCGCTTGAGATAGAAGCGGCCGTCCGCCGTGCTCTCGCCGACCTTGATGCCGAGCCGCTTCTCGATGTGGTTCTGCAGCTCATCGCCGCCGCACAGCATGCAGGAGATGTTGGTGCACACCGAGATCCAGTGCCGGCCGACCGGCTTGGTCTCGAACATCGAATAGAACGTCGCGACTTCGTAGACCTGGACCGGCGGCAGGTCGAGATAGTCGGCGACGGCATCCATGGTCTCGCGCGTGAGATAGCCGGCGTCATGCTGCACAGCGCGCAGCGCCGCGAGCACCGCAGAGCGCTTGCGGTCCGGCGGAAACTTCGCGATCCACTGATCGATCTCGTGGCGCACGTGCTCGGTCAGCGCCGCGGAGCGCGCACCCGCAACTGGATTCTTGCTCTCGCTCACCGGTCGATTTCCCCGAAGACGATGTCCTGCGTGCCGATCACGGCCACGACGTCGGCGAGCAGGTGGCCCTTGACCATCTCCTCCAGCGAGGCGAGATGCGGGAAGCCCGGTGCGCGACACTTGAGGCGGTACGGCTTGTTCGCGCCGTCCGACACCAGGTAGATGCCGAACTCGCCCTTCGGCGCCTCGACCGCGGCATACGTTTCGCCGGCCGGCACGCAATAGCCTTCCGTGAACAGCTTGAAGTGATGAATGAGCGATTCCATGTCGCCCTTCATCTGCTCGCGGCTCGGCGCGGCCACCTTGTGATCGAAAGTCATCACCGGACCGGGATTCGCCCGCAGCCATTCGATGCACTGCCGGACGATGCGATTGGACTGCCGCATCTCCTCGATACGCACCAGGTAACGGTCGTAGCAATCGCCGTTCACGCCGAGGGGAATGTCGAAGTCCATCTTCTCGTAGACTTCGTACGGCTGTTTCTTGCGCAGGTCCCAGGCGATGCCGGAGCCGCGCAGCATCGGTCCGGTGAAGCCGAGGTTCAGCGCGCGTTCCGGCGTCACCACGCCGATGTTCACGGTGCGCTGTTTCCAGATGCGATTGTCGGTCAGCAGCGTCTCGTACTCGTCGACCGCTGCCGGGAAGCGCTCGGTGAAGTCCCACAGAAACTCCAGCAGGCTGCCGCGGCGGCGCTCGTTGAGCTTGTCGACATCCTTCTGCGTGCGCCACTTCGACGGCTGATACTTCGGCATCGAGTCGGGCAGATCGCGATACACGCCGCCCGGGCGATAGTAGGTCGCGTGCATGCGCGTGCCGGAGACCGCCTCGTAGCAATCCATCAGGTCTTCGCGCTCGCGGAAGCAATACAGGAACACTGTCATCGCGCCGATGTCGAGGCCGTGCGCGCCGAGCCACATCAAGTGGTTCAGGATGCGCGTGACTTCGTCGAACATCGTGCGGATGTACTGCGCGCGCAGCGGCGGCTTGATGCCGAGCAGTTTCTCGATCGCGAGCACGTACGCGTGCTCGTTGCACATCATCGAAACGTAGTCGAGACGGTCCATGTAGCCGATCGACTGATTGAACGGCTTCGACTCGGCGAGCTTCTCGGTCCCTCGATGCAACAGCCCGACGTGCGGATCGGCCTTCTGGATGACCTCGCCTTCCAGCTCCAGCACCAGGCGTAAGACGCCATGCGCAGCAGGATGCTGCGGGCCGAAGTTCAAAGTGAAGTTGCGGATCTCCATGTCAGGCCCTGCTCATGAACCCGGCGGCGCGTCTTTCAGCGCCGCGTCGTAGCGGTTGTCCTCGCGGATCACGCGCGGCACCAGTGTGCGCGGCTCGATGCTCACCGGCTGATAGACCACGCGGCCTTTCGCCGGGTCGTACTTCACCTCGACGTTGCCGATCAGCGGGAAGTCCTTGCGGAACGGATGGCCGATGAAACCGTAGTCGGTCAGCAGGCGGCGCAGGTCCGGATGATCCTTGAACAGGATGCCGTACATGTCGAACGCCTCGCGCTCGTACCAGTTCGCAGCGGCCCAGATGTCCACGACCGAATCGATCACCGGCGGCTCGCCTTCGCTCGTGAAGCTGCGCAGCCGCAGCCGCCAGTTGTTCGCCACCGACAGCAACTGATAGCTGACCGCGAAGCGTCCCGGCCGCGACTCGCCGATCGTTTCGCGAATGCGGTTCACGCCGCGGCTGAAGCCAGTAGTGGTCGAGGCCAGCGTGCGCCACTCGTCGCGGCCGTAGTCGAGATAGTCGACACCGGAGAGATCGATCAGCTGCTCGAAGCCGAACTGCGGATCGTCGCGCAGCACGCGACAGACGCTGCGCAGGTCGGCGGCAGCAACTTCGAACGCCACATCGCCGGCCACGACGGGAAGCGCGCGCAGCTGCTCCGCGAAGCGCGCTGCCACTCGCGAGGCCAATGTCTCGGTGCGTGAGCTCATGTGCGCGGCCTCAGCGGGCAATCGTGCTCGTGCGACGGATCTTGTTCTGCAACTGCAGGATCCCGTACAGGAGCGCTTCGGCCGTCGGCGGACAGCCGGGGACGTACACGTCCACCGGCACGATGCGATCGCAGCCACGCACGACCGCGTAAGAGTAGTGATAGTAGCCGCCGCCGTTGGCGCACGACCCCATCGAGATGACCCAACGCGGCTCGGGCATCTGGTCGTACACCTTGCGCAGGGCCGGTGCCATCTTGTTCACGAGCGTGCCGGCCACGATCATCACGTCCGACTGACGCGGGCTCGGCCGGAACACGACGCCGAAGCGGTCGAGGTCGTAGCGCGCGGCGCCCGCGTGCATCATCTCGACTGCGCAACACGCGAGGCCGAAGGTCATCGGCCACATCGATCCAGTGCGCGCCCAGTTGACGACAGCATCGAGCGTCGTCGTCATGAAGCCGCGCTGCGTGACAGCTTGGTCGGGCGTCTCGGCGGTGGGCGCTGTCAGTCCCATTCCAGCGCTCCCTTCTTCCACTCGTAGATGAAGCCGACGACCAGGATCGCGAGGAAGATGCCCATCGCAGCCAGCCCGACCGTACCGATCGTGCCGAGCGCGACGGCCCACGGAAACAGGAAGGCGATCTCCAGATCGAAGACGATGAACAGGATCGCGACCAGGTAGTAGCGCACGTCGAACTTCATGCGCGAATCCGAGAACGCCTCGAAGCCGCACTCGTAGGCGGAGAGCTTCTCGGAGTCCGGGCGCCGTGGGCCGAGAAAGAAGCCCGCGCCGATCAGCACCATGCCGAGCGCGGCGGCCACACCCAGGAAGATCAGGATGGGAACGTAGTTGTGCAGCATGACCCGGCTTCAACTCGAACGTTGGAGGCCGTCCCGCGATGTGCGGTGCGGCGGCGGGCGCGAATTGTAGCAGGTGTCGGGACGCGCGCGGCCCTGCGATTTTGGTGCGGCTGGTCGGACTCGAACCGACACGGATTGCTCCACCAGCCCCTCAAGCTGGCGTGTCTACCAATTCCACCACAGCCGCATTCCCAAAATCTTAATCAACCTGGCCGCAGGTTCCTGCGCCGCCGCCGTCACTGCTGCGGCGGCTGCCCCGTCTGAGTATCGTTGGGCGCATTGTTGTCCGGCGCCTGCGGCGCCTCGACAGGCTGATCGGCCGGGGCCTGCTGCTGCGCCGTCGGCGCAGGCGGCGGCTCTTGAGTCTGCGTCTGCGGCACCGTGACGCGATCGATCACGCTCTTCGGTGCTTCAGGCCTGCGGCCGCCCAGGTACGCGAGCGTCAGGCTCGACGCGAAGAACAATGCCGCCAGCGTCGCCGTCATGCGCGACAGGAACGAAGCCGAGCCGCGCGCGCCGAACACGGTGCCCGATGCGCCCGCGCCGAAACCGGCGCCCGCATCCGCACCCTTGCCCCGCTGCAACAGCACGAGGCCGACGATCCCCGCAGCGATCAGTACGTGAAAGACGATAGTCGCAGTATGTAACCAGTTCATGTGCAGAGTCAGTGAGACAAATCTAATGACTTTGGGCCGCGGCGCAGATCTTCAGGAATTCATCGGCCTTCAACGACGCGCCGCCGACCAGGCCGCCGTCGACATCGGGCATCGCGAACAGCTCGCGGGCGTTCGCAGCCTTGACGCTGCCGCCGTACAGGATGCGAACGTCGGCGGCAATCTTAGCATCCCGGGCCGCGATCGCAGCCCGGATGTACGCATGAACTTCCTGCGCCTGCTCCGGCGTGGCGTTCTTGCCGGTCCCGATCGCCCACACGGGCTCGTATGCAATCACGGCGGCGCGCAGCGCCGTCACGCCCGCGAGGTCTAGCACTGCCGTGAGCTGCCGCGAAACCACCTGCATCGTCTGGCTGCGCTCGCGCTCTTCGAGCGTCTCGCCGACGCACAGGATCGGGATCAATCCCTGCGATTGGGTCGCCAGAAACTTGCGCGCCACCAGCGCGTCGTCTTCCTTATATATGGCGCGACGCTCCGAATGGCCGACGATGACGTACTTGCAACCGACGTCCTTGAGCATGGCCGCCGACGATTCGCCGGTGAAAGCGCCCACCTGCTCGGCACACACCGACTGCGCGCCGAGCCCGATGCTCGAGGCCTTCAGCAGCCGGGCCACCTCCCACAGGTAGACGAAGGGCGGACATACGACGATATCGAACGGGATCTGGTCCGGCAGACCGAGCAGCAATGCTTCGATCAGCTCGGCGTTCTCAGCACGCGATCCGTGCATTTTCCAGTTCCCGGCGATCAGCGGCCGCCGCATCGCAGTACCTCGATGAATTAAATGGCCCCCGCGAAGGGCGCGGAAGCTTAGCGGCGGTGGGGTGCGAAATCAATTCAGGCGGCTTTGGCCGCCGAGGCGACCGAGGCCGCCAGCTCCTTCGCAATCTCCCGCACCAGCTTGTCGTCGCTTCCTTCGACCATGACCCGGATCACCGGTTCGGTGCCCGATGGACGCAGGACGATGCGGCCGCTCGTGCCGAGCCGCGTCTCGGCGCGCGCCACGGCTTCCTGGATCTGCGGCGACTTCGAGGGATCGATGCGCGTCGCGACCTTCACGTTCTCCAGGACCTGCGGATACTTCAGCATCGGCGCCGCCAGCTCGGCGAGGCTGCGGCCCGTCTCCTTCATATTCTGCAATACCTGCAACGCGCTGATCAGCGCATCGCCGGTGGTCGTCCGATCCAGGCACAGCAGGTGACCCGACGTTTCGCCGCCGAGAGTGCCGCCGAGCTCCTTCAGCATCTCCAGCACGTAACGATCGCCGACTTTGGCGCGGCGGAACTGGATGCCCTCCTTCGCCAGCGCGTGCTCCAGGCCGAGATTGCTCATCACAGTGCCGACGACCGGCCCGACCAGCTGCTTCCGCCGCTGGCGCTCGCGAGCAATGATGTAGAGCAGCTGATCGCCGTCGACCAGCCGGCCGAGGTGATCCACCATCACGAGGCGATCGCCGTCGCCGTCGAGAGCAATGCCCGCCAGCGCCTGCACGCCCGGCACCGTCAGTTGCAACAGCTCAGGGGCTGTCGAGCCGCAGCTCAGATTGATGTTGCGGCCGTTCGGCGAGCAGCCGATCGGCACGATCTCGGCGCCGAGGTCCGCGAGGATGCGCGGGCCGACTTTGTAGCCGGCGCCGTTCGCGCAATCGATCACGACCTTCATGCCCGTCAGGTCCAGCCCCGGCACCGTGGACATGCAGAATTCCTGGTAACGCACGCGCGACTTGTCGACGCGCGTGGCACGCCCGAGCTTGCTAGAAACACTGGTCACCGGCGGCTCTTCGAGATGCTGCTCGATGCGCGCCTCGATCTCGTCCGAAAGCTTGGCGCCGTCCCCATCGAAGAACTTGATGCCGTTGTCGTCGTACAGATTGTGCGACGCGCTGATGACGACGCCGAAGTCGCATTCGAAGCGCTTCGTCAGGTAAGCGATGCCCGGGGTCGGCAGCGGACCCATCAGCATGACGTTGACCCCGGCAGCGACGAAGCCCGCTTCGAGCGCGGACTCGAACATGTAGCCCGAGAGTCGCGTGTCCTTGCCCACGAGCACAGTGCCGCCCTCGGGCGCGAGCACACGCGCTGCTGAGCTCGCGAGGCGCAACGCAAAGTCGACAGTGAGAGGATGCTCGCCGACGCGCCCGCGCACGCCGTCGGTTCCGAAGTATTTTCGTGCCACGATTGAAATCCTCTCTTTTCTGGCTACTGCCTACAGCCTACAGCCTTTCCTGCTTCTCTCAGTGCGACTGCGACCTTCACTGCATCGACTGTCGCCGCAACATCGTGCGTCCGCACGATGCTCGCGCCGGCGAGGACCGCTGCAGTCGCGACGGCGACTCCGCCCGCGACACGCTCGTCGACAGCGCGCCCGAGCAGCACGCCGAACATCGACTTGCGCGATACGCCGATCAGCACCGGCCAGCCCAGGCCGGTCAGCGCCGGCAGCCCGGCGAGCAGGGCGAGATTATGCTCAAGACGCTTGCCGAAACCGATACCTGGGTCAACAACCAGGCGATCTCCGGCGATGCCGCTCGCCAGACAGGCTGCAGCGCGCTCGCGCAGGAAATCGCACACTTCCGCGACGACATCGCCGTAGCGGGGCTCGGCCTGCATCGTTCGCGGCTCGCCCTGCATGTGCATCAGGCAGACCGTCGCGTCCGTCCCGGCCGCAGCCTCGAGCGCACCCGGCTCGCGCAGCGCGCGAACGTCGTTGATCATGCTCGCACCGGCGCGAACCGCGGCAGTCATCACGGCAGGCTTGCTGGTATCGATCGAGATTGGAACCTTGGTGCGCGCCGCGAGCGCCTCGATAACGGGGATGACGCGGCTGATTTCTTCTTCTGCGGAGACACCCTGCGCACCCGGCCGCGTCGACTCGCCGCCGACGTCGATCAGTCCGGCGCCTTCCTCGACCAGCCGCAATGCATGTGAAACGGCCGCTGCGCTGTTCGCGTAGCGGCCGCCATCGGAAAACGAATCGGGCGTGACATTGATCACGCCCATGACGAGAGGAGTAGAGAGGTCGAGCGTCAGTGCTGACTCGCGGGCTTGCCGATCGGAGCTTCCGGCTTGTCGCGATCGCGGGCCTTGCCGCCGCCGGTGGTGCCGGTCGGCGAATCGTCCCAATCCTTCGGCGGCTTGGGATCGCGTCCTTCCATGATGTCCTTGAGCTGCGACTCGTCGATCGTCTCGTACTTGATCAGCGCCTCGGCCATCTTGTGCAGCTTGTCGAGATTCGACTCGAGCACGTTCTTGGCGCGCGCGTAGTTCGAATCGATCAGCCGGCGCACTTCCTCGTCGATCACGTGCGCGGTGACATCCGACACCTGCTTGTGCTGCGTGACCGAGCGGCCGAGGAACACCTCGCCCTGGTCTTCGATGTATGTCAGCGGGCCGAGCTTGTCCGACAGGCCCCACTTCGTAACCATGTTGCGCGCGATCTCGGTGGCGCGCTCGATGTCGTTGGACGCGCCGGTCGTGACCGACTCGACGCCGAAGACGATCTCCTCGGCGAGGCGTCCGCCGAACAGCGTCGCGATCTTGCTCTCCAGCCGCCGCTTGCTGATGCTGTAACGGTCGGTCTCGGGCAGGAACATCGTCACGCCGAGCGCACGGCCGCGCGGAATGATCGTCACTTTGTAGACCGGATCGTGCTCCGGCACGGACAGGCCGACGATCGCGTGGCCGGCCTCGTGATAGGCCGTGAGCTTCTTCTCCTGATCGTCCATGACCATCGAGCGCCGCTCCGCGCCCATCATGATCTTGTCCTTGGCACGCTCGAACTCGTCCATCGTGACGGTGCGGCGATTGGCGCGCGCGGCGAACAGCGCAGCTTCGTTCACCAGGTTCGCGAGATCGGCGCCGGAGAAACCAGGCGTACCGCGCGCGATGATCTGCGGCTTCACATCCTCGGCGAGCGGGAGCTTCCGCATGTGCACTTTGAGGATCTGCTCGCGGCCGCGCACGTCGGGCAGCGGCACGACGACCTGGCGGTCGAAGCGGCCCGGGCGCAGGAGCGCGGGATCGAGCACGTCGGGGCGGTTGGTGGCGGCGATGACGATTACGCCCTCGGTGCCCTCGAAGCCGTCCATCTCGACCAGCAGCTGGTTCAGCGTCTGCTCGCGCTCGTCGTGGCCGCCGCCGAGACCGGCGCCGCGGTGCCGGCCGACCGCATCGATTTCGTCGATGAAGATGATGCACGGCGCGTGCTTCTTCGCCTGGTCGAACATGTCGCGCACGCGCGAGGCGCCGACGCCGACGAACATCTCGACGAAATCGGAACCGGAAATCGTGAAGAACGGCACCTTCGCCTCGCCGGCGATGGCGCGAGCCAGCAGCGTCTTGCCCGTGCCGGGCGAGCCGACCATCAGCACGCCGCGCGGAATCTTGCCGCCGAGGCGCTGGAATTTGCCCGGGTCCTTGAGGAACTCGACGATCTCGACGACTTCTTCCTTCGCCTCGTCGACGCCGGCGACGTCGGCGAACGTCACCTGCACCTGATCCTCGCCGAGCAGTCGCGCCCGGCTCTTGCCGAACGACATCGCGCCGCGGCCGCCCGCGCCGCCCTGCATCTGGCGCATGAAGTACACCCAGACGGCGATCAGCAGCAGGATCGGGAACGACGAGATGAACAGCTGCATCAGGAACGACTGCCGCTCGGGCGCCGCGCCATCGGTCTTCACGCCGGACTTCAGCAACAGCTCCATCAGTGCGTTGTTGTCCGTTTCCGGGCTGTAGACGATGAAACTTTCGCCGTTGGTGCGCGTGCCCTTGATGACGTCGTTGTGCTTGTTGATCTTCACGTCGGCAATGCCGCCGTCCTTCACCTGCTCGATGAACGTGGAATATGGGATCTCCTGCACCGCCCCCGACCGCGCGCTGAAATTACTGACGACGGTGGCCACGACCACGGCAATCACGATCCACAGGACGATGTTCTTGGCTAGGTCGTTCAAAGGGACATACCTCGGAAGGGGCGAAAACTGCGGCGGGGCATGAACTTGGAAGGGAATTGCAGGCGTGTCGAGCCGACACTACTACAACCCGGTCCGGCAATGCCATAACCGGTTCCCTGCATTGGCCAAGTGGCTCCCGGGTGCGGCGTCATGGACAGGAAGTGGGGAATAGTCATCCAGAATTAAAGGTACGTGCCAGCAGATAAAGTTCCGGGCTGCGTTGCCGCGAGGCCGGCGGCTTGCGGACCTTGACGGTCCCGAACAGCCCCCGCAGCCGACGCATGAACGGCTGGAAGTCCCTGCCCTGGAACACTTTGACCAGGAAATCGCCGCCGGGTGCGAGCACCTTGCCCGCGAAGTCGAGCGCCAGCTCCGCCAGGTGCAGCGAGCGATCCTGATCGACCGTCGCGATCCCGGTGGTATTCGGCGCCATGTCGGACATGACCAGCTGGGGCCGATCGGCCGCGAGCAGACTCAGCAATTGCTCGAGCACCGCGTCCTCGGTGAAGTCGCCCTGGATGAACTCCACGCCGTTGATCGCATCCATCGGCAGCAGGTCGAGCGCCACGATCCGGCCCCGCCCCTGCAGCACCTTCGCCGCGTACTGGCTCCAACCGCCGGGAGCGGCCCCGAGGTCGACGACCGTGATGCCGGGCCGCAGGAGCCGGTCGGTGCGCTGGATGTCCTCCAGCTTGAACAGCGCGCGCGAGCGATAGCCCGCCTCGCGGGCGCGCTTCACGAACACGTCGCTCTCGTGCTCCTGCAGCCAGCGCTGGCTCGATTTGGTACGTTTAGGCATGCAACCCAATCTGACCGAGAAACAGAAGAAGCATCTGCGCGGCCTCGCTCACGCGCGCGAGCCGGTCGTGCTGATCGGCCAGGCCGGCTTGTCGGCGGCGATCACCGGCGAGCTGGAAACCGCGCTCGGCGCTCATGAGCTGGTGAAAGTACGCGCTCGCGTCGGCGATCGCGACCAGCGCGACGAGATCTTCGCCGAGCTCGCCAAGCAGACACAGAGCGAGCTCGTCCAGCGCATCGGCAACGTCGGCGTCTTCTACCGCCCGCGCAAAGACAAGCCGCGCATCATTCTGCCGGCCGATTGAATCGCAGCACCAGCAGCAGCGCGCCGAGCGCAGCCGCGACGAACAGCACAGCGGCAAGGCCGTGCAACATCCCGAAGCGACTCATGTCGTTGGCGGCGCGCGCAGCGGCCATCATTGGCGAGAAAACCAGCTCGCTGAGCAGCGGCGCGGCGGCGGTCGCAGCGACCAGCCACGACGGGCTGAGACGCGCAGCGAGCGGCTTGTGCACGAACGCGACTGCAAACAGGATCAGCGCGCAAGCCGCGCCGAGCCATGTCTCGACCTGGAAGAGAGTCCCGGCCAGGCGGCCGGCGGCAGGCCGATCGAGCACGGCGAATGCTGCCGGAGCTGCGATCCCGCATACGGTCCACAAGCTGCCGGCCCACAGCGTCAGGACGACTGCGGCGAATCTGCTCACACGTATTTCACAGTGACGATCTCGTACGTGCGTGTGCCGCTGGGCGCGACCACGTCGACGATGTCGCCCTGTGACTTGCCGACCAGCGCGCGCGCGATCGGCGACGAGACGGCGATCCGGCCGCTCTTGATGTCGGCCTCGGCGTCGCCGACGATCTGGTAAACGACTCCGTTGCCGCCGTCCTGGTCTTCCAGCTCGAGCGTGGCGCCGAACACGACCTTGCCGCCCGCCGCCAGGCGCGTGACGTCGATGATCTCGGAATTGGCGAGGTGCCCTTCGATGTCCTTGATCCGCCCCTCGCAGAAGCTCTGCTGCTCGCGCGCGGCGTGATACTCGGCGTTCTCGCTCAGATCACCGTGACTGCGCGCCTCCGCGATTGCCTGGATGATGCGCGGCCGCTCTTCGGTCTTGAGCCGTTTCAGCTCGGTGCGCAGGCGCTCCGCGCCGTTCAGCGTCAGGGGCATCCGTTTCATGGCGCTCCCCCTTCGGACAGCGCCGGCAGCGAAACCGTATCGCTGGATACGGCCTGGTGCAGATCCTGCAGCCGGTTCACATCCACGTCGTTCATGTGGGCGATCGCGTCGCAGGTCGCGAGACCCGCGGCGACGGTCGTGTAATAAGTGACTCGCTTGTGCACGGCCTCGCGCCGGATCGAGCGCGATTCGAAAATCGCCTGCTTGCCTTCGGTCGTGTTCACGATCAGCGAGATCTCGTCGTTCTTGATCATGTCGACGATGTGCGGGCGGCCCTCGCGCACCTTGTTGGCGGCGCGGCAGGGAATGCCGGCGTCGCTGATGGCCTTGGCGGTCCCCGACGTCGCAACGATTTCGAAGCCCTGCGCGACCAGGCGCCGCGCCAGCGTCACCGCCGCCGGCTTGTCGCGCTCGCGGACGCTGATCAGGCACACGCCGCGCGTCGGCAGCACGACACCCGACGCGAGCTGCGCCTTCGCGTATGCCTCACCGAACGACGCCCCGGTCCCCATCACCTCGCCGGTCGATTTCATCTCGGGGCCGAGGATCGGATCCGCTTCCGGGAATTTCGTGAACGGGAACACCGACTCCTTCACGGCGAAGAACTTCGGCACCCGTTCGACCGTCAGGCCGAGCTCCTTGAGCTTGCTGCCGGTCATCACTCGCGCCGCCATCTTCGCCAGCGGCACGCCGGTGGCCTTCGATACGAACGGCACCGTGCGCGACGCGCGCGGGTTCACTTCGAGGATATAGACGATGCCGTTCTGGATTGCGAACTGGATGTTCATGAGGCCGACGACCTTGAGCGCGCGCGCCAGCTTGCGCGTCTGCTCCTTCAGATCGGCCTGAGTCTCCGCATTCAAGCTGTTCGGCGGCAGCGAGCAGCCCGAATCGCCGGAGTGCACGCCCGCTTGCTCGACGTGCTCCATGATGCCGCCGACATAGACGTCCTCGCCGTCGCAGATTGCGTCGACGTCGACCTCGATCGCCAGGTCGAGAAAACGGTCGAGCAGCACCGGGCTGTCGTTCGACACCTTCACCGCGTCGGTCATATACGTGCGCAGGTCGTCCTCGTTGAACACGACTTCCATCGCGCGCCCGCCCAGGACGTACGACGGCCGCACGATCAACGGGAAGCCGACGGTGCGCGACATCGCTATCGCCTGCTCCTCGGTGCGCGCGGTGCAATTCGGCGGCTGCTTCAAGCCGAGGGTGTTGACCAGCTGCTGGAACCGCTCGCGATCTTCGGCAATGTCGATCGAGTCCGGCGTCGTGCCGATGATCGGCGCGCCGGCAGCCTCGAGGGCGCGGGACAGCTTGAGCGGCGTCTGGCCGCCGTACTGCACGATCACGCCGATCGGCTTCTCCTTGTCGATGATCTCCATGACGTCTTCGAACGTCAGCGGCTCGAAGTACAACCGGTCGGAGGTGTCGTAGTCGGTGGAGACCGTCTCCGGATTGCAGTTGACCATGATGGTCTCGAACCCCGCCTCGCGCAGCGCCAGTGCGGCGTGTACGCAGCAGTAATCGAACTCGATGCCCTGCCCGATGCGGTTCGGGCCGCCGCCGAGGATCATGATCTTCTTGCGATCCGTCGGCGCCGCCTCGCACTCTTCGTCGTACGTCGAGTACATGTAAGCGGTCGAGGTGGCGAACTCGGCGGCGCAGGTGTCGACGCGCTTGTAGACCGGACGGATGCCCATCGTGATGCGACGCCGGCGCACGCTGTTCTCGTCCATGCCGAGCAGCGTCGCGAGCCGGCGGTCCGAGAACCCTTTGCGCTTGAGCGCCCGCACCCGGTCGCGCTCGAAAGCTTCGAGACCCTGCGACTGCACCGCGCTCTCTTCGCGGATGAG
>DATNFA010000153.1:0-26649 GCA_035606615.1 Steroidobacteraceae bacterium
TTGGACGGGTGTGTCAGCGCCGCAGTCGTCGCAGCCGCTGCCGGGCAGATCGATCCTGCCTATCCTGGAGTTTGCCGGTTCGCCGGAATGGGGTCGCGTGTTCGCGTCGCATGGCTTCCATGAGATCCAGCAGTACTACCCGATGCGGGCGCTGCGCACGCGCGAGTACAAGTACATAGTCAACCTTGCCTCGCCATTGGAGTTTCCGATCGCAGGCGACATCGCGTCTTCGCCAACATGGCGGGCGATTGCCGCGCGGCCCGCAGTCGGACTCGGCGCCCGCACGGTGCAGGCGTTTCTGCATCGCCCGCCGGAGGAGCTCTACGATCTGCGGAAGGATCCAGCGGAAGTGCACAATCTCGCGGCCGATCCCGCGCACCGCGCGGTGCTTGAACGCATGCGTGCCGAGATGAAGAAGTTTCGGACGGACACACATGATCCGTGGCTGCCAGGGCAGGCCGCGGTTTTCGGGCATCCGGAGACTCACTGAGTCGGTTCGTCGCCCGCAACGCTCGTTTCGCCGCTTCCCTTCGCAACATTCCACACGAGCGGCGGTCCATTGCCGCTCATATTTGTAGTCAGGACCTCCAATGCTGCTGAACGCTTCGAAGCTGCTGCCGCTGATCGCGCTGCTCATGTCTATGTCTCCTGCTCACGCCGGAGCCTGCGCCAACGCGCCCACTTCCATGCGCGCAGCGCGTATCCATGCCGCCGGTGGGCCGGAGGCGCTGCGTATCGAGTCAGTTCCCGTGCCGGTGCCGGCCGCGGGCGAGGTGCTCGTTCGTGTGCACTACGCCAGCATCAATCCGGTCGATTGGAAGTTGCAGGAACGCGGTCGGCTGCCGTTTCCGGCGATTCCGGGCGGAGATTTCTCCGGCGAAGTGATCGCGCTCGGATCTGGCGTGACCGATTTCGCTTGCGGCGATCTCGTCGCTGGCAGCGTAGATCAGACCGAGAGGAACGGGAGCTACGCCGAGTACGTGACGGCCCCGACGACCGAAATCGTGCGCAAGCCTGCAGCGTTCACGATGGCCGAGGCCGCGGCGTATCCGACGGTCGCTGTCGCGGCTTGGCGCTACCTCGTGCAAGCAGCGAACGTTCAGCGCGGCGAACGCGTACTCGTGCAGGGTGGGGCAGGTGGCACCGGTTCGGTGATCGTGCAGATTGCAAAGGCGCGCGGCGCATATGTCATCGCAACCGCGTCGGCTGCCAATCACGACTACCTCAAAAGCATCGGCGTCGACCAAGTGATCGACTACCGCGCCACGCGCTTCGAAGACGTGGTGCGCAATGTCGATGTCGTCGTCGACACAGTCGGCGGCGATACGCTCGTCCGCTCCGAGCAGGTGCTGCGCGATGGCGGCCGGCTCGTAACGCTCGTTGGTTCAGTGCCTGCGCAGATCTGCGATCGACGGCGCGTGGTCTGTCCGGCCACGCCGCCTTGGGACGTCAAGGGCGGACTCGATGCGGTCGCGCCGCTGATCGCAGCCGGCAAGGTGCGGATCAATATCGATCAGACATATCCGTTGGCAGCGATCGTCCAGGCGCAAGAACACAATCGAAGCGGCCGGACTCGCGGCAAGATCGTCGTCGACATGGGCGTTTCAACTGCAACGTCGCGCCAATCGCCCTAACTGCCGAACGGAGCGTCAATCGACGTCGGCGGAACCGAGAACCACTTGGGACCGCTCTCGGTCATGTGGATGCAATCCTCGAGTCGCACGCCGAAGCTGCCGGGAATGTAGATGCCAGGCTCGTCGGAGAAGCACATGCCCGGCGCGAGGTGCGTCACGCCCTCATGCACGAGATAGACGGGCTCGTGCACGTCGAGGCCGATGCCGTGCCCGGTTCGATGCGAAGTGCCTGGCAGCTTGTACCCCGGACCATAGCCAGCCTTCACATACACAGCGCGAACGGCATCGTCGACAGCGCCCGCTGGTGTTCCGACCTTCGCCGTTTCGAAAGCGATCTGCTGCCCGCGCTTCACCAGATCCCACACGTCGCGTTGCTGCTTGGTTGCCTCACCCATCACCATCGTGCGCGAGATGTCGGACTGATAGCCCTCGTAGCTGCAACCGCAGTCCATCAACACGACTTCGCCGGGGCGGACTTCCTGCGGCTTATGCGATCCGTGCGGATACGCGCTGGCCTCGCCGAGCAGGACCAACGTGAATTCCGGGGTCCCGCCGCGTTTCGCCATCGCCGCCGACATGATCTGGCTGATATCAGCCGGCTTCATGCCACGCGCGATCTGCGGGCCGGTCTCGCGATAGGCGGCGACTGTGATATCGGACGCAGCTTGCAGCAGCGCGATTTCCGCTGGCGATTTGATGACGCGGCAAGTGCGGACGACGCCGGCGTCATCGCGCGTTTCGATGCCGAGTGCACGCAGGCCGGCGAATGCAAAGAAGCGCGTGGTCTCTTCCACGCCCACCGGGCCCTTGCCCGCGCCGTGCGCCTTGAGCCAGTCGGCAAGCAACGCGAACGGGCTGCTGTGCTCGTTCCAGACACGAACCTCGGCAGGAACCGTCAGGCTCTCGCGGACCGAGGGTTCTTCGAACTCCGGCGTGACAACGACTGTCTCCCCTTCGGCAGGGATCAGCGCTGCAGTCAGCCGTTCGCTACGCCGCCATTGAACGCCGGTGAAGTAGACGAGCGAGCTGCCGGACTCGACCAGCAACGCCTTCAGTCCGGCCGCCCGCATCAACTGTTGGGCCTTCGCGATCCGCTGCATGCGTTCCGCACGGGTGATAGGCGGCGGCAGCGTGGCGGCGGGCTTGGAGTCGCCGGGTTGGGCGGAAAGTATCGATGGCCTCAAGCCGACCAGACCGGCTGCGGCCGCAATTCCAAGGAATGCTCGTCTGTTTGTTTGCATAGTGGGGCGCAACTGTATGCTGCAACGAATGCGCAAGCCAGCGCGTTCAATCAGTCCACGCTCTTGAGTCCGGCGGCGTGCGCTTCCTTTTGCAGTCGCGCGTACGTGCTCGCGAGCTCGTCGATGACCGCTGATTGCTGATGCAGGTCGACGCGCCCATCGAAAGCGCCTTGGGCGATCGGCGCGAAGCGACGTATGGCCGCGGCCCAAGCGGGCCAACTAGCCAGCGTATGAGCCCGGCCGCCGTACAGCCGGTCGAGCTCGTCCACGAGATAGTGTTCCGAGCGATCGACACGTGGGGCGCTGCCGTTCTTCGCAGTGAAGATCGTAAGCGGCACGATCATGTCTGCAAGCGATGCGGCCGATGCCGGCACCGGCGACGGCGCGCGCGCTTCGAACGCGACGCGTGCCAACAGCCATGAATGCGTGCCGACGAGCCCGGTCGAGGGATCGGCCGGCACCCATTCCTGCGAGCGTTCGTCGAGCACCTCGAGCCATCGATGATCGTTGTGTCGGCGCCCGAATACGGACATGCCCGGGCCCTTCTTCTTCACCAGCGCTCGCGCGTCGGCTTCGCGCTCGGCCGATGCGGGCTGAAGATTGATTTCGGCCACCCAACGGTAAGGAATCGCGGCCGGCCGCATCAGACGCTCCAGCACCGAAGCGAGGTCGGCGCAGTTGCCGGCTCCGCGAGCCAGGATCTGTTCGGGCGTGCGCTGCTGATAGTCGGTACCGACCCACTCGAGCCGCGAGCTCATCCAGGACACGAGACGCTGCGCCCGAGTGACGGAGTCACCATCGCCGGCAACGCGTCGCGCGAGCGTGTCGATTTCCGCTGCAGTCGTCGGCAAGCTCTCTGCGCAGGCCGCGAAGCAAGCCCAGGCCAGGAGGAAGACTGCGGTTCGCGAACGCCTGATCGAGTGCGTCATAGCCACCTCAGAATAAGTCCACTACATCACCCACTGCTACGCGGCCAGGTGTCATCGTCGAACCATAGACTCCGAGGCAGCCCTGACGGTTGCGCGCGACGGTGCGCAGAATTGCGGGATTGCGCTCGGTCGTCCGCGGATCGATCGTTATGACGACGCAACGGCCGTCGCGCTTGTCGACACGCATCTCCATGTTGCCGATGCGCAGGATGCAGCCCACCCAATCGTCTTCCTGGAAGGGCGCCTCCTCAGCGGCTTCCACCAGCAGGTTCGGGCGGAAACGCTGGACGTCGAGCGGTGCGCCGACCATTTCACCGAGTCGCGCAATCGTCTGAGTCGTGACGAGCGACAGCGGGAAGGTGTCGAAGACGCCGCGGTTCTGTTTGATCACGCGCGCGCCTTCGGGGCAGAGCTCGGTTGCGAGTGCCGGGTCTGTCACGTCATAGACGACTCCGGCCGGCGTTCGCACGATCGTCGAGGATCTGTCCGGCTGCGTCGGATCGACGAAGGAGGGCAGGTAGTGGCTCATGTTCCCCCGCTCGCGAAGCGTGAGCCACGGGAAGCCGCTTTGCGGTACGCCATCGCGGACGAAGGCCCAGCGACGATCTCCAGCAAGGCCATGCCAGGACACGTCGACTTCGCTCAGCGGCTCGGCCGCCAGCGACTTGACCGGGTAACGCCACAATCCAACGACGCGCCCGACGCGCCTGCCGTTCTGATGAACACGCATGAAGCACCTCCGTAGAGGCGCCCTTGCATGTGAAACCGGGCGTCGAGCGTGACGGATGGGATCCGCTGCAGCGCCTCTCGACGGCGGGAGTGCGTAATGTAACCTACGCGCAGATCGAGCAGTAGCGAGCAATGCCGTGCAAGCCATTAGCGGACTGAAATTTACCGGAGCTGCCGCAGGGCTCAGTGTTGCCGCCGCAGCCTATTGTCTGGTGCATGGCCTCGTCATCGATGACGACCTCAATCTGCCGCGCACTTTGACCTGGGCGGTCGCCTCCACTTTCCCATGGCTCTGCGCGTGGGAAGGGCTGAAGCGGTTGAGCACGAAGCCGGCGCAACCTTTGCAACTTCTGCTTTCGGCGGCGCTGTTGATAGCGGCGCTGGCCGTATGCGCCGCACTGGAATACGCGCTCGCCGCGATCTACTCCACCGATGCCGATTCGCTCGCGCAGATTGTGTACCGGCTGCTGCCGATCCCGTTTGGCATCGCGATCGTGCGCTGGCTGCTGCAGTCTTCAAAACCGGCGCCGGCTGAGCCTGAATCGCCGCGCGAGCGCCGGCGGGAATCGCAGATCGAGCCGATCCTCGATGTCCCGACTCGCCGCGGCATGCTCGCGGTGCCGGCCTGCGACATCGAATACGTCAAGGCGGCGGGCAACTATGTCGAGCTGATTACTGGCGATCGAACGCTACTGATGCGCACGACGCTGCATGATCTCAGCGCTCAGTTGGGCGCAGCTGGCTTCGTGCGGGTGCATCGCTCGTTGCTCGTGAATCCTCGGCACGTCGTGGCGACTCGCCGCGGTCCGCGCGGCCGGCGGCTTGTCGCGTTGCGCAGCGGTGCGGAGCTGCCGGTCGGCCGCCAGTTCGGCGATAACGCGGCCGCGTTCGTCACAATCGCCCCCCGTTCGTCCCAGCAGGATTGAGGACGGCGGTTCGGGCTGCTGAAGTGGCCGGACCTATGAAGCTCGAACCTTCCTTTTATCGCAGCGTGGCGGTGTGCTCGGTCCTGTCGGCTGTCACGACGCTGGGATTGATCTACCTGCCGGAGTTCTACCAGCCGATTGCAGGGTTCGAAGGACGCATGCGGCGCGTCGCCGATCCGGCCTATGTGTTGCGTTCGTGGGTCTACCTGGTCCATCCGTTCATCACGTTTGCAGCGGCGCTGGGCATCGGGTTGAGAATTCGCGCTCTGCGCCCCGCGGCAGCGATCGTCGGCATCGCGGGCTTCGCACTCTGGGCGTGCAACGAAGCCCTGCAGCAAACGATGACGATATTCGCGTTCGACAAATGGCGGGCAGCCTATTTCGCCGCCGACGAGGTCACGCGCGCGATCATTCGTGCCAACACCGCGATGTACGAAGGACTTTGGGATGCGCTGTACCTGCTGCTGCTGATCGGATTTTCGATCGGCAATACGAGTCTCGGTCTTGCGCTGGTGCGGGCCGGCCGCGGCGTGACGCGCATCGTCGGGTTCTTCTTGCTCGCCGCCGTTGCCATCACGCTGCCGATCATCACCGGTGAGATGCAGTTGTGGACGATGCCGGAACCGCTCTCCAGTTGGAGCTATCCGGCCATCCAGCCTCTCGGCCGCACGTTGATCGGCCTGTGGCTGTGGACTGCCGCGAACGAAGCAGAGCCGCTGCCGACTCGCTTCCGTTTCAGATGATCACGCGCTCGCGACCCGCCACAGATCCACGCCCGAGTATTTGATGCGCATGGCCTTGCCGTTGACGATCTCGCCGAAGCGGATCCACTCCGTATTCGACGGCTCATCCCGCAGCCGGAACAACTCGCCATCGGGCTCGAGCGGCGTCTGGCCGTCCAGCATCAGCCGGCCTTTCAGGATCACGACGCGCAGCGAGCCGATCCAGGGATCTTCACTGCGATAGTGGCCGACGTAACTGCGCCACGCCTCGGGAACCTGGAATTGACGCGGACCTTCGTATGCATCCGTGGCATACCATGCGTCGCCGCAGCTCACTTCGACGACGGGGCCATCGGCCTTGTTACGTCCGAAGGCCACCGGGAAGCGGGCGAACTCCGGATCGTCGAGGTGGAACTGGTCGGGCGTTGCCAATCTCTGCAGCTGGGTTCGCTTGCCCGCGCGTAGGAGGAAGAGCTTCGTTCCATCGCGCACGAATTCGAGCTGGCCGCGGTCGCCTTTGAAGACTCCGACGTAGTCGCCGGCGTTGGTCACCTCGAGCTCCGAATCAGGTGCCGGCGCCGCGGGCGGCTTCCTGCCTTCGGCACGTGCGCGCATGAGCTGCAGCGCATATCTCACCACAGCATTCGGACGATAGCCCTGCTGCGCGTTGACGGAAGCGAAACCGCCGATGCCCGCGCCGATATCGACTTGCAGCGCCGACATGTACGACACCATGCCGCCGGTGTGTCGCAGCAGCGGATTGCCGTCGAGCTCGTCGACCGCGATGCCGTAGCCATAGCTCGCGGTCGGGCCGAATTCCTCCGCTTTGATGTGCCGCTTGGAAAATAGCTCGAAGCTTTCCGCGGAAACCAGATTTCGCTGCGGGCCTCGGCCGTGATTGGCGAGCATCTGAATGTAGGCGCCCATGTCGCGAGCAGTCGCGGCGATGCATCCCGCGCCGCTGGTCGTGATGATCTGCGGCGCCTCGCTCAGCCCAGCGTGTCGCGGATAGGGGCGATCGGTGAGCGAGGGGACGTAACTGCGTGGCATGCGCTCGCGCATCTGAAAGTCGATCGCCGGCTCGCTCTGCGACATGCCGAGCGGTTTGAAGATCCGCTCGCGAAAGATCTGCGGCAGCTCGCGTCCGTCCAGTGTCCAGGCGAGCAGCCCGAGCAGCGAGTACGCCATGTTGTTGTAGTGGAACTGGTTGCCCGGCGCGTACGCGGCGAGGTGCCGCTGCGTCGGATCGGACGGGAAAACTTCGGGCGCACCGGGCAGGCCCGACGTATGCGTCAGCAAATGATGTGTGGTGATCGGCGCGAACGACGACTGAATGCGGAACCATGGCAGGTACTCGACGATGGGCTTGTGCAGGTCGAGCTTGCCTTCGTCACGGAGCTGCAGCAGCGCGAGCGCCAGGAAGGATTTCGTGATCGAGCCGATCTGAAAGAGCTCGTCGGCCTGGAGCTTGCGTTGCCGGTCGAGATCACCGAAGCCATAGGTCGCGACCCGCTGGACGCCTTCGCGATCTGCCAATACCAGCGTCAGCGCCGGGCTGTTCATGTCGCGCATGAACTGCTCGACGAATCGATCGAGCTCGGCGAACACGCTTTGGTACTTGCTCGAGCTCGCATGGCCTTCCTTGACCCAGAAGCCAGCGGCTGTGGCGGCGGCGCCGACCAGTGCAGCTTCGAGAACATCGCGTCGGGTCAGTTGCATGATTATTCCTATTGGAGGGTCTGTGTGTTTTCGAAATCCCGGTTGACGATCGGATACTCGCGCCAGTCCTTGAAGTCGAAGTGCCACCATTCGGTCTCGTACACCGTGAAGCCTTCGCGCTCCATCGCTTTGCGCAGGATCTGTCGATGCTCGCGTTCGGCCGGCTCACCGCCCGCGTAGTCGGGATACGCGCGCGGCGACATCTCGTCGTAAACGCTCGGCATCGACACGGCCTTGCCGGTATTCAGGTCGTACAACGTCAAGTCGACGGCACAGCCGCGGTTGTGTCGTGAGCCCTGCGCCGGATCGGCGACGAATTCGTGGAGCTTCGGCGGCGTTGCTTCCCAGAAAACCTTCGTGACCCACCAGGGTCGATAGGCATCGTGGATCAGCAAGCCATAGCCCCGACTCGCGAGCGCGTGGTGGACGCGCACCAGCGCTTCGGCAGCGGGGCGCTGCAGGTATGCGGCAGGGCGCGTGTAGACAGGCGTGCTCAGGAAGTTGTTGGTAGTCGCGTAGCGAATGTCGAGCTTGATCGTCGGATCGAGCTTCGTGAGCTCGACCAGATCGACACTGCGAAATTGACCGGATTCGGTCGGCGGCTTCGCTGCGAGTGCCTCCGCGCGAAGCTCAGGCACTGGCCGCTGCGGCGTGATGCGGAAGATGCCGTCGCTGCCGACGCCTTCGTGCGTCGGCTCGCCGCACGCGCCGGCAGCCAGCACCAGCAGTCCCATGAGACGGACGAAGCGAGAGTTCGCGACCTTGATGAGATTGTGCGCCATGGGTGGATGATGCTACATGGCGGACGTTCCCGCGGAAACGACTACAGGAGCCGAGCATGCCGAAGATCGATATGACCGCTGTCCCGGTACGCAAGGGTTGCGGCTATCCGCCACCGTTCGATGCGCCGTGCGCAACTCGAACGCGCCGGCGCTTGGGCGATGCGGGCGGTCTGCGCGATTTCGGCGTCAACCTGATGACCTTGCCGCCGGGCGGCTGGTCGAGTCAGCGTCACTGGCACAGTCACGAGGATGAGCTCGTGTATGTGCTGGAAGGCGAGCTGACACTCGTCGAAGACGGCGGCGAGACGCTATTGCGCGCGGGCGATTGCGCGACCTTTCCGAAGGGCACGGGCAATGGCCATCACATGATCAACAAGTCCTCCGCGATGGCCGTCTATCTCGAAGTCGGCTCGCGTCAGCCGGAAGACCTCACTACCTGCTCAGACATAGATATGAAGAGCGCCAACTCCGACGGCCGGTTCGTGCACAAGGACGGCACGCCGTATCCGGGGCAGTAGCGCTATCGCCGCAGATCGCGCACGGCTTTGCCGGTCTCCATGTCGAACGGCATCGACACATGGTCGTGGATGACCAGCCATTTACCGTCGCGCTTCTGGAAACCGACCGTCACGCGTACCCAGTAGTCGGCCTTCTCGCCATTCGCGCGGGTACCTTTGACGTGACCCAGGTTGTGACTGAACGCGACGTCGCCGCTCGTCACGACGCGCAGCTCGTGGATCTCATACTCGATCGGGCCCGTCATCGAGCTGAGCCAGCGTTCGAAGTTCTTGCGATAGTGGCTGGCGTCGACTTGCGTGGGAGGCATGAGGTCGAACGCGACGGTGTCCGCTCCGTAGAGCGCCGTCAAGGCACCGAGGTCCTTGGCGTGCAGCGCGCGAGTCCACTTGTTCAGGCATTCGCGGATCTGGGCATCGTCCTTGTCAGGGCTCGTCGTGGACATAATGCTCTCCTATATATATGTGGTGCCCTCAATAGAACAGCGAGCCGCCGTTGACTGCGACCGTCTGGCCGGTCATGAAGTCGTTGCGCACGAGCAGTAGTACAGCCTGCGCAATCTCGTCTCCCGTGCCGGCGCGCCCGACTGGAATGCGTGCGGCGACGCCTGCGTCGAGCAGCGGCTTGCCCATCTCCGTGTCGATCAAGCCCGGGGCGATTGCGTTGACAGTCACGCCTTCCTGCGCGAGCCGCACTGCGTAGGCTCGCGTCAAGCCTTCGACTCCGGCTTTCGACGCGCCGTACGCGACGCTGACCGAACCGGCGCCGATGCGCGCTCCGATCGAGGAAAGATTGATGATTCGGCCCCAGTGTCGTGCACGCATCTGGGGCAAGACGGCCTGCGTGCAGAGGAACACGGATTTCAGATTGACTGCGATGGAGCGGTCGAACTCCGCTTCGGTGATTTCGTCGATCGTCCGGATCGCCGCTATGCCGGCGTTGTTGATCAGGATGTCGATCGGGCCGAGGCGGTCCTCGATGTCACGCACCATGCCTTGCACGGCGCTGCGGTCCGAGACGTCGGCGCTGAAGACCTCCGCGCGGCCGCCGTTCTTACGAATCGCTGCCGCTACGGCCTCGGCTTCGTCACTGCGCTCGCGATAGTTCACCGCAACCGCCGCGCCTGCATCGGCGAGCGTCAAGGCAATGGCTTTACCGATGCCGCGCGAGCCGCCGGTGACTAGCGCGATACGGTCGTTCAGGTCAGACATCACGGATTACATTCGTTCGCCGGGCAACTTGCTGGCTTGCTTCACCCAGTCAACGAATTGCGCTTCGTCGAGTTCCTCATCCCGGACGTCGAGATAACGGACCTCTTTCTGCTTGGATGCGCCGGGTGGGCGAGGGCGCAGCGCCGCTCCGCGGAAGAAGGCGACCTTGATGTAGTTCGTGTAGCAATGAAAGCTCAGAAACCAGCCGTTGCCCTCGATGCCGTAGAACGGCGAGTTCCATTTGACCGCCTTGTATACGTTCGGAACCGCACGCGCGATGAGCGCGTCCAGGCGGCGGCCGACGTCGCGTTTCCAGCCGGGTATGGCAGCGATGTACGCCTGCACGGGTGCATCGCCGTAGGCCTTCGCGATTTGCGGGTTGCCGCCTGCAAGCAGCTTCGGCTTCTTCGCCTGCTTCATCGCGCGGATTTGTTCAGGGCCACGGCAGCACGGATCAGCGTCTTGAGCGCATCGGCATCGATTTCATCGCCCGCGTGGAAATCGATCGCGCGTCGCGTATTGCCTTCGAGACTGGAGTTGAACAGCTTCGCAGGATCCTTCAACGACGCGCCCTTGGCGAAGGTCAGTTTCACGTGGCTCTTGTAGCTCTCGCCGGTGCAGATGAGTCCGTCGTGCGACCACACCGGCACGTTCCACTTCCATTCCTCGACGACGTCGGGATCTGCTTGCTTGATGACGGCGCGCAGACGGGCGAGCGTCTTGCCGCGCCAGTCGTCCAGTTCCTTGATCCTGGCGTCGATCTTTTTCGAGGGCGTCTCGCCCTGAGTTGGATTCTTGTTCATGCTGCTTGCATCTCCTTGTTCTTCGCGCTGCGCCCTTTGGCGGTATACGGCAGCACGAACATGTACAGGCCGGTAAAGAGCAGGAAGGCAAGGGGCGGAAGCGGCGAGTAGGTTATCCAGGGCGGGGGCGTTCCCTGCGACAGCGCAACGAAGTTCGCGATGACGGTCGCGGTGAAGACGATTGCCACCCAGCGATGGGTCTGCCGGATCCATTTGCTCCAGTTCAAGAGGCTCTCCTTCAGGACGTAGCGAATTGTTTTGCGTATTCGGCTTGCAGGCGCTGCCAGCCGTCGAATTTCATCGTCTCCATGCCGACCATGCGTCCGATCGGCTCGCCTGCGAGATGCGCATCCAGCACGTCGAAGCAGATGTGCCAGCCGGCGGCGCCCCACGAGATGTAGCGGCGATCGATGTTGTGCCAGAGCGTGAGGCGCGTGCCCTTGCCCAGCGGCTCGAGTTGCCAGCGGAGGTCGCTGTCGCCCCAGCTGTATTGCAATAGCTTTGGCGGTTCCGCTCGCTTCACAACAGTCTCGGAGACTTGCGGCGTCGGCGCGCTCACGGTCATGAGCTTGACGCTGCCGGTGCTGCCGAGACTCTTGTCGGCGTCGAACGGCGCCCACTCGCGCAAGTGCTCGGGCTCCGTCAATGCCTGCCAGACTTTCGTCGGCGGATGGCGCAACTCGCGGGTCAGCACGAGAGTCCAGTTCTCGCCATCCTTGTGCACTTCGGCGCCCGCGGCCGGGCCCGGTTGGTACTTGTCACGGTTGCTCATTTCTTCTTTCTCTTCCTGCGAGGGGGTTGGCTCATGCGATCTAGATGACGCTCCAGCGCATCGAGATGGGTCGACCAATAACGGCGGAACGGCGCAAGCCAGGCGTCTATTTCCATGAGGGGCTCCGGCCGGATGCGGTAGAGGCGTCGTTGTGCATCGACTCGCGACTCCACGAAGCCCGCCTCACGCAGCACCCGCAGATGCTTGGAAACCGAAGGCTGTGGCAGTTGCAGCTGCTCTTCGATGTCGCCGACGGACTGCTCGGCGGTCGCGAGCAGGCTGAGGATGGCGCGGCGGCTCGGCTCGGCGATGATCGAGAATGTAGATTCCATGGCGCGTATATACCGCGTAGGGTATATAGCTGTCAAGGCACATGCGAGAGGTTGGCATGTGCGCCGGGGAACTCAGCGAAGCGAGCACAAGTTACAGCTGATGATCACGATCCGACTGAAGGAGCGACCATGGCGACCAAGAGCAAGCGAACCACGCTTCGCAGCGGCAGTGGCAAGAAGCTATACGCCGTCCGTGACAAGCAGGGGAAGTTCAAGGACATCCAGAGTTACAAACGCGCACACGGCGGAGATGTGAGACGCCGGGCGAAGAGCGAGGGCGCCAAGAAGAAGTAGGGCGGTCGTTTGTTATAGCGATTTCAGGTTCCCCGACTCCGCACGCAGCTCCTGCAGGAATTGTTCGAGCTCACGCACGCGCTGCGGCGTCAGCGCCTTGCCGGCCTTCGACACGATCCGCGGCGGAACTGTCTCGAGCGAGTGTTGCAGATCCTGCACCGCCTTCGGTCCATCCGGATCGCCGCCCTTGGGGTCCACGAGGCCGAAGGACCGCGCGACGCCGATGGCTCCGAGCCAGTCGAGCGCGTCGGCGTCGTGAAGATAGATGGCTTCGGGCCCGACTGGATCGCGAGCGAACATGTGCGTGCGGATCGCACCACGCACCGCTTCGATCTTGGTCATCGGGAAACCCGTGCCCGCGAGCATCGACTCGACGATTCGCGCCGCTTCATCCTGATGATCCACGCCGGGCTTGCGGAAGGGTGCGAACGCGGCCACGTCGTGCAGGTATGAGGCTGCGTAGAGCACATCGTCGTCCAGCGTCACCTGGTCGGCTGCTGCGAGCTGTTTCGCCAATTCGTAGTCGCGCATGGAGTGCGAGAGTCCCCATGCGGGATGCTTCATGTTTGCTTCGACGAAGCGATGAACGGCCGTGCGCCAGTTACCCGTGTGCTCGATAGTCGGCGTCGGCGCATCGGCCGCGATCGCGGCGGAGGACAGACACAGGGCCGTGACGGCAGCAAGCAGCGCGAGGGGGCCACTGCGATTCAGGATTGCGAATGACAAGTGACTCTCCTTTGCACGTGACGCACGACACTTTAGCGGTTCGCCAGCCAGTGCTGCATCCTTTGCGACGAAGGGCTTCATATCGCGTGCGAACCGCTGTGGGCAGGCGACGAAGCTGGACGCCGATACGAATCCGCAACCACCCAGGCGCCGGCAGTCAGCACGCAGGAGACGACGAACTCACCCCACTTGCCAGCGTCGACGTTTCCTCCGAGCACCACCGGCACCCACACCAGCAGCGTGAACAAGCCGATCTGCACCGCAGAGAGCACAGCCGCCAATCGCGCGTACTTGCCGATGAGTATGGCCAAGCCTGCTGCAACATAGGTCACGCCCGTGATGTACGCCCATGCCAAAGGTGCTGGCAGCCAGGCCGGCACCAGCGAAGCGGTCAACTTGACGTACGCGAAATGGGCGACGCCGAACGCGATCATAGCCAGCCCGTAGATCACCCTCGCGATGCGCAGACCCTTGTCGCCGGTGGCGAAGCCGAGCCGTTGTTTGTCCCATTCATTGGCGAACCAGGCGTAGAGCACCCAGGCGCCCGCGAGGATCACTGCTGTTTCACCGCAGGTCTCATAGGAGACTGCGGAAGTGGGATCGGCCAGGACGAAGCGACCTTTGAACAGCAGCAACCACAGCAACAGGTAGACGACCAGCACGCGGGCCGCGACTGCGGCGATTCGCGGCAACAGCAGACCTATGCCGCATGCCAGTGAAACGAAGGCGCAGACATACGCCAGCACCTCGCGTGCCGGCATGCTCTTCGGCACCGTCTGCCACACCGGCGCGAAATCGCCTTGGATCAGGCCGAGAATTCCGAGTGCGATCATCGTTGCCGCAAAGACTGCATGACCAGTGCTTGCGATACGCATCGTCCTACCTCACTGATCGAGTCAGCAAAGCTGTGGTGAGCACCAGGATCAAAGCCGCGCTCACCGCCAGCGACCAATGAATGCCGACCATCTGACCGAGGATGCCGACCGAAAATCCACTGAACATGCGCGAGCCGAGCGAAGCCATCGAGAACACGCCGAGGATACGGCCGCGTTTTTCGGCCGGCGCATGCAATTGGACCAGTGTCTGCGACATCGAGTTGAACGACAACTCCAGAAATCCCGCGGCGAGCAGCAGTACCAGCGCCAGCGGATAAACCGGCGCGAGCGCGAAGCTGCCGAGTGCAACGCCCCACAGCGAAGCAAGAATCAGCGCGGTGCGCGGATTTGGTCGCAGCAGACCGAACGTCTCGAGTGCGATACCGGCAGTGAGCGCGCCGGCTGCGTCGGCCGCGAGCAGCATGCTGTATGAGATGCCCGGATCGCCGTGTCCGAGATCGGTTGCGAAGCCCGGCATCTGCGCCTGGTATGCGTTGCCAATGAAGAACGCGGCGCCTCCGGCCAGCATCGTCATCGTTGCGACGACGGGATAGTGGGCGATGTCGCGAATCACTGCGAAAACGTCGCGGACGCTGCGTACAGCCGGCGCCGGCGCGGTTTGCACGCCGCGGAATCGCGGCCCATACGGCGCCTTCCACAGCCACAGCGTGAGCGGGAGATAGATGAGCGCGTTGCAGAACAGCGCATAGCCCGGACCCATCGCGAGCAAGAATCCGCTGCCGATCGCGGGCCCGAGGAACATTCCGAGATAGCGGCCGGTGGCATTGAGCCGCACGGCGCTTTGCAGATGATCGCGACCGACTATGTCGTGCAACAGCAGCTGCGCAGGAGTCGTCCACAACACTCCGGCGATCCCGTGTGCAACGAGCAGTGCCGCCGCGTGCCACAGTTGCAGCGAATTCGTGAGGATCAGCACTCCCCACGCGAGCGACACCAAGATGAAGATCACCATGCCGCTCTGAATGAGCCGCCGCGGATCCACGCGCTCGGCGAAGGCACCGACCGGAACGGAAAACAGCAGGAACGGCAGCCAGTGAGCGATGACCGCAAAACCGCCGAGCGCCGGAGACTTGAAGTGCTGAAAGATCACCCAGTAGGTGATCACGTGCTCGATGTTGTCGGCCATCATGGCCAGCACGCCGCCGGCCAGGAATGGACGAAACCCCGCTTGGCGCAGCGCGACGAACGAGTACGACACTGACGTCAATAGTTCCAGCTGTCGAGATCGGCGCCCGCCGGTGCCGTCTTGCGCATGCGCTCTACGGCGATCGGTATGAACATCTGGTGATAACGCAAACGCGACTCTGCATTCGGCCGCGTGTGGTCGCCGTTCCAGCAATGCTCGGCGCGGCGTCCGTAGTCGATGACGCCTTCGAATTTTGGATTGCGCGTCGACTCGAGGAATTCCTGCGCCAGGTACACCGCGTTCTCGAGGTAGTAGTTGTCGAGCTCGCCCACGTAGAGATGAATCTTGCCGCGCAGCTTCTCGCCCAGGCCCTTCTCCCAGTCGCGCTGCATGATGTGCACCAGGTCGTAGTTCTCGCGCCAGTAGCTCGCGACGCTGCGATCGATCTCGCCGGTGCGCTTGTTCCAGATGGGCTTGGGGTAGCCATCGGCGCCGACCGGTGAGAACACGGCTTGCCAGATGTCCCACTGACCGCCGGAGCGGCTGTTCGGCCCCAACACGAACTCGAGGCGGTTCACTTCTTCGAGCGTGGCAACCGGCCGGCCGAGGTAATCGCGCATCGCGATACGCGGCGTTTGCTTGAATGCCGCGTCGACTGCGTATGCGTTGCGGTCCTCGTAGACGTTGACGCTGCCGTAAGCGCGGAAGTCGATGGGATCGGGGCAGGCCGCGAACGCGCCGTTGTAAAAGTCCGGGTACTTCACTTGAACGGCCAATGCTTCCCAGCCGCCGGTCGAGCCGCCGTAGACGAATCGCGCCCAGCCCGAGCCGAGCGCGCGGTACTTGCGTTCCAGGTACGGAATCAATTCCTGCTGAATCGCATCCGCATACGGGCCGAGGTTCTCGGAGTTCACCGCGTACGAGTCGTCGTAATACGGATTCGCGTGTTGAATTTCGATTGCGAGCACGCGGGGAAATCCCGGGCTCGTCCAGTCCTTGTAGAGCTGGTGGGCCAGCTGTTGCTGCAGCCGGTTGTAACCCTTGAGCCGGAAGCGGTCGCTGTAGTCGGGTGCAAGATTCGCATCAGGCTCTTCGGTGCGAAAGCCGTCGAAGTCCTCCGGGAAATGACCGTGATTGATCATGAGCGGATAGCGAGCCTTGGGATGCTCGGCCCAGCCTTGCGGCAACAGCACGTGCGCGCCCAGGTACATCGGCCGGCCCCAGAACTCCGAGAGCAGGCGGCTCTTGATGCGCTCGTGCTTCACCCACTCGGTGTCTGCGGGCGGCTTGATCGGCGCGATGATCTGATCGAGAACCAGCGCGATCGGCTTCTGCTCGGCTGGATCGACCTTGATCTCGCGCACGGCGCTGTAGAGGTTGCCCGGTGCTTTGCTCCACGCCTGGCCTTCGCCGCGATCCATCGGAAGTTGCACTACATGACCATCCTTGCGACGGAAGGTCTCGTATCGATGCAGCAACGCCTGGACGCGATAAGTGCCAGCCGGCACGTCGGCGAGGCTGACGCGCGGATAGCCGACTGCCTTGGAGTCGAACACCAGGCTTTCGCCGCCTTTCCAACCGCTCGCATCGATCCCGAAGACCTGCTGGCTCTTCGTGCCTTCCTCGATCTGAAATCGCGGCTCCTTGCTCGGATCGACGGACAGTAGCAGCAGCAGTCTGCCGTCGAGCGGCTCGCGCGCATGCTCAGGTGCAAGCGTGACGGAGAAGGTCGCCGCTTGAGTCGGGGCAACAGCCAGGCAAGCGAAGAGGAGGGCGTAGCGGAGCATGGCCTTCATCGGACTCCCTCAATTATTAGAGCTTGTTACTTGTTACTGTATTTCATTGTGCGAGGCGCGTCTTGATATCCGCATAGGCAGCGTCGATCAAGTTGCGAAGGCTTGCAGCGTCGAGGTCCGCGCCGGGCTGCAATTTTACGTGCCGCATGCGCTTGCCGCTCCCTTCCAGGAGGCCGGCGGGATCTTCGAGCAGTGCCCCGTAGAAAAAGCCGACGTTGACGTGGTTCTTGAAGGTGTTGACGTACCCGAACGGCGCATCTTCGACGCACGCGACGGGGCAGCCATCGTGCATCAGCTCGCGGACGTCAGCGCCACAGCGCCGCATCTGTGTAAACCAAAGCCGGGCGATAGACCGAAGGTCGGCGGGATCATCGCTCAGCCATCGATCGACAGCTGCGTCCCGCTTCGCGCCCGCCGAGAGCCGAAAGAGCTCCACGCGGTCGATCAGACCGCGGACATCCAAAGCGATGCGTCTAGTCTTGCGCATACCCTTGCAGTCGAGCCTTGCTATTCCTTCACCATCTTCATGACCTGCGTCGCGTCCAGCGACTGTGCCTTCTGGTGGATCTGACCCGAGTACTGACCTTGCACTTGCTTCGCCTGCGCGAGCAGTGACTGGTAGGTCTGTTGCAGCAACGCAGTGCTCATCTGCCGCCCGCCCGCGTAGTAACGCTTCGCCAGCTGACCGAGCGCGTACGTCGTCGCGAACGAGAAAGCTGCACCGGTGGCCATGCTGCCGAGCCCGCGGCCGATGCCGCCGGCGACCGCGCCGAGGAGTCCGCCGAGAAGTTTTCGGCCGACCTGCTCGACGTACTGTGAGGTCAGCCCCACGCCGGCCGTGGCGAGGAATTCCTTGATGTGGCCCTTGTCCATCTGGTAGCCGTACGACTGGCCGATGCGATAGACGAGCTTCATCTGCAACGGAATGATCGCCATCGTCGCCAGGGACTCCGGCAACAGCTCGATCGCGCCGTTCGCGATGGCGTGATTCAAGATGTACTTGTCCATCTCGGCATCCGACATCGAGCTCGTCGCGGTACCGGATGCGAGCGGCGCGGCTGCGACCGCATCGGCGTCACGCACGACTTGCGCGGCCCGCCCGGCATCGAGCCCGAGCGCGTCTCGCAGCTCGCGCAGGAACTGTTGCTCAGCGGGACTGGCAACTCCGTCGGCATCGCAGACGCAGACCGCCATCTCGTAGGCCAGTTGCTTGTGCGCAGGATCATTCAGCACGGCTGCCGCTTTAGCGAGGTCGACCCGCTTGAGCAGCACATCCTGGTAGAGCGCGCTCAACAGCGCGTTGCCGCTTTCGCCTGCGAGCGACTCCGCAAGGCGGCGGATCTCTTCGCGCTCGCGATCGTTCGCGCCATCTGCGAACGCGGCTAGCAGGCAGAGGGTGAGGATGGCTTGCTGCTGTGGGGTGTCCATGTGAGTTACCGCTGCGCCTCAGTCGTATTAAGCTACGCCGACATACCGGCTCTCGGGGTCAGTGATGGACAAGCCTCGCATCTTTCTAGGCTCGTCGGCAACGCAGACCAAGCTGCTGCAGTCGCTGACGCGCGGTCTCGAAGACATCGCGCACGTGGAGCCGTGGACCGCTTCATTCAATCCCGGCACGTCGACGCTGGAGCGGCTGCTCGAGCTCACGCGCCAAGTCGATTTCGCGGCCTTTGTATTCGCGCGCGACGACTGGACGATCAAGAGCGCCGCAGCTGCCGACCAAGCCACTGCAGCGGGCCAGGCAGCGCCACGCGACAACGTCGTCTTCGAAGCCGGCCTGTTCGGTGGCGTCCTCGGCATGCGTAGAACTTTCATACTGCACGCGAATGGCGCGAAGCTGCCGACCGATCTCCTGGGCCTCACCTGCATCCGTTACGGCGAAGAGCTCAGCGCCGCCGAGATCAGGAGCATCAACCAGAAACTTCGCAAAGCGATCGAAACCGAAGGCCAAATCGCCGGTATCGAGGGCATGTGGTGGCAGTTTTCCTTGACGGAGCGCAGCGCCGAGGAACCCTCGGCCGTGAGCCTCTTGCGGATCACGCGAGACCGCAACGGGATGCTCGAGTTGAGCGGTCACTCGTGGCAAGCCGATGGCACGTTATCCGCGCGATACCGCAGTGAAGCGGTAAAGGAAAAGAATGATCCGCAGGGCCTCTTCTACTATTGGAAGGGCGAGCGGCCTCGCAACGCGAACGCACCTGAACTGGAAGGGACGGGGGAGATCAGAGTCGAATCGGCCGATCGTGCCGCCGGTTCCTGGACTCTGTTCGGCAAGGGTCCGAACGTCATCATAAAGACGTCCGGCGTTTACCTGCGCGCCGAGCCCCAGGATGTGACCATCCTGGACGGTCGCGACGACAAGAAGCGCGCCGAGCTGCTCGCGGAGCGGCTGCGCAGTTGGGAATCGATCAGGAACGCCTGAGAGTTCGAGGAGAAGTACCGTGCCCGGCGAACGGCAGCCCTATCACGCTCATATATATTACGAGCCGCGCGAGCGCGCCGCGGCCATCCGCTGCCAGCAGCAGCTCGCTGGATCCAAGGCCGTGCTGTTCGTGGGCGAGTTGCGCGACGAGCCCGTGGGTCCACACCCGAAGGCGCAGTTCGAAGCTCATTTTCGCGAGGACGCGTTGTCGCAGATCGTCTCGCTGATCAAGGAGAGCCGGCTGACCGCGCTCGTGCATCCGCTGACCGACGACGATCTCGCCGATCACACGACTCTCGGACAGTGGATCGGCGAGCCGCTGCCGCTGGATCTGTCCGTGCTCGATCCGCCGGGCATGAACAAGGGCGTCGCGCGGTTCGGCAAATCGGACTTCTGAGTTTACGAAGTGAGAACGAAAGCCTGGCCTCATCGACGCGCGTTCCTGCAACTCTGCCGGGCTCGGGATCTGCTTGCCGAAGTAGGGGATACGAGTGTCTCGGTCGCCGACGCGGCGCGCGAGGCGAGCTTGTCGTCGTACCACTTCATCCGCAGATTCGAGGCCGTATTCGGTGAGACGCCCCACCAGTTCCGGACCCGGGAAAGGCTGACCGCTGCCAGAAGATTACTGGCGCGCGGCCATTCGGTGACGGATGTGTGCCTGGACGTCGGCTTCAGCAGCCTCGGATCTTTCAGCGCGCTGTTTGCGCGCAAGGTCGGCATCTCGCCCGCGGCGTATCAGCGGAGCCTGCGTCGATCTGTCTACATTCCTGATTGGACGCCGCATCCGCCGTCGTGCCTGCTGTGGATGGGAGGCCCTGACGCAATCGCAATTTTCGAGAAGACATTGCGCAGACCCCGGGCAATGCTCGGCGTCGTGGCGAACCAATGAGGATGTGCACCGATGAGGATCAAGCTGATCAGCCTCCATGTCGATGATCAAGACAAGGCGCTGCGCTTCTACACGGAGAAGCTCGGCTTCAAGAAGAAGGAGGACTTCCCGATAGGAGGCGCGCGCTGGATAACCGTCGTGTCACCGGAAGGACCCGACGATCTCGAGCTGGTGCTGGAGCCGAACAGCCATCCGGCTGCGAAGGCCTATCAATCCGCGCTCACCAAGGATGGCATTCCGGCGACGTCGTTCGAGAGTGCCGACATTCACAAAGAGGCGCGGCGGCTCAAGGAGCAGGGTGTGGTGTTCACGATGGAGCCGACGGTTGCCGGTAAGGTTACTGTCGCGATCTTCTCCGACACGTGCGGGAATCTGCTGCAGATGCATCAGAAGAGCTAAGCAGCAAGCCGACGCTGCGCGGTAATCGAGACGAGCAGCGCGACTGCGATCAGCGTGACTGCGGCGACTCCCGACCAGCTCGCGTGTCCGCTCGAAAGCGTCCAGCCGCCGAGCGATGTTCCGATGGCCTGCCCCGCATAGAGCAAGGATGTGTTCAATGCCACGGTGGCGGAGGCGGCCATCGGATCGGCCGCGATGAGCCGCGCCTGTTGAGCGGCGATCGCCGGCCCGCCGCCCGATCCCCAGATCGCCAGTCCAAGACCAGCGAGCAGCACCGACGTGCCGCTCAGCGACCACACCAACAATCCGAGCATGACGAACACGAGTGACACGCGCGTCGTCCGTGGTCCGCCGAGTCGATCGATCGCCGCGGCCGCAATCGTCGAGCCGATGACTCCAGCGAATCCGTAGACGGCAAACAGTATTGCAATCGTCGATGGGTCGGCGCCGACCGCCGTCTTCAGATGCGCGGCCACGAACGGATACTCGGCGAACTGACCGGCGAGGAACACGCAGGTGACGACCAGCAGCAGCTGTACCTTGCGATTGCCGAACACCGCCTTCCAGGCAGCGACCGACAGAGGCGGGGTAGTGAGTCCGCGAGGAACGGTCGCGAACACGGCCGTCGCGGCGACTGCGCTTGCCACACCGAGCACCAGATACGTCGCCGACCATCCGAAGTGAGCCCCGAACAAGCTGACCAGCGGAACGCCGATCGCCAGCGCGACCGACCAGCCGAGGAAGATGAAGGCGACCGATCCGGCGCGGTGCTCGGGCGCGATGAACAAACCGATCGCGCTGGCTGCCTGCGGCGTGAAGATGGCCGCGCCGGCGACCATCGCGAGACGAATCGCGAGCAGCACGCCGAAGCTCGGTGCAAACGCAGACAGCAGGTGACCGGCGACGTAAAGCACCAGAGCGGCCGTCAGCAGGACGCGCCGGTCGACGCGGTTCGTCAGGAATGCGAGCAACGGCGCTTCGATGCAGAGCACGGCGGCGCCATAGCCGATCAACGATCCGGCCTTCGGAACGTCGACCGCGAACGCGCTGCTGATCTCGTTGATGAGACCCGCCGGGGCGAGCACGCCTGTGCCGATGACGAAGTTGCCGAACAGCAGGCTCCATCGCGCCCGCGCCTGAGCATCATTCATGTTGTGTGTATGGTGGCATACTCGGACGGTCCGTCACTGCCCGATTGCGCTCGCGAATGAGATCAACGATAAAGGTTTCGTGGTGAAAACACCGGAGTCGCAGCCCGACACGCCGTCCCCGAGCCGGCTGGTGATCCGCGTAAAAATCCCGGTGGAAGCGCCACCGCCGCCTGCCCGGCAGCCCGTGAACAAATTTGCGCTCCTGCTGGGTCTGGCAGCGCTCGCAGTAGTAGTAGTGCTGAGCTGGTTCGCGATCACCATGCTCAGGAAGGAGCCAACCCCGCCAGCGCCTGCGCCAGCGCCGAGTGCAGCGGCACCTGTGGCGACGGAAGAATCCCTCCCGCCGCCTGCTCCTGAAATAAAGCCGGCAGTGCAGCCGCCGCCAGCTGCGCCGACGTCAGCTATCAGCGAAGTGATTCCGGATGTTTCGAAGAGCGCTCGGGACACCGTCCGCGGCACAATCCGGGTCTCCATTCGCGTGATTGTCGACAAGGACGGCAACGTTCTCGCCGCCACGGCAGATGAGCCGGGTCCAAGCCGCTATTTCGAGCGGATCTCCATCGAGGCCGCCAGGAAGTGGACCTTCGCGCCGACCACCGCTGAAGAACAACGGGTGATGCTGGTGCGGTTCTACTTCAAACGCAGCGGGACGACGGCTCGCGCGATCCCGGCGAAGTAACCATGAACAGATGCTGTGCAGTTTTTGTTGGGACACTGCTCGTCGCATCGAGCATTGCTCCGGCACTGGGTGCAGATCTGATCATCGATCACGTCAACGTGATCCCGATGACGAGCGGCAGCGATGTCGTTGCGGACTCGACTGTGTTGATCCGGGATGGCCGGATCACGTCGATCGCGCCGTCCGCCGAAGCAGATCCAGCGCCGAGCTCGACCAGGGTCACTGCCCGCGGCCTGTGGCTGATGCCGGCGCTCGCCGACATGCACGTGCATCTGGAGAACGATCGGCTGCTGCGGCTGTATACGAAGGACGCGAGCGTCCCGACCGGCACGGTCCGAACCGCGGACTCTCTGCTGCCGTACGTCGCGAACGGCGTTCTGCAGATCCTGGTGCTGACCGCAATGCCCGAAACCATTGCGCAGCGAATCGAGGTTGAAACCGGTCGCGTGCTCGGACCCCACATCGCACTCGGTGCGATGATCGACGGCTCGCCGCCAATCTGGCCCGTCGGTATGACCCGTGTTGCGGCGAATCCTCGCGACGGCCGTCAAGCGGTCAGAGATGTAGCCGCCGAGGGTTACGACATCGTGAAGGCGTACGAGAATCTGGATCTCGATACGTTTCTTGCGATCTGCGACGAGGCCAGCCAGCTCAAGATGAAAGTCGTCGGCCACCTGCCGCAAAACGGCAAAGGGCTCACCAGGCGTTTCTTCGTGCCCGGATTCGGCATGGTCGCCCATGCAGAGGAGTTCGCGCAGCAGATGAATCCGCCGGCGACGAAAGCGATCTCGCAGTACGCGCAGTGGGCAAAGCGCAGCGGAACCTGGCTCACCTCGACGCTGACGCTGGACCAGCGCATCCTCGAAGAAATGTCGCGGCCCGAGACGCTGCAGTCGCGGCCGGAAATCCGCTATCTCGGCGCGTACCTGCGACGACTGACGCTCGAGAACAATCCCTATCTGCGCGACCCGAGCCCGGAGCGGATCGCGTACGTTCAGCGCATCGTCGACTTCAACGACAAGTTGATCGCGGCATTCGCGAAGGAGGGCGTGCCGATCGTGGCGGGGACCGACGCGCTCGTGCCGGGTGTCGTGCCCGGCTTCGCGCTCCACGATGAGCTCGCGGCGCTGGCCAAGGCCGGACTCACGAACCGGCAGGTCCTCGAATCCGCCACCCGGTTGCCGGCCGAATGGCTGGGAACGATCGATGATCGCGGCACGGTCGCCGTGGGCAAGCGCGCCGACCTCCTGTTGCTGGAGGGCAATCCGCTGGAGGACATCAAGAACACGCGGCGGATTGCCGGGGTGATCGTCGGTGGCCGCTACTTCTCGCGCAACGAGCTCAACGTCCGGCTGGAGATGTCGAGACGCGATTGAGCGCAGTTACTGCTAACCTGTGCCATCTCTGCACTGACCCGTCGCCCGTATGGCAAGCACTTCGCTCGATACGTCATCTGCTGCGGCGCTCGCTCACACGGGGACGAGCGCGCAAGCAGTCCGGTGGGCAGCGCGTGCACTGACAGCAACCTGCTGGATCAGCGCCGCGCTCTTCGGCCTTTACATTCTCGCGTTCTACGCCGCTGCGCTTGTCGACGGCAACCTCGAGAAGTGGAATCAAAGCCTGCCGCGCCTGTATGAAACCGACACGCCAACTGCAACCGCCGGGATCGGCATGCACTTCGCTGCGGGCGGCATCATTCTCGCGCTCGGTTGCATCCAGTTCGTGGGATCGATTCGCTCCCGCTATCCCGCCGTGCACCGCTGGATCGGGCGCGTCTATGTGACGGCGGCGTTTCTCGCCGGCATCGGCGGGCTCACGTTCATCGCCGCGAAAGGCACCATCGGCGGTACCACGATGGATGTCGGATTCGGCATCTACGGTGTGCTCACCGCTGCAGCCGCGATCGAAACCTATCGCCACGCTCGCGCCCGCCGGCTGGATACGCATCGCGCCTGGGCCATGCGACTGTTCGCTCTCGCGATCGGCTCATGGCTCTATCGGATGGACTATGGCTTCTGGTTTCTGCTGGCCGACGGCGCGGGCCACCTGAAGGACTTCAGCGGTCCGTTCGACAAGGTGATGGCGTTCTTCTTCTACGTGCCGAATCTGCTGGTCGTCGAAGCGCTGATTCGAGCGCCGCGCGCCTCGATGTCGCCGACCGCGCGATGGGCGGTGACCGCGGCGTTCACTGGCGCGACAGCCTTCCTGGTGCTCGGAACCTACTTCTTCACCAAGTTCTACTGGGGACCGGCGATCCTGGCGCGGATTGGGTTCTGACGTAACAGTCAGGGCGCGACGGGGTCCAGTGTGATCTCGCGGATGATCACCCGCCGCGGCAGACCCGCGGGGTCGTCGTTGAGGTATTCGTTGATGTACAGGCGTCGCACCCACGGATGGCAGGCGATTCCATTCGGGAACGAAAGGCGTGCATCGGCTCCTGCGCCATCGACCGTACCGCGCTCGCCGTTGCCGAGGATGCGCTTGACCTTGCCGGTCAGCGTCACTTCATAGATCTCGTGCGACGCGTAGGCGGTCACATAGAAGCGGTCGTCCTTGAAGCACAGGTGCCCGAGGCCTTTCTCGGATACGGTTGCGAACTCCGCGACTGTGCCCTGGCTGTCGACCTTGAACATCCTGTTGTTCCTGAAGTTGACGGTGTAGAGATTGCCTTCGCGATCGAACGCCAGGCCGTTCGGACACTTGAACAGCTCGCTCCTGGCGAAAACCACGGCGCTGCCATCCGCCGCAACTTTTGCTAGCGTATTGCCGCGGCAATTGGCGACATAGACCTCTGCGGTGTGCGGATGAATCGCGACACCGACCGGCCCGTACAGGCCCGCGGTGACCAATGGCACGGCGCCGCCTTTGCGATCGATTCGCGTGATCGAGTTGCCGTAGAAACTCGATTGCAGAAGATTGCCTGCGCTGTCGATCGTATTGCCGGACGCGCCATACAGTCCGGATGCGAACTCCTGCCGCACGAACTCGGGTGTCAGCTTCCAGACGGTCTCAGCGAAATCGGCGACGTAGACGTAACCGAGCGCGTCGACCGCCACGCCGCCAACCTGATGGTTCTCTATCACCTCGCTGATCGTGCGGATACGCGCTGCCGCAAGCGCCGTGTTCGCGACGAGCACTGCCAACAGCAAACCGGCGGCAACTGCCGCGCAGGCTTTTCTCATGATGGGGATCCTCGATTGCGCTGCCGAATAGCGTGCGCGCACTCCAGGGCGGCCCAGAAGTGCCATTTACAGGGCGTCGGCTGGGCAACTTGGCGTACGATGCCGGCAATCAAGAATGCAGGGAGCCCGACATGCGGGGCGAGTGGTTGAGAAAACCGAGCAGCGAGACCTCGGTGATCTTCGTCCACGGCATCCTGTCCAGCGGCGAAACGGCCTGGCGCAACAGCTCGACCGGTTCCTCGTGGCCGCGCTTGCTGGTCGACGACACCGCAGCCGATGGCTACGGCGTCTACGTCTTCACCTACCAGACCGACATCTTCAGCGGCAGTTACAGCCTCGGCGATGTCGTCGACGCGATCAAGGAGCACCTGCGCCTCGATCGCGTGCTCGAATCCAGGCGACTCATATTCGTCTGCCACAGCATGGGCGGGCTGGCCGTACGCAAATACCTGGTGGACCGGTTCGCGGACCTGACCGAAAGAGGAATCGCAGTCGGGCTCTATCTGGTTGCCTCGCCATCGCTCGGCTCGCGTTACGCCGACTGGCTCGAGCCGCTGGCGCGCCTGATGGGCCATGCGCAGGCCGATGCGCTGCGCTTCGTCGAGAATAATCTGTGGCTCGCCGACCTCGACAAGAATTTCAAGAACCTTCGCGACGGCGGGCGGCTGCAGATCGTCGGCAAGGAGCTGGTCGAAGACAAGTTCGTCGTCCTGAAGCGCTTCCTGCGGACTCAGGTCGTCGCGGCGTTCTCGGGCGCGGTCTATTTCGGCGAG
>DATNFA010000154.1:0-26776 GCA_035606615.1 Steroidobacteraceae bacterium
GGCGATCCGGAATTTCTCACGCTGCTGTTCGAGACTTTCGCGCCTGCGACGGCGGTGGCGTTACTCGTCGCTTCGTTGGTTACGAGAATGCAGAGCGCTGTTCAGCGCATCAGCGATCTCGCTTCGACCGATGCGCTCACCGGGCTCCTCAATCTGCGCACGTTCGAGGAAGTGCTGCAGCAGGAGCATCGCAAAGCCGAGCGCTTCAACCGCCCGTACACGCTGGCAGTGATCGACGTGGACAATCTCGCGCAGGTGAACGAGATGCTCGGTCACGAGGCCGGCAGCCAGGTGCTCAGCACCGTCGCCAGTGCCATCACGCGCTCGATTCGCGGCTCGGACGTCGCGGCCCGACTCGGCGGCGACGAGTTCATCGTGTTGCTCGTGGAGGCGGACTCGCAGACCGGCACGGCGATCGCCCAGCGCATCCGCAACAACGTTTATGCCGGCACGGTGTCGGTGGCGAACCGGCTGATCCGCGCCAACGTCAACGTCGGCACGGCGAATTTCCCCGAGGATCACCTCTACCCGAAAGAGCTGATGATCCTGGCCGAGCAGCGCATGCAGCAGGACCGCCAGCTGCGCCGCCCGCCGGCCGCCTGACCGCTCACACTGCGGGTGACTTGATCAGCGCCCACACTGCCCAGATCAGAATCCCGACCATCAACGCCAGCATGGGCAGCGCCGTCATCGCGAAACCCGCTGAGCGGCCCTTCGGATCCTTGACATAGCTGCGCGCGTACACGGCGCGGCCGATGATGAAGACGGCCCCGAGCCCCGCGGCCCACAGCGGGCTGATGAAGCTGGCGAAAATCCACAGCGACGGCAGAAACACGACCAGCTGTTCCTGCGTATTCATATGCACGCGGAACACGCGCTCGAACATCTCGTTGCCGCTGACCGCCGGAGCGGCGATGTTGTACTTCCCGCGAGCGACGCCGACCTGCCAGCCGAACCAGAAGAACTGCAGCAACGCGACCACAGTGACGATTGCAACGTAAGGCATATTGATTCCCCGCTGGAAGGACCGATCTTGTTATAAGGAGTCGGGGCTGAAGCCCCGACCTACGGTGCTGCGAACACTAGCGGAAGATTGGAGCAGAGACCATGACTGGATTCGTTCTGCGAGTGGCGATCGTCGCCCTCGGACTGTGGCTCGCCACCTATCTCCTGCCGGGTCTGCATTTCGACAGTCCGGGCTACCTGCTCGCGGCTGCGCTGCTGCTTGGCATAGTGAATGCGATCGTCAGGCCGATCGCGGTCTTACTAACGCTACCGCTGACTCTACTGACGCTCGGCCTGTTCCTGCTGGTGGTGAACGCAGCAATGCTCGGATTGGTTGCCCTGCTGCTGTCCGGTTTCAGCATCCCTGGCGGCTTCTGGACCGCCGTCGGCGCCTCGCTGATCGTCAGCCTGACCGGCTGGATCGCCTCCGGCCTGATCGGCAACAACGGCAAAGTCGAAGTGATGCGCAGCCGATAGGATGTCGGGCTAAAGCCCGACGCGTCATCCCTTGCAGACTCTCCTCGCCCCTTCCATCGCCGTCCGATACAGCAACAGGCCGATCACGGCGAACACCACCACGCCGAGCCATTCCGCCTGGCCAAACTGGAAGCGCTCCGGCAGCGCCATCACGTCCGGGTTCTTGAACTTCCAGACGAAGAACGCCACCACGATGCCCATCAGCGCCTCGCCGGTGATCAGGCCGGATGAATACAGCACGCCATCCTGGTGCATCCGCTCCGCGTCCGCAGGATTCGTCGGCTTGCCGGTGCTGCGCTCGACGAAGTACGCAAGGATGCCGCCCAGGAAGATCGGCATCGTCACGTCGAGCGGCAGGTAGATGCCCACTGCCGCGGCGAGCACCGGCACGCGGAAGCTCGAACCGCGCTTCTTCTGCATGGCGTCGATCGCGATGATTGCAGCGCCGACCGCGACGCCGATCCACACCATCGTCCACGGTAGTTCGCCGCCGAACATCGCTCGCGACACCGTGGCCATCAAGGTCGCCTGCGGTGCGAGCAGCGGGTTTGGATGTTCGGCCGTCGGCACGCCGATGCCGCGAGTCTCGTTCAGCAGGTTGAGCACGGGCGCCATCACGACCGCGCACGAGATCGCGCCGATCGCCAGCATCACCTGCTGCCGCCAAGGCGATGCGCCGATCAGATAGCCGCACTTCAGATCCTGCAGGTTGTCGCCGGCGACCGCGGCTGCGCAGCACACCACGGCGCCGATCATGATCGCGGCAACCGGGCCAAGCTTCGAGCCACTGCCGAGCAGCACGATGAGCATCAGCGACGCGAACAGGATCGTCGCGATCGTGATGCCGGAGACCGGATTGTTCGAGGAGCCGACGAGGCCCGCCATGTAAGCGGAGACGGATGAGAACAGGAAGCCCGCGACGATCATCACGATCGTCATCGGAATCGAGACGAGGACGTCGTTGACGATCGCCTGATACAGCACCGCGAGCGGCAGCGTGAACAAGACGAGTCCGAGCAGCACTGCCTTCATCGGCAGATCTTTCTCCGTCTCTTCGATCACCTTCGCCGTACCGGCGCGCGTTGCGGCGAGACCGCTACGCACGCCGGATAACAGCGAAGAGCGCAGCGAGAACAGTGTCCAGATGCCGCCGACGAGCATCGCTCCGACGCCGAGATAGCGGATCTGCTGCCCCCAGATTGCGTAGGCAACTGCTTCGGCATTGCCCGCCGGCACCGTGTCCATGAAGTACTGCGTGTAGATAGGAATCGCGATATCCCACGACAGCACGCCGCCGGCGACGATCACGATCGAGATGTTCAGGCCGACGATGTAGCCGACGCCGAGCAGCGCCGGCGAGAGATTCGTGCCGACGTACGCGAACGCCTTGCCGATGGAGCCCGCGCTCGCGGCGACGTCGGGCAGCATCTTCATGCCGCTCTGCGCGAGGATCTTCGCACCGCCGCCGATCAGCGCGGAAAGCGCGAGGATCCGGATGCCGCGTCCCGGGTTCTCGCCGGCTTTGAGAACTTCCGCCGCCGCTTTACCCTCCGGGAACGCCAGGTTCTGCTCGACGATCAGCGCGCGCCGCAGCGGGACCGAGAACAGCACGCCGAGCACGCCGCCGAGGCCGGCGATCGCGAGCACCCACCAGTAATCGAAGCTCTTCCAGTACTCGATGATCACGAGCGCGGGCAGCGTGAAGATCACACCCGCGGAGATCGATGCGCCCGCCGATGCGCCGGTCTGCACGATGTTGTTTTCGAGAATGTGCCCGCCGCCGAACAGACGCAGCACCGCCATCGAGACCACTGCGGCGGGAATTGCCGTCGCGATCGTGAGTCCGGCAAACAGGCCGAGGTAGGTATTCGCCGCGGCGAGCACCATTGCGAGCACGATCGAGAGCGCGATCGCGCGCACCGACAGTTGCGGAGCGGTGCGGGCCTGATTCGATTGACCGAGGGTTGTGTTCATGTGCGTCACCACCCGCAGCTCTGGCCTTGATTCTTTTCCTTGAGCCACGCCTGGAGCGGCGCGAAGTAATCGAGGATCGCCGAAGCGTCCATCTGCCGCGTGCCGGTGAGCTTCTCGAGCGTGTCCTGCCACGGCTGGCTCTGGCCGAGCGCGAGCATTTCGCGGAAGCGCTTGCCCGCCTCTGCGTTGCCGTACACCGAGCACTCGTACAGCGGGCCCTTGTTGCCGGCCGCTTCGCACAGTGCGCGGTGGAACTGGAACTGCAGGATGTACGAGAGGAAGTAGCGCGTGTACGAGGTGTTCGCCGGAATGTGGTACTTCGCGCCCGGATCGAAATCTTCCTCGGTGCGCGCGATCGGCGCAGCGACGCCCTGATATTGATTGCGCAGCTGCCACCACGCCGCGTTGTAGTTCTCCTGCGTCACTTCACCGGAGAACACCTTCCAGCGCCACTCGTCGATCAGCTTGCCGAACGGCAGGAACGCGACTTTGTCGAGCGCGAGCCGCATCTGCTGGTTGATGGTCGCCTCCGGGCTGCGCTTCACCGCGCCGATCAAACCGATCTGGTGCAGGTAAGCCGGGGTCATCGACAGGTTCACCGTGTCGCCGATTGCTTCGTGGAAGCCGTCGTGCGCGCCGCCCTGGAACATGTACGGCTGCTGGTTGTACGAGAGGTCGTAAAACAGGTGACCGAGCTCGTGATACACCGTCATCAGGTGCTCCTGCGTCGGCTCGATACACTGCTTGATGCGCACGTCCTCTTTGCCGTCCATGTGCCACGCGCTGGCGTGGCACTGCACGTCGCGGTCACGCGGCTTCGTGAGCAGCGAGCGTTCCCAGAACGTCTGCGGCAGCTTCGGGAACCCGAGTGAAACGTAGAACGCTTCGGCCGACTGCGTGATGCGCACGGCATCGTATTTCTGTTTCTTCAGCGCGCTGGTGATGTCGAGGTCGGCGGCGCCGGGATACGGCTCGACCAGCGGATAGATCTCGCCCCACTGCTGCGCCCACATGTTGCCGAGCAGATGCGCGGGAATCGCCTTGCCGTCGGGCACGCGCTCCGCGCCGTAGGTCTTCTGCAGCCGGCCGCGCACGTAGCAGTGCAGCGAGTCGTACAGCGGCTTGACCTGATCCCAGAGCCGCGCTGCTTCCTTCGTGAATTCGTCGGGCGGCATGTCGTAACCCGAGCGCCACATCGCGCCGAGATCCTTGAAGCCCAGCTCGGTCGCGCCTTCGTTGGCGAGCTCGACGAAGCGCACGTATTCCTTGCGCAGCGGACGCGCGGTCGAGTGCCAGCCGCTCCACGCTTCGGTCAGCTCGTCGTAGTTGCGGCTGTTCGCGATGACGTCGGTGAGCTGCTCCTGATCCTTGCAGGACTCGGGGCCTTTCGGGCAGTACTTCGCCGCGCCATACATGCCTTCCATCTTCGATGTGATGGCCGCGAGCTCGGCACGCTTCGCCGCGTCCTTCGGCGCCGGAGCGGCGACGCCGAGCTTCAGCAGCTCCAGCGTGCGTGCAGTCGCCGGACTCAGCTGCTGGCCCTGGTACTGCTTCGCGGCTTCGACCGCGTTGCTGAAGTATTCGAGCCCGCGCTCGGTCGCCTTCGCGTTGAGAAATTCCGTGTCCATGTTGATGAACGTCGCGTAGGCCCAGCCGGCCGCGCCCTGTTCGCGGCCGAGCTCGGTCAGCTCGCGGTTCAAGCGGTCGACGAATTGATCGGCTGTTTCCTTGGGAGCTGCCGCTGTCTGCGACGCGTCGCGGCTGCAGCCGCTGGCAATTGCAATGGCAGCCGCGATCGCGGCCCCGAGCCGTACGGAATTTCTCATCAGTCTTCCCCCTGCGGGTCAGGCTTCAGCCTGACAACCTATTTCACGCCCGCCATCATCTTGCGGACGAACGGCGTCAGCACGAGCAGCACCGCGCCGGAAATCGCGCCCCACCAGAACAGGTACAGGAACTGGCCCGGCATGCCCGGCAGATTGTTCGGATCGATCTCGCCGGCGAACTGGCCTGCGAGGTTGTTGCCGATGGCGGTCGCGAGGAACCACAGGCCCATGACCTGGCCGACGAAGCGCGCGGGCGCGAGCTTGGTCATCGAGCTCAGGCCCACCGGACTCAGGCACAGCTCGCCGAAGGTGTGCAGCAGGTAAGTCAGCATCAGCCACGTCGGCAGCACTTTCTCGCCCATCACCACGTAGCGCGCAGCGAGGAACATCACCAGGAAGCCGAGGCCCATGAGGATCAAGCCGAGCGCAAACTTGAACGGCGCGGACGGATCCATGTTGCGCCGGCCGAGATTGACCCAGATCGCGGCGAACACCGGCGCGAAGATGATGATGAACGCGGGATTCACGCCCTGCAGCACGCCCGCGGGCATGTCCCAGCCGAAGATCACACGATCGGTATGACGGTCCGCGAACAGGTTGAGCGAAGCGCCGGTCTGCTCGAAGCCCGCCCAGAACATTGCGCACGCCGCGAACAGCGCGATCATCGCGATGACGCGCTTGCGCTCGTCGGACTCCAGCCCGGCGAAGAAGTACAGGTAGCCGAAGTAGCCCGCGGCCAGCGCGATCATGGTCCAGTTCGCCACGATCGAGATGCGCACCGGGTTGAACGCCAGCACGCCCGAGATGCCAAGCGCCGCGACGATCAGCAGCACGATCATGAAGCCGATGATCGGCCACCACGTCGCCGGCTTGCCGAGCGGCACGAGCCCGGAGGTACCGAGATGACCTTTCGTCACCTGGAACTGCACCAGGCCGAACAGCATGCCGACCGCCGGCAGGGCGAAGCCTGCGCTCCAGCCGAACGCCGCGGCGGTGATCGGCACGAAGAACGAGCCGAGGACCGCGCCGAGGTTGATACCCATGTAGAAGATCGAGAAACCGGCATCGCGACGCGAGCCGCCTTCCGGGTAGAGCTGCGCGACCAGCGCGCTGATGTTCGGCTTGAGCATGCCGACGCCGAGCACGATCACCAGCAGCCCGACGAAGAACAGCTGCGGGTCGCCGGCGGCGAGCGAGCCGTTGCCGAGCATGATCAGGACGCCGCCCCAGACCACGGAGCGCTGCTGACCGATCAACCGATCCGCGATCCACCCGCCCATCGGCGCCAACAGATACGTCGCTGCGATGTACAGGCCGTAGACCGCGTTGGCTGTTTTGTCATCGAGCCCCAGGCCGCCGTTGGCGATCGCGCCGGCCATGAACAGAATCAGGATGGCCCGCATGCCGTAGTAACTGAACCGCTCCCACATCTCCGTCATGAACAGCGTGGCGAGTCCACGCGGTTGACCGAAAAGCTGAGGTCCGTGCGTGGAATCGCGCTCGATGTTCTGGTTCATACGGCTGGGCCCATCCTGCAGTTCGTGGGCGCGTCCGACCAGGCGGACGCGCTGGTTGCCTGTTGTTAGTGACAGGGATGTTGCAAAGGTGCGCCAGTCTCACCGAAGAGCGCGCGCCGGGGCAAGGAGGTGAATTGCGCAGTGTGTATACAGCTGCGGCGCGTTTAAGGCCATTCTCCCGACAGACAGGTCAGCTGCTGGCGCTCTGCTCTTCCCGGCGCTGCTGCGCGAGCTTTTCCCTGAGCAGGATCCGGGACAGGATGATGCCGATCTCGTACAGCAACCACATCGGCAGCGCCATGGCCGTCTGCGACAGCGCATCGGGCGGCGTGAGGAACGCGGCGATCACGAAGATTCCCAGGATTACGTAACCGCGGTTCTTGGTCATCGTCTCGACGCGCACCAGGCCGGTGGCGGCGAGCAGCACGGTCGCGACCGGCATCTCGAACGCGATGCCGAATGCGAAGAACAGCAGCAGCACGAAGTCGAGGTAGTTCGTGATGTCCGTCATCACCTGCACGCCCGTCGGGGCGGTCGTTGTCAGGAAGGCGAACATCAGAGGAAACACTACGAAGTAGGCGAAGGCGACGCCCGCGTAAAACAGCACGATGCTCGAGACGACGAGCGGGATCGCAAAGCGCTTCTCGCGCTTGTACAAGCCGGGCGCCACGAAGGCCCACACCTGGTACAGCACGTACGGCATGGCGATGAACAGCGCGACGAACAGCGAGAGCTTGAGCGGCGCCATGAACGGCGAGATCAGGCTGGTGGCGATCATCGAGCTGCCCGCCGGCATCTTCTGGATGAGCGGCGTCGCGATGATCGTGAACAGGTCGTTGGCGAACCAGGCGCAGGGAGCAAAAACGATGGCGATCGCGACCACGGCCTTGAGCAGGCGCTGCCGCAGCTCGACCAGGTGTGAGATCAGCGTGCCTTCCGCGAGCAGCTCGCGATCGGGTTCGTCGCTCATGACGCGGACTTCGTCAGCGGAACGTCGGCGGCAACTGCAGCGTCGGCGGCCGCGTCCGCGGCGGATTCAGCGCCTGCTTCGATGCCGGAGACCGTCGCATCGAGATCGAGCTCCGGACCGGTCGACACGGAATTCGAATGCGGCGCTGCTGCTTCGGCCGTACTCGGCGCGGGCGGAGGCGGCGGTGCAGGTTGCGCCGGCCGCGATCGAGTCATCTCTTCCATCGTGACTTCGTGCTCGAGCTGCGTGCGCAGCTGACGCGCCATCGCGCGCGCACGCCCGGTCCAGCGGCCGACCTTTTCAGCGAGCCCAGGCAGTTTTTCGGGCCCCAGCACCAGCAGTGCGATGCCCAGGATGAGGAGGATCTCGGTGAAGCCGACTTCGAACATCGGGCCAGGAAGGCAATCGGGCGGAAGAGACGACGCGGGTCGGCCGCGCGGCCTCAAACGTTGGACTTGGTGCCGGGCTTGGAAGGCGTGGAATCGAACTCCGCATCCTTCTGCTCAGGCGAGTTGAGCTGACGGCTCTCCTTGTCGTCACCTTCGTCCATCGCTTTCTTGAAGCCTTTCACCGCACCGCCGAGATCCGAGCCGATGGTCTTCAAGCGCTTCGCGCCGAAGATCAGCAGCGCAATCGCCAGGATGATCAGCAGTTCTTTGAACCCGATGCCCATCAGACTCTCCTGCAAATAAGCCGCCGGATGATACGCCCAAAAGCACCGCGGCGGCGGTTACGAAAAGCTCACACGGCTCGCAACTGCGACGGTCGTCACCCTACAGAGCCGACCTGCAGCCAGAACGTCACTGGCCCGTCGTTGGTAAGCGTCACTTGCATGTGGGCGCCGAACTCTCCGGTTTCGACAACGCTGTGGCGCTCGCGTGCCCGGCTCACGAGATATTCGAACAGTCGCCTGCCTTCCTGCGGCTCGGCTGCTGGGCTGAAACCCGGCCGCGTGCCTTTGCGCGTATCTGCGGCGAGCGTGAACTGCGAGACGAGCAGCAGCCCGCCGCCCACGTCCTGCAGGCTGCGGTTCATCCGCCCCTCCTCATCGGGAAAGACGCGATAGGTCAGGAGGCGCTCGAGCAGCCGGTCCGCCTGCTGCTCCGAGTCGCCACGCTCGACTCCGACCAGGACTAGCAAGCCACTCTCAATGGCGCCCACGATCTTGGTTTCTACACGCACTTCCGCGTGGCTGACGCGCTGCAGCAGGCCGATCATGGGCGGGGAGCATACCGGCTGGGCAACCGGGCGTGAACAGACGATCTGATAATCCCACTTCTATGGATAAATAACCAAATTGGATCGCTATGTCCCCACTTTAGATAATATGAGGCTGATTGATTGCACTGAGCAGTAGAGTCGACTCAAGTGGGATCTGTGATCTAGAATAAGGGCAAATTTTCTATCCAAATGGGATAACTGTTCTTTTAGTATGACACTTCCTGAGATTATGTCGCAAATGTAAGCCGTTCATAGAGCTGTCAGTCGCAACCCCTCGGACCGTAAAACAATCTTCCCGTTGCTGTCACACCGGCGTCATCACGCACCGCGACCCTGCGCGCCATGTCAGGCGAGGTGGAGTGCGCATGAGCCCGACGCCCAACAGCAAGCCGACCTATAGATTCCGGACGGTGTTCATCTCCGATATCCATCTGGGATTCCGGGGCTGCAGCGCCGCTTACCTGCTCGATTTCCTGCGCTCGGTCGAAACCGAGACGCTCTATCTGGTCGGCGACATCATCGACGTCTGGAGTCTGCGCAAGTCGTTCTTCTGGCCGCAGGCCCACAACGACGTCATCCGCACCATCCTCGGCAAGGCGAAGCACGGCACGCGCGTCGTCTACATTCCAGGCAACCACGACAACCTGTTCCGCGATTACGACGGCATGGTGTTCGGCACCGTCGAGATCCGCCGCGAGGCGATCCACGAGACGGCCGACGGCCGCCGCCTGCTAGTCCTGCACGGCGACGAGTTCGACAGCGTGATCAAAGCGAGCCCGCTGCTCGAAGCGCTCGGCAATCGCGCCTACTCGTTCGTGCTGAAGCTCAATCGCTACGTGAACCTGCTGCGCCGCGCGTTCGGCTTCCCGTACTGGTCGATCGCCGCGTATCTCAAGCACAAGGTGAAGAACGCGGTGAAGTACATCGCGAACTTCGAGCGCGCGCTGGCGCAGGAAGCGCAGCGGCGCGGCCTGGACGGCGCGGTCTGCGGCCACATCCACCGTGCCGAGATTTCGCAGATCGACGGCGTCCTGTACTGCAACGACGGCGACTGGGTCGAGAGCTGCACGACTCTCACCGAGGATTTCAACGGCCGGCTCAGCCTGCTGCGCTGGACCGAGAGCAAAGAAGTGATCACGCACAGCGGCGCGCTCGCGCCGTGCTCGCTCGAGCAGGCGGCGTGAAGATAGCGATCGTTACCGACGCCTGGCGCCCACAGACCAACGGCGTGGTCCAGACTCTCAGCACGACGGCGCAGACGCTGCGCGCCGGCGGTCACGATGTTCTGGTCATCGAGCCGAACGACTTCCGCACCTTTCCGTGTCCGACGTATCCGGAGATCCGCCTCGCGTGGTTTCCGTATCGCCGGCTGGCGAATCTGCTGCAGGACTTCGCGCCCGACTGCATTCACATTGCGACCGAAGGCACGCTCGGCATGGCGGCACGCAGCTGGTGCATGCGCAATCGGTTTCCGTTCACTACGTCGTATCACACGCAGTTTCCGGAATACGTGCGGGCGCGCGCGCCGATTCCGCTCGCGCTCAGCTACGCGCATCTGCGGCGCTTTCACTCGGCCGCGGCGCGCACCATGGTGGCGACGCCGACGCTGCAAAGACAGCTGGAAGCCCGCGGCTTTCGCCACATCGTGCGCTGGACGCGAGGCGTCGATGTGCAGCTGTTCAAGCCCGGCGACAAGAATTTCCTCGATCTGCCGCGACCGATCTTTGCGTATCTGGGGCGCGTCGCGGTCGAGAAGAACATCGAAGCGTTCCTGTCGCTCGATCTGCCCGGCACCAAGCTAGTCATCGGCGACGGGCCGGAGCGCCTGCAGTTACAGGCGCGATTTCCCACTGCGGTGTTCGTCGGCTACAAGTTCGGCGCGGAGCTCGCGGCGCATGTCGCGGCCATCGATGTGTTCGTGTTCCCGAGCCGCACGGATACGTTCGGCCTCGTGCTGCTCGAAGCACTCGCGTGCGGCGCGCCCGTCGCGGCGTATCCGGTAACGGGACCGATCGACGTGATCGAGAACGGCACGACCGGCGTGCTCGACGAGGATCTGCGCAAGGCGGCGCTGGCCGCGCTGAAAATGAATCCGGCGCAGTGTCGCGCGTTTGCGCTGGCGCATACGTGGGAGGCGGCGACGAAGCAGTTTGTCGGGAATTTGGCGCCGCGAGAAGAAAGAGTCGGGCTAAAGCCCGACCTACAAATCGACCCGCAACGATCGCTGTAGACCTGTAGGTCGGGCTTTAGCCCGACTGCCTCTATCCTCTATTCAAACTATCCGACCGCGCCTGCGCTTCCTGCGCTTCGATATTCTTGCCTCGCGCGCGATACGAATCCGCGATCAGCTTCCACGCCGACGACTGCGCGCGCGGCGCATTGACCGACATCGACACGGCCTTGCGCCCCATGTTCTCTGCCTGCACGTAGTTGCCCTCGACCAGGCGCACTTTGCCGAGCTCGATCCACAGCAGCGGATTATCAGGCTCGATGCGCAGCGCGCGTTCGATCGACGACGCGGCGACTGCGTAATTCTTCGTCGCCACCTGCGTTTGTGCCTGACCGACCAGCGCGCGCGATGCAGCGCCGAGCGTCGGTTCGCGCACGACCGGCGCAGGCAAAGGCTGCGGCTCTTCCACGGTGCTCGGCGGCTCGCCGGGACGCGTCTCGGCAGGTGGCGTTTCCGTCTGCTGCTCGGGCGGCGCCGGCTTCTCGTAGGGGGATGGCGCGGCGCACGCGGCGAGCAGGGCACTCGCAGCCAATAGCGCCAACCGTTGCTGACTTCTCTTCATTCGCCGCTATCTTACGACGCTCCGCCACCATTCGCGGGCCCGCTCGCCGAGCTCGCCGAATACGCTCGTTTCGCAGCCCGACTTGGCCGGCAGCTGCGTGCCGCTGGGCACTGCGATCGTCACGAGGTTCTCGCCGCCGCAGCCGGGGTTCGCGGCCAGCCCGGTCATGAATTCGATCGACTTCTCTTCGAGGCCTTCTGGCAACGGTGCGCTCCACGACGTTGTTCCGATGGAGCGCATCAGGCGCGACCAGACCGGCAGCGAGCCGGACGAGCCGGTCAGCCCGGTCGGCGAATTGTCGTCGTAGCCGATCCACACGACCGCGAGCGTGTTGCCGGAGAAGCCTGCGAACCAGCTGTCGCGGTAGTCGGACGACGTGCCTGTCTTGCCCGCCACGACGATCTCCGGCGGAATCTGCGCGCGCGCGGCCTGCCCAGAGCCGTGCTCCATCACCTGCACGAGCATCCGGTTGACCTGATAGACCGCTTGCGGATCGGCAACTGGGGTGACTTCGAGCGCGAACGACTTCAGCGGTTTACCCTCAGCATCGACGACCGCACGCACTGCACGCAGCGGCGTGCTGAAGCCACCGTTCGCAAACGCGTTGTACAGCTGTGCGACCTCGAGCGGCGAAACGTCGAGAGCACCGAGCAGCACGGACGGCAGTTGCGGCGGCTGTCTTTCCAGTCCAAGTGCGACGAACTCATTCGTCACCTTCGGCAGGCCGACTTCCAGTCCGAGATGCACCGTCGCGAGATTCAGCGACTGCGCGAGCGCACGCACCAGCGGCACCTGGCCGTAGTACTCCTCGGAGATGTTCTGCGGCGCCCAGACCTTGCCATTCGCGAGCTTCACTTCGACGGGGCCGTCTTCGACGATCGATGCTGCGTGGTAGCGGCCGGTCTCGACTGCGGCGAGATAGATCACCGGCTTCACCAGCGAGCCGATCGAGCGCTTCGCGTCGAGCGCGCGGTTGAAGCCGTCGAAGCTCGCCTGCCTGCCGCCGACCATCGCGATCACTTCGCCGTTCTGCGGAGCCGTCACGACCACCACGCCTTCGAGCAGCTGTGCCGTCTTCCGCTTGCGCGCCTTGTCGAGCCGCTCCAGCTCCTGCGTCAGCGCCTTTTCCGCCTGACTCTGGATCAGCGGATTGAGCGTCGAGAAGATCTTGAGTCCTGCTTCCGTCAGATCTTCCTCGCGATAGTCGCGGCGCAGCGTGCGCCGGACCAGGTCGAGAAATGCCGGGTAGTAGCTGCCGGCCAGCGTCCCGGTGTTGACGACGCCGAGCGGCCGCTTCGCTGCCTCTTTCGCAGCGCGCTCGTCCACGACCTTGTACTGCGCCATCAGCTTCAGCACCAGGTCGCGACGCGCCCGCACCCGCTCTTCGTGCCGGCGCGGATCGTAGTAGGACGGGCCGCGCACGATCGCCACCAGCAGCGCCACTTCATGCAGCTGCAGCTCGGCGAGCGGCTTGCCGAAATAGAACTGGCTGGCGAGCCCGAAGCCGTGCACCGCGCGGTTGCCGTCCTGGCCCAGATAGATCTCGTTGATGTACGCGTTCATCAGGTCCTGCTTGTCGAAGTGCACTTCGAGCAGCCAGGCCATCATCGCTTCCTCGAGCTTGCGTCCCAGCGTGCGCCGGTTGTCGAGGAAGTAGCTCTTCACCAGCTGTTGCGTGAGCGTCGAGCCGCCTTGCTCGATCTGCCCCGCACGCAGGTTGACCCACGCAGCGCGCGCGATCGCGCCGAAGTCCACGCCGCTGTGCGAATCGAACTTGCGATCCTCGACGACCTTGAGCGCCGCGGGCAGGAGCGGCGACACCTCGGCCGGCGTCACGACCACGCGATCCTCGCCGTGAATCGGAAAGATGCTGCCGATCAGCAGCGGGTCGAGGCGGAAGATCGGCACGTCCTCGTTGCGGCCGTTGCGCATGCTCTCGATCGAGTTGCCGCGCGTGTCGATCGATATCAGCTGCGGCTCCTGCAGCGCATCCCAGAACTGGAAGCGGCGGTTGACCAGATCCACGTGCGCGCCGCGCCGGCTATAGCTGCCTGGCGCCTCAGCCTTGTCCGCGCGCCGATAGCCGAGGCGCTTCAGCTCCTGTTCCAGCGTGTCCGCGCCGAACGATTGGCCGGCGTACAGCTCCAGCGGCTCGGCAAAGACCTGCGCCGGCAGCGTCCAGCGCCGACCTTCGAATTGCGCAGTGATGATGCGGTCGAGGTAGACGATCCAGGCCAGCAGCGCGATGAGCAGCCCGCCCATTACGAGGCCGACGCCGGCGAGGATCGTGCGCTTGGTTTTACGGGTGAGGGCCATCTGGGGCTTAGACGCGCGGAGCCGCTTAATGATCCAGCCTACGGGTCAAATCGGGCGGAATTGTGGCTGACGGCTCAGCGGCGCCAGAAGGTGGGGGAGACCAGCACCAGCAGCGGGAACACTTCGAGACGGCCGAGCAGCATCGCCACCAGGCAGATCCACTTGCCCGGATCTGACAGCGTCGCGAAATTCTGGGCCACCTCGCCGAGGCCGGTGCCGGTGTTGTTCATGCAGGCCGCGATCGCCGAGAACGCCGTGACCTGGTCCTCGCCGATCGCGATCAGCAGCACCATGAGCGCGCCGAACGCGACGATATACACGCCGAAGAAGCCCCACACCGCATCCACGATGCGCTGGTCGATCGCTTTCTCGCCGAGCTTGACCGGCACTTCCGCGCTCGGGTGCACCAGCTGCACGACCTCGCGCTGGCCCTGCTTCCACAACAACAGCCAGCGCACGACTTTCATGCCGCCGGAGGTCGAGCCGGCACAGCCGCCGATGAACGTCGATAGCATGAGGATCACCGGCAGAGCTCCGGGCCAGTGCGTGAAGTCATCGGTGAAAAAGCCGGAGCTGGTTTGCATCGACACTGCGTGAAACAGCGAGCGGCGGAAAGCGTGGCCCGGATCGGCATCCGGCTGGCTCAGCCACAGCACCGCGAAGTAGACGGCTATGGCGAGCAGCAGCACGAACATGTAGGCGCGGAACTCGGGATCGCGGAAGTAGCTGCCGACGTTCTTGTAACGCCACGCCAGGAAGTGCAGCGAGAAATTCACGCCGCCGACGAACATGAAGAACACCGCGATGCCCTCGATCACTTCGTTGTCGAAGTAGCCGAAGTTCGCGTCATGCGTGGAGTTGCCGCCGGTCGAGACGGTCGAGAAGCTGTGCGCAATCGCATCGAATGTCGACATGCCCGCGAGCTTGTATGCGACCGCGCAAGCGATGGTGATCGCGATATAGATGCGGCAGAGCTCTTTCGCCGTTCCCGTGATGCGCGGCGTGAGCTTCGAGTCCTTGATCGGTCCTGGCGTCTCCGCGCGCATCAGCTGCATGCCGCCGACGCCCAGCATCGGCAGCAATGCGACAGCGAGCACGACCATGCCGATGCCGCCGAGCCACTCCATCTGCACGCGGTAATACAGCAGCGACTTCGGCATCGAATCCAGTCCGCTGAGCACGGTTGCGCCGGTGGTCGTGAATCCGGAAACGGATTCGAACACGGCGTTGGTGAGGGAGAGCTGCACTTCTTGCGCGAGCAGCAAAGGCACAGCGCCTGCTGCGCCGACCACGAACCAGAACAGTGCCACGACCAGGAAGCCATCGCGCACGCGCAATTCGCGCACGCGGCCACGCGCGGGCCACCAGATGAGCGCGCCGATTGCGAGCAGTGCGAAGAACGCGTGCGAAAACGGCGGCCAATTGCCGTCGCCGTAGTACAGCGACACGCCGAGCGGCGGCAGCATGGTGATGCTGACCAGCATGACCAGCAGGCCGAGGATCCGCTGCACGGCGAGGAGGTTCATGCGCCTTTGCGCCGCGGCACGTCGAACAGCTTTTCCACGACTTCGACGTAGCGTCGATCGGTCAGGAACAGGATCACGTGATCGTCGCGATGAATGACCGTGTCGTGGTGCGCGATGATCACTTCGTCGCCGCGCACGATCGCTCCGATCGTCGTGCCGGAGGGCAGCGGGATGTCTTCGATCTTGCGGCCGATCACGCGGCCTTCGCCCTGGATGCCGTGCGCGACGGCCTCGATCGCCTCGGCCGCGCCACGGCGCAGCGAGTGCACGCGCACGACATCGCCGCGGCGGACGTGTGCGAGCAGCGACCCGATCGTCACCTGTTGCGGCGACAGCGCGACGTCGATCGAGCCGCTTTCCATCAGCTCCGCATACGCGGGCCGGTTGATCAGTGCGACGACCTTGTGACAGCCGAGGCGCTTGGCGAGCATCGCGGACAGGATGTTCGCCTCTTCCGCATTCGTCACCGCGATGAAGATGTCCGCGCTGTCGATGTTCTCTTCCAGCAGCAGCTCTTCGTCCGCTGCGTCGCCGCTCAGCACGATCGTGTTGCCGAGCTGCTCGGAGATGCGTCGCGCGCGGCGCTGGTCGCGTTCGATGAGCTTCACCTGGTGCTGGCGTTCCAGCCGCTGCGCGAGGCGCAGGCCGATGTTGCCGCCGCCGGCGATCACGACGCGGCGCACCGGGTCCTCGGCCTTCTGCATCTCGTTCATCACCAGTCGGATGTCTTCGCGCGCTGCGATGAAGAACACTTCGTCACCATGCTCGATGATCGTGTCGCCGATCGGCTTGATGCTCTGGCCGTTGCGATAGATCGCGGCGACCCGCGCGTCGCGCCCCTTGATGTGCGTGGCGAGCTGCTTGAGCTGCTGACCGACGAGTGCGCCGCCGCGCAGCGCCTTGACGCCGACGAGCCGCACGCGGCCTTCGGCAAAATCCAGCACCTGCAGCGCGCCGGGATATTCGATGAGGCTCGCGACGTGATCGGTGACGAGCTGTTCCGGACTGATCGGCACGTCGACCGCGAACGCGCGGTCCTCGTCCTGGAACAGCTTGCGATGCTTGGTGAAATCCGCCGAGCGAATGCGCGCGATGCGGGTCGCGTCCTTGTTGAACAGGCTCCACGCGATCTGGCACGCGGTCATGTTCACTTCGTCGCTGTTGGTCAACGCGATGAAGATGTCCGCCTCGCGCGCGCCCGCGGCTTCCAGGATGCTGGGCTGCGTCGCGCTGCCGACCACCGTGCGGATGTCGATGCGGTCCTGCAGATCCCGCAGCAGCTCGTCCTTGACGTCCACTACGGTGACTTCGTTCGCCGGCTCCCGGGCCAGGTGGTAGGCCGCCGTGCGGCCGACCTGGCCGGCGCCGAGTATGATTATTTTCATTCTTTTAGATGGGCTCCAGATTGGCGTACGCCAGCATCAGCCACTTCTTGCCCTGGCGCTCGAAGTTTACCTCCACCTGCGCGTGGCTCCCCTGCCCCTGCAGATTCAGGATCACGCCCTCGCCGAATTTGCCATGCCGCACCCGCTGGCCGAGGCGCACGCCGCCCGGCGCGGGATCTTCCTCGACGTTGCCACGGCGCGGCATGTAAACCGGCCGCGACACCTGGATGCGGGGCCGCACCTCTTCGAGCAGCTCGGCGGGAATTTCGCGAATGAAGCGCGAAGGCGTGCCGTAGCTGTCAACGCCGTGCAGCCGGCGTTGCTCCGCATACGTGAGGAACAATTGCTTCATCGCGCGCGTCGCCCCGACGTAACACAAGCGGCGCTCTTCTTCGAGGCCGTCGATGTCGGTGGTCGAGCGCGTGTGCGGGAACAGGCCGTCCTCCATGCCGCAGAGGAACACGACTGGAAACTCCAGTCCCTTCGCTGAGTGCAGGGTCATCATCTGCACGCAGTCTTCCCAGGCATCCGCCTGGTCTTCGCCGGACTCCAGCACCGCGTGCGCAAGGAAGCTCGCCATCGGCAACGCTTCCGAATCGGCATCCGGCTCGTAGCCGCGCGCGGCACTGACGAGCTCGTTCAAGTTCTCGACCCGCGCTTCGCCGCGGTCGCCGCGCTCCTGCTGGTAATGCGCGAGCAAGCCGCTCGCGTTGATGACGTGATCGACCTGCTCATGCAATGGCAAAGGACGCATCTGCTTGTCCAGCTGCTCGATCAGCAGCATGAAGCCGTGCAAGCTCTGGCCGGTGCGTGCGCCGAGCTCCTGAATGCATGCGCCGGCGGCTTCCCACATCGTGCAAGTGTTGGCACGCGCGTAGTTGCGGATCGTATCCAGCGTCTTGGCGCCGATGCCGCGCGTCGGCAGGTTCACGACGCGCTCGAACGAGGCGTCGTCCGCGCGGCTGAACACGAGCCGCAGATAAGCGAGCGCATCCTTGATTTCCGCGCGCTCGAAGAATCGCAGGCCGCCATACACGCGATACGGGATGCGCGCCGAGAGCAACGCTTCTTCGAACGCTCGCGATTGCGCATTCGAGCGATACAGGATCGCGCAGTCGCTGCGCCGGCCGCCTTTGTAGACCCACTCGCGGATGCGATTGATGACGAAGTCCGCTTCGTCGCGCTCGTTGAACGCCGCGTACAGCTTGACCGGCTCACCCTTCTCGCCGGCGGTCCACAGATTCTTGCCGAGCCGCCCGTTGTTGTTCTCGATCAGCGCGTTCGCGGCGGCCAGAATGTTGCCGGTCGAACGATAGTTCTGTTCCAGGCGGAACAGCTGCACGTTCGGGTAGTCGCGACGGAACTGCTGCAGATTCTCGACGCGCGCTCCTCGCCATCGGTATATCGACTGATCGTCGTCGCCGACCGCAAACGGCAGCCCTTCCGAGCCCGCCAGCAGCTTGATCCACGCGAACTGAATCGTGTTCGTGTCCTGGAACTCATCGATCAGCACGTGACGGAAGCGCGCGCGATAGTGCGCAAGGATGTCCGGCCGATCGCGCCACAATTCGAACGCGCGCAGCTGGAGCTCCGCGAAGTCGACCACACCGCTGCGCTCGCATTGCTCCTGATACTGCTCGTACAGCTTGATGAACTGGCGCCGCGTCGGATCGCCCTCGTCCTTCAGGTGCTTCGCGCGCAGGCCTTCGTCCTTGCGCGCGTTGATGAACCACATGATCTCTTTCGGGATCCAGCGCGACTCGTCGAGATCGAGCGACTTGAGGAGCTTGCGGATCGCGCGCAGCTGGTCCTCCGAGTCCATGATCTGGAACGCCTGCGGCAGGTTCGCGTCGCGCCAGTGAATGCGCAGCAGCCGGTGCGCGATGCCGTGGAACGTACCGATCCACAAAGGTGAGCTCGGCGTGTGCAGCAGCGCTTCGATGCGGCCGCGCATCTCGCCCGCGGCCTTGTTGGTGAACGTGACGGCCAGGATGCCGTGCGGCGATACGTTTTCGACCTGCACCAGCCAGGCGACCCGATGCACCAGCACGCGCGTCTTGCCGCTGCCGGCGCCGGCCAGAACCAGCGTCGGCGCGAGCGGTGCGGTCACGGCCGCGTGCTGCGCGTCGTTGAGACCGCCGACGATGGGAGTGATATCCATGAGGGCCGGCATTCTACCGCGATTTCGCGGGGTGCTCTTTCCGCGGTATGCTTTTTGCCGACTCCGATTCGAGCAGGGGGATTTGCATGCGCGGCTCGCGGCGGATTTCAGCGCTGATGTGCTCGACGACACTGATGCTCGCGGCTTGTTCGCGTCAGGCAGAGCAGCCCGCGCCGACCACACCCGACACCACTGCCCCAGTTACTGCCACGGCGACCGAGCAGCAGCAGACGCAGCTGCAGTCGCCGCCGGCGCAGCCCGCGCCGCCGGCCGATTCCAGTCTTGCGATCAAGCGCGGCATCGTCATGCTCGCGCAGGACCGCATGACTTTCCGCCCGTGCAACGAGAAGGCCGAGCTGTGGCTGCTCGACCAGAGCGATGGCGTGTTGCGGCAGACCTTCGAGAGCGAGATGCAGAAAGGCCCGGCGATGTTGTACGTCGAAGCGTACGGCGAACGCGCGCCGGTTGCCGAGGACATCGCCGAAGCTAAGGCGTATGCCGGAACATTCGTGCTCGAGGAAGTGACGTACGCAGGTGTCCAGGGCCAGGTGCGCGGTTGTGACGAACCGGCGCCAAGTTATATCGTCGCGGCGCGCGGCAGCGAACCGTTCTGGGCCGTAGAGGTCGGCGACAACGGCATCGTCTGGCGCCAGCCGTCCGAGCCGAAGGAGATCGCTCTCGGCGCACCGCAGACGCAGGATGCAGAAGGCACCGTGCGTTACCACGCCAGCGGCAACAGCCACGAGCTCGAACTGCTGGTCGACGGCCAGGTCTGTCGCGACCCGATGTCGGGCGAGCTGTTCGCCTATGCGGCCCGCGCAGTGCTCGACGGCAAGGAATTCAGCGGTTGCGCACGCGTTGGAAGATAGTGTCGCGCGCGAACGCGCGCGGCCGCATGCGCTGATACAGCGAGCGAAACGCCAGGCCGACTCCCAACGCCAGCAGCGGATCCGTGATCGACGCACTCTGCTCCGGCAGCCACGCCTGCAGCAGCTCGATCGCAAGCACCGTGGCGACGAGCGAGAGCACCGCGACTCCGATCGAGGCGCCCCACTCCTTGATGACCCAGAGCAACGCGCCGTACAGGAACAGCTTGCCGAACAGCTCGCTCCAGTCGATGAGCTGAATCGCCGCCGGCAGCCCGATCTCGAACCAGCCCAGGAACGGCCACAGATCGAAGTGGCCCATCGGCGGCGCGAAATCGAACGGCGCCAGGCCGTCGATGAGCAGCACGACGATCACCGCGAACACGAGCACGGCGCGGCGCGGCCGCGGCCGCAGCCGATGCATCACCAGCAGCATCGGCAGCAGCAGGAGCAATGCGAGCAGCTCGCCCGGCAGGAAGGTCTGGCTCGCGACCAGCAGCCGGCCGACGAGAACGGTTGCGATCACCAGCAGCAGCGTTTCGAGACGCCGCGGCCGGCTCACGACGGCAGCCACTGCCTGGTTGATGACCAGCCAGAACGTCAAAAAGCTGAACACGATCACCGGATCGAACTGCGGGCTGAACAGCGGCCGCAGCGCTTCCTTGAGCTTCCCCAGGTCGAACTGCGGCACGAACGGCGCGAAGCGCCAGGCGAGCCAGAGTCCCAGCAGCAGCATCGCGCCCGGATCGCGCAACGGCTTGTCCGCTCGACCCGGCAGGTGCATCAATCGAGTAAGGCCGCCCCACGCGAGACCGGCGCTCACGCCGAGCAGCGTGCCGAGTGCATTCAGCGTCACGTCCCAGAGGCTAGGTACCCGCGCCGAGATGTAGACCTGCGCGATCTCTATCGACAGCGACAGCAGCGTGCCCAGCGCTGTTGCCGCGATCATCGAAAACGCGCGGGGCCAGCGTGTTTCCAACCAGAGGAACAGGCAAAAGCCGAGCGGCAGGTACAGCAACACGTTGGAAATGCGATCGGCGCGGCCGGCCCGTGCCCACGACAGCTGGTGCAGTGCTTCGAGCACGCCGCCGTGGATGGCATCCGCCTTGAAATTGAACGGATACAGCGAGCCGTAAACGATCAGCGCGAGGACGACGAGCAGCAGCCAGAGGATGACTGAGCGACTGTGCGTGCCGGCCACAGCGCCTCACCCGATGCGGATCGTGAAGTAGTGATCGACCAGCAGCGCTGCGAACAACAAAGCGAGGTACGTGATCGAGAAGCTGAAGGTACGCATCGGCAGGCGCACGTCCGAGCGCGCTTTCAGCTGCAGCACGCGATACAGGAAGAAACCGCCGAGAATTGCCGCCGCCGCGAGATAGATGAGACCGCTCATCCCCGTCAGATACGGCAGCAGCGTCACGATCACCAGCAGGATCGTGTAGAGCAGGATGTGCAGCTTGGTGAACTCGTTGCTGTACGCGACGGGCATCATCGGCACGCCGGTCTTGGCGTAATCTTCGCGCCGCGCAATCGCCAGCGCCCAGAAGTGCGGCGGCGTCCACGTGAAGATGATCAGGAACAGCAACAGCGAGTGTGCGTCGACCTGACCGGTGACCGCGGTCCAGCCGAGCACGGGCGGCGCCGCGCCCGCAGCTCCGCCGATGACGATGTTCTGCGGCGTCGCATGCTTGAGCCATGCCGTGTACACGACGGCGTAGCCGAGCAGCGAGGAAATCGTGAGCACCGCCGTCAGCGGATTCACCCAGCCCCAGAGCAGCAGTATCGACAGCAGTCCGAGGATGGCCGCGTACGCAAGCGCCTGTCGTTGCGTCAGATGACCTTGCGGCAGCGGGCGATTGCGCGTGCGCGCCATCTGCGCGTCGATGCGTCGATCCAGCACATGATTGACGGCCGCGGCGGCGGAAGCTGCGAGCGCGATGCCGAGCGTGCCGAACAGCAGCGCATTCGGCGGCGGGAACCCCGGGGCGGCGAGGAACATGCCGGCGATCGCCGTGAACATGATCAGCATGACTACGCGCGGCTTGCCGAGCTCGTAGTAGTCGCGCCACGTGGCGTGAGGATGCGGAATGGTGGGGGTTGCCACGGGCCGGATTCTACCGGAGTCAGGCTGAAGCCTGACCCACAGGGTGATTGAGCTTGTGGGTCAGGCTTTAGCCTGACTCGGGGAAGCCAGACCTGCGAGCGACCGGTTAAGTGCTACTGCCGCGAGCAGCAGCAGCGCCGCGACAGCGTTGTGCGCGGTAGCGAGTGCCAGCGGCAAGGCGCGAATCACCATAACCGGGCCGAGGATCAGCTGACACACGAGGACCGCGCCGAGCACAGCCCCTGCAATCCGGACGCCGCGCGTCGGGCCGAGCCGCATCGCCGCGATGCTCGCGAAGCCGAGCATCAGCGCCGCGACGACAGCCCCGAGCCGGTGCACGAAATGGATCGCGACCCGCGCCGGATGATCGAGGACACCGCCTTCGTAGTCGATGCCGAGGCCGCGCCAGAGGATGAAGGCGTCCTTCGCGTCCATCTGCGGCCAGTAGGAATTCTGGCAAGTCGGGAAATCGGGGCAGGCGAGCGCGGCGTAGTTGCTGCTGGTCCAGCCGCCGAGCGCGATCTGCAGGGCGAGGACGACCAGCGCGGCAGCGGCGGTTCTGCGCAGAAAGCGGACATTCTTCATTTCCGAAGGATTCGCTGCATGTCCCCAAGCCAGCCAGGCCAGCAGCGACAGCGTCGCGAGGCCGCCGAGCAGATGCAGCACCACGATCAGCGGCTTCAGCAGCAGCGTCACGGTCCACATGCCGAGCAGGCCCTGCAGGATAACCAGCCCGACCAGCACGATCGGCAGCACCACGGGCTGCTGCGGGTCGCGGCGGTTCGCGATCGCCAGCCCGGCGAGCGCCAGGATCAGCAGCCCGAGGCTCGAGGCAAAATAGCGGTGCACCATCTCCTTGATGGCCTTGTGATACTCGAACGGCCGCTGCGGGAACGCTTCGTTGATCGCATCGACGTTGCGAGCGGCGTCACCGGCACTCAGGTGGCCATAGCAGCCGGGCCAGTCCGGGCAGCCGAGACCGGCAGCGTTGAGTCGCACATAGGCGCCGAGCACGACGACGCCGAAGGCGAGCACGACGCCCGCCAGCGCGAGGCGCCGGAAGAGACGGTAACGCGAGGTCATTTGCGGTCGGCGTTATACGCCTGAACGGTGCTCGCCGCCCGGTCCGCGGCGAGCATGCGCACCGCGGGCAGCGCGGTGCTCACCATGATGAAGATCGGCACGATCGCCCAGAAGATCTCGGCGACTGCGTTGCGCGAGCCGGACGCGCGGCGGAAGGTCGCGATCGAATGGATCATCACCGCGAACACGGCCGCGACCACGAACGCGCAAATCCACAGGACCGGGGTCGGCGTCATTCTAGTGCTCTGCTGCCGGCTGCTCAGCCGCATGGCCGCCCGCATGAGCGCTGGGCTTCTGGACTTCGTGCACGAAGGATTGCAGCCGGGTCAGGAACGTGTAGTCGCCCTCGATCGCCATCAACCCGACGAGCACCAGCAGCGCCAGCGGCGGCACCAGGATCGCGAGCTTGAGCGCGAGGCGCTCCCACGCCATGTGCATGAAGATCGCGACGATGAAGCCGGCCTTCAGCAGCATGAAGATGATGATCAGCGTCCAGCGCAGGTAGCCTTGCAGCTGGAAGAAATCGACCAGGTACGAGAACGTGCTGAAGACGAACAGCAGCAGCCAGATCCACAAGTAGATCCTGATCGGATGCTGCACACCCTCGCCGTGCCCGCCGGCGGGCGCAGCGTGTGCCGTGGAGTGATCAGCCGAATGCGCGTGAGCCATCTGAGCTCCTACCACAAATAAAAGAACGCGAAGATGAACACCCAGACCAGGTCGACGAAGTGCCAGTACAGGCCTGCGACCTCGACCGTCTCGTACGTGCCTTTGCGGTCATAGAAGCCGTTGAGCACGCGGATCGCCACGACCGACAGGTAGATCACGCCGCACGACACGTGCAGGCCGTGGAAGCCGGTGATCATGAAGAATGCCGAGCCGAACTGCGCCGCGCCCATCGGGTTGCCCCACGGCCGCACGCCTTCGTCGAGGATCAGCTTGCTCCACTCGAACGCCTGCATGCCGACGAACGACAGGCCGAGCAACGCGGTCGCGAACATCAGCAGCGCGGTCTTCTTGCGATCGCGCCGGTAGCCGAAGTTCACGGCCATCGCCATCGTGCCGCTGGAGGTGATCAGGATCATCGTCATGATCGCGATCAGGAACAGCGGCACCGGCGTGCCGAACACGGTCAGCGAGAACACCTCGCTGGGGTTCGGCCACTGGGCTGTGGTCGAGATGCGCACGTTCATGTACGAGATCAGGAAGCACGAGAAGATGAACGTGTCGCTGAGCAGGAATATCCACATCATCGCCTTGCCCCACGGCACCGGGAAGGCCTGCTTGTCGGCGGACCAGTCGGAGGTCACGCCCTTCAAGCCCTCGGGAACTGCGGGCAGCGTGGCGGATGATTCGTGACTCATCGATTCACTACCTCAGAAGAATAGCTTCACGTAGACAACATCACGGCGAACAGGCCCAGCCAGACGAGCAGCAGGAAGTGCCAGTAGACGCTGCACAACTCGACGCTCAGGACCACGTCGATCGCTTTGACGTCTTCCCGGCGCAGGCGGGCGAGAGTTCGTCCCCAGACATACAGACCGCCGAGCAGGTGCAGGCCGTGCACGGCGGTCAACAGATAGAAGAACGCGACCGCCGGATTGAGCGGCGAGAAGAACTCCGACTCGCGCACCAGCGTCCACGCGTAGAACTGGCCGGCGAGAAACGCCAGCGTCAGCAGTCCGCCGAACAGGAGCGGCGTGAAGCTTCGTTCCACGCTGCCGCTGCGCACTGACTTGCGTGCGGCCTGCATCGCCACGCTGGCCGCGATCAACAGCAGCGTGTTGAGCCACAACACCGGCGGCTCGCTCAGTGCGTTCCAATCGGTTGCGGGGCCCGAGCCGTGATGCCCGCTCAGGCGCATGTAGTACGCCGAGACGAACAGGCCGAACAGCGAAGTGATGACCGCAAGGAATACCCACAGCCCGACGCGCTGCGCGGGCCAGCGCGGCATTTCGGCGGCGTCGATTGCGGCGGCGGATTGCGCCTCCCACGACTTCGCCGACAGCTTACGGACCAGAATCAGCCAGACGACGATGCCAGTCGCGAGCGCGAAGTAGGCGACCGTCAGGCTCAATGGTGCACTCCGTGGTCGCGGCCTGCCGGCGCGTTACCCGCGCGCGGATCGCCGGGCGGCACGTTCTGCGGGACGAAGTCCTCCGGCGCGCCGGGCACGTTGTAGTCGTACGCCCAGCGATACACCACCGGCAGATCCTTGCCCCAGTTGCCGTGCTTCGGCGGCGTGTCCGGCGTCTGCCATTCGAGCGACGTCGAGCGCCAGGGATTCGGGCCGGCGTCGCGACCGTTCTTCAGCGACCACGCCAGGTTGAACAGGAAGACCAGCTGCGTCGCCGCGACGAACACCGCGGAGATCGTGATCCACTCGTTCGCGATGTGCACGTTCTGACCGATGAAGTCGATGCTGTCGCTGTACGAGTAGTAGCGGCGCGGCACGCCCAGGATGCCGAGGTAGTGCATCGGCAGATAGATCGCGTACGTGCCGATGAACGTGAACCAGAAGTGGATGCGGCCGAGCCGGTCGTCGAGCAGACGCCCGGTGATCTTCGGATACCAGTGATAGATCGCGCCGAACACCACCAGGATCGGCGACACGCCCATCACCATGTGGAAGTGCGCGACCACGAAGTACGTGCCCGACAGCGGCACGTCGACGGTGACGTTGCCGAGGAACAGGCCGGTGAGGCCGCCGTTGATGAACGTGAAGATGAAGCCGATCGCGAACAGCATCGGCACCGTCAGGTGGATGTCGCCCTTCCACAGCGTCAGGATCCAGTTGTAGACCTTGATCGCCGTCGGCACCGCGATGATCAGCGTGGTGGTCGCGAAGAAGAAGCCGAAGTACGGGTTCATGCCGCTGACGTACATGTGGTGCGCCCACACGACGAAGCTCAGGCAGCCGATCGCCAGGATCGCCCACACCATCATGCGGTAGCCGAAGATGTTGCGGCGGGCGTGCGTCGAGAGCAGATCGGAGACGATGCCGAACGCCGGCAGCGCCACGATGTACACCTCAGGATGTCCGAAGAACCAGAACAGGTGCTGGAACAGCAGCGGCGAGCCGCCGCTGTGCACCGTCTGCCCACCCATCTGCGCAACCGCCGGCATGAAGAAGCTGGTGCCGAGCGAGTGATCGAGCGTCATCATCACGCACGACACGAACAGTGCCGGGAAAGCGAGCAGGCCGAGAACCGTCGCGGTGAAGATGCCCCACACCGACAGCGGCATGCGCATCAGCGTCATGCCTTTGCAGCGGGCCTGCAGGATCGTCGTGACGTAGTTGAGGCCGCCCATCGTGAAGGCGACCACGAAGATGCCGAGCGAGGCGAGCATGCAGATGATGCCCCAGCCGTGGCCCGGCGTACCCGGCGCGATCGCCTGCGGCGGATACAGCGTCCAGCCCGCGCCGGTCGGTCCGCCCGGCACGAACAGGCCGGCGACCAGCACCAGCACCGCGAGCAGGTAGAACCAGAAGCTCAGCATGTTCATGTACGGGAACACCATGTCCCGCGAGCCGCACATGAGCGGGATG
>DATNFA010000155.1:0-48799 GCA_035606615.1 Steroidobacteraceae bacterium
TTCTTCTATCCACCGACGAACGAGGGCCTTGTTCTCATCGCCGATATCTTCCGTCCTGTCGATGGGCTGGCGCTCACACCCAGCAATGATTGCTAGAACCGCGAGCCAGAACACTGCGATAGTCCTGTTCATAGCGTCTTAGTTGAGCGGCGACCGGACAACCGCATAACGCTGCAGTTCAGCGGCGGCGCGATACGCCGGTGTCTTGGCACTTTATCTCTCATCGTCCGCGGCAACTGCTTGTTAGCCGGCGACACACTGGGTTGGGACCTCTACCCAACTGCTGATCAATTGGCCCTGATACACCTTGAAGGCAGGGATTGCGTAGTGACTGGGAGTCGGGGGCGCGACGAACGCGAGTCTTGTGGCAAAGGGCCGAGTCATTGTCGAGAGCTGGCCGCCACCCGACCAAAAATGGCTGAGCGAGCGGACAAGTGTGTACTCAGACTCCGCTGGAAGCGACACAATCCAGGCGTCGACACGTCCCGCGATGCCCGGAACCGATGGATCGAAATATTGATATCGCGTGAGATCGGACCCAGCACGAACATCGAGGGCAAGATTGTCCGCAAGATACTTCCCTCCATTCGCCAATATGCTGCCAAAGACGACTGCCGTATCAGCGCTATCGCGATTGTGCAACGTGATACGAAGGCTCATCTCGCCGTTGCGCATTTGACAACCAAGTTCCGCGTCAATGGCGCTGCTCGAGGCTTCGCCAAGTAGCGGTATTCCAGTGCCCCACACACAAGCGACGGCGAAAACCAGAGCATTGAAGCGAGCGGCCGAGGTCATGCAGTGACTCCTGTTGACGGCTAACGGTTGAGCTGAGCGCCGCGCGAGCTGCTGTATGAGCTTGGCACTCTATCTCTCACGCGTGCGCTCCAGCGAGGTGTTAGCCGTCATTGCCGCGCTCGCTGATTGTTAGCCACGGCTTCCGCCGCGCTTGCCATAAACGTACTTGGCGATTACGTCATTCACTTTTCCGTCCCCTGCAACGAACTGAAGCTCTATTCCCTTAAGCTCCTGTTCCTTTGCCCACATCCAGAAAGTGCACCGAACCTCGAGTAAGACACTGGCGCAGGATGAATTGAAGAAGAGGCCCACGCCTCGGATCGTCTCCAGGTCCATCGACTTGCCTTTGAGTTTAGCTAGAGTCTTCTCTGCCAAGAACTCAGGAGTCACGTCTTCGACCTTAATATCTGCCCAGTACACGCCGACATCGCCAACAACACCAGTCCATTGCTCGGCACAGCCGCACGCGGCATACCAATCCAGCGGCGCTGTGCAGGCGAAAAGAACCACCATCAGCGCCAGCGCGAAAGAGAGTTTTCTGCGGCTCATATGGCTAACGCCGCGAATGAGCCGCGAGCAAACGGCCTCGCCGTTTGCGAGTCGGGCGACCGAAGGGAGCGAACTCCATTCGCTTGTTAGCCATTCCGCCACTCAACGCGAAACGGATCGCTTGGGTTGGCGAGCCACGCGACCAGGCCAGAGCCCAGCCGATTGAAGTCCGCCGGCATGCCTGGGATGAAGAAGTGACTTTCGGCTCGTACGGGAGGAGTTCCCCGAACCTCAGATTCGAGCTCAAGAGCAGATCGTCCAGTCGCCTTAAGCAGGAAGACGCGCATTCGAAAGTAGTCGTGCCACTTCGGATCCTTCGAGCCGCATTCCAGAACCACTTCAGTATCAACGGCTCGAGGAAACCCCTTGAGCTCTTCACCAAATGAGGCCAATGAGTCCGGATACAGATGTGTCTCGTGATATGCGGCGTGCGTTGAACTCGCTGCCCGCACCCCGAGCTGAACCATCCCGTCATCATCTGTCGACAGCACTGTGAGTTCGAGGAAGTTCATCTTCTGAACGGCTAACGGTCGAGCTGAGCGCCGCGCGCTCGGTAACTTGGGCCTCGCGCTTTAGCTATCACGCGTGCGCTCCAGCGAGGTGTTAGGCAGCAGTTCGCTACTACGCATAGCTCGAAGTTTTCGGCGAGTGATGACTCGCGTGACGATTGCCACGATCAATAGTCCACCACCAAGCGCGAGCTGCAATCCCGACTCGGCCAATGTTGGCGCGAGCTCCTCAGGATGGATCGGCTCACCAGGCTTCACACCTTCAAACGCGACCATGTAGAAGCCCGGAACCGCGAAGCCAATGATGATTGCGCCAACGATCATGACTGGGATTCCGAGCGCCGATGCCAGCTTCAAGGTGGAACGCACGCGTTGCCGCCTAACGCCGCCGCTGTGCCGCGAGCAACGGCGCTTCGCCGTTGCGAGTCGGTACCAGCGGCTTGTTAGGCGACTGGCACGACACCAACCAGGAATCAGCCCGGTCGTTACGACAATGGATACGCATTCTTCAGCTCACGCTGCGAGAGTATAGGCCGCCAACGTTTCTTGCCTCGGTGTTCAGCGATGCGGCAGCCAAGCGCAGCCCAAGACACTCGCTCGGTTTCAGAGATGCTAGTCGCTGCCTGAGACGCACGATAGCCGAGGAGCAACATCACGGCCTCACAATGCTTGGGCCATGCAGGATCTGCTTGCATGCGCTTAAAGTCAGGCGAGGCAGCTCGCTGAATGTGCCCACATGTGCTGCACAGAAACGTGCGATTGGCCATTGCTGCCGCCTAACGGTTGAGCTGAGCGCCGCGCGCTCGATTGCTTGGACCTGGCACTTTATCTTGCACGCGTACGTTCCAGCGATGAGTTAGGCGTCGTCCGCTTGGACTCCCACCAAGGCTCAGCTTCATTCAGAAGCATGTCATTCACTTTCAAGGCCAGACGACGGAAGTGTCGATCGTCCGAACTTAGGATGCCATGCGGAAGGCATAGCCACTCACCATCGACTTCGGTACGTCCTTTCGCGCCGAGGCGGTAGCGCTCTCTGGTACAAGCTACATCAATCTTAGATGCAGGTGCCTCAGGTCGAAAACCCACGTTGTGGCGCTCTGGGTCGGCGTACGAAATTTCGACAATGAAGCTAGAACCATCGCGTCGAAACTGAAACATCAGAAGATCGACATGCTCACCGTGAAATCGTCGAAAGTGGGGATAGGAACCGCGAAATCCCCGCTCACGCAGCAGCGGCACGCAGGTGGCCTTTAACACGCCGTCGATGATCTGCCGACGTTCGTTCATGACGCCTAACGCCGCCGCTGTGCCGCGAGCAACGGCGCCTCGCCGTTGCGAGTCGGTACCAGCGGCTTGTTATGCCTGACCACGGTGTTCACCGATGACCTCAATGAGCCCAACGATGTTGTCGTTCAGCTCCTCCAGCTCTTCGGCCGGGATCCACCACTCGGTGTGATGATCCCCACCTACCTTCTGAATCTCATAGCGGCGCATGAAAGAGCTGCGGACGGCAAAGCGCGTGACGTACCCAACGGCGTCGTCTTTGACATTCCACCGGCTTGCGATCTCAGTCGCGTACCTTTGATTCGTGACCGGATAAAAGATGGGTTGCTCAGGCAAGCGCGGTGGCCAGCGACGAAACCCATTGCCCTCAAGGAGCTTCAGCTCCTTTGGGCCTACCGGCCGATACATTGTGACTGTTTCCTCTGTCATCACTTAACGGCATAACGCCGCCGCTGTGCCGCGAGCAATGGCGCTTCGCCGTTGCGAGTCGGAACCAGCGGCTTGTTAGGCGCTTGCGACGACATCGAAGAATAGCCTTGCATGCCCTGCAATTGTTGGGAGTGCGCCAAGCTCAGTGACGACCCTTGCCTTGACGTCCCATTCTTCCGGACCGCCAAGCATGTCCCGGATGCGGATTGAGAAGGTTACTTGACCAAGGGCTGAGCAAGCAGCCGAAAGCGCGAACTCGCCCTCGAGCGATTCCCAACTTCGTGTCTCACCCCATGGACGCCGACAGGCCGCCAGCTCGCCAAAGAAGTCGGAAAGGCCACGCGCGTCTGTGTACGCGTAGACCTCGCGGCTTACCTGCAACGCAGTTCCGCGCAGCTGAACAATGAAGTGATCCGACCGCGGCGATAAGAAGACCAACTCGCGATCCGAGGCGTTCGACTTGATTGAAAACGAACTGCTCATTCCGGGCGCCTAACTTGATTTAGAAGTGCGGGTCATGACGAATAACCTAGCACGTGACGAATAACCTGGGCGGTCGGAGAACACATAAACAGCTGAAACATCGAAAAATTGCGTCTCAATGCAGCTGTTGTACGGGGTATTAACTGACCCGTGAAACCCAGCACGCCTCCTCCTCTGAGATCGCTCCGCCTGCTCGACCCGATGCGGGAGCGAATCCGCTCAGTGATACGCCGGGGGATACCCATCCTCGGCGTGCGAGTACCGCTCTTGCAGCTCCTGCCGCCGCGAACGCGTCGACTGCTCCACTCCGCCGACGATGACGTTCGTCGCATATGACATCGCCTCGAGCGGATCGCCGTTCCACAAGACGACGTCCGCGTCCTTGCCGACTTCGAGCGAGCCGGCGCGATCTGCGATACCCCAGATGCGCGCCGGATTGAGCGTGATCGCGCGCAGAGCTTCTTCGCGCGATAGCCCGTACGCGACTGCCACGCCCGCGTTCAATCGGATCGGCCGCAGGCTGTTGAAGTTGCGCGAGCCCTTGATCGCGATCGTCACACCCGCACGCTGCAAGCGCGCTGCATTGTCGAGCCGCGAGCCAAGCAGCTCGAACGAGCGCGGCAGATCGTCCTGCGGATCGAGCAGCACAGGAACCTTGGCAGCGGCGATCTCGTCGGCGACCATCCACGCTTCCTGCGCATCCTCCAGAATGATGTGCACGTTCTCCGCGCGTGCGAGAGCCAGTGCCTGCCGGATATCCGCGGCGCGACTCACGCGAATCAGCAGCGGCACGCTGCCTTCGACTACCGGGATCAGCGCTTCCAGATCGAATGTCGGCAGACCATACGTCCGGGTCGCTCCACGATCGTACGCACCACGATTGCGCGCATAGTGACGCGCGTCCGCCAGCGCAGCTTTCACGAGGATGATGGAGGCCGCACGCGAGCCGCCGCCGTGCTGCGCGCCTGCCTGACCGAGATCCAGCGCCATCGCAATCTTTGCGCGCATGACCGGCAGCTGACTCGCGTCGAGGCGCAGCAGCGCGGCTTGTCCGGCGAACAGCGCGTTGTACGCGCCAGCGTTCTCGCCGCCACCCTGCATCGACGCGTGCTCCTCCTCGTCGTCGAACGCCTCCGCGACACCGACCAGCGGTGTGATCACGGCATGCGTAACGCCACTATCACGGGCGACTGGCATTTGCGCCGACCATGCATTCACACCGTACTGGACATCGAAGCCGGCGCTGATGCGCGTGCCGCCGCCGTCGTCACGTGTCTCCGCGATCTGATTGATCTCGGCGATCGCGAGGTTGGTCGAGCAAGCGATAAGGCCGGGCGTCACGGTGCCGCCGCGGGCATCGATGACGCGAGCGCCGGCCGGCACTTGCACCGTGGTGCCTAGAGCGACGATGCGCCCGTCTGACATCAGCAGCGTTCCGGAATCGATCGTGCCGTGCGTGATCGTTTCCAGCCTCGCATTGACGATCGCAAGCGAGGCTGCGTTCGCAGCTGCACACCCGCACGAGAGAGCGACCGCCAGCCCCGCGATACGCAGCATCGAAATCATGGATGAAACTCCCCAGCTCCGCTCTGGCCGAGCTCGAAATCCGAGCGCGGCTGGAAGCGCCGGTCGTGACGGTCATAGACCACTGCACCGTCGATGAACACTTGCTCTGCGAGCGTGTAACTGCTGAAGGGATCGCCGCTCCATAACACGACGTCGGCCATCTTGCCGCGTTCGAGCGTGCCGGTCTGTTCGGCGATCCCGAGAGCGCGCGCCGGATTCGCGGTGATCCAGGCGATCGCCTGCGCACGCGTGATCGGGATTCCCGCGCGTGCGCCCGCGCCCACTGCTATCGCGGCCTCCTGATTGAGCCGTTGGATCAAGGTCGTGTCATCGGAGTGGATGACCACGCAGCTGCCCGCACGCTGCAGCAGCGCCGCGTTCGCACCGATCCCGTCGATCGCTTCCATCTTCGTGCCGCTGCGCTCTGCCCAGATCGCCGAGCACACACCGCGCTTCGCGAGGAGCGGCGCGATCTTGTAGGCCTCGACGGCGTGATGAAACATGGTGATGCGGTAGCCGAACTCGTCGGCGATGTCGAGCATCGTCGCCATCTCGTCGGCGCGATAGCAGTGGTTCTGCACCAGGATGCGTCCAGCCAGCACGCCGGCCAGCGTGTCGAGCCCGAGATCGCGATCCGGCGGATCGGCAGATTCTCCGGCGGCGAGCTTCGTCCGATACGTCTCCCACTTGTGCTGGTACCTGACTGCGTCGAGCCACGCCTTGCGGTAACCGAACACGTTACCCATGTTCGTCATCGGTGTTTGCCCGCGCGTGCCGTAGGTGCGCTTCGGATTCTCGCCGCATGCCATCTTCAGGCCGTACGGCGCACCGGGAAACTTCATCGCGTCGGTCGTCACTGCAGGCACGTTCTTCAGCGTGACGCTGCGGCCCCCGAACAAGTTCGCCGACCCAGGCAGAATCAGGAGCGTCGTGACGCCGCCGGCGCGCGCGCGCTGAAACGCCGGATCCTGCGGCCAGACCGAATGCTCCGCCCACACACCCGCCGTATTCGGGCTCGTCCACTCGTTGCCGTCCTGTCTCGACGCCACGCCCGGCGATGGATACACGCCGAGGTGCGAGTGGGCATCGATGATTCCCGGTGTGACCCACTTGCCGCGCGCGTCTATCACACGCACGCCAGGCGGCACCGCGGTCGTGGCGTCGCCCACTGCTGTGATGCGTCCCTCCGACATGATGACGACGCCGTCGTCGATCTGCTCGCCCGTGCCGGTGAGCACGGTCGCATGCACGATCGCCGCTGGCTGTGAAGGCAGCGGCCGGTAAGCGCTCGGATAGGGATCGTCGTTGACCCCGGAGTCCAGCGGACGCGGCAGCGGCACGCGCACCTTCGCCGTGGCGGCCTTGTCGGCTGCGCTGGCCGCGAACGCCGTTAGAACGCCGGCGACGAGGAGAACGGTCGCGCGCAACACCAGAGATCTATTCATGACTGACAGGCCTTGATCATGCGGTCGAGGATGCGATCGAGAATGTCCTGCGACGTCGCGAAGTTGAGGCGCACGAAACCGCGGCCCGGCTCGCCGAACTCGGCGCCCGAAGACAGGGCAACGCGCGCGTGTTCGAGGAAGAACTGCGCCGGAGCGGTGTCGAGCGCGAGCGCGCGGCAATCGAGCCACGCCAGATAGCCGGCCTGCGGCGGCGTGCACCTGACGGCCGGCAAGCCATTGGCCAGGCGCCGCACGAGGTGCTCGCGCATGAGACTCAGATGTTCGACACATGCACTCAGCCAATCCGCGCCGGCGTCGGTCCATGCCGCCAGCGCGGCGCGGACCCCTAGCGTCGAGAATGCACTCCAGCGTTGTGCGGGCAGCGAGGCCAGTCGCAGGCGCAGTGCTGGGCTCTGCGCAACGCAGACCGCGCAGCGCAGGCCGGCAATGTTGAATGCCTTGCTGGCCGAGTTCAGCGTCACGGTCCGGGCCGCGACCTCTGGGCCGAGGCTGGCAATCGGGATGTGCTCGTATCCAGGATGCGTCAGGTCCGCATGGATCTCATCGCTGACGACGAGCAGGTCGTGGTCGAGCGCCAGCGACGCAAGCCGAGTCAACTCAGCGCGCGTGAAACAGCGACCCGTCGGATTGTGCGGGTTGCACAGGATCATGAGCCGCGCACTTGAGCGACTTATCGTCGCAGCGAGTGCGTCGAAATCGATCGAATCGCCAGTGATGGCCGACGCTGCTATACGTCGGCCGCTGTTGGCGATGCAGGACAGGATCGGCGGATAGAGCGGCGTTTGCACCAACACGCTGTCGCCAGGCTCGGTCAGCGCCTCGATGCAGTTCGCCAGTCCGCTGACGACGTCCGGCATCACCATCACGGCCGATGGCTCGAGGTGCCAGTGCCAGCGCAGCAGCGCCCACGCCGCGAACGCCTCACCGATGCCGCTGCGCTCGGCCGTGGGACCATAGCCGAGGTCGCCCTCATCGATCGCGGTTCGCAATGCTGCCCTGATGACTGGCGCCGGCAGCAAATCCATATCGGCGATCCACGCCGGCAGCACGTCGGAGCGGTGCGTCGACCACTTCCGGCCGCGATGCCGCCGCAGCGTCGCCAGCGGCGGTGTTTCGACGCACACTGCGCTCACGTCGGCGTCCCGAACAGCCGCGCCCGCTGGCGGCGCATTGCTTCGACGACAGCCAGCAGGACGATCGACGTGACGACGAGCAGCGTCGCCGCAGCACAGATCGCCGGGCTGATGTGATCGCGCACACCTTCGAACATCTTCAGCGGCAGCGTTTTCTGCTCGACGCCGGCCAACAGCATCGCGACGACGATCTCATCGAAGGAAGTGGTGAATGCGAAGATGGCCGCGGCAAACATGCCAGGTGCGATCAGGGGCAGGAGCACTCGGCGAGCTATCGTGAGCTGCCGCGCACCAAGACTTGCCGCTGCACGCAGCAACGTAGCATCGAACCCCTGCAACGATGCGTGTACGACCAGAACGACGAACGGTGTGGCAAGCACCGTATGGCCCAGCACGAGTCCGACGATGCTGTGCGCCAACCCCAGTTGTGCATAGAGGAAGTAGCTGGCAACCGCAACGATGATCACCGGCACGAACATCGGCGCGAGCAGCAACGCAATCAACAGCGGCTTGAGCGTCGAGCTGAGGCGCGTCAGGCCCAGTGCGGCGAGCGTGCCGAGCGGTGTCGCAAGCGCGGTTGTGGCGCTCGCGACGACGACACTGTTGCGTAATGCACTGCTCCAGCCTGACGAGCCGATCAGCTCTTCGTACCAGCGCAGCGAGAAGCCGGCGATGGGATAGGACAGGAACGAGCTGGAGTTGAACGACAGCGGGATGATCGCGAGGATCGGCAAGACCAGAAACGCCAGTACGAGCGCGCTGAAGGCGTACAGCACGGCGCGTGTTACCGGGCTGCTGACTGTGTGTGCCAAAGAGACGCTCATCAGCGCAACGCCAGCTCGCGCCGCCCGGCCAGGCGGCTGCAGAACACGAGGAGCAGCAACGTCGTGACCAGCAGCAGCACGCTCAGCGCGGCCGCCATGCCCCAGTTGAGCGACTGATTGGTGAAGAATGCGATGAAGTAGCTGATCATCTGATCGCCCGCGCCGCCGACGAGCGCTGGCGTGATGTAGTAGCCGAGAGCGAGGACGAAAACAGTCAGCACGCCTGCAGCTGCGCCCGGCAGCGTCTGCACGAGGTACACGCGCCAGAACGCCTGCGCCGGCGTCGCGCCGAGCGAAAGAGCGGCGCGCGTGGTGACGGGCGAGATTCGCTTCATCACGGCGTACAACGGCAGCACGAAGTACGGCAGCAAGACGTGCGTCAGTGCGATGTACACTCCGGCCCGGTTGTAGATCAGCTGCAGCGGCTCGCTCAACAAGCCGAGATCCAGCAGCATGCCGTTGACCAGGCCATGGTCCTGCAGCAACACCATCCATGCCGTGGTCCTCACTAGCACCGAGGTCCAGAACGGCAGCAGCACCAGCACCAGCAAGGGATGCGCGATCCGTTCGGGCAGGCTCGACAGTAAATACGCCACGGGGTAGCCCAGCAGCGCGCACAAAACGGCAACGACTGCGCTGATCCAGAACGTGCGCGCGAAAACAGCGATGAACACAGGATCGACCGCTGCCCGGATGTAGAAGCTGGTGAGCGGTCCCGTCGCCTGACGCATGACGGCCCAGGTCTCGGGCTGCTTCCAGCGCGCGTCGATCTCAGCGAGCTCGTCGATCGACGATGCGCCGGGCGACGCAGCCAGCGCCTCGGCAGTACGCATCACTAGCGTGCGCGAGCCAGGCAGCGCGTGATTGAGCCGATTCGCTGCAGCGACCATCGTGCCCTTGCGGTGCGACTCCACCAGCTCCCCGACGAATGTGTCGACGATCGATGCATCCGGGACGTCAGTTCCATGCCATTCGCGCAGCGCAGCCGCGGTCACCGGCCACGCTTCGCTCACCTCGCGGTCCGTGAAGCCGCGGACCAGCAGCAACGCGATCGGCGCGAAGAAGCAGACCACCATTACGATCGCCAACGGCGCGAGCAGCGCAGCCGCGCGCAGACCACGCCGCCGCTCACTGCGCCGAAGCGCTGCCCGCAGATCCTGTACCTCTTCGCTGCGCGCCATGCTCTCGCTTGCGACGATAGTGACGGTCGCCATGGGTCTACTGCGAGGCCCAGGCGTTGAAGCGCTGGGTGAGTTCTTCCACGTGCTCGACCCAGAACTGCGCGTCCAGCTGGACGGCATGCTCCAGGTTCGTGGGATTCGACGGCGTGTCGCGCTTGAACTCCGGCTCGAGCGCATCGATGGCGGTGCGGTTCGACAGGCCGGTCGGAATGAAATGCGCGAGGCGCATCTCGTGCTCCGGCTCCTTCATGTAGCGGAGCAACTGCATCGCCTGCTCGCGGCGCGGACTGCCCTTGAGCACGACCCAGTAGTCGACCGAATAGATGTTGCCGTCCCACACGACCTTGAAGCGCCGGTTCTCCTCACGATTCGCGACCAGCAGCCGACCGGGGCTGGTCATCGAGACCGTCACCTCACCCGACGCCAGCAGGTCCGGCACCTGCGAGATCGACGACCACCACACGGTGTACGGCTTGATCTCATCGAGCTTGCGGAATGCGCGGTCGACGCCCTCGGGCGTCCGCAGCACCTGGTAGACGTCCGCGGGCTCGACGCCGTCCGCCATCAGTGCAGCCTCGAGCGTGTACTTGGGCGTCCGCCGCAGCCCACGCCGGCCGGGAAAACGCTGCACGTCCCAGAACTCCGACCAGTTGCGCGGGCCTTCGGGCATGCGCGCCGCGTCGTAGCCGAACAGCTGCGACCAGACCATCGCGCCGACGCCGCAGTCGTGCACCGCGACGTCGATGTACTGCTCGCGTCCACCGAGCATCTGCCAGTCGATCGGCTCGAACAGTCCCTCTTCGCAACCGAGCACCAGCTCCTCGACCTCCACCTGCACGACGTCCCAGTCGTTGGCGCCGCCCTGCACTTTCGTCCGCAGGACACCGATGCCGCCGTGCCAGACGTCCTCGCGCAGCGGGATCCCGGTGTGCACGACGAACGAGGTCCAGTAAGCGTCGCGATGTGCGCGTTGCGAGCTCCCGCCCCATCCCACGACTGTCAGCTCACGCTGCGGCTCTCGCGTGTCGCAGGCTGCGAGGCCAGACAAAGCTGCGATCAACAGCAGCGTGCGAACTGCAAGACGACCGATCACGTTGCTGTTCCCGTCGCCGGTTGTCGGGCAAACGCAGTGCAGTGCTCCGCGCTGAAACGAAGGACCGCGCGGTTGCCACGCTGCAGCTGACTCGCGCGACTGCGCGCACACTTCGCCACGACATGCGCATCGTCGGGCAACACAACGCGCACCCGCACGTGGTCGCCCTGGTAAGACACTTCATCCACGACGCCCCGGAGCACATTCGCCCACGACGACGCATCGCCGACGTCGATGTGCTCGGGCCGCACCCAGACCGTTACCTGCTCGCCGCGCTCGACGACGCCCTGCGGGCGCGCGTGGAGCGTGCTGCCATCGGCGAGGCGCACGACGCAGCCTTCTCGTTCCACGTCCTCGACAACGGCTGCAAGCCGGTTGTTCTGACCGATGAACTGCGCAACGAATTCACTCGCCGGCTGCTCGTAGAGCTCCTGCGGCGTGCCGAGCTGCTCAATCGAGCCCGCCGCAAACAATGCGATGCGGTCCGACAGTGCGAGTGCCTCGGACTGGTCGTGCGTCACGTACAGCACGGTCACGCCGAGGTGCCGCTGGATCTGCTTGATCTCCGTCTGCAGCTGCTCACGCAGCTGCTTGTCGAGCGCACCGAGCGGCTCGTCCATCAGGATCACATCGGGCCCGAAGATCAGAGCGCGCGCCAGTGCGACGCGCTGCTGCTGCCCGCCGGAGAGCTGCGCCGGACGCCGGTCCTCGTAGCCTTCGAGCCGGATGAGCGCGAGCACCTGCCGGACGCGTTCCCGAACGGTATGCGACGCGACGCCGCGCACTCGCAACGGAAAGGCAATGTTCTCGGCGACGCTCAGGTGCGGGAAGAGCGCGTAATTCTGGAAGACCACTCCCATGTTGCGACGGTGCGGCGGAATCGGGCCGAGCGGCCGTCCATTGAGCCGCAGCTCGCCTGCCGAAGGCTGCTCGAATCCGGCGAGCATCATCAGTGCAGTGGTCTTACCCGATCCCGACGGACCGAGAAACGTCAGGAACTCGCCGCGCGTGACTGCGCAGCTCAGGTTGGATACCGCGAGCGTGCGCCCGTCGTACGTCTTACTGACGTCGCTGAACTCGATGAAAGCTCGCAATGTCACGCCGCCCGTTGTTCGCGGTAGATGTCCGCCAGCCGCCGGATGCCTACATCGATCTCGTCGGGCGAGGCGTAGCTGTACGACAGGCGGATGTGATTGCAAGCGGCGCCGTGCCCGGCGCCATCAGCGTAGAACCGACTGCCGCCGATGATGTTCACGCCGACTTGAGCAGCGCGCCGCGCCAGCTCATCGCCATCGACGCCTTGCGGCAGCGTCGCCCACACGTAGTAGCCGCCTTGCGGCACGCTCAGCTGCAGGTCCGGTAGATGGGCGCGCAACGCGGCGACCATGGCATCGCGCTGCCGGCGATAGGAGAACTGCACCCGATCGACGTGCGCGGCGAAATCCTCCGAGCGGCAGAAGTCCAGGACGATCCGTTGAATGAGCGGATTGGAGCCGCCGTCGGCTTTGAGCTGCATCAGGCGCGCGATCCAGTCGGCGCGTGTGGCGATCCAGCCGATGCGCAGTCCCGGCGCGATCAACTTCGAGAAGGTGCCGACGTGCAGCACTTCTCCAGCGCGATCGAGCGCCTTGAGCGTCGGTAGCGCTTCGCCCTCGAAGCGCACGTGGCGATAGGGATTGTCCTCGACGACGGCGATGCCGTTGCGGGAGGCAAGCCCCACCAACGCTTCGCGACGCGAGCGCGCCATCGCCACGCCGGTGGGATTGTGGAAGTCGGCCACGTTGTAGATGAACTTCGGCCGTGCCTGGCGCCGCCCCTCACGCTGCGCCAGCACGCGCTCCAGCTCGTCGACCCGCAGACCGTGCTCGTCGTGCCCGATCTCGATGAACTCCACGCCGAAGCTGCGGAAGATCGGAATCGCGCTGAAGTACGTTGGCGCCGTGACCACGATCGCGTCGCCTTCATCGACCAGCAGCCGGCAGATCAGGTCGAGCCCGTGCTTCGCGCCGTTGACGATCAGCACGTTCTGCGCGCCGAGGCTGCAACCGTCTTCATTCATGTAGCGCGCCAGCCAGGCGCGCAGCTCCGGATGGCCCTGCGGCGCCGAGTATTGCAGCGACTCTTCACGATGGCGGTTGAGCGCCTCTGTGGCGAAGCGCGTCAGGTTCGGCAGCAGCAGCGGCGAAGCAAAGCCTGAGTCGAACGCGATCACCCCGGCCGCCAGCTCGTTCGGGAAATGCGGCGCGGGAAATGCCGCGGACAAAGCCGCGGCGCGCCGCGACAAGGGCGATGAAGTCTGCACGATCTCTCCGTGGCACAAAGGCTGCCAACCTGTGTCGACTACGATGATCGACAAGGAGTTTTCCGCTATTTTTCTGAGCTTCAGCGATCCGTGGCCTGCGTGACGGTACGCACGATCTTGCCGCTCTCGTCGAGGAAGCGAATCGCGGACGCGCCGTCGCGCGCCACTTCGAGGACGAGTCGTGGACGGCCGGCCGCATCGTTCACGGCGAGGCGCGTCGAGCCGTCGGCACGCCTGGCGAGCTGCAAGCGGCGCTTGCCGCCATAGAGCTCACGCAGGCGCTTCATCTCCGCGACCTTCGCTGGTCCCTCAGGCATGGCGTCGGCGGGGTCCCAAACTGCAGGGTCCGCCGAGCCTTCCGGATAGTCGTTGACGGCGAACTGCGTACCTTGCTGCCCGCCCTCTTCTTCGTGCGTGATCTGGATGACCTGGTCCTGCTCGTAGCGATCGAACGACAGGTGCCCGCCGCTGGTGACCTGGCCGTCAACCTTGCGGCCGCCGAAGATCAGGCCGCCGTTCTCGGTCTGCTCTTCATTGAAGAACAACAGGCCTGCCGTCTTGCGGTTGGGATGGGGATGCTCCTTGCCGCGAAACAACAGGCCTGGAAAGCGCTCCTGATTGCTGATCACGAGGCGGAGCCTGCCGTCCTCCTCGCGCACGTTGATGCGTCCGACGTCGATTTCGTCGTAGGTAGCTGTCCGCTGGCTGCCCAGCGCATTGCCGAACATGGCGATGGCGACGGCTGTCGAAATCGCCGCGCTGCCTGCCAGCAGCACTGTGCTCACTGTGACTCTCATATTATCTACGAGCAGCCAGCACCCCCGTTCCGCCATGGCGCGATGGCGGATCAGTGCCGCTGATCCATCTTCTGCAATATGCGCAAACCCAACTTGCTGGCGGCGACGCTCGTCGCGCTGACCTCCGCCCTGCTCTGCGCCGTTGCGACGGCTGCGAGCGAACCCCGCTTCGAAGTGACTTTCCCCCGCTCGCTCGAACCGGGGGCCATCACGGGTCGGCTGATCGTCGCCGTCAGCAAGCAGGCGGAGCCGGAGCCGCGGCTGCTGCTCGATCTGCTGCGCAGCCCGGCCGCGTTCGCCGTGGACATCGACGCAGTCCGCGCAGGCACGACGATGGTCGTGGACTCCGGCGCAGCGGGCTACCCGTTCGACAATCTGCGCGCGCTGCCGCGTGGCGAGTACTTCGTGCAGGCGCTATTGATCCGTTACACGCACGTGCGTCGCTCGGATGGACACGAGTTGTGGGTGCCGCTGTCATCGGCGCCGACAGTTGCGGCACGCTTCCCCGGAAATCTCTACAGCAAGGTGCAGAAGCTGACGCTCGATGCTGCGCAGCCATTCGCCGTGCCGCTCGAGCTGACGCAGTCGATCGAGCCGTTCGTCGACGAGCCGGACACGCAGTGGCTGAAGACCGTGCGCATCAAGAGCGAGATCCTGAGCAAGTTCTGGGGAACGCCGATCTACTTCGGGGCGCGTGTGCTGCTGCCGCGCGGCTTCGACGACCATCCGCAGGCACGTTATCCCGGCATCTACGTGTTCGGCCATGGCACGCCGTTCTTCTTCGACACCGATCCGGCGACGAACACCGAGCGCGCCATCGCCCGCGCGCGCGCCGCGAACCTGCAGACCGGCTACGAGTTCTACCAGACCTGGATCCGGGATGACTTTCCGCGGGTCGTCGGCATCTGCCCGATCATCCCCAGCCCTTACAACGTCGAGTCGTACGCCGTGAACTCGGCGAACAACGGGCCGTGGGGCGACGCGATCACCCGCGAGCTGATCCCGTACCTGGAGAAGAAATTCCGGCTGATCGCACAGCCGTACGCACGCATCGTCGAGGGCGCCTCGACCGGCGGCTGGGAAGCGCTGGCGACGCAGCTGTACTACCCGCAGCTGTTCGGCGGCGCGTGGGTGTTCAATCCCGATTCGATCGACTTCAGCCGCTATCAGCGCAGCGACATCTATCGCGACGACAACATGTTCAGCGTCCCGACCTCGCCGTGGACCGCCGCCGAGCGGCCGATGAAGCGCGACGGCGAAGGCCAGGTGCTGTGGACGATGCGTCAGCTCGCACAATTCGAGGCGATGCTCGGCTCCCGCGGCCGCTCCCACTACCAGCTCGACATCTGGCAAGCGACGCACGGCCCCACCGACGCCGACGGCTATCCCGCGCTACTGTTCGACAAGCGCACCGGCGCCATCGACAAGAACGTGGTCGCATACATGCGCGAGCACGGTTACGACCTCACGGAATACACGCGCCGCAACTGGCGCACGCTGGGACCGCAGCTCAACGGCAAGCTGAACTTCTTTGCCGGCGAACAGGACGATTTCTACCTGAACCTCGGTGTCTACAACTTCCAGGACATGCTGCGCGAGCAACAGGACCCGCCGGCCGTGGCGCGCTTCGAGTACGGCCGGCCGAAAAAGGGCCACAACTGGCATCTCACCGATTTCTCCGAGATGGTGCGCGAAATGGCCGCGCATATCCGGCGCACCGCGCCGGAGGGCGCTGATGCGGGGCAGTGGAATTACTGAGAGAAGAGAAACTCTCGCAAAGACGCAAAGATCGCCAAGGGTCAGAATTCTAAAATTCAACGATTTTGAACTTAAGAATTCTGAGAATCTACATTCCGGCCCTTGGCGATCTTTGCGTCTTTGCGAGAGTAATTCCTATTCTTTCTCTTCACCCCGCCCGCAGCGCTGCCTCGAAATCAGCTGCGGCCTTCTCACCCGCAACGTCGCGGAGCGCATCCAGGAATTCCTGAGTCTTGCGCGGCGGCTTGCGACTGAGCTTCGCGAGTACGGTGTCGAGCTGCTGCCGGCCTATCTGCTGCTCCAGATCTTTGATCAGGAGCGGAGTCTTCGTGTACAGCACCAGGCGGCTCGCTCGTCCGTGGCCGAGCACCGGTCCCGCATCCTTGATCCCATCGCGCGCCTTTGCCAGGTCGGCATAAAGCTTTTCGTTGCCGAACGTCGCCTCGATGTAGCGCCACGACGCGTACTGCGCAATCGACTCGGCGAGCCAGTAGTCCTCGCTGAAGGGATCTGCCGGCGCAAACCATGCATGCGCGATCTCGTGCGCGACGGTGGCCGCGCGGTTGAGCTCCACGACTTCCGGCGCAGGCTCACCCGGCTTGCGGCCATCCGCAATGATTGTGTAACCGACGCGCGCATAGGCGCCGCCGATACCGCGCGGCACGAGCGCGAGGCGAATCGGCCCGCCGGGCAGCGGCCCAAACGACTGCTGGTGAAAGCGCGCGGCTGCGAGCGCGTGCTTGCGCAGGACTTGCGCCAGTGGATCGTCGAAGTCGCGCGCATAGAACTCGATACCCAGCTCCCGTGCGACTTTGAGGCCGCGCACCGCGGCCCATGCGAAGTCGACATCCGCTACGCGGCGATGGATGTACACGTGGTCGCCTTCGTGCCGCACCTCGCCTTGCGCGACGACGACGAGATCCGGCGCGATGCCGCGCAGCTCCGCATCGACCGTGAAGCGGCGATTCAGCTCGCTTACGTACGGCAGCCACATCAGCTCGAGTGCCATCTCGATCGCATCGGGCGTGTACCCGAGCCGATCCTGCTTCTCGCTCGCGAAGATCGGGCCGCTGTAACGGAAGCGGACGGTCACTGACCGCTTTGGCGCAGCGTCGAAGCGCACGTGGATACCGTGCAGTCCGCCGAGCGGCTCGTCGGTCGGCTCGACGCGCACGTCGGCATGCGGGGAGGTCTCGATCGGCTGCAACGCGAAGCGGCGCCCGAGGATGAAATCGCCTTCCGGGAACGTCGCCGGCAGCGTGATGGTCACGTCGGCGGTCAGCTCACCGCCCGCAGCAACTGTCGCTAGCACTTGGTAGTGCAACGTGCCGTCGGCTGGCGCCACGGGCTCGGACGGCGCGTGCGCGCAGGAGGCGAGCGCAAGCAGCAGCAACACCAGCGATCCGATCCGCATCATCCCCACACCTCTTTGAACACGCGAGCGAAGTTCTCGCCGAGCAGCTTGTGGATCCGGCTCGCCGGCCAGCCTCGCGCCGACAGATCCTCGGCAAGGCGTTGCATGCGGCGCGGCTCGTTGTAGTCGAGGACGACCTGATAGGCATCGGGCCCCTCGCCTGGCGCAGCGATGCCCTGCTTCGAGCGGCTCTCGTAGTCCGCGCGCAGCGATTTGCGATATTCGTCATCGATCACAGTTGCCGAGAGCATGCCGTCGGTGCCGAGGCCGACATGGTCCTCGCCGCATACGTTCACGGCGTGCTCGATGTGCCGGATCAGATCCTCTTTGCGCGCGGCGCCGCGCTCCACGAGGAATGGCATGAAGTAGATGCCCGCTACCCCGCCCTTGGCAGCAAGTGCGCGCAGCTCGGCGTCGTAGACGTTGCGCGGATGGTCCCGCAGATCGCGGCAGCCAGTGTGGCTGATGACCGGTGGGGCTTTTGCCTCGGCGATTGCCTCCGCGATCGTTCGCTGACCGGCGTGGCTCAGGTCCATGACCATGCCCACTCGCCCGAGCTCGGCGACCAGCGCACGCCCCAGATTGCTCAACCCGGCGTTGGCTCGTTCCAGGCAGCCGTCGCCGACCAGGTTGCGCACGTTGTAAGTCATCTGCATCACGCGCAGCCCGAGGGAGTGTAGCAGCGCGACGCGGCTTAGATCGTTCTCCAGCAGGGAGGTGTCCTGCACGTTATATATGAGTCCGAGCCGGCCGGAGCTCTTGGCGGTGGTCAGGTCGGCTGCCTTGCGCACGCGCATCAACGCGTCGGGTGCAGCGGCGACCTTCTCATCGAAAACGGCGATCCGCTGCAGCGCTTTGGCCAGGCGATCGCCGTTGCTGCCGACGCTGAGTGTCATGCTCACGGCTGTCACGCCCGAGGCTCGGATATCGCTCAGCAGGCGCTGCGAGGGCGCCGACTCGGGAGTCGCCGCGGGATCCGGGTCGCCGATCGTTCCCATCGCATCGATGACCAGCGCGCGCTCGTAATCTGCAGCTGTGTAGGCATTGCGCTCCGCGAGTGCACGGGCCGCCACGGCGAGAGTCACGCCTGCAGAGCTGTACGCAAGGAAGTGTCGACGATTCAGCATGATTGTCTACGGTGCGACGGTGCGAACGACCTTGCCGCTGTCGTCGAGGAACTTGATCGCCGCGGCGCCGTCGGCCGTGACTTCCAACTGCAGTCGCGGCTTGCCCGCGGCATCGTGCAAAACCAGGCCGGAGCTGCGATCGCGCCAGCGCCCGATCTGCACGCGCGTCTTCGCGCCGAAAGAGCCGGCCGCGACGAGATCCTGCATCGCCTTGTCCCGCTCCGGCCCAGCCGGCAGCGCCGTGACCTTCGCCATGCCGGCGAAGTCCATCGGCTGGTCGGGCCGATCGCTCATGATCATCGCGGCCATGCGCGAATCCTCCTGTTCGCTTTGCGTGAGCTGGATCACTTGATCCTGCTCGTAGCGATCGAACGACAGATGTCCGCCGCTGCTGACCTTGCCGTTGCGCTTGCTGCCGTCCCACGTCAGGCCGCCGTTTTCCGTGCCTTCCTCGTTGAAGAAGAGCAGGCCGGCCGTCTGGCGATTCGGGTGCGGCTGCTCCTTGCCCTTGACGATGACGCCGGGGAATCGCTTCGTGTTGCTGATGACCAGGCGCAAGGTGCCGTCCTCCTCGCGCACGTTGATGCGCTTGACGTCGATCTCGTCGAACGCAACCTTGTTCTGAGCGCCGATGGCCTGCGTCACCAGCGCGCCGGCGCTGAGTGTGCTCACCAGCAGCGCATAGGCGAGCAGGAAACGATTGATCCGGGATTGCATGTTCGGGACCTCCGAATGGCGGGCGACTACGGCCCAGCGTCGTTGCGATAGATGGCGCCCCGCTTCATGACGAAGCGCACGTGTTCGAGCGTCGTGACGTCGACGAGCGGATCGCCGTCGACAGCGATGATGTCCGCGGGTTTGCCCGGCGCCAGTGAGCCGGCGTCGCGCGCGATGCCGAGGTGGCTGGCCGCATCGACCGTCGCCGCGCGTACTGCATCCAGCGGTGAGAATCCTGCTTTGACGAGCAGCGCGAACTCCCGCGCATTCGTGCCGTGGCGCGCCAGACTCGCGTCAGTGCCGAACGCAATCTTGACGCCGCTGGCATGCGCGCGCTGCGTGGCGCCGATCATCTTCGGGCCGACCTGTTCGGCTTTCGCTCGCACCAGCGGCGACAGAAAGCTGCCTGGATCGTTCGCCCAGGCGGTGATCGTGTCGCCGGCGAGCAGCGTCGGCACCAGATAGGCACCGCGCTTCTTGAAGAGCTGCAGCGAGTCATCGTCGAGGAACGTGCCGTGCTCGATCGAATCGATGCCAGCGCGCAGCGCGGAGTTGAGCCCGTCGGCGCCATGCGCGTGGGCTGTAACGATCCTGCCGAGGCTGTGCGCGGTCTCGACGATCGCCTGCAGTTCGTCCGGCAGGAACTGCTTGCCGACGCCCTGGTCCACGTCGGCGAGCACCGAGCCGGTCGCGACGATCTTGATCAGGTCCGCGCCGCGGCCGACTTGCTCGCGCACGACGCGTCGACAATCGTCCGCACCGGAGCACAGCGTCGGACGGCGAACGGCGGCGGCGACGTCCGGCCGATAGCCGTGCACATCGCCGTCGCCGCCGTGGGGGCTGATGACGCTGCCCGCTGCGAGCACGCGGGGTCCGGGAATTTCACCGCGCGCGATGCCATCGCGCAGCGCGAAGATCGCGTCGTTGTCGTCGCCGAGATTGGCGACGGTGGTGAATCCGGCTTGCAGCGTCTTCGCCGCGAAGCCCGCGCCGCTGATTGCCCAGTCCGCGGACGTCTTGGTCACGCGATTGATGCGGTCGTCCGGACCGTTCTCGTGGCACAGGTGGACGTGGCTGTCGATGAGGCCGGGCAGCACGAATCGCTTGCTGAGGTCGACGACCGTCCCGCCCTCACGCAGGTAGCCGGGCTGAATCTGCGCGATGCGACCGTCGCGCACGACGATCGTCTGCTCCGTCGCGACCCGGCCGGTCGCAGGATCGGCGAGCAGCCGGCCAGCGTGGATCAGCACAGTCGGCGAGGAGCCGGCACGGATCCACGAGTCGACGTTCTCCTCGAGGACCGGCAGCGGCACCGGCCCGCTGCCGAGTACGACTGTGTGGAACGCTTTCAGGTCGAAGCGATCGCCGAGCGCGGTGCGTGCGCGCTCGCGCAACTCGACGATCTTGAGCATGCCGACGGCATACGATGTCGCCTGGCCCGGCATCACGATGTAGCGCTCGACTTCGCGCTGATTGTCGTAGTGCGAGCCGGGGGTGTTGTCGTCGAAGTATGCGATGCCTTGCTCACGCGTCCAGCGTTTGTCGTGCAGCCCGGTGTCGACCACGAGGCGCACTGCACGCATCAGCCCCAGCGACAACCGGCCGAAGTCGTCGTAGGGGTCCTGGTAGAGACCCATCTCCTTGGCGAGGCGCTCCGAGTACAGACCCCAGCCTTCGCTGAACGCGGCGATGCTGTCGAACTTGCGGAAGCGCGGCAGCGCCGGCAATTCGTAGGCGACGGCGGTCTCGACGTGATGACCGGGAATCGCCTCGTGATAGAGCACGACCGGCAGCTGATAACGCGGCGCCGCGTGCATGTCGTAGAGATTCACGTAGAAGATGCCGGGTCGCGAGCCGTCAGGTGTCGGCCCCGAGTAGAACGCCTTCGCGGCAGACTTCTCGCGCCACGCCTCGACCGGCTGCACGATGACGTCGGCCTTCGGAGTCAGGCCGAGCACCTCGCCCTGGCGCGCCCGGATCTCGGCCAGGAGCCGGCGCGTGTCGGCGAGATACTCTTCGCGACCCGCGGCAGTGTCGGCGTAGTAGAGGCGCGGGTTGTCGCGCACGCTGCGGAAGAAATCCTGCAGCGAACCGGCAAAGCCGACGCGTTGCATGATCGTGCGCATCTCTGCATGGATCCGCGCCACTTCCTTGAGCCCGAGCTCGTGCAGCTGCGCCGGCTCGAGGGGCAGCGTCGTGTAGCTTTCGAGCGAGTAGCGGTAGTAGGCATCGCCATCCGGCAGCTTCCAGGCGCCGGCAACGTCGGTCGCTGACTTCTGCGCCGTGCGCAAGTGCTCGATCAACTGCCGATAACCCGGACCGAATCCACTGCGCAACGCGGCTTCGGCACGCGCCACGAGCGCAGCCTGCTCGCTCGCCGACCAGGCGGTAGCCGCGACCTTCGCGCGGAAGTCGGCGAGCATCGGACAGTCGGCTCCGTCGTCGAACGGCCGCCCCTTCACAAGGTTCTCGGCTTCGCCGATCGTCAGGTCGTACACGAAGCGTGGCGGCTGCACGCCGGCGGCTTCCTGGCGACGCAGTGCGTCGACCAGCTGCTCCAGCAGCGGTTTGACGCGCTCGAGCCGCGCGATGTACGCCTCGGCGTCAGCGCGGTCCGCGATGGGGTGACTCTGCAGCAGCGTCGTGGCGATCCGCCGATGGATGCCGCCCATCTGCGTGACGAGGTAGTCATGGTGGCGCCATTGGAAACCGCGCAACCCTTCGCGCAGGTTGCGCTCGAACAAGCGATAGCTCAGCTGGCTGGCAGCGTCGAGCCGCTCCACATCGAACTTCGCGAGCTCCTGCAGGTCGGCGCGCGTGAGCTCGAGCTCCTGGAGCTGGCGCTCCTCGCTGATGTCGTCCCAGCGATCCTGCTGCGTCTTGATGCCGAGCCGCGATTGCCGGATCGGGCTGCGCGCGAGATTGCGCTCGAACACGCGTTCGAAGAATGCGTTCAGGCGCTCGCTTTCGCTCCCGGCGGCACTGCCGACCGCCGGGAGCAGAAAGAGTACTGCGAGCAGTGCGCGCGCGAGCTGCCTCATCGTCTAGTCAGAAGTTCGCGCGCACCGTCGCGAAGTAACGGCGCCCGATCAGGTCGTACTGCGCGACAGCGCGATTGATCAGGGCCTCGAACGGCATCTCCTTGTTGGTGAGATTGTCGATCGACACCAGGAAGCTGACCTTGTCGCTGAATCGATAACCGATGCTGCCGTTCAACAGCGTGTAGGCATCGACCTGGTTGAAGGGCACGTCCTCGATCGTATTGTTGCGATCGAAGATGACCTTGTCGGTCCAGCGCGCCTGCAAGCCGAGGTCGATGTTGCGCCAGCTGTAGCCGACGTCGAAGTTGAGTCGCACGCGCGGCACGCCAATCAGGCCCGCCGAGTTGTCCGAGGGCACGCCGGCGAACGACGTGGTGCGGAACTCGTCCATGTAGAACAGCTTGGTGCCGAAGTGCAGCGAGCTGGCCACGGACGGCAGCTCCAGCGAGTAACCGGCTTCGACGATCAGGCCCTCGAACTCGATCTTCGAGGTGTTGATGTAACCGGTCTTGAAGCCGTTCGCGACGTCGCCCGCGATGCGCGCCGGACCCTGCTGCGCTGCTGCCTCCGCAGCGGTCAATCGATGGAACTGGCCGCACGCGGGCACGTTCGGAAAATCCGGACTGTCGTAGCAGGCGAGCATCAACTGGCCGATCGGCAGATCTTCGATGCCGCCTTCGAGCCGGATGTTGCTCCAGTCGGCGGCGAACCGCAGCTGCGGGTGCTCGACCGGCTGGTAGACGATGCCCACCGACCAGGAGTCGGCTTCCTCGTTCTCGAGGTTCGGATTGCCCGACTGGGTCCCGACGACCGATGCAAGGTCCGTCGTCTCGTCGAATGCTTCAGGCGCAGGTCCGCCGACAGCCGCGAGCGCCGCACGGCAATTCGCCTCGCGCACCGCGGGGTTGATGCCCTGGTTGTAGCTGTCCTGGTTGCAGATGTCCGTCAGACCGGTCGCGACCGGGCTCTTGCCCAGGAACAACTCGGTGACGGCCGGCGAGCGGATCGCATGCGTGAACACACCGCGGAACAGCAGGCCGTCGCCCCAACCGGGCAGGCGCGGCGCGATGCGCAAGCCACCCGACCAGGTCGTCGCCGTGTCCGTCAGCGAGTGATCGACGTAGCGCACTGCGCCTTCGACACTCAACGACTTCACGATGGGCAGGTTCTGCTGATCCGAGATCACGGGCACGACGAGCTCGGAGTACACCTCGTCGGTTTCGAACGAACCGGAGATACCTTCGAAGCCGAAGCCGCCGCCGGTGAGCAGCACGCCGTTCTCCTGCAGCGCGTCCGGATCGAAGGCGGCCGCCTCGCGCCGATGCTCGTAACCGACGTTGAACGAGATCGGCTCCGCGATGCCGAACGGCAGCCGGCCGGACAGGTTCGCAGTCACCATCTCCAGCGTATTCGTGCTGATGCCGCGGCTGGGATCGGTCACGTAGTCCAGGGCTGCGTTGCTGAAGTTGTTCTCGCCGAACAGATTGAGCGGTGCGCAGTCGGGGTTGCCGCTGGCACATACGATCCCGCCCGAGCCGTCGGGGATCGCGTCGATCGCCTCGAGCAGGCGGTCTTCGTTGATGAACTCGAGCGAGGATGTGCTGCGGCTGCGGCCATAGTTGTAAGCGATGTCCCATGACCACGTCTCGCCGCCGAACGACGGGAAGTCGCCCTGGAAGCCGGCGACGATGCGATAGAGGTCGACCTCGGTGGTGCCGGGGGTGCGATCCAGCAGATCGCTGAGATTGCGCGCTATCACGAAATCGGTGAGGCCGTTCGCGATGAGCGTGCTGCGCGCCTGCGACGTGAGGAACGGGTTGTCGACGGAATACGTCAGCGCCGGCCCGTTGAACACGGCCGGCTCCGCGAGCGCGATGATTTCGCTCTGCTCGACGCCCTCGGTATGTGCAAACGACGCCTCGGTGAACAGCCGCACGGCGGGTGCGACGTCGTAATGCGCCATACCGTTGATCAGCGTGCGCTTGGTCGGCGCCAGCAGCGGCAAGCGCCGCGACGGATCCATGCCGTCGCCCCCGTCCTGAATGATCGGCGCGCCCGTACCTGCATCGAAGATCAGCGTGCCGCGGTGAAACGGCACGAGATCGCCGTTCGCGCCGAACTGCAGCGGCGTACCGCTGCTGTCGAACACGTAATTGCCGTTGGGAAACAGCGCGGGATGCACGAAACCGGCGAGCGGCACGGCTGGATTCATCGGCAGGCCGCCGTCGGTCAGGATGCCGTAGCGAAAGCGCCGGACAGCAACTTGCGAAGGGATGCCGTCGGCCGGCCCGGTGTCGTCGGGGTTGTCCCAGAAATCGGCGACGTCCGTCCGATCCCGCATCATCAAGCCCTTCTGCTCGTTGTACTCGACGCTGATCACTGCGTTGCCGCGGTCTTCGGCGAAGTTTCCGCCCATGAGCAGTCGATAGGCTTCGGTCTGTGCGTCATCCTCGTCGGTGACGCCATACACGGCGGAGCCCTGAATGCCCTCGAAATCGTCGCGCAGGATGACGTTCACCGTGCCGGCAATCGCGTCCGAGCCATAGACCGGCGCGCCGCCGATCGCAACGGTCTCGATGCGCTCGACCAGGCCTGCGGGAATGGTGTTCAGGTCGACCTGCGAGCCTGGAATGCCGCCGCGCGAAGAAGCGCTGTTCGAAGAAACGAAGCGCCGCCCGTTGACGAGCGTCAACGTGCGCTGCGAGCCGAGACCGAAGAAGTTGACGAACGTCTGCCCGACAGTTTGCGTGCTCTGCGTGGTGCTGAGCGGGCTCGAGTCCGACTGCATGAAGCCCGGTGTCGCTTCGAGCGCCTGGCCGACATTCGTGTAGGCGCGCCGCTCCAGCTCTGCCGCCTCAGTCACGACAGTCGCTTGCAGCGTGTCGTAGTTCGGGCGCTTGATGCGCGAACCGGTGACCAGGATCTCCATCAGCGACTCGGAAGCGAGATTGCTGAATTTGTCGTCACCCGCGCCGCTTGCCGGGCTCGCCGGGCGCGTGCGCCGGATGGTGATCGTGTTCTCGCCGCTGGCGATCACCTCGAGCCCGGTGCCCGCGATGAGCAGTTGCGCCGCTTCGACAGCAGCGTAGTCACCGTGAACGGCGTTGGTGCGAATGCCGCGCAGATCGTCCTCTGCAGCGAACACTTGCAATCCGGATTGTTGCGCCCAGCGTTGAATCGCAGCGGCGGCGCCTTCGGCGGGAATGTCGAAGGATTGCTTCTGCTGCGCAATTGCTGCACTGGAGAGCAAGCTCGACAGCACGAGCGTCAGCACTGCACTCTTCGTTCCTCTGCATCGTCGATACCGCATGTTGTCTCCCACGCGTTGCCCCGATGCCGGATACGATGTGCGACGAACGGATATCCTCTAGTTGTTTAGTCGCGCAGATGTAACGCGCCGTCTTCCTCGTGCACTTGCGCGTCGAACGCCGCTGCTGCGGCTTGCGCAAACGCGCGCGTGTCACCCACGCGGAAGACTCCTACGAACGATTTGCGTCCGAGCCCCGGATCGTCGATCACAACCGGCAGCTGCGAATAGCGATTCACCTCGTCGACCGCGTTCGCGAGCGCTTCACCCTGGAACACCAACCTGCCGTCCTGCCATGCCAGACGCCGCTCGATTTCCTTTTCGTCCAATGCAGCGACGGCCAACGGCTTGGCGCCGCCCTGCTCTGCCGTTGCCACGACAACTTCCTGATTGCGCTTGACGCGCTCGGCCGCGATCCGCGACGTGCCGCCGTTGCGCACGACTTCGACCACACCTTCGGTGACGACGACTTCCACGTCGTGGCGTCGCATCCGCACCGAGAACGCAGTGCCGACCGCGCGCACCGACACATCGCCGGCCTGCACGACGAACGGTCGCTGCTCATCGTGCGCCACCTGGAAGGAGGCCTCGCCTTCCCGCAGCACGATGCGTCGCTCGTCATCCGCGTACTTCACCTGCAACACGGAAGCAGTGTTGAGCGAAAGCGCCGAGCCGTCTTCGAGCGTGAGTCGCCGCACCTCGCCGATCTGCGTGCTCTCGCGGCCCGCCAGGTATCGACTGCTCACGAACGCCAGACTCGCGATCAGGCCGAGTGTGACCGCGGCGATTGCCGCCGCACGCTGCCACTGCCATGCAGCCGGCTGCGGCTTGACTGGTGCGCGTCCGGCCGCCAAGGCGGCCACGCGATCCATATCTATCCATGCCGCCTGCGCACGCACGAAAGCGCCGAGATGGCGCGTGTCCGCGGCCAGCCACGCATCCAACTCGCGCTGCTCCGCATCTTGCAGAGCGCCGCCGTCCAGCCGGATCACCCAGCGGGTGGCAGTCTCTTCGATGTCATCGATTTCGCTGACGATACTCATGCCCTTTCCGTGCCGGCAGCTTCGTGCCGGGATCACTCTCCTGCAACTCGCTCATGATGACGCGCAGTGCCTTGACCAGGTGCTTTTCCACCGTACTCTCGGACAGCTGCATGCGCTGTGCGATCTCCCGCTGCGACAGTTCTCCGAACTTGCGCAGCTCGAACGCCTCGCGACATTTCGGCGGCAGCTTCGCCATGGCCTGCCGGACGCGCTCGATCTCCTCGCGCCCACTGAGCCGCCGCTCCGGGCCGACGTCCTGATGTGCGATGTCGAGCACTTCGACATCGGCCATGGTCTCGATCGACACCACGCGCGAGCGCCGCAACACCTCGCCGACCACGTGGCGCGCGGTGACGAAAAAATAGGCGCGCGGATTGAGAATCCGCTCCGCACCGACGGCCCACAGACGCGCGTAGGTCTCCTGCACGATCTCGTCCACGTGACAGTCCGGCAGCCCGCGCACGCGCCGCCCGAGCCAGCGGCGCACGTCGGCCTCGTGCGGCAGCACTTCTCGCGCGAACCACCGCACGTGCTCACTGCGATCCATGGGAGGATTGCGACAGGGTTGCGCGGCCGGGTCAAGCGGCTCGCCGCTGCCCGGCGGACCGGGCACGATGAGTGCGGTCTGGTCGGTCACTTCGCGCGCACCCCTCCCGGCTTGGCGGAGCTTCACCTGAAACTACGATGGATGACGGCGGGATTTCCGCCACTGCGGGCCAAAAAAGACAACAGGAAGGATTTCTCGCAAAGACGCCAAGATCGCAAAGGGTCAGAATTCAGAGTTCAAGGATTCTGAAAATTCACATTCCGGACCTTGGCGATCTTGGCGTCTTTGCGAGAGTTTTCTCTTCTTTCTCAGTAGTTCCACTGGCCCGTGTTCTCGCCGGACGGCGCGTTCTTGCGCGCGTGCGCGGCCATTTCGCGGATCATTTGCGCGAAGTCGGTCAGGTGCCAGCTGTGACCTTTCTTCGGGCGGCCGTACTCGAAGCGCCCGGCATAGTGCGGGTTGCTGGTCTGCTCCAGCATTGCCTGGAAATCGTACACCGCGAGATTCAGGTGGAAATTGTCCATCTCGCCGGAGAAGAAGTTGAGCTTGCCGACCAGTTTCGGCCCGAGCGTCGCCCAGTTGCGCCGGGTGTACTCGGTAAGGTCGTAGCCGTTCTCGCGCATGTATTCGACGACCTTCTTGTCGATCGCGCCGGTGCGCTTGTCGAACAGCGGGACCGGATAGCCGTCCGCGCCGACCGGCCCGTGCACGCTGTGCCAGCCGTCGAGCTGATAGCCGGAGCGGCCTTTGCTCCCCATCACCGCTTCCAGGCGCGCAATGTCGCGCATGGTGTGCGTCACCTGCCCTTCGACCGTGCGGCGGAACGGCCGCTCGGTACTCATGAAGCTCGACATCTGCACCGAGAACGCGTTCGGATCCTCGTAGATGTTCGTCAGCAGGTAGTGATGAAAATCGATCGGGTCGGGATTGAACACCCACGCGCCGCCGAACAGGTCGGGATACTTCAACTGCAAGGCCAGCGTTTCCCAGCCGCCGGTGGAAGCGCCCTCGACCAGACGCGCATACGATTTAGGGATGAGACGGAAGGTCTTCTCGAGATACGGGATCAGCTCCTGCGTGATCGCCTGGCCGTACGGACCATTGTTGGCGGAGTCGACCGAGTAGGCTTCGAGGAAGTACGGGCTCGACTGCTCCATGACGATCACGACGACGCGCGGAAAGCCGTCGCCGATCCAGCTCTGGTAGAACTCGTAGCCGGTCTGCACGTTGCCTTCTTTGAGGCCGAGCTCCTGCTCCTGGCTCGCCGGATCGGGATTGAAGTAGAACGGCGCCGTCGCTTCCTGACTCTGCGCGTAGATCGTCGGGTAGCGCACGTCCGGATGCTTGTCATAGTCGCGTGGCAGCAGCGCCGAGGCGCCGAGATAGACCGGCGTTCCCCAGAAGTCGCTCAGCAGCTTGCTCTTGATCCGCACGTGCCGCAGCCACGGCGTGTCCTGCAACTCTTCGGCAGGGGGCACAACGTCCGTCAGCTCGATGCGCGCGTTGAAGCCGGCCGCGGGATCGAGCTTCAGCTTCTGCACTTTGCTGTACAGGTTGCCCGGCAGCGCGAAGTACGGCGTGCTTCGCAGGCGGCGATGCTGTGTCGGCACCCAGACGGTGTGCCCGTCGGCGCGCGTGGTCCGGTGATAGCGAATGACGAGCGCCTGCACGAAGTAGTCGCCCGCAGGCAGGTTGCGCAGGCTCTCGAGCGGATAGCTGTCGGAGCTCGCGTCGACTTTCGCGACTGACCCCGGCGACAACTGCTCGATGTCGCGCCCGAGCATGAGGGGACCGGTCAACCCGATCGCGAAGCGCGGCTCGGGTGTCTCACGCGTGGATACCACGACGAGCAGGCGCCCGGTGATCGGCTCCGACGCCGCGCTGCGCGCAATCGATACCTCGAAGCGCGCATTGTCGATGCCGGCTGCACCGGCCGGTGCACCGACTAGGGAGAGCGCAGTCCAGAGCAGTAAGCGCGAAATGCTCGTATTCATTTAATCCTCCGCGCAAAACGATGGATGAGCCGCCGCAATCCGCTACTAGTTTTCTAGTCGAAAGCGGCCAAGGCCCTTTCGACACGCCGTCAAAAGGCGTGACTTTTGCCGGCTAGAGCGGCGGAAAGTCACACGCCGTGCATCGTGAGTTCGACCGTACCCGCTGAAACCGGAGACCCGATGCGTCCCACTACGGCTGCCGCGCTCTTGTCGTCGTTCGTGCTCGCCGGCCTCACAGCCAGTGCCGCCCCGACCGAAACCCGCTTCTCGATCGTGATGTCCGGCACAACCAAGGGCACGCTGGTCGTGCAGGACTCGGGCGATGGCCAACGACGCACCACCTTGCGCTATGACGATCGCGGCCGCGGCCCCGATCTGGTGATCGTCACCCGCTACGATCACGGCTTCCCGCAGAGCGTCGCCGTCGACGGCGTCAGTTACTCGAAGCGCCCGGTAACGGAACGGTTCAGCGTGAACGGCGCGCGGGCACAGTGGTCCAGCAGCGCGGACACCGGCGAAGCACCTGCAGCGGGCTTCTATTTGCCGAACGAGTCCACGGCGGAAGACACGGCGGCCCTCGCGCGCGCGCTGCTGCGGGCGCCGCAACACTCGCTGACGGTGCTCCCCAACGGCCAGGCGCGGATACGGGAGGTCGCGAAGCGCTCGGTCGCGGCGAACGGCCGGCGCGAGGCGGTGGTGCTCTATTTCATTTCGGGATTGGACCTGCAGCCTGCGCCGATCTGGCTCGACACTCATCAGGAGCTGTTCGCGAACGGCGGCACCTGGCTCAGCGCCATTCGCGAGGGCTTTGAAACAGCACTGCCTGAGCTACTGACCGCACAGAGCGATGCGCTTGCGGCAGATGCTCGCGCAGCGACGCGCTCCATGCAGCGCCGTCCGAAGCTGCTGGTGATTCGCAACGCACGGCTGTTCGATGCGGAGCGGCGCGTGCTGCGTCCTGCGATGTCCGTTCGCGTGCAGAATGGAGTAATCGACGCCGTCGGAGCGGACTCGGAACTGCCGATCCCGAAGGGCGCCGAGGTGATCGACGCCGGCGGCAAGGTGCTGCTGCCGGGATTGTGGGACATGCACGTCCACGTGCTCGATCAGACGGAAGGAGCCTTGCACCTGTTCGCCGGGATTACGACAGTGCGCGATCTCGGCAACGATCCCGACGCGCTCGATCGCATTACCCGGCAGTACGACGACGGCACGCTCGCCGGCCCGCGCGTGCTCAAAGCAGGGCTGATCGATCAGCGTGGCGACCTCGCGGTGCCGACGGGCAAGCTCGTTTCGACAGCTGCAGAAATGCAGGACGCCGTGAATGCGTATGCCGCGCGCGGCTACCGGCAAGTGAAACTGTACAGCTCACTCTCGCGCGAGCTCGTAACTGCCGGCATCGCTGCCGCGCGCGCCCGTGGCATGCGCGTCAGCGGGCACGTACCCGCCGGCATGACGATGCGTGAGGTCGTGCAGGCAGGCTTCGATGAGGTCAATCACGGCAACTTCTGGCTGCTCAACTTCATGTCCCCGGAGATCAACGCCAAGACGAATTCGCCGGTACGATTCAGTGCGGCCTACGAGCACGGACGCGAGATCGACATGCAATCGGCCGAGGTTCGCGATTTCATCGCGCTGCTAAAGCAGCACGGCACAGTCGTCGATCCGACGCTGGTGACCTTCGAGACCATGTTCAGAGGCTGGCGCGGTGAGCAGGCAGCGTGGCTCGCTCCCTGGGCAGCGCAGATGCCCACAAGTTCGCTGCGTGGCGGCCGCGGCGGCGGCCGTGCGACGACGCCTGAGCAGCGCACGGCGTACAGCGAGTCGTTCGCGCGCATGCAGCAGCTCCTGAAAGCGATGCACGACGCAGGGGTTCGCGTCGTCGCCGGAACCGACGGCAGCGCGATGCTGTATTCGCGCGAGCTCGAGTTGTATGTCGAGGCAGGCATTCCGGCTGCCGACGTGCTGTACATCGCGACGCTCGGCGCTGCTCGCGTGATGAGCGAAGACGCGACATCCGGCTCGATTGCACCCGGCAAGCGCGCCGACATGGTGTTGATCGACGGCAATCCGCTCGAACACATGGGCGACATCCGTCGCACGGTGCTGACCATCAAAGGCGGCACGATCTATCAGGCCACTGCGCTCGCGCAGGCTTGCGGACTCGCGTCCGCGCATCCCACTGGAGACCAAGAATGACCCGGCAGACGATCCACACCAGCCAGGCGCCGCAGGCGATCGGCACCTATTCGCAGGCCATCCGCGTCGACAGGACTGTATACGTCTCGGGACAGATCCCGACCGACCCCGCGACCGGGGAGCTCGTCACAGGCGAGATGCGGCTGCAGGCGCAGCGTGCATTCGGAAATCTGCGCGCGATCGCGACGGCGGCAGGCGCCACTCTCGACGACGCGGTTCGGGTCACGATCTACCTGACCGACCTCAAGCACTTCGGCGTCGTGAACGAAACGATGGCGCAGTACTTCCGCGAGCCCTATCCGGCGCGCGTGACCATTGGCGTGGCAGCGCTGCCGCGCGGCGCGCAAATCGAAGTCGACTGCATCCTCGTCAACGACCTGCCGTCATGAGCCCGGCGTTCGCTCAATCGGCCCCGTGCCGGATCACGACCTTGCCGAATGCGACTCCGGATTTTGAGAGCAGGTTCACGCGCCACCCCTTGCAGAATCAAACCTAACGTCAGAGATGACGGGCGACCGGCGGATAGTGAAGCGGCGAAGCCGCGGAACATTGCTGGGCGTCCGAGTCGATCGATCTGTTAGACCTCAGCTCCATAACTTCCACCATGGCCTGTCGCCACGCAACTGTTGCTGAACGTCGTAGGTGAAGCTGCTTTTGAACTTGAGGTCCTGCCCTTCCTGCCAGAACGAAAAGGTGGCCTCTTTCCATCTATTGCCGCCAGCCGACATGCGAACGTAGAGCTCGTCGATCAGGTCACGAAGTTTTTCGGAGATGGCTCCCTTACCAGGTTCATCTGGATTCTCGAGGCTGTAGTTGATTCGAACGCCATCACTCGCGATGAAGAGAGTGCCCTTGCTCCATTCCTTTGGAGTACACGCGACAGTCTCGCTCAGGAGTCGCGTGACCACGTCGGTGTACACGTCGAGTTTGTCAGCCATAGCTCTTCAGAGGTCTAACGTCTGCGCTCAGCGGCGCGAGTCTTCGAGCGTCCGCTGGAGCGCGTTGTTAGGCATCTCCTGCGGACTGTGAACCAGAGTCACCTGAGACTGCGGCACAGGCGGCTCCGTGCGCGGCTCGTCGGGATCGAACGCTGGACCGCTATGGGATTCCAGCGACGTGACGCCAAAGCAGAAGAAGGCCGTGATGAGAAGAACGACTGCGGCACCGGCAAACAATGTCCTAGGTGTGCCGTCCCAAAAAAACGCGAGGCCTGCGGCGGCGATTCCGGCTGCTGCTGCAAGCAATGAAAGCCGCCATGCGCGAGCTGGGACGTTGCGGCCGGCTCGGGAGTCCGTTTGAGTGCGCGTCATAACCTTGAAGCTCATCCTTCTTAAAGCCTAACGTCGCGAATGAGCCGCGAGCAAACGGCCTCGCCGTTTGCGAGTCGGGCGACCGAAGGGAGCGAACTCGATTCGCTTGTTAGGACTGGGCTTCATTGTCCACCAACCAATACCCGCAGCGCTCACAGAACTCCAAGGATCGAAGGCTCATAAGCTTTGAGCGTGGCCGATGGGGTTTATCCTTGCAGTGAGGGCACACGATCGAACTGTAAGAGTACTTGGACAGATAGAAACCGATCACCAGCAGATTCGCCGCTTCCACACCCGCGACGTATGGCAATGCGGCTGCTGGCAACAGTGCAACTCCAAGGCCGGAGAATACGATGCCCACGTAAAACGGAATCCACAGCCATCTTGATTTTGCGTCGTATTCATCCAACTGACGCTTCCAGTCGGCGATCACTGCCGGGTCCCTTACTGAAACAGTCCACATGAGGTCCTAACTTGATTTAGCAGTGCGGGTCATGACGAATAACCTAGCACGTGACGAATAACCTCGACGGTCGGAAAACACATAAGCAGCTGAAACATCGAGAATTGGCTCCCGATGCAGCTGTCGTACGGGCATTAACTGACCCGTGAAACCCGGCACGCCTCCTCCTCTGAGATCGGTCCGTCTGCTCGACCAGATGCGGGAGCAAATCGCCTTTACTGCACTAAGCACCCGCGGGGATGCGCTGCTCTCGCGTCAGGTGGCCTCTCTTGATCCACACTCGACAGCCTTGAGGTCCGGCCTGGGCGCGCACCACTGACCGCGCCGGCAGCCGCAGCCATGATTGATAGCGGAAGCAATCACTCGCGTCAGAGAAATCTCCATCCAAAACGACGAGTTCGAGCCCAGCCGGCGCTTCAAGAGCGACTCGAGTGCCTGCTCGCCAGCGTTCGAGCGCCACCACCTCATGCCCGTCTTGGTGGAGCGGCATGACTTCCACGCCGGCCCGCAAAGGATCACGTTCGTACATGCGCTTGGTAGTGTCGATCCGCACCTGTGTGCGATCCGTCGCATCGAATTGCCACAACTTCACGAGAATCGTACAGCCCGGCTCCGAGCCCGGCGTGTGCGCGGAGGTCGGCGGATTGCGAACGTAAGAGCCCGCGGGATAGTCGCCATGCTCGTCCTGGAACACACCTTCGAGCACGAAAAATTCTTCCCCACCCTCATGCGTGTGGCGAGAGAAGTGTGAATGCGGGGCGTAGCGGACGATGGAGGTGGCCCGCGCCACCTCGCCACCGATGCGATCCAGCATGCGACGCTCAACGCCGGCAATGGGCGAGAGTGTCCATTCGAGCGTCGCTGCATGAACCACTGCGCGCTGCGTGAAATCCGCATTGAGCTGCATGACGCTGCGCCTGTCAGAACGAGGAGATGCTTGCACGCTGCGCGATCTGACTGTGCGCGCGATGAGCCCATGTTGCGACGACCTGCATGATCGCGATGGCCGCGGCGCCGAGCCGACCGCGCAACGATTCCAGTTGCCGGCTCCGGCTGACTCCGCTCAGGCACCACTCGCAGAAGTGTTCGCAATTGTTGCGAATGATGTGATATCGATTCTCGCCAAGGCGACTGCGCGCGCGACGAACCACATCTTCCCGGTCGAAGCGCGGATTCGAGTCTGTGCGTATGGCGACGGGCCGGCCGCGAGCGAATTCCGCCAGCGACACCTCTTCTACGGCTCGGCGGTGGAACCCTCCGATGACACCAGGGTAATGGATGATCCGCCCGTGACCCACATAGAGGCCGTGATGGATGTAGCCGCGGCGCGGCGTGACAAGATGCGCGGCCAGTGGCGGCTCTTCTCCCTCTTTCAACGTCCAGGCATTAGCGAGCCCGGCTCTCGCAAACTTCATCATTGGTACACCCTCTTACACGATGGATATCGTCGAGGGTCGCCGTGAACCGGGCGGCATCACCAGCGTGAAGGCGACGTGAAAACGCCACGCACCGCGGCCACCGGCACGGACCATATGTTGTACTGGCCGTTGTCCCACAACTGGATGCGCTCGAGATCTTCACGTGCCTGGTCGCGCGAGCGCGGGTAGCTGATCGGCACAGTCCGCTCGCTGCTGAAATAGAGTGTCTTCAGGTCCGGACTGAGCCGCGGCTCTGCATCCGAGCCGGCTGTGTTCAGCTCCTCTCCCAAGTGGCTCGGCGTCCCCCAGCCCGATCCCTGGCGTCGCACGAGAAACAAGTCCATGCTTTTGGCCGGCGGCCGCCCGGAGCCGAAGATCATGAAAGACTCATCCGGTGCGACCGTCGGATCCACATCCGTTGTCGTCCCATCGCTGAATTCGAGCGGCTGTGCCGGCTCGTACGCGCCCGCTCGGAACTGGGAGCGATACAGGCGGAAGCGCGGCTTCTCGCCGTACGTGTCCATGAAGTACACGCTGCCGTCCGCGACGACTGCCGGCGCAAAGATCGTGGTACTGCGATTCACCGTCTCAGGTAAGCGCACCGGTTCACTCCAACCGGCGCCACGACGCTCGACCCGCCACATGTTGCCGCCGTCCTGTGACGAGCCGTTGTAGAACCCCTGTAGCGGCTGCCCTCCCGGTGCGCTCGGTCGGTTGGAGATGAACACGAGGAACGAGCCGTCCGGCGCCATTGCCGGTTCGATGTCGGACCAGGTGCCGGAGAACTCGGCAATCTGTGGCTTCGACCAGCGGCCGTGCGCGAGATGCGAAACGAGAATGGTCCCACCCCTGACGCTGCTGCGCTGAAAGTAGAGAGTCTTACCGTCCGGCGTGAACGCCGGCGCGGCCTCGTGATTCGGGCCGGAAATCACGCCGGGACCGAAGATCTCGGGACTGAGCGCAGCGCTCCAGGCGTGAACGGGAACCAGGCACTGCAGGCCGATGGCGCACACGAGCAGGCGAAGCTGAGCAACACTGGGTGTCTTCATGGAAGGAAGCTCGCACGTGGTAAGGAGCGTTAGCGAGCACGAACGGCCGCTGCCAGAAACGTTTGGGCGACCGCTGTCGTCCTTGTCATTGTGGCGCGCTGTCACAATGAGGTACTCGTGCCGTCTGGGTGCGCCGTGGTCAACAGGAGAGCCGCAATGGTTCGACGCGTTCTCATCGTCGCAATTGTCTACTCGGTAGTTCTGGCTGTCTCTGCGCAGGCCGCGCACTCGGATCTGCCGAAGACGATGCAAGCGGTGGCGATGGACCACACCGGCGGACCCGACGTTCTGCAGCTGCGTACGCTGCCGGTCCCTGGAGTCGGCGCGGACGAAGTACTGATCGCCACGCTCACGGCAAGCGTCGGCGTCTGGGATTCCGGCATTCGCACCAAACTCAACTACATCAGCCAACCGCGGTTTCCGTTCGTGATGGGCAGTGATGGCGCCGGCACCATCGCTGCGGTGGGCTCAGCCGTGACCACGTTCAAGGTCGGCGACCCGGTCTATGCCTATAACTGGGACAACCCCAAGGGCGGCTTCTACGCGCAATACGTAGCAGTGCCCGCGAAACGAGTGGGACATCTGCCGAAAGGAATTGCGCTCGACAAGGCAGGCGCGCTCGGCGCCAGCGGACTCACTGCGATCCAGGGTGTCGATGATGCTCTTCACATCAAGGCCGGCGAGACGCTCATCGTTCATGGGGCGAGCGGTGCCGTCGGCACTCTCGCGATTCAGTTCGCGAAACTTCGTGGCGCGAAGGTGCTGGCGATCGCATCGGGAGAGGATGGCGTCGCGCTCGTACGCCGCTTGGGCGCCGATGCGGCGATCGATGGCAAGAAGGAAGACATCGCTGCCGCCGTGCGCCGTTTCGCGCCACGCGGTGCAGATGCGTTGCTGGCGCTAGCCGGTGGCGACGCGCTGCAAAGATGCATGGAAGCCTTGCGCGCCGGTGCTCGGGTGGCCTATCCCAACGGCAGTCCGAAGCCCAACGCGCGCACGGGCATCGCCGTCACGGCGTACGACGCGATCTCCGGGACGCAGGAATACTTGCGCCTCGATCAGGCCATCGAAATTCGCAAATTCGAAATTCCCGTCGCCGCCGAATTCCCGCTCGCCGACGCAGCGCAGGCGCACCGGCGCATGGAAGCGGGGCACGTGCTGGGCAAGATCATCCTGCGCGTTCGCTGAGTGAATTCCTGTGCGGCGGCATGCGACGCGTGCCGAGCAGGCCGCCGACCTCTCTGTCAGGACGACTCCTCTATCGCGTCGACTCGATGCGGATAGAAGGCAACGTGGTCCTTGATCGCAGCGACAGCTGCATACGGCGCTTCATAGGTCCAGACTGCATTCACCGATCGCTCTGAGCCGAGAGGAATGCTGTAGTAAGCGCAGTCACCCTTGTACGGACAGTAGGTGTGGTGATCGGTGCGCTTCAGCAGCGTCATGTCGACATCCTTGCGAGGGATGTACTGGACCGGCCCGTAAGAAGCCTCTCTCAATATCAGTGCATTTCGAGTGTCGGCGACCGTGCGGCCAGCGATCGTCACGGTCACGCGCGCCGGATTCGGTTCGATCGAAATCGGGTGATCGGGTCCCGGCAGCTTCATGACAGCAGCTCCTGGTAGGAATCCAGATCGCGCGCCTCCTGGCTGGGCACCAGCACGACTCGAGCGGCTGGATCGCGCTCCAGGATGCGCCGCAGTCCCATGACGATTCCGTAGGTCTTATCCTCACCGTCGGGCAGCACGACAAAGTTCGAGGCGGGCAGAAACCACAGCGGGCCTTTCAAATGCCGGCGGTCCTGCTGCGTTACCACCGCCAGGACGCGCTCGCGGTGAGCAGTTCTCACGGCCCGATTCACGACGGAATCGAGTAGCTGGCTGGCTTCTGGCTCGGTTTCGTCCGCAGCGAGAAGCAGCGCCCAAGTTTGTCCGGAGTTCTTCATGGCTCGTCCCACAGCAGTCGTTTAACTGGGGCCGAGAATGACGCACGCGCACAGCTCGATAAACCGCCGCCCTCCGAATTCTGTGTTGCGCTCAGTTCAGCAATGGGGCCATAGGGGCGCCGGCGGTGCTCAAAGATCCCGCGCCACCCGAAAGCCGCTGTCGTTCCGCCGCACGCTGGGCGGGACTCGGCTGCGCCGCGCCGAGCGCAGCTCTTCGGGAAAGTCGTCCCACGAGCCGCCGCGAGTGCGGCGATACTCGCAGGAATCGGTTGCGTGAGGCGCGCCGCTCGGCGGTAGCTCTTCGTACCAGCAGTCGGCGACGTATTCCCATGCGTTGCCGATCATGTCGTAGAGACCGAATCCGTTTGGTTGGTAGCGGCGCACGGGGCCAGTGAAGGCGGCACCATCGTCGCACTGAACGAAGCGCGCGCCGGCATCTCCTTCGCGGAGCGACTTGGCAATCTCATCGTGCAACGCCGGGAGCGCGCGCAGCAGCGTCGGATCGCCGCCATTCGCATATTTGCACGTGTGGTTCTCATCTTCGCCCCAGAAAAAGCGTGATGCCGTGTGCGCGCGAGCTGCGTACTCCCATTCGGCCTCGCTCGCCAGGCGATAACGCTGGCCGCTCTTGCGCGCGAGCCACGCGGCGTAGTCGCGCGCATCCTCCCACGACACGCACACCACTGGATGCTCATCGGTCTGCTCGAATCCCGGATTGCGCCACGACGCGTTGGGGTCCACGAGCGTGCCATCGTCGAAGCTGATGAATCCGTACGTGAAGCAGCCGGCGGTTGATCGCTTCGTGTCCGCAACGAACGCCGCGTATTGCCCGCGGGTCACTTCGGTGGCGCCGATCGCGAAGGATGCGACGGTGACGTTGCTGCGTGGTCCTTCGAAGCGCCGCCGCTCACGCTCGCTCTCCGGCGAACCCATCGTGAAAGTGCCACCCGGGATCTTCGCCATGCGCGGGCAGTCGGGACAATCCTGGAAGGTGTCCTGCGCCGGTGCGCTGGGGGCAAAGAGAATCCACGCGGCCAGGAACCATCCCGGCCGCCTCATGAGGCGGTGTCGCATCGAAGCGCGCTCCCAATTGTTGGTTTCAATCACTACTTCGCGATTCAGCGCAAAAGGTGTCGGTGTTAGGATCTTTTCCATGAGCGGACCGTCTCCGAATGAGCCGGCAGACGAAGCCAGACTGATCGGCCTGATGGCGGCGTATCAGAACGCCGACTTCAGTGCATTCGAGCAGCTGTACGCCGCATTGGTCGGCGATGTTCGCGGCTACTTCGCGCGGACGCATCGTGACCACGGCTCGGTTCACGATCTCGTGCAAGAGACGTTTCTCGAGATGCATCGCTCGCGCCGCACGTATACGCCTCCCCTTCCAGTGCGACCTTGGGTGTTTGGCATCGCCCGCCATGTTGCCGCACGGGGTCGGCGTGCTGCGGTCTTGCGGCCGCAGGAAGCTGCGTTGTTCGACGTCGACGGCGATCTGCCGGTCACTGATCCAGCCAGCGGCATGCCGTCGGCTGAAGCCATGGATATGGAGAAGGCAGTCGCACGGTTGCCAGATGCGGTGCGCGAGCCGTGGCTGCTGCATCACGTCTTCGGCTGCAGCTTCGAGTCGATCGCCGCCCGGCTCGGGATCACGATAATGGCGGCCAAGCTGCGTTCGAGTCGCGCGACCAAGGCGCTGCGTGTGGCGCTGAGTGCGACGGTGAGGAGAGCGTGATGAGCCAGACTCGCATGCCCGATGCGCTCTTCGAAGCTGTAAAGCGCGATCTGCATCCGGTGCGGCCACTCGCCACTCCGGCGCGGCGTGCCTTGGCGCTCCTTCCAGTCGCAATTGTTCTGCTGGTGGGCATGCCGCTGTTCTGGCATTGGCAGACGAACGCATTGCTCGCGCCGCGCTCGTTGTGGACGCTCTCCGTCATCGAAAGCGTGCTGAGCCTGGCGGTGCTGGCCGCGGCCTTCCGCGAGGCGATTCCTGGACGCGAGTGGTCGAGGCGAGCCTTGATCGTGCTCGCGACGATCGCCGTCATCGGCTTTCTCGTTGTCAACGCCACGTCGCGCAACGAGGCGGCCGTGCCGCTGCAGACCTGGATGCTATGGATCCGCGAATGCATTTCGATGACGATGGCCTTCTCACTCCCGGCACTGATCGCGCCAGCGTGGCTCGTCGCGCGCGCATTGCCGAACCGGCCGGCACTGACGGGTGCACTGTGCGGCCTGGCTGTCGGCGGGATGGGCGACGCGGGACTGCGCTTGTTCTGCTGGGACGGCGGCTATTCGCACGTCATGTTTGCGCACGGCGGAGCGATCGCGATTCTCGTCGCAATGGGCGCACTCAGCGCCCTGTTGGTCGAGCGCTGGAAGGATCCGGGAAAGAAGCGCTAGTTTACATTGGTTGCCGGACCTGCGGAGGGCCGTGGCCGCTCCCGGCTCAACTGATCAGGCTTGCAGCGAACGGCGCCGAATCAGGCGCCATGCAACCAGTGCGGCGAGTAGTGCGCCGAACAGCCAACCTTCGACGTGTGCGAGATGGCCGAAGATCGCTTCGGCCGCCTCGCCGAAGAACCAGCCGGCGGCGCCGATCAGCAATGCCCACGCGATCGCGGACAGTGCGTTCAACACGAGATAGCGCAGTGGCTGCATCGACGACGCACCGAGCAGGATGGGACCGGCGATGCGCGTGCCGTAGGCGAAGCGCATTGCGACGACGGCCAGCGACGCATGGCGGTCGATGAGCCGACGAATCTTCTCCGAGTGCCTGGCGAGGACGGGCCAACGCTCGAGGAGCGCGGTGCCGTGGCGCCGTCCGAGCCAGAAGAAGAACTGGTTACTGATGAAGGCGCACACCATCGCAATCGTGACCACCGCCACGGGATTGAGATAGCCGCGATGCGCGGCGAGTGCCGCGAGCACCAGCACCGTCTCGCCTTCCAGCAGGCAGCCGAGGGCCAGGATCCAGTAGCCATGCTCGGCGATGAGCGTCGCGACACTCAATCTGATGAATGCTCCGCGTTCGGCGGGAACGAAATGAGCTTCGGGCAGTCAATGAAGTCTCCCGAGCCTACCCACATCGCAGGGTGACGTCTTTGATACTTTCGCGTCGGTTTTTACTTGGAGCTGCTCTGTGCGGTGCGGCGTCCGCGGCCGCGGCCTCAGCCGCACCTGTCCTTGCGGAGAGGGCCGATGGCGAGCTGAATCCCGATCTGTTGCAGCGCGCCCTCGGTGCGCTGGAACAGCATCGCGAGCGAATCGTTCAGCGCGACATCATCGGGATCGCCGATTTTTCTCTGCCGTCGCGAGCACCAAGATTTCACCTGATGAGGCTCGCCGACGGCGCGGCGAGCGTGCACCTGGTCGCGCACGGCAAAGGATCCGATCCCGCTCACACGGGGTGGCTCGAGCACTTCTCGAACGAGCCACACTCGAATGCGACCTCCGCGGGCGCGTATCTCACCGGTGACCGATATGTCGGCGTCCATGGCCATTCGATTCGCCTCGAGGGCCTCGACCCGACCAACAGCAACGCCGCCGCCAGAGCAATCGTCGTCCACAGCGCGTGGTATGTGAGTGAGCAGATGGCCCGAAGCCGCGCGGCGCTCGGGCGCAGTCTCGGATGTTTCGCGGTTTCGGGTTCCAGCCTGGAAGAAGTCATGCAGCGGCTCGGCCCCGGACGACTGATCTACGCGGACAAAGCGTAGCGGCTCACTGCAAGCGCGACCACTGCAGGACGCTGACGTCACTGGACTCGCATTCGAAGCTCCTGGCAACGACCGCTGCGGCTGCTCTCGGATCGCTCCGCGAGAGAGCTTGATTCAGCTCGACGACGCCGCGGTATTCCGTCGGGACACCGGGCTCGCTCCCCTTGAGTCTGAAGTGCGTGTAGTACTTGATGCTCATGACGAGGCTCTCTTGCTGCTGCGGTTGCCAGTACGGAGGCATTCTCGGCGCACCGCCGCAGCGAGACTGTCAACGTGCGGACACTTCTACGTGCGCGATTTTCGCGCCCGGTTAGGCGATTAGGCGCGGACGAGTCAGCTTGACAGAGGCACCGATTGGAGCGAGAAGCTGAACACCTACTACTACTCCATACGCGATCCGCTCATCTGTGACGCACATTAGTGTTGAGGAGCGAACCATGGCCTTTCAGCAGGCTTATCGAATCGCGACCTATCTTCCGCAGGATGCGGTGGACCGAGTCCTCGCCGGCATCTGCGCCGTCGTTCCGCTGCGTTACGGTCGGTACGACTGCTCAGCCTGGTGGATCGCCGGCGGGACGGAGCAGTATCAGCCGATAGAGGGCGCGAAGCCTGCGCACGGCGAGGTCGGCAAAGTGTCACGCGTTTCGACCACGCGCCTCGAGTTCTGCGTACCGCTAGACCTTCAGCTCGTGCGGCGTGTCATCGATGCAGGACTGCGGCCGAATCACCCCTGGGAAGAGCCTGCGATCTTCGTGGACGAGATTCTCGTCGACATTCGCCAATCCTAACGTCGGCCTTCGAGCGCAGGGCGGATCCGGATGAACAGCCACAAAGCAGCGCCGGTCACCGCGAAGACCGATCCGCTGGCGAGCGTCGCGAACCAGCCGAGATGATCCACCATCAGACCAACCACCGGGGCAAGGAAGCCTGCAGCGTTGCCGCCCGTGTTCATGACGCCCGTGGCTGCTGAGGTGTGTGGACCAGCGACATACGTCGCCGCCGACCAGAATGCGCCTTCGGTGAACTGGGTGAAGCCGAAGCACAGGGAAAGCAATCCCACGGCCAGGTACGGGTTCGACGCGTAGACGCCGGCGATCAGCAAAGCGGCCACGAGGATCAGCCCGGTCATCGCGGGTAACCGGCAGCCCCACGTTGCGCCGATCCGTTTGCACAGCGCATCGCACGTGAGCCCGCCGAGGCCCGCGAGCACCGCTCCGGTCGCGAACGGCAGCACGTACAGCCAACCGCTTTCGAGGAGCGAAAAGCCGCGCGCCTTGACGAGATAGGTGAACAGCCACTGCGCGAACATGTAGAAGACATAGTTCATGCAGAAGTAGCTGGCAGCGAGCAGCAGCACGTCGCGATGCACGAGCATGCGGCGCCAGGCGTCGCGCTCTCGCGTTGCAGGTTCGCGAGAAGGTTGGTCGCCCTCGATCAAGCGCACCTCTTCGTCGGTGATGGCCGGATGCTGCGCGGGCCTATCACGGCCGTACCAATACCACCACGCGCCAATGAGCAAACCGAGTGGCGCGAACAGATAGAACGATTCGCGCCAGCCGTATTTCACGATCAGCGCCGTCACGATCGGACCGATTGCTGCCTGCCCGAGCACCAGGCCGACGCTTAGTGCCGCGTTCGGGAAAGCCCAGCGGCCGGCGGGAAACCAATTGGCGAAGGCACCCGCCGTGATCGGAAACAGCGGGGCGTTGGTAGCGCCGAGGAACACACGGATGACGAGCAGAGACACCATCGCACCGGTGGCCGATGCGGCCATCAGCGCCGGAACGAAGCCGGTCAGGAACGTGAGCACGCCCCAGGACAAGGCCATGAACGTGAGCGCGCGGCGCGGACCGTAGATCTGTCCGAAGATGCCGCCGGGAATCTGCAGCAGCGCATAGCTGAAGTTGAAGCTGCCGAGGATCCAGCCGAGCTCGGCGTTGCTGAAACTGAACTCCTCCTGGATGCTCGGAATCGCGATCGATAGATTGTTACGCAGCAGGTAGTTGACGAAACTCAACACGAACAGCACGCCGAGGATCCGGTAGCGCACCGGGACCGCGCGTGCGCCGCTCATGCGCGCCGCAAGTCGGACAGGATCCGGTGTGCCGCGTTGAACCCGGGAGCACCGGTCACGCCGCCGCCCGGGTGCGTGCCCGCGCCACACAGGTACAGCGCACGAATCGGCGTCGCGTAGCGCGCGTACGCCGGCAGCGGTCGCATGAAGAACAACTGATCCGGCCGCAAGTCGCCATGGAAGATGTTGCCTTCGGTGATGCCGAACGTGCTTTCGAGATCCGCAGGAGTGTAAAGACGGCTCGCTACCAGCGAGCGCTGCACTGCTGGCACATACTCGGCCAGGTGCGCGAGTAGTTGTCGTAGCAGCGGCTCGCGCGCTGTCTCCCAACCTTCCGTCGGCTTGCCAGGAAGGTATTGCACGAAGCAGGTCATGACGTGCCGACCTGGCGTCACGAGGGACGGATCGAGCAGCGAGGGCACCAGACAATCGATCCAGAGGCGCTCGTGTACCCTGCCCTGTCGCGCACTCTCGTAACAGCGTTGGGCCCCTTCCAGCCAGGGTACGAGCGTGAACTGTGCGTTGCGCAGAGTGTCGGCGTCGGGATCGCCGCCCAGTAACTGAGGCTCTTCGCCCAGCACCAGATTGAGCTTGCCGCAAGGTCCGTCCATCTTGATCCCGCGCACGTCAGCGCGGAACTGATCGTCGAGCTCATTGGCCGGCACGAGATCGAGAAATGTGCGTTTCGGATCCGCGTTGGACACCACCGCAGCTGCGTCGACCTGCGAACCGTCCGCCAGCACCACGCCTGTTGCGCGACCTGATCGGATCGCCACTCGCTGCACGGCTGAAGCAGTGCGTATCTCGACTCCCTTCGCCTTGCAGGCAGCGGCCATCGCCTGCGTGATGGCGCCCATTCCGCCCATCACGTGCCCGACGAATCCTTGCTTCGCATCGGAACCGCCGGCGAGCAGATGGAACAGCAGTCCGAACAAAGTACCGGGATCGTACGGACCGCCGTGCTTGCCGTAGAGGCTGTTCGACAGCACCAGGGACTTCAGGTGTGCCGATTCGAGTGAGCGGTCGAGGAATTCACCGAGGCTGCCGGTGGCGAAGGCGATCAGATCCGCGAGCTGGCGGCCCTTCACCCGGCGAAACTTCAAGCCGAACCGCAGCAGTTCGCCCAGGCCGGCGAAGCCACTGCGCTGCAAGTCTGGGGGCGCCTGCATGAAGAGCGGTTCGAGGTGGCGTGCCAGTTCGCTGAGGCGGATGTCGAGCGACAGGAAGCGGTCGCAATCCTTCGGCGCAACGCGCATCAGCAGCTGGCGCATGCGTTCGCGGTCGCTCCACCACGGCAGGACTACGCCGTCGGGCATCACGGCCTGGACCGTGGGTTCCGCCGCGATCATTCTCAATCCGTGTCGGTCGAGCTGCAGGTCGCGGATGATCTCCGGACGCAACATGCTCGCCATGTACGAGGCGGTGGAGACGCGACACCCCGGCGCCGCGTCGCGATCGATTTCCTCGGTGACGCAGCAGCCGCCGACAACCTCGCGCCGTTCCAGCACGAGCGTGCGAAGGCCGGCCCGCGCGAGATAGAACGCTGTCGTCAGTCCGTTGTGACCTGCACCGATGACGACTGCGTCGTAACGGGATGTCACGCGCGCGTTCTCAGCTCACCTGGGACAGGTCGCCGAGGTGCCGCTCGAGATAGCGCCGGATGTCGAGACTGGGATCTTCCATCGGCGCGTAGAAGCCGCCGCGGAAACCGCGCGAGCGCATTCCGTCCTGCACCGATTCGCAGATCTGCCAGTCCTGCCGATTGACCACGTCCCAGAAATCGACCACGTCGGCCGGATCGAAGTGCGCCTTCGCGATCTCGTCCGGATGGAACAGGAACTCACAGGCGATACGCGTGTGCTCCGGACCCGTCGGCCAGAGTGTGAAGGCCGCGATGTGTTCCGCGGCAGCACTCAGCAGCAGATTCGGATAGGCAACTTCCCCTTTGTGATGAGTCTTCTCCTTGTCCGACAGCCCGGTGAACGGCGCGCGATTCGATGTGCCACTCAGGGTGAAGGTCCAGGCACCGGCGCGATGAGGAATGCCGTCGTCCCAGTCAAGACCTGCGCCGCCGCGCTCGCGGAAGGCTGGAACGAGCGCGCACAACTCCGGGTGTAAAGGCCCGCAGTGATAGCACTCGTTGTAGTTCTCCATGATCACCTTCCAGTTGGCGCGCACGTCATAGATGAGCTGCGCGCCACGACGCAGATCGTTCAGCGGGTAGCGCTCCAGCTTGGCTCTGGGCACCGCGACCTGCTCGTGCAGCGACTGCGCCGGCGTGGCTGCGAGGTTCACGAAGATGAAGCCGCCCCAGGTATCGAGATGGACCGGCACGAGGGAGAAGCCTTCCTTCGGACAGGTCGAGTCGAACTGCACGTAGCGCGCTGCGCGCAACGAGCCGTCGAGGTTGTAGCTCCACGCGTGATAAGGACACACGATCCCGGTCGACATTGAAGTCGAACAGGCCGCCGAGGGCTGGTCTGGATCCGGCAGAGGCAGCGTGCGCACGAGCCGGCTGCCGCGATGGCGACACACGTTGTAGAACGCTCGCAGCGAATCGTCCTGCTGCCGGAGAATCAAAACGCTTTCGCCCGCGACGTGCACGTGCAGACAATCACCTTGGGACTGCAGCTGCTCGGCGCGTCCCACGCAAAACCACTGCGCGTGGAACAGGCGTTCGCGCTCCAGCGCGAATACGCTCTCACTGCTGTAGAAACGCGGCGCAAGAGACGGTTGGAGCTCGTTGGAGTTCACTTGAGGCACCTGTTCAGATCGACGGGCCTGGGCAGATCGGCGAGCCGTCGAAGAACCGCTGCAACCGAAAGGCCCGCATCTCGGCACGGTCGGCGACGCCCCGGACCATGTCAGCGATGAGTTTACCGGCGCCGGGGCCAATGCCGAAGCCGTGCCCGCTGAAACCGCTGGCGACCAGAAAACCTTCGTGTCCGTCGACGTGCGAGATCACCGGCAGAACGTCGGGTGAGGACTCGATCATTCCACCCCAGGATTCCACGAACGCGGCGGGTGCAATTTCCGGAAACCAACGCTCGAGGGCGGTTCGCATCTGCTGGAGGACCTGCTTTTCAGGCTCCGGATCCAATATCCGCTGGCGTTCGAAGGGCGAAACCTCATCCATCCCCCACTTCGCAGGGGTGCGCAGCGCCTCGAAGAATCCCCGCCCGAGGCGAACCCGGATCGATTCGTGATCCTGGAGCAGGGCCGGCCAGAACTTGCGGGCGTGCCGCAGCGTGCTGGGGGTCATTGAATGGAGGAACGAGCCGCCATGCGCAACGGTGTAGCCGCCGTCCGCTCGACGGCGGATCGCAATGGCCGGGCACCAAGCCTCTCCCTCGAGGATCTCGCGGGTCGGAGCCGTGCGCGCAACTGTGCCGAGAACCGTCAATTGCGGGAACGTGATGCCCATCGATCGGCAGAAGCTGCCCGTCCATGCACCGCCGGCACAGACGACCATCGATGCCGCGACCCGGCCTCGCTCGGTAATCACACCCTGAACGCGACCCGCTAGGCGATCGATGCCACGCACCGCGCAGTGGCTGAAGATCTGCGCGCCGCGGCGCTGCGCGGCGCGAGCGATCGCAGGCGCCGCGCGGCTGGGTTCGGCTCGCGCGTCGCTCGCGGTGTGCAGTGCTCCGCTCCAGCGCCGATCATCGGTTCGCAGGATTGCTGCGAGTTCCTGCGCATCGAGAAGTCGAGTGTCGAGACCATGTTCGCGTGCAACGCTCAACCACTTCTGCAGCTGCGCCAGTTCCACGGCGTCTCGCGCGAGGTAGAGCGATCCACCTTGCTTGAAGCCGATGTCGCCCAGCTCCTCGCGCAGCTCCAGCCACAGTTGCAGGCTGCGCATCATCAGAGGAAGTTCGACGGGTGAACGGCCTTGCTGCCGCACCCAGCCCCAATTCCTTCCGGATTGCTCGCCGGCGATCCGGCCCTTTTCGAAGACAGCGACGCGCAGACCTTCGCGTGCGAGGAAATACGCAGCCGAGCAGCCGACAATGCCACCGCCGATGACTGCGACGTCCACAGCGCCAGGGAGCACGTGAGCATCGCTCCACGCCCACTCGTCGGTCAGGCTCCAGTGGATCTGCTGTTCGCCGTGCATTCCAAAGTATAGTTCGATACAAACGCCAACCTAGCGGACTCCCCCAATGACACCGGTACGATTCCGGGCGCTATGAAAATCAAGGCAGGTTCCCTGCTCGCGCTCGCACTGTGGGGAAGCACGACCTCGATCGATTCCTGCGCGCAAGACGCCGCCCCACTCCCCGACAGCTTCAAGACGTGGGAGCCGATCATCGATGCCCGCATGCGTGCGGAGTTCGTCGACCAGACGCCGCTCGCCGAAGATGCCGACGCCATCACCTTGCGGCTGCGAGCGGGCTTCGAATCCGGTAAGGCATGGAGCACGACGCTGCTCGCGGAGGGAGAGTTCGTGACGCCGCTCCGTGGGGACTATCGCCCTGACCCGGCACGCCCGACGCTTACTGCCTTCCCCGTGGTAGCCGATCCGGAAAGCTACGAAGTGAACCGCCTGCAGCTCACGAACACCACGCTGCGTGGCACGACACTCACACTCGGTCGCCAGCGGATCCTGCTCGACGATCAGCGATTCGTCGGCAATGTCGGCTGGCGACAGAACGAGCAGACCTTCGACGCCGTACGTGTAGTCAACAAGAGCGTGCCCACGCTGATCGTCGATGCGACGTACCTCAACCAGGTCAACCGCGTATTCGGTCCGGATTCGCCGCAAGGCCGCTGGCACGGCGACGGATGGCTCGGCAACGTCGCATGGCAACTGCGGATCGCCAAGCTCTCCGCGTTTGCTTACGTGCTCGACTTCGAGCCGCTCACCGACTTCCCAGGTTTGTCGGCAGCACAGGCGGCTGCACTCAATCCGGTGCGCGTTTCGACGGCTACGTACGGTGCGCGACTGAGCGGCGAACGTGCCATCGGATCCTTGAAGCTCGGCTACGCCGCCTCGTATGCGCAACAGAGCGACTATGGCTCGAACCCGCTGCGCTTCGATCTCGACTACTTCCTGGCGGAGATCACCGGCACGTTCGGGCGGTATGGCCTCAAGCTCGGCAATGAAGTGCTGCAGGGTGATGGCACTACAGGGTTCGCGACGCCGATCGCGACGCTGCATCCCTTCAACGGCTGGGCCGACAAATTCCTGACCACACCGGCAAACGGACTCGACGATCGCTACGCCGGAGTGAGCTACACGGTGAAGGGAGCCAGCGTGTTCGACGCG
>DATNFA010000156.1:0-29122 GCA_035606615.1 Steroidobacteraceae bacterium
CACGCTCTCGCTACGCTTGCCGCTGCGTCACGAAGACCGCAAGCCGGTGCAGTAGGCGAGGGCGTCTTCGAGCCGATCGTTGCCCCAGTACAGCTCGTCGCCGATCAGGAATGTCGGCGCACCGAAGATGCCGCGCGCGACGGCTTCGTCGCTGCGTTGACGCAGGCGCTCCTTCGTATCGTTCGAGGTCGCTCGCTCCAGCACCGCGTCTGCGTCGGGCAGTGCCATCGACTGCAGCACGCCGCGAATGACATCGTTGCTGGTCGTATCGGCATCGTCGCGGAAATTCGCGAGGTAGACGCGGCGGACGAATTCGCCGACGAGCGTCGGCGAAGACTCCAGCGTCAGCGCGATCCGCGTCGCCAGCAGGCTCGGTCGCGGGAACTGGCTCGGCTTGCGGAACGGCACGGCGTGCTTCGCGCATTGCCGCTCCAGGTCCTTCCACATGTACACGCCCTTCGCCGGATAGATATTGAAGGGCGAATCGTTCCAGCCCTGCTGACGAAAGATCGGTCCGAGCAGAAACGGTCGCCACACGACCGGCACGCCGGCAGCGCGAGCGACTGCTTCGATTCGCTGTGCGGCAACGTGCGAGTACGTGCTGGCGAACTCGAACCAGAATTCTAGCGACGGCGAGGTCATGTACCGGATAATACGGCCATGAGCGCCGCAGAGAACAAGCGATTGTTGCAGCAGATCTTCGAGCGCGTCGCGGCCGGCGACGGCGCGTTGTTCGTCGAGCATCTGGCGGACGACGTGGTGATGCGCGTCAGCGGGCAGAATTCGTGGTCGCGGACGTTTACGGGCAAGCAGTCAGTCCTGCGCGATCTGTTCGGCGTCGTGCGCGAGCGTACGACGGGCACGAGAAAGACGATCCCGCTGCGCTTCATCGCCGACGGCGACGTCGTCGTGATCGAGGCCCGCGGCGAAATGACCTCGAAGACCGGTGTCCCTTACAACAACGAGTACTGCCTGATCTACCGGCTGCGCGACGGCAAGATCGTCGAGATCACCGAGTACAACGATTCGGCGCTGTGCGAGCGCGTGCTCGGCCCCTTCGCGTAGAGATGCCTTACTGCGTCTGGATGAACTCGATCATCCAGCCATCCGGATCGCGCACCAGCGAATAGGTCAGCTTCAAGCTGGCCACTTCGGTCGGCGGCCGCACGATCGTTACGTCGGCCTGCGTCAGCTTTTGCACGATCGCCTTGATATCCGACACGTGAATGATCGTGCGGCTGAAGCCGTCGCCGATCTGGTACGGCGTCGTGCGGTCGGCCTTGTGCATCAGCAGGATGCCGGGAGTGTTCGGCTCCTTGTCGAAGCCGAGCACGATCTCCGTCACGCCGGGGCTCGGCGTGATGCGCTGACGCTCGACCATGCCGAGCAGGCCGACGTAGAAATCCAGCGCACGCTTCTGATCGAGCACGTAGTAGCTGGTGTAAGCGAGCTGTGAATGGCTGGCGGGTGCCGCAATCGGCGCCGTTGGCGCGTCCGCGCGCGCGGCCTGCAGGCTCGCGAGACTGCACACTGCGACCAGCGCAGCGAAAATTCGAAGCGTCATTTTCCAGGTCCCCCCTCTGATTAGGATTGATTGCGAACTGCACAGTGGTACTGCGATCCCGGAGAAATCCCGGCGTTCGCCCAGGATTTGCGCGCGCCGCGACCCTAGTTTATAGCGGTGAAGCGCTTGCTGACATTCACCTCGGCCGTCCTGTGCTGCGCGTTGTTCTTCATCGAGCAGGCCGGCGGCGAATCACCAAAGGCTCACTCGATGAAGCGAGAGATCATTCGTACCCCGGACGCACCCTCGAACCCGTTGTACAGCCAGGCCGTCAGAGTCGGGCCGACGATCTACGTGACCGGCGTGGCGGGCATCGATGTGCAGACGAAGAAGGTGGCCGGCCCGACGATCCAGGATCAGACGCGGCAGGCGCTGATCAACTGCGAGAACATCCTGCGCGCCGCCGGCGCCAAGCTCACGGACGTCGTCGAAGTCCAGGGATTGCTGGCGCGACCGGAAGACTTCGGCGGCTTCAACGAGGCGTATGCGAAGTTCTTTCCGAAGGATCCGCCGGTTCGCTCCGTCGCGCGGCTCGGGCCGGAGCTCGGCGAGATTCTGATCTCGATCCGGATGACGGCGGTCGTCACGGAAGAGTGACGCGCGGGCTCAGTGCTGCCAGCGCACGCTGAGCACCCAGTTGCGGTCGATGCCCTTGTGAATGACGGGCTCGATGAAGGCTTGCGACAGCGCCGTGCCGACATCGAAGCTCAGGTGCGCCGGCCGATACGTCACGTCGAGACCGAGCGTGACGGACGGATCGCCGAAATGCTTGCCGTTCCCCACGTCGGCTGTGTCGCCGTGCAGATCGAACTCGGCCGTCTGGATGTGTCCGACCCAACCGCGTCGGGGAAGCGGCAGCGCGATCAGCGCGTGCGGCGAAAAAATCCAGTCGCCGCGCTCGCGCACGATTTGCAGGCCTGCGAACGGCGTAACGTGCCGATAGTCGTTGTCGAAGTCGATGCGTCCGGTGGTGCCCGCCGCGGGCCCCGCGAGGATCGTGAAGTTCCAGGCGTAATCGCGCAGCTGGACTTCCTCGACGAGGAACCCGCCGACCCAGCGATGCGAGCCGAGCCACCCGCGGTCGGATGCCGTGGAGAATGCCAACCCCGCGCCGTAGTGATTCGCGCTGCCATCGAGTCCCTCGAAGCGCGCAGCCACGGGACGCTCGATCGGCGTTGAGGGCGCGAACAACGTTTGCAGCGAGCGCTCGTCGCCGCCGGAGAAACTTAGCGGATCCGCGAAGCCAAACGCGGTGAGGGTCCAGTGCGTGAAAATTGTGCGCGACGCAGCGGCAGACAGCATCGGCCCGGCGATCTCCAGACCCGCGGAGCTAGCGCGGCTCACTGAGCCTTGCGCGGCGAACGTCCAGTTCTCGTCAGAATTCGACGGGGTCGTAGTCCAGACCGGCAACGTCGCGTAGCGATTGTCCATCGCGACTTCCGGCAGATGCTCGGCCACGAACTCGATGTCCTCCTTGGCGTAGGCACGCGAGCAGCACACCAGCACGCACACGAGGATGATCGGCGTTCTCACACACGTATGACGTCCTCAGTGTCCCGAACCAATCGCGTCATCGACTGCTTCCGGGGCAGATTCGGCGGTGCATAACCGCCGACGCTCTCCATGCGTTGGAGGACGCTGCGATGAAGCAGCGCGCCAGACTCGATGCGCCGGTGTCGGCCGAGACCGAACGAAGGCAAGCGACGGCCGACGCGATTGTTGTAGCGCAGCTTCGGAAAGAACTCCGCCCACCACCACCCCCCCGTCAAGGATTCGTGCAGCGGTTCGCTCCACGGTTGCTCCGGCACCGGCACTCGATTCAACACGCGTTGCTCGCGCCCCGGATCGGTCAGCAGTCCCGCTTTCTTCGCTTCGTCCACCATCCACGTGAACGGCTCGCGCCACAGTCCGCCGTAACTTTCCGGATAACCGCCGCCGACGTCGGAGTGCGAGCCGGGGAACCAGAGCTCGAGCAGGTTCTGGCCGCGCACGTCCGCGGCAAACAGATTCTGCCGGAAGAAGCTGCGCCGTTCGTCGATGGCGACGGCGTGGCGGACGGTCACGATGCTCGGGTTCGCAGCCGTATAGCGGAATTTCACCGGGTCCCAGATCCAGCCGACCGACGCGACGGTGTCCCACACGCCAACGAAGTGCACGCGAAACCGACGGTGTTCGACGCCGGCATCGCGCGCAAACGTGTTGCGGAACTGCGCACTCACGCGCCAGATCTTCGACTCCTGGTCCGCGACGCGACGCGAGCCGCGGAACAACCGCATCACGTACGGCAGCAGGTTCTCGTGGCTCGGCGCGAGCAGGCCGAACATGTGCAGCAGCCCGGCGAGCGCCCGCGCCGTGTACGCACCGCGACTGAAACCGAAGAGAAATACGCGGTCGCCCGGCTGCCAGTTGTGCATCAGGAAAGCGTAGGCGCGCTCGATCTTCGCGGTGAGCCCGACACCGAAAGCGAGACCGAAGATCTCCGAGATCCGCTGCGCCGCCGCCGTCAGCAAGCCGGGCTCCGGCAGCGTGCCGACGCCGGGATCGTAGTAGACGATCTGGCGTTCGTCGCAGCGCTCCAGCGCTTGCACCAGGCGCACGACGTTGGTGTCGTTCGCGCCGAACTGATTGCTCGTGCCGTCGAAGCAGACGATGAGATTGCGTTCCATCGGGCGTTCATTTAGCACCGGCACGGGGCTATGCTCAACCCCGCTGCGCCGGAGGAACACCATGAAGAGCGTCACCAGCAACCCGCCCTCACTGCGGTTCGATCACGTCGCGGTGCCGGTGCACGATGCGCAGAGCGCATACCAGCTGTTCGCCGAGACGCTCGGACTGCCGTTGCTCGCTGCCCACACCGGCGATGATTGGGATGGCGCGCCCTGGCTGATGATGATCTTCGGCCTGGGCCAGGATGGGCAGGTCGCACTCTGCGCGCGGCATGGTGCGAAGAAGACTCGACCGCCGGCCATGGACCTGCCGCACTTCGCGCTTACGACCACGGGCAAGACGCAGCTTGCGGCCTGGGAGCGCAAGTTGCAGGCCGCGGGCTTCGAGATCCGGCACGAGGATCACGGTGATCAGCAGTCGATCTACTTCGACGATCGCAGCGGCTTGACGTGGGAGATTACAACTGCACGCAAGGAGGTGGCCGCCGAGCCCGATGCGCGTGCGACAGTCGACGAGTGGATCGCACGCCACCGTTGATCGAGGCTATTCCCACATGGCGCGCAGCGCCGCTGCCGCATCCACCCGCACATTGGTCTTCGTGTCCAGAGCACGAATCGCGGATTCTCGCGCTGCAGGCCAAGCCTTCTGCTCGAACTGCGTCAACAGTTGCTCCGTCATGAAGCGGCTGCGCGCACCGTAAACGTGTGCATCGCCGGTGCGGCTCTGCTGCGTGATGTAGTACTTGAGCGGCGCGATCAAATGCAGATCGCGCTTCGCGCGGGTCATCGCAACGTAGAGGAGCCGGCGCTCCTCTTCGACCAGATCGGGCCGGCCCGCGGCATGCTCGTTCGGGAAATTGCCGTCGGAGACGTTGAGCACGTACACCGAATCCCACTCCTGCCCCTTCGCAGAGTGCACGGTGGAAAGAATCAGGTAGTCCTCGTCGAGCAGCGGATCGCCCGCGAGATCGCCCGTCACCTGCGGCGGATCGAGCGTCAGCTCCGTCACGAACTGCTCGCGGCTCGCGTACTGACCCGACAACCGTTCCAGTTGCTCGATGTCGCCCGAGCGGACTTTGGCTGCGTCGTAGATGCGCTCGAGCTGCGGCTCGTACCACTTGCGCAGGCGGCCGAGCTGACCGTGCCACTCGCGCGCATTCATCAGATCCGCCATCAGCTCCGTCAACGTCGACCACTCCGTTTCTGCCGCCGCCGGCATGCGGTACTCGGCAAGAATCGGCCACGCGTAGCCACTGGCTTCGAAAACTTTCAGGCAGCGATCGGCGGTCGCGGGTCCGACGCCCGGCAGCAGCTGCAGGACGCGGAACGCGGCGATGCGATTGCGCGGGTTGTCGGCCCACCGCAGCAGTGCGAGCACATCTTTGACGTGCGCCGCTTCGAGAAACTTCAGCCCGCCATATTTGACGTACGGAATGTTGCGGCGGAGCAGCTCGAGCTCGAGCATGTCCGTGTGATGCGCGCTGCGCGCGAGCACGGCTTGGCGACGCAACAGTGTTCCCTGCTCACGCGCGGCGAGCACGTGCTCGACGACGTAGAGCGCCTGCGCCTGATCGTCCTGCACGGCGACGTACGCGGGCTTGCTTGCTGCCGGTTGGTCGGAGCGCAGATGCTTTTGATATTGCCGCCGACTGTCGCTCATCAGCATGTTCGCGGCGTCGAGGATCGGCTGCACCGAGCGGTAATTCTGTTCGAGCGTGACGACGTGCGCAGGCGGCGCGAAGCGCTGCGGAAAATCCAGGATGTTGTCGACGGTCGCGGCACGGAACGAGTAGATCGCCTGCGCATCGTCGCCGACCACGCAAACCCCCGCGCCGTTCGGCTTCAGCGCGTACACGATCTGCGCCTGCAGCGTGTTCGTGTCCTGATACTCGTCGATCAGCACGTGCTCGAAGCGGCCGCCGATCTCGCGGGCGACGCGCTCTTCCTGCACGAGGATGTGCCAGTAGAGCAGCAGATCGTCGTAGTCGAGCAGCTGCTGGGCGTGCTTGACCTCGACATAGCGGCGGAACAGTTGGGTCAGCTCGTCGCCCCAGTCGCTGCACCACGGAAACACTTCTTCGAGCGTGCGGGCCAGCGGCTGCCCGCTGTTGACGCGATGGGAATAGATCGCAAGGCACGTGTCCTTGCGCGGAAAGCGCTTTTCCTTCTTCGCCAGGCCGAGCTCCTGACGCAGGAAGTCGAGCAGGTCCGCCGCGTCGCCGCGGTCGAGCACCGAGAACGACGGCTCGAGTCCGACGACCTGCGCGTATTCGCGCAACAGCCGATTGCCGATCGAATGGTAGGTGCCGGACCAGAGCAGGCGGCTGCCATGGCTGTTCACATTCATATATGAGTGAGCGATGCGCTCCGCCCGGCGCAACATCTCCTGCGCTGCGCGCCGCGTGAACGTCAGCAGCAGAATGCGCTCGGGCGCGACACCTTTGAGCAATAGATGCGCGACTCGATGTGCGAGCGTGTTGGTCTTGCCCGTCCCGGCGCCGGCGATGATGAGCAGCGGGCCCGCCGAGAAGCCGGCACTGCTCGGGCCACCGTACGTAGCGGCTTCGTACTGAGCGGGATTCAGGCGCTCGCCGAACGGTTCGACGGGCGCAAGCTGGACGTGCGCGTTCATGAGGGGCGCTATGATGGCTCAAGGCTGTATAAAAAGACAGAAGTACATGTTGAGAGCTTTTTGTCAGAGTCGGGCTGAAGCCCGACCTACAGGTCAACAACAATGCGCAGAATGAATATTTCCAGGGCGCTCGCGATCGCAGGGCTTGCGGCCTGCCTGCTCGCCGGCGCCGCTCGAGCCGTCGAATCGACGGTGAGCGTCATCCGCGCCGGACGACTCGTCGACGTCGCCAACGGCAAGGTTCTCGGCGGACAAGTCATCGTCGTGCGCGACGGGCGCATCGAAGCGGTCGGCTCCGCTGACTCGGTGGCTATTCCAGCCGGCGCAAAGATCGTCGACCTCAGCTCGTACACCGTGCTGCCGGGCCTCATCGACACTCACACCCACATCACCAGCGATCCAACCTTGCCGCCCTACGCTGGCTACGGCCTATCCGTGCCGCGAATGGCGCTGAAGGGCGCCGCGTACGCGCAGCGGACGCTGCTGGCAGGCATCACGACCATTCGCGACGTGGGCGCGACCGGTTTCAGCGACGTCGCCGTGCGCGATGCGATCAACGACGGCGAGATTCCCGGGCCGCGCATGCTGGTTTCCGGTCCGGCGCTCGGCATCACCGGCGGGCACTGCGATTCCAATCTGCTCGCGCCCGAATACAAGGAGGTCAGCGACGGCGTCGCCGACGGCATCGTCGGTGTGAGGCATGCCGTCCGACGCAACGTGAAGTACGGCGTCGACGTGATCAAGTTCTGCGGCACCGGCGGGGTGTTCTCCAAGGGCGATACACCCGGTGCCCAGCAGTACACGTTTCAGGAGATGCAGGCGCTCATCGACGAAGCGCACATGGCCGGCCGCAAAGTCGCAGTGCACGCGCACGGCGCAGCCGGCATCAAGTCGGCAATTCGCGCGGGCGTCGACACGGTCGAGCATGCGAGCCTGATCGACGACGAAGGTCTGCAGCTCGCGAGGAAGGCAGGTATCTACCTGTCGATGGACATCTACAACAGCGACTACACGCAGGCGGAAGGGCCGAAGCGCGGCGAGCTGGAAGAATTCCTGCGCAAGGACCGCGAGATCGCCGAGGCGCAGCGCGAGAATTTCCGCAAGGCGGTGCGGCTCGGCGTGAAGCTGACATTCGGTACCGACGCGGGCGTCTATCCGCACGGCGACAATGCGAAGCAGCTGGCTTACATGGTGCGCTATGGCATGACGCCGATGCAGGCGATACAGGCCGCGACGCTCAACGGTGCCGATGCGCTCGGCTTGAAGGATCAGACCGGCGCGCTAGCGGCCGGCCTCGCCGCCGACATCATCGCGGTCAAGCGCGATCCGCTCGAGGACATCCGTGCGCTCGAGCAGGTCGACTTCGTGATGAAGGCGGGGCAGGTCTACAAGCAGCAATGATTACCGCGAGGTGATTTCGCCGCGCGGCTTCTGCTGCAAATACTTGCCGTGCCAGTCGAGGTAGCGCTGCATGCGCTCGCGCAGGTAGCTGGGCTTGGTCAAGCCGTGAAACTGATCGGGATAGATCACGAGCTGTGTCTCGACACCCAGGCTGCGCAGTGCCTGGTACATCTGTTCTGAGTTCAGCAGCGGCACATTGAAATCCGCAGAGCCGCACTGGAACAACGTCGGCGTCTTGATGCGATCGGCGTGCAGGAACGGATACGAGTTGTGCAGCCACACGTCGAGGTTCTTCCACGGCGTGCCGAGCTCGGCCTCGTACTCGCGCACGTACATGTCGGTGCCGTAGCCGGCCAGCACGTTGGAGATCGACGCGCCGCTGGTCGCCGACTTGAAGCGCGTGTCTTTCGAGATCACGAAGTTCGTCAGGATGCCGCCGTAGCTCCAGCCACCGACGCCGAGCCGGTCCGGATCGGCGTAGCCCTGCTTCACGGCGTAATCGACGGCGCCGAGCACGTCGTCCGTGTCCTTGTTGCCCCAGTCGGCGTAGATCGCGGTAGCGAACGATTCGCCGCGGCCCGAGCTGCCGCGCGGATTGGCGCCGAGCACGACATAGCCGTTCGAGGCGAAGATCTGCCAGCTCAGCGAGAACGAGTTGGCGTATTGCGAGACCGGGCCGCCGTGCAGCCACAATAGCGTCGGATAACGGCGCCCCGGCCGGTAGTCGGGCGGCTTGACGACGAAGCCGTTGATGCGCGTGCCGTCCTTGGACTCGTAGGAAATCTCTTCGGTCGCCCCGAGCTTCACGTCGGCGAGCCACTCGTCGTTGTGATGCGTGAGGCGTCGATAGCGGCGCTCATCGAGCGCATACACGGCTTCCGGCGCTTCGACGATGCCGTCGAGCACGGCGATGCGCCCCTTGCCGCCGATGTCGAACGCACTGGTTTCGCGGCGCCCGTCGACGATGCGGTCGACGTGGTTGTTGCCTGTTTCGATGCGCGCGAGATGCTGATTGCCGTCGTCTTCGACCAGGAAGTAGATCGCGCGGCCGTTGCTTGCCCACACCGGGGACATGACGTTGCGGTCGAGCAAGCGCGTCAGGATTCGCGGCGCGCCGCCGTCGGCTGAGACGACTGCAAGGTGATGGGTCGAGTAGTAGATCAGCTTCGGATCGCCGGCGGCGATGAACGCGAGCTCGCGCCCGTCGGGACGCCAGCTTGGCGGCGCCATCGAAGAGCTGTCGCCGCTGTCGCCCTGGAAGTTCGTAAGCAGCCGCGGCGTCGAGCCGGGCTGCGCCGAGATCACGTACAGGCCGAACTGATCGCTGCGATCCGGATCGGTGCCGCGCTTGCTGAAGAAGGCGATCTGCCGGCCATCGGGCGACCACGCCGGCCAGCCCTCGTCGTAGTTGCCCGGCGTCAGGTTCTCCGCTTTGCGACTGCCGACGTCGAACACATATAAATGCTGGTGCTCGTTGCCGAGGTAGCCGGTCTTGTCTTCCTTGAAGTAGAAGCGATCGATGACGATCGACGGCGGGGTCTTGTCCTCCTCGCCTTTCTTCTTCTTGCGCGGATCTTCGTCTGCAACGATCAATGCGAGCTTCTGGCCGTCCGGCGACCAGGCGTAGTCAACGACTTCGCCGTTGAACCCCGTCAGCGGACTCGCTTCGCCGCCAGTGCGGTCCAGCAGCCAGATCTGTTCCGGCTCTTCGTCATCGCCCCGCGCGGTGAGGAAAGCAAGGTACTTGCCGTCCGGGCTCCAGCGCGGCGTGTGCTCGCTGTGCTCGGACTGTGTGAGCTGCAGCTGGCGTTGGCCGTCCCAGCTCGCCATCCAGATGTGCGTGATGCGCTTGTCTTTGACCAGATCTGCGGTGCGCACTGTGTACGCGACCCAATCGCCCTCTGGCGAGACCTGCGGATCGTCGACTTCACGCAGCGCATTGATGTCGTCCGCCGTCAAAGCGCGACGTTCCATCGCAGTAGCGGCCGTCGCGCACAGGAGCGAGGCGAGCAACACAAGTGACAGTGAACGCATGACTAGGTGCTCTTCTTCCTGAATCGCAGCACGAAGCGATCTGTGCTCTTGCCGCGAAACGACTCGTCGTAGAACGGTTTGCTGCGATCGTCCGCCGGATTGCGCAGCACGTCGTTGCTCGCTTCGAGCACGAAGCCCGCCTCGGCGAAGATCTTCTTCACGTACGCCTCGTCGATGCGATGCGTGCCCTTGTCGCGATCGTTCGCGTGCTCCGCGCCGCTGCCGGCGGGCGCCGCGTGATCGACGACGCCGAACCAGCCGCCGGGCTTCAGCGCCTTGTGCACGTCCTTCAGGACGCCGGGCACATCCTGCGACAACCAGAAGAAGTCGTGCAGCACCATGAACGCGACCGCGCCATCGAGAGAATTCGGCTCGAGCCCCATTGCGTTGAGCGGCTTGTCGAGGCGCACGACGTTGGGCAAGCGATTATTTGCGAGGCGCTCGTCGACGGCTTTCTTGCCGAAGCGCTCGTAGAAGAAGTCGGGATTCTGCATGTACACCTTGCCGTTCGGCCCGACTGCGCGTGCGAGCACCTCGGCGGTGTTACCGCCGGCGCCGAACAGCTCGATGAGAGTCATCCCCGGCCGCACGCCGAAGAATTCCAGAATCTCCGCGTAGTGCCGGTTGTCGTCGCGCGCCCGATCTTTCGGCGGCCGCTCCTGACTGTCGACGGCGGCCTGAATTGCCGGATGAATCGGCGGCGACTCTGCGGCCTGCACCGACGCGCACGCGAGCACCGCGGCCAAGACCAGTCCCCGCAGCCAAGCACTCATTGCTCCCCCTTCGGCATCTCGCTATCTGCTTCGTCCCGCAGAGTGTAGTAGGGAACCGACGCCGTCAATCGCCCGTTGCGGCCATGAGTGACGCGCTGTCGAGGTGTGCGATGAAACCGCTGGTCTGGCTTGGAATCGCGATGATGGTCTGCTGGGGCGTGCTGTGGTTCGGCCTCAAGCTGGCGATCGGCGCGATCCACATTCTGCTGGTGCTCGGCCTCGCACTGCTGTGCTGGGGCCTGCTGCAGAGGCATCGTGCCCCCGGCCGCTGACGGTGAACTCCCTGCGACTGTCGTCCAGGCGCGCCGTCACGCGCGCGCCAGCGGCCTGATCTACGTTTCCGACACCGAACCTGGCATCCGTCGCAAGCGCCGCGGCGCGCACTTCGAGTATCTCGGTTCGAACGGCCGCCCGGTGAAGGCGCCTCGGACCCTCGATCGCATCCGCCGGCTCGCGATTCCACCCGCGTACACCGACGTGTGGATCTGTCGCGAGCCACGCGGACACTTGCAGGCGACGGGTCGCGATGCACGTCAGCGCAAGCAGTATCGCTACCATGAGCAGTGGCGCGAGACCCGCGACAACGGCAAGTTCGCGCGCATGATCGAGTTCGGCGCGCAGCTGCCGCGTCTGCGCCGGCGCTTGAAGCAGGATCTCGCGCTGCCAGGCCTGCCGAAGAACAAGGTGCTGGCCACCATCGTGCGGTTGCTCGACGACACGCTGCTGCGCGTTGGCAACGAAGAGTACGCGCGCTCGAACAAGTCCTATGGGCTGACGACGCTGCGCGACCGCCACGTGAAGTTCCTGCAGGACGGGCGCGCGTTCTTCTCGTTCAAGGGCAAGAGCGGTCGGGTGCAGGAGGTAGTGCTCGACGATCGCCGCCTGGCGCGCATCATTCGTCGTTGCCAGCAGTTGCCCGGTCAACAGCTGTTCCAATATGTCGACGACGATGGTCAGCGCCAGCCGGTCGACTCCGGGATGGTCAACGACTATTTGCGTGAGGCTATGGGCGGCAACGGCGAAGGTTTCACGGCCAAGGATTTTCGCACCTGGGGCGCGACGGTCCGCGCGCTCGCCTTCCTCGCGTGCCAGTCCGCCGATGACGAGGTGAGTGGGCGCGCGTTCAATCGGTGCGTCGCTGCGACGGCGAAGCATGTCGCAGAGGCGCTCGGCAACACGCCCGCCGTATGCCGCAAGTCGTACATCAATCCGGTCGTGTTCGACGCGTGGCGCGAGAAGGCGGTCGAGCGGCTGGTGCCGCGCGGGCCGCTGTCGCCGTCCCGGATGGAGAAGGTCGCGCTTGCATTGCTGCGCGAACGAGAGCGGCACTAATATGCGCGCACCGTAGCGGGTGCGTGCATGCAGACAGAAAAACGAGCCTCTTCACAAGGGGTGACCTGGGGACTGGCGATCCTGTTCGGCGTGGTCGGAGCCGCGCTCCAGCAAAGTGTCGCGGGATTCGTCGCCGGCGTCTTGTTCGGGGCGCTGTTCGCGCAGATCCTGTATCTGCGCACGCGCACCGAAGCGCTCGATCAACAGATCGCGGATCTCAAGCAACGCCTCGCCGGCGTGAGAGCCGCTGCCGAGGAGCGTGAGGCGCCGACGCCGACCGCCGCGCCAGCTCCCGCGCCCGCGCCCAAACCAGCGATGGCCGCGAGTGCGCCGCCAGCGACCACGCAAGGTCCGCAGGTGCCGAGACCTGCCATGCGTGCAGCCGATTTGCTGGATCAACGGCTGCCGCCCGCGGCCCCGGCGCCACCGCTCGAACCTTCCGCTGTGGACCGAGCCGTTGCCGGGTTCATGGCCTGGCTCAAGCGCGGCAATCCACTCGCGCGCATCGGCATCGTCATTCTGTTTTTCGGTGCCGCGTTCCTCGCGAAATACGCCGCCGACAACAGCATGTTCCCGATCGAGCTGCGCTTCCTCGGACTCGCGCTCGGTGCGTTCGCGCTGCTCTTCGTGGGCTGGCGCCTGCGCGAGCGGCGCGCCGTCTACGGGCAGCTCCTGCAAGGCGGCGGTATCGCCGGCCTGTATCTCACCGTCTTTGCAGCGACGCGTCTGTATCAACTTCTGCCGACGTCGCTCGCCTTCGCATTGCTCGCTGTCATCGCTCTCGCGGCAGCAGTGCTGGCGGTCGCACAGAACGCGCTGGCGCTTGCCGTCATCGGCACGGCCGGGGGCTTCCTCGCGCCGATCCTGGTCTCGACCGGCAGCGGCAACTACGTCGCGCTCTTCACTTACTACGCGCTGTTGAATCTCGGCGTGTTCACGGTCGCGTGGTTCAAAACCTGGCGCGTGCTGAACGTGCTCGGTTTTCTGTTCACGTTCACGATCACCGGTCTGTGGCGCGCCAATTCGTATCAGCAGCACGATCTGTGGACCGCCGATGCGTTCCTGATCCTGTTCTTCCTGATGTACGTCGCGGTCTCGATCCTCAACTGCGTGCGGCAACCGCCGAACCTGAAAGGTTACGTGTCAGGCTCGCTCGTCTTCGGCCTGCCGGTCGTCGCGTTCACGATTCACGCGACGATGATCGCGCGCATCGAGTACGGGTTGGCCTGGAGCGCATTTGCGCTCGGCGCGTTCTATCTGCTGCTCGGCTGGATCCTGTACGCCACGCGCCGCCCGACGTTCCGTCTGCTCGTCGAAGCTTTCGCCGCGCTCGGCGTGATTTTCGCGAGCCTCGCAATCCCGCTCGCCTTCGATACGCGCACGACTGCCGCGATGTGGGCGGTCGAAGGCGCAGGACTGCTTTGGCTCGGCATGCGGCAGGAGCGGAAGCTGCCGCGCCTGTTCGGCATGCTGCTGCAGGCAAGCGCCGGTGTCGGGTACCTGATCGGCGTCGAATCGATGCGCTCGACGCAGCCGATTCTCAACACTGCGCACCTCGGCGCCGTGATGCTGGCGGTGTCCGGTGTCCTCAGCGGCTACTGGCTGTTCCGCAACGAAGCGCGGCGCGCGACGTACGAGGCTGGCCTGACGGTCGCGTTCACGTTCTGGGGAATCATCTGGTGGTTCTTCGGCGGCGCGAACGAGATCGCTCGTTACTATCCGAGCGTCATGCTCGGCTCGCTGCTGGTCTACACGAGCATCACTGCCGCGATCCTGACCTGGCTGGGCATCGCCCGGCAGTGGCCGCTGCCGCGCTGGATCGCCTTGTTCCTGCCCGCAGTTGCCGGCGCGTATGCGTTCGTCCATGCACAGCCGCTCGACCATCCGTTTGCGCAATGGGGCGCGCTCGGCTGGCTCGCGATCTTCGTCACGCATTTCGCGCTGCTGAAAATCGCCGAGCCGCAACGGCACGTTGCGCTCGAATGGCTGCACGGCGGCGCCTGCTGGGCGCTCGCGCTGCTGTTCGCTTGGGAATTGCACTGGCAGGTCGCGGAGCGCACGGCCGGCGTTTGGGCGAGCCTCACGTGGGGCCTCGTCCCTGCACTGATGCTTGCTTGGCTCGGCCTGCGCGAGCTGCGGCCCTCATGGCCGGTGGCGCAACACGCGATTGGCTACCGGCTGTACGGTGCCGTGCCGATCGCTGTCGCGTTGTGCATCTGGATCGTCGCGATCAACCTTGGCAGCAGCGGTGATCCAGCGTGGCTGCCGTACATTCCGCTGCTCAATCCGCTCGACATCTGCGTCGCGCTGGCAATGGCGGCGCTGGCGATGTGGTGGAGCGCGCTCGATCCGGCGCAGCGTGAGTCGATGTGGCAGCTGGATATTCGTGCGCTGATCGCGATCGCCGCGGGTATCGTGTTCCTGTGGCTCAACGCTGCGTTGATCCGCGCCCTGCATCACGTCTGGGGCGCGCCGATTACCGCGTCCGGTATCGTGCACTCCACGTTCGTGCAGTCGGCGCTGTCGATTTTCTGGGGTGTGCTCGGGTTCGCAGCGATGATGACGGGCGCGAAGCAAAGATGGCGCTACGTATGGATGGTCGGCGTAGGTCTCATGGGCGTCGTGGTGGCGAAGCTGTTCTTCGTGGACCTGTCGAGTATCGGCACGGTCGCGCGGATCGCATCGTTCATCACCGTCGGGCTGCTGCTGGTCATCACCGGCTATTTCGCTCCCCTTCCTCCGAAGCGAGACGCGTTGCGATGACCCGAAATCTGCTGATTGCCGTCTGCCTGCTGTCGGCCGCGAGCCGGGTGTTCGGCGCACAGCCGCCGACGATGCAGGACTACGCGCAGGGCATCGAAATCTACGCCCCGGACGCCTTGCCGCTGGTCGAAGCGCCGCTGCCGGACGCCGTGTATCAGGGTGCGACGCGCGCTGATCTCACCGACGTGCGCGTGTTCAATGCCGACGGCCAGCCGGTTCCGCACGCATTCTGCGCAGCGCCGGCGACCACGGAGCCCACGATCACCGAGTCGCAGTTGCCGGTAATCAAGCTGAGCGAGGCGCAGACAATCGCGACCGGCGGCGCGCGCGTCGAATTGCAAACGGCGGGCGGCACGCAGGTCAATGTGACCGAGCCCGGTCCCGGCCAGCCAGTGGTCACCAACGGACGAATTCACATCATGGACGCGCGTGCCAGCGAAGATCCGGTGCGTGCGATCCGGTTCGAATGGCAGAGCCCGGACGGCGCGTCGCAGGCGCAGGTCAGCATCGAGGCAAGTGACGATCTGGATCGTTGGCTTGTGCTGGTGCCGGCCAGCACGCTGCTGCTCGCTACTCACGGTGACGACCAGCTGCGACGCGAGCGCATCGAGCTACCGCCGCAGCCGTACCGTTTTCTGCGCGTGCAGCGCACGGACGGCGGCCCGCCGCTCGCGATCAATCGTGTGGTCGCGGAGCGCGTCGGACAGGTGCTGGAGATCGAGCCCACGTGGTTTCTGGCCACTGCGCTTGTGACGGACGACATCCAGGTGTTGTTCTTCGATACCGCACGGCGCGCGCCGGTGAGCTACGCGCGCTTGCGCCTGCAGCAGGAAAACAGTTCGGTACGTGTGACGCTGCACAGCCGCGACGACGGCAAGGCGCCGTGGACCGAGCGCTGGAGCGGCGAGGTGTATCGGATCGTCACCGACAAGGAGCGGCGCGAAAGCCCGCCGGCGCATTTCGCTGCGACCTCGGATCGGTACTGGCGCATGCGGATCGCCACCGATCCGCAGTTGTATCGCGGCACGCAGCTGGAGCTGGGCTACCGTCCGGCCAGCCTGCGCTTCCTGGCGCAGGGCAAGGGGCCGTTCACGGTTGCTTTCGGCAGCCGGCGTGCGGAGAGCTCGCCGGCCAGCGGCTGCGATGCGCTGCTTGCTGATGTGAAAGCGGATGAGCGAGCGAAGCTGGTGAGCAAGGGGATTGTCGGGGCGCCTCGGTCGCTGGCCGGTGAGGATGCGCTGAAGCCGCTGCCGCGCGAGACGCCGGCACGCCTCGTCGTGCTGTGGTCCGTGCTGATAGTGGGAGTCGGATTGCTCGTCGCGATGGCGCTGGTGCTGCTGAAGCGGGTCCGCAGACCGGAGTCGGGCTAGAGCCCGACTCTTGTTCCGACCTACAATACCGCCCCCCTGAACCGGGCCGATCCATGCGCTTTCCTGAGGAATTCGACGTCATCGTCGTTGGCGGCGGGCACGCCGGCACCGAGGCCGCTCTGGCCGCGGCGCGCATGGGTGTGCGCACGCTGCTGCTGACGCAGAGCATCGAGACGCTCGGGCAGATGAGCTGCAACCCGGCGATCGGCGGTATCGGCAAGGGTCATCTGGTCAAGGAGATCGACGCGCTCGGTGGCGCGATGGCGCAGGCGGCCGATCGCGCCGGCATCCAGTTCCGTATCCTGAATGCGAGCAAGGGCCCCGCCGTTCGAGCGACGCGCGCGCAGGCCGATCGCGTCCTGTACAAGCAGGCGATCCGCTCGATGCTGGAGAACCAGCCGAACCTCACGCTGTTCCAGCAGGAGGTCGCCGATCTGCTGGTCGAAGGCGACGAGGTTCGCGGCGTCGTCACGCAGACCGGCATCGAGTTCCGCGCGCGGACGGTAGTGCTGACCGTCGGCACGTTCCTCGGCGGCAAGATCCACGTCGGCTTGACGAACTATCAGGGCGGTCGCGCCGGCGATCCGCCGTCCAACCGCCTGGCCGAGCGACTGCGCGCCTTGCCCTTCCGCGTCGGTCGTCTCAAGACCGGCACGCCGCCGCGCATCGACGGTCGCACGATCGACTACACGGGACTCGCGGTGCAGCCCGGCGATGAGCCGGTGCCGGTGTTTTCGTACCTCGGCCGGCGCAGCGATCATCCGCGCCAGATCAGCTGCCACATCACCGCGACCAACGAGCGCACGCACGAGATCATCCGCGCCGGTTGCGATCGCTCGCCGATGTTCACCGGCGTGATCGAAGGCGTCGGTCCGCGCTATTGCCCGTCGGTCGAGGACAAGGTGCATCGCTTCGCGGACAAGACTTCGCACCAGATCTTCATCGAGCCGGAAGGCCTGACCACGCACGAGGTCTATCCGAACGGCATCTCGACCAGCCTGCCGTTCGACGTGCAGCTCGCGCTGGTGCGGTCGATCGCCGGATTCGAGCGCGCGCACGTGACGCGGCCCGGCTACGCAATCGAATACGACTACTTCGATCCGCGCGACCTGCAGTACAGCCTGGAGACGAAGTTCATCGCCGGCTTGTTCTTCGCGGGCCAGATCAACGGCACGACCGGCTACGAAGAGGCCGCGGCGCAGGGCATTCTCGCCGGCATCAATGCGGCGCTGCGTGTGCAGGAGCGCGCGGCGTGGTGGCCGCGGCGTGACGAGGCCTACATCGGCGTGCTCGTCGACGATCTGATTACGCGCGGCACGAGCGAGCCGTATCGAATGTTCACCAGCCGCGCGGAATACCGCTTGCTGCTGCGCGAGGACAACGCCGACCTGCGCCTGACTCCGCGCGGGCGCGAGCTCGGGCTGGTCGGCGACGCGCGTTGGGAGCTGTTCGTCGCGAAGCGCGATCGCACGGCGGCTGAAGTCGAACGTCTGGAGCGGACCGTGGTTCATCCCGCCGATCTGCCGACGCTGACGCGCGAGGCGCACGCGTTCGATCTGCTGCGCCGGCCGGAGATCTCTTACTCGGCACTCACCGCGCTGGCGGCAGTCGGGCAGCCGGGATGGATGCGCGCTGCAGACGCAGACGAGCGGCTGATCGAGCAGGTCGCTGTGCAGGCGGACGTGATCGCGAAGTACACCGGCTACATCGACCGGCAGCAGGTCGAAATCGAGCGGCAGCGCCGGCACGAGGAGCTGTCCTTGCCAGACGACCTCGACTACGCGCACGTGCGCGGGCTTTCCACCGAAGTGCGGCAGCGGCTGCGCGAGGTGCGGCCTGCCACGCTCGGCCAGGCGGGGCGCGTGCCGGGAGTCACGCCGGCGGCGATTTCACTGCTGCTCGTTCACCTCAAGCGCCATTCCGGAATTCGCTCACAACTCGGTTAGGCGTCCGGTTTACGTAAAACCGGCAACGGCAGCGCCACGCAACGGGTTGTGTGACCTCCCTCATCGTTTCCCGCAAGCGCCAGCTGCTAGGCTGCGCGCTGCTTCCACTGCGTCTTTCTCCGAGCACCCATGACCTGGTTCGTGATTTTTGCTGCGACGGTGTTTGCCCTGTATTTCTGGCGGCAGCATCGCGCGCGCGCGCGCGAAATCAACAGCCCGCTCGCCGGCCACCGCTCCGGCCACAGCCACATCGGGCAGGTCGTCGTGCTCGAGCAGGGAATTCAGAACAACAATGGGCGCATCCGCCTGGGCAATCGCGACTGGCCGATCCGCGGCCCGAACCTGCCGGCCGGCGCCAAGGCGCGCGTCACCGGCGTCGATGGCACCGTCCTGCTGGTCGACCGCATCGCTGCGTAAATTCCTGCTCATTTTTTAGTTGACGTGGCGCCTCGCTGATCCAATGCTTGCGCGCCTATGTCGGACTTCTACAGCTTCCGCGTCAAAAGCATCGACGGAGTATCGGATCTGCTCGCGCCGCTGCGCGGCAGTGTCGCACTCGTCGTCAACGTCGCGAGTCAGTGCGGTTACACGCCGCAGTACGCGGCGCTGGAGCGGATGTATCGCGAGCTGAAGGGCCAGCGCTTCACGGTGATCGGCTTTCCGTGCAACCAGTTCGGCCAGCAGGAGCCGGGCGCCGAAGCGGACATCATGCGTTTCTGCACCATCAACTATAACGTCACGTTCCCACTGAGCGCGAAGGTCGACGTGAACGGTCCGAACCGCCATCCGCTGTACGCGTGGCTGACCGCGCCGGAGAACGGCTTCGCGGGCGATCTGCAGTGGAACTTCGAGAAATTCCTGATCGACCGCAATGGCAAGCTCATCGGGCGGTACCCGTCGGGCACGAAGCCCGAGGACAACGGTCTGATGCAGGAAATCGCAACGGCGCTGTAAGCGCTATTCGCAGCCGTTCTCTTTCATCGCGCGTGCGCCGCTCTCTGCCCAGAGCGCGTCGAACTGCTTCTTGGTTTCTTCGAGATCCTGGTCGTCCAGGACGCGCGTGATCATCGAGATCGTCTGAGTGAGCGCGAGCGCCGTCGGCACGAACTGATCGCCCATGCAGCCGCTCTCGTTCAGCCGGTCACCGAACAACTGCCAGGCCAGCAGTGTCGGGCGCGGGATGCGCGCCCCCCACGGCATCCGCACCATCGACGGGAATGCAGTCGGTTCGCCGTCGCGAGCAGCGTCGATGCCGAAGGCCCGTGCGGTGAGTGCATCGGCGGGATGGCCGTCGCAGCCGACTGCCATGCAATTGGCGAGATCGAGCTTCGCGCGCGGGATCTCACGACCCGCGATCTTCAGCAGCTCACGGATCTGGCTCACGTTCTCGGTCGTCTGGCCGCGCTGCACGGCGATCAACAGGTTCGTGGCCACCTTGTAGACCGCCGGCGGGTATTGCTTCTTGACGGCGGTCTGCAGCATCTCTTCGCGCTTGGCGGGGTCGCGCAGGAATTGAGCGAGCTCCGTGGCGCTCGCCGGGTCGCCGGCGGCGGCAGCCGAACGCAGACGTGCCTCGACGCCTTTGTAGTCAAAGGTAGAGAGGGCCTTGCTGCAGCTGGCGCGCGCCCGCTGCATGTATTCGACCTCCGCGTACATCACGCCAGCGACGCGCGCAGCTCTCGCATCGGGCTGGCCCTGCACCAATTTCGCGATCTGCGTCTTCGGATCGCCCGCGCGTTGCTGAGCCACGGAGGCGCACCAGTGCTGAACGTGCACGAGCGCGATGTTTGCGTCGTTGCTGCCCTGACTGGCAATGCCGTTGAGCGTTGCAACGGCTTGCTCGGCGTCGCCACGGCCGAGATCCGCGATCACGCTGGCCGGAATCTTCAGCCCGCGCAACGCGCGATAGGCTGTCACGCGCTGGACCTTCTCGTAGAACGCGCGTTCGTCGGTCGGCGTGACCGTCAACTCCGGCGGCGGCGCTTCCTTCTTCTCTTCCGGCGCGGCCTGCGGCTTGGGAGTTTCGATCGCCTGCGCCACGCCTGCCGTCAGCCACAAGACGGCGAGCGCGCCGGCGCGTGCGAGCGCTGCTGCGTTCATTGGGGTATCAGATCGTATTGGACGTTGACGGTTGCGTTGAACGTCATCTCGCCGCTCTGGTACGGCGCGGCTCCGGCCGCTTTCGCTTCCATCGCCATCGCGCGCACCATCGGCACGGGCGGCTGGCTGAACTCGGTGTTCGCATTGATCGTACGCGCGTTGCCGAGCCTGGCGCCCGCAGCCTTCGCGATGACTTCCGCGTTCTGGCGCGCATCGACCACGGCCTTGGCGAGCGCTTCGCGGACCAGGTCCTGGCGCTTGCTGGAATCCAGGCGCGGGTCGCCCATCTGGTTGACGCCGAGATCCGTGGCGCGCTCCAGCAGCTGGCCGAGCTTTTCCAGGTCGTGCAGCTCCACTTCGACCTGCCGCGAAACGAAGTAGCCGATGAGCGTACGCTCGTTGGCGTTGTTCGCGCCCCAGTTGTACTCGGGCTGCACGTTGATGCGCGTCGAGCGGACCTGCTTCGGATCGATCTTCAGCTCGCGCGTCAGCTTCAGGACTGCGTCGACGGTCTTCGCGACTGCCGCACGCGCATCCTCGAGCTTCGGCTTACGGGACTCGACGCCGAGCGTGACGGTCGCGCGATCCGGCTCGGCGCGCACTTCGCCCTGGCCGCTGACGCCGATCGTGCGCGGCGCTTCGGCCTGCTGGGCATGCGCCGCTGTGCAGGCGAGCAGGAGAGCAAGAGCAAGCGTCGAGATCTTCATACTAATCCTCTAAGACAGGAGCCGGGCAAGCAGTTCCCGCAGCTCGGGACGATCGCGCCGCAGATGCTCGCCCTGGCCGGTCACGATCGATTCCAGGTCCTGCGTGGCGCGCTCGAAGTCGTCGTTGACGACGATATAGTCGAACTCGTTCCAGTGCGACAGGTCGGCAAGAGAATCGCGCAACCGGCGCGCGATCACTTCGTCGCTGTCCGTGCCGCGGCCGCGCAGTCGCTGCTCCAGCGCCTCGCGCGAAGGCGGCAGCACGAAAATGCTGCGGCATTCCGGCAGCGCTCGGCGGATCTGCTGCGCGCCCTGCCAGTCGATCTCCAGCAGCACGTCCTGGCTTGCGTCCAGCAGTTGCTCGACCTGCCGGCGGGAAGTGCCGTAGTAGTTGTCGAACACGCGTGCGTGCTCGAGAAACTCGCCGGCGGCGACCATGCGCTCGAACTCGGGCTTGTCGACGAAGAAGTAGTCGTGACTATGGCGTTCGTTCGGCCGCTGCTGGCGCGTCGTGTACGAAATCGAAAAGCGCAGCGCCGGCCGACGCTGCATCAAGGCGCGCACCAGCGAAGTCTTGCCGGCGCCCGACGGCGCTGCGATCACGAACAGCTTGCCGCGCTTGCCGCTCATCATCACTCGACGTTCTGGACTTGTTCGCGCATCTGCTCGATCGCGACCTTCATGTCGACCGCGGCGCGCGTCGTCTCGCTGTCCTGCGACTTGGAGGACAGCGTGTTCGCCTCGCGATTCAGCTCCTGCATCAGGAAATCGAGCCGGCGACCCGCGGGCTCGGAGGAATCGAGCACCGCGGCGACTTCGTCGAGGTGGGCGCCGAGACGGTCGAGCTCCTCGTCGACGTCCATCTTGTGCGTATACAGCACCAGCTCCTGTTCGAGCCGTTCGACATCCGGCGCGACGCCGAGCTGCGAGATGCGCTCCACGATACGCTCGCGCAAGCGCTGCGAAACCTCGGGCAGCCTCGTCTTCACCGCTTGCACGCTCGTACGCATGGAAGTGCAGCGCGTGAGCAGCAGCTCGCGGATCCGCTGACCTTCGCGATGGCGCGTGTCGTTCAACTCGGTCAGCGCCTCGCGCAACACCTCGAGCGCGGCGATCAGCACCGGTTTCGCATCGAGCTCGGCTTCGCGCACGACGCCGGGCCAGCGCAGCAATTCCAGCGGGCTGACCGGCGCAGCATCGGGTAGCCGTGCGCGCACTTGCGCGACCCGCGCGAGCACCTCATCGAGCAACGTGTTGTCCAGCTCCAGCGAACGCTGCGAGCCGCTGGCCGCCTTGAGGTACAGGCTGGCGTCGACCTTGCCGCGGCGAAGCGCCGCCGCGATGGCCTGGCGCGACTCGTTATCGAGCGCCTTGAGCTCGTCCGGCAGCCGCAGAGAAACCTCCAGGTAGCGGTGGTTCACGGTCCGCAGCTCGCAGACCAGCGTGCCCCACGGCCCCTGGCGCTCGCGCCGCGCGAACCCTGTCATGCTCCGGATCATTGACTTTCAGATTAAGGCAAACGCTGTCTTACACGGGTGTGCGCGCGGTGATATAAAGCGCCGCGCCCGGCCGATCGGCCGTGGCGAAGTGTAGCAGCTGACAGGCCTGGCGCCGGAGCCCGCTTGCGGATCGAGTATGCAGAGCTGAGTCTCGTCGGAGACCGCGAAGACAACCAGGACCGCGTCACGGTCTCGGCGAAGGAGCAAGCCGCTTTGCTGGTGGTCATCGACGGCATGGGTGGCCACTCCGACGGCAGCCGCGCCGCGGACACGGCGCTCAAGAGCCTGCTCGAGTCGTTCCGCCAGACCTCGCTGCCGATGTTCGATCCGCTCGGCTTCCTGCACATGGCGTTGAGCCGGGCGCACGACGACGTCGCGAAGCTCGGCAACGGCCAGACGATCGACACGCGGCCGCGTGCCACCACCGCCATCTGCCTGGTACAGGAAGGCGCAGCATTCTGGGCGCACATCGGCGATAGCCGCGTGTACCACCTGCGTCACGGCAAAGTCCTCGAGCGGACCCGCGACCACAGCCACGTCGAGCTGTTGCTGCGCGAAGGCAAGATCACCGAGGAAGAATTGCCGACGCACCCGATGCGCAATTTCGTCGAGTGCTGCCTCGGCGGCGATCCGGCGATTCCCGAGATGACTGTGAGCGGCCGGCACGTGCTGCAGCCGGGCGATCTGCTGCTTCTGTGCACCGACGGCATCTGGGCGAATCTGCGCGATGGCGACATCGCGGGGTTCTTCAAGGAAGACAATCAGGAGCTGCGAGCCTGGCTCGAAGCCCTGGGCCGGCGCGCCGTACAGGCCTCCGCGCCGTTCAGCGACAACAGCACTGCCGCCGTGCTGCGCTGGCACGAGTAGACTCACCGTCCATGAAAGCGAGACCCAGCGGGCGCGCTCCCGACGAGCTGCGCCCTGTGTGCATCACCCGCCGTTTCACCCGACATGCCGAAGGTTCGGTGCTGATCGAATTCGGCGACACGCGCGTGCTCTGCACCGCGTCCATCGAAGATGGCGTTCCTGCATTCCTGCGCAACACCGGCCGCGGTTGGGTGACGGCGGAATACGGCATGCTGCCGCGCTCGACGCACACGCGCAGCAGGCGTGAAGCAGCGCAGGGCAAACAAGGCGGCCGCACGCTGGAGATTCAGCGGCTCATCGGCCGCGCATTGCGAGCGGTCGTCGATTTGAAAGCGCTTGGCGAGCGCACAGTCACTGTCGATTGCGACGTCTTGCAAGCGGACGGCGGCACGCGCACGGCGTCCATCACCGGCGCTTACGTTGCGCTCGTGGATGCGGTCGATACGCTCGTGCGCAAGAACGTCATGCGCGAAAGCCCGATTCATGGCCAGGTCGCGGCCGTGTCCGTCGGTATCTGGTCGGGCGTGCCCGTGCTCGATCTCGATTACGCCGAGGATTCGGACGCCGAGACCGACATGAACGTCGTGATGAACAATGGCGGCGGCTTCATCGAAGTGCAGGGCACGGCGGAAGGCCACGCATTTCGCCGGCACGAGCTCGACGAGCTGCTCAACCTCGCAGCGAACGGCATCGGCCAGCTGCTCGCGCGGCAGCTGGAAGCGCTGCACGCCGAGTAGGCCGGGCGGCGCACATGCGTGTCGTTCTCGCGACCGGCAATCCCGGCAAACTTCAGGAGCTGCGGGCGATGCTGGAGCCGCTCGCGATCGAGGCCGTGCCGCTCGCGCAATTCACGCGCGCAGCCATTCCCGAGACGGGACTGACTTTCGTCGAGAACGCGATCATCAAGGCGCGGCACGCGGCGCAGTTGGCGCAGCTGCCGGCCATCGCGGACGACTCCGGATTGGAAGTGGACGCTTTGCAAGGTGCGCCCGGCATCTACTCCGCGCGTTACGCCGGCGAGCATGCGAGCGACGAGGACAATCTGCGCAAGCTTCTCGCAGCGCTGGATGGGCGCAAGGCGGCGGAACGCACCGCGCGCTACTGCTGTGCGCTCGTCTACCTGCGATGGGGTCACGATCCCTTTCCGCTGATCAGCCAGGCGAGCTGGGAAGGGCGCATCGGCGAAGTGCCGCGCGGCAGCGGCGGCTTCGGCTACGACCCGATATTCGAGCTGCCGGAGCGCGCGATGACCGTTGCTGAAATGCCGGCGGCGGAAAAGAACCGGCTGAGCCATCGAGGCCAGGCGCTGCGCGGCCTGGTCGCGCAATTGCAGAAGGAACCGCTTGGCGGCTAGTGCAGATGCAATTGCCACCTCTTGCTCTTTACGTGCACATGCCGTGGTGCGTGCGGAAGTGTCCGTACTGCGACTTCAATTCGCATGCAGCGCCGGAGCAGATTCCGCAGCAGCAGTACATCGACGCGTTGCTCGAGGACCTTGCGATCGATGCGCGTGCTGCGCAGGGGCGCGCGCTCGCCTCGATTTTTTTCGGCGGCGGCACGCCGAGCCTGTTCGCGCCGGATGAGGTCGGGCGCTTTCTCGAAGCTGCCCGGTCGCTCGTGCCGTTCGCGCCCGACGTCGAGGTGACGCTCGAAGCCAATCCCGGCACCGTCGAGCATGGCCGGTTCAGCGGCTATCGCGCCGCCGGGATCAACCGCGTTTCGCTCGGCGCGCAGACCTTCGACGCCGAGCATTTGCGCACGCTCGGCCGTATTCACGGCAGCGGCGATATCGCGAAAGCCGTGGATGAAGTGCGCAGCGCCGGCATCGAAAATTTCAATCTCGACCTCATGTACGGCCTGCCCGCGCAGACGCTGCAGCAGGCACTCGCTGATCTCGACGCAGCACTGGCGCTCGAGCCCACGCACGTCTCGCACTACCAGCTGACGCTCGAACCGGGCACGGTCTTCTACCATCGTCCGCCGGCGTTGCCGGACTCGGACGCAATCTGGCAGATGCAGCTGGACTGTCAGGAGAAGCTCGCGTCGCGCGGCTACGAGCACTACGAGGTTTCGGCGTATGCACGAGCCGGACGGCGCAGCCGGCACAATCTCAACTACTGGCGCTTCGGCGACTACATCGGTGTGGGCGCCGGCGCGCATGGCAAGCTGACGTGGCTGGCGAGCGAAGAGCGAGCGCGACTCACGATCGTTCGCAGCGCGCGTGTGAAGCAGCCGCGCGAATTTCTGCGGCGCGCGGCCGCCGAGCGCATCAGCGATCGATTTGCGGTCGAGAGCCACGATCTGCCGTTCGAATACATGTTGAACGTGCTGCGCTTGACCGAGGATTTCGGCGAGGCCGACTTCGCAGCGCGCACCGGTCTCGAGTTCGAAACGATCGCACGCGCGATCGCCGAAGCGCAGCGCAAGCGACTGCTGCAGGCGGCGGGACCCGGGCGGTGGCGTGTGACGGAGCTGGGCCAGCGGTTCTTGAACGACCTGCAGGCCCTCTTCCTGCCGGAGCGGACGGACGAAGGGCAGTCGGGGGCAACGACCGCCGCGTAGCAAAAGTTCCACGTCCGATCTGCACTGATGCATGCAAGTTCGTGAACGGGCGCACAAATTTTTCGGCGGCGGCCGTTCGTGCGCAACGGTTGCGCGCGGGGGTTATGCACACGATTGCACGTCTTGCAACAAAGCCGTGCGTCGATGACCGCTTTACAGGCGACACCTCAGCAGCCGCCCGCAAGTCATTGAGCGCACAGGTCAAAAATGACTGGTGAAAAAGTGACCAATTTGACGATGTCACAATTTTGTAGCGATGCACCGTAGCGAGGACCTGGGTCATCCACACACTTATCCACACCTTTTGTGGATAACCGCAGGGGTAACGCCGCCGCTGGCGGCCAAACGGCTTTTCGGCGGATTTTTTCTTGCTAGCACTGACTTGCATCGCTACACTGCGCGCCTTTTTCCTGCAGGCGGCGCACAGCGCCGAGAGTCCATGAAAGACGGAATCCATCCCGAGTACAAAGAGATCACCGTGACCTGCAGCTGCGGGAACGCCTTCCACACGCGCTCGACCCTGGGCCACGACTTGCAGATCGAGGTCTGCTCGAACTGCCACCCGTTCTATACGGGCAAGCAGAAGATCGTCGACACCGGCGGCCGCGTCGACAAGTTCCGCAAGAAGTACGCCCGCTAAGGCGGCGAACGCTGCACGACGGACCCAAAGGGGCGCTCCGGCGCCCCTTTTTAATTGTCCCTTCATTGACCATTCATGCGGCCCCGTTCATGGTGGCCGTCCAGCGCCCCACTGAACTCGCCGGCCGGCGCGCGGCTCCAATGTTGTGGCCCGCTCGAGCGCGGGGTTAGCTTTGGTTTCCGACCTTGGGCAGGGACTGATCATGCCTTTGAACCATCTCGTCAGAGCGGCATTCCTGGCGACCGCTGCCGCGGCCGGGCTCGCAGGCTGCGCCACCAATCCCGTGACCAAGTCGCCCGACCTCGTGTTCCAGAGCGAAGCCGGCGAGATCCAGAAGTCGAAGGAAGTGCACCCGCTGATGCTGCAGCAGTTCGGCGGTCAGTACGACGACCAGCAGATCGCGCAGTACGTCAATGAAGTGGGCCAGCGCGCGGCCAAGGCGAGCCAGCGTCCGGAGCTCGCGTATACGTTCACCGTGCTGGACAGCGAGGAGATCAACGCCTTCACCACGGGCGGCGGCTACGTCTACATCACGCGCGGCATCCTGACTTACCTCAACAACGAGGCGGAGCTCGAAGCCGTGCTCGGCCATGAAATCGGCCACGTGTGCGCGCGCCATCCGGTGCGCCAGCAGAGCAAGTCGACGCTCGCCGGCATCGGCGCAGCGGCGGTCGGCATCTTCACGGGCAGCCCGGATCTCGCCGGGCTCGCGAACTACGCCGGCGCCGCGCTGGTCAGCGGCTACGGCCGCGACCAGGAGCTCGAAGCGGACCGGCTCGGCGCGGAGTACCTGGTGAAGACCGGTTACTCGCCGCAGCACATGGTCGACGTCGTGCGCCTGCTGAAAAACCAGGAGCTGATCGAGATCCAGCGTGCGCGCGAGGAGAATCGTCAGCCGCACGTCTATCACGGCGTGTTCGCCAGTCACCCCGACAACGACTCGCGTCTGCACGAAGTCGTGGCCGCGGCGGACAAGTTGAAAGGCGCGGCCGATCCGCGCGATCCCGAGCGCGACAAGTACCTGAAGACGATCGAGGGCCTGCCGGTGGGCACGAGCCGCGCGCAGGGCGTGCTCAAGGGCAACCGCTTCTATCACTCGAATCTCGGCCTGACGATGGTGTTCCCGAGCGGCTGGCACGTGGAGAACCGCGCCGACAGCCTGGTCGCGATCTCGCCGGACAAGGCCAGCGTCATTCAGATGCAGACGCAGGCACCGCCGCCGAACACCAATCCGCGCGAGTTCCTGTCGCGCATGCTCGCGCAGTACAGCGCCGGTCAGGCGGAGCCGCTCGAAGTGAACGGTTTGCAGGGCTATACGACGATCGTGCGCTCCGCGCGCACGAACTTCGGCATCGTGCCCGCCCGCTATGCGGTGATCTACTACAACAATCTGGCCTACGTATTCTCGGCCGCGACCAAGGGCTCGGCGGGAGCACCGGGGGCCGATCCGCTGTTCATGTCGACGATCAAGACTTTTCGGCGGATGAAGCAGACCGAGTTCGCAACGGCCGAGCCGTACAAGATCAAGATCATCCGCGCCGACGAGAACACGCGTATCGCAGACCTGGCGAAGAAGTCGCCGCTGCCGAAGTACGCGGAACAGCAGCTGCGCCTGCTGAACGACCTGTACCCGGACAAGGAACCGAAGGCGGGTCAGCTCATCAAGGTCATCGAGTAGCCGGTCCACCCGCCTCGTGCCCCCGGCCCCGGCGCGCTGCTTGATTGAAGCGGCGCGCTCGTGTAACTCTGCGCGGCCAACACGGGAACCGCAAATGGCCGAGAAGAAATTCGAGCTGACGAACCTCGCGACCGGCAAGAAAGCGAACGTCGAGGTCAAGAGCGGCACGCTCGGCCCCGACGTGCTGAACATCGCGAATATCACGCGCGACCACGGCGTATACACCTTCGATCCCGGCTTCATGGCGACCGCTGCCTGCGAAAGCCGCATCACTTTCATCGACGGCGACAACGGCGTACTGCTGCATCGTGGGATGCCGATCGAGCAGCTCGCCGAAAAGAGCAACTTCCTGGAGATCGCCTACCTGTTGATCAACGGCGAGCTGCCCACCAGCGAGCAGCTGGCGGAGTTCATGCACGCGGTCCAGTACCACACGATGATCAACGAATCGCTGCTGCGATTCTTCAACGGCTTTCAGTACAACGCGCACCCGATGGCGATGCTGTCGGGCGTGGTCGCTTCGATGGCGGCCTTCTATCACGACTCGATGGACATCCATAACCCGCGCCATCGGGAGATCTTCGCCCA
>DATNFA010000157.1:0-27480 GCA_035606615.1 Steroidobacteraceae bacterium
CGCTGCCGATGCCAACCTCGCCCGTCTCAGGACTGGAGACTGCGAATCGCGCCGGCGTCAATGTGCTGGTGGATGACTACTGGGACCTGTACCAATCGCTTCTTCAGTAGGTCGGGCTTCGGCCTGACTCAGCCGTTTCGTCCAGCGCGCCGCATTATCCAGCCACACGTACATCGACGGCACGATCAGCAGCGACACGATCGTCGAGAAGGCAAGACCGCCGATGATCGCGCGCGCCATCGGGTAATACGCCGGCCCGCCATTGCTGCCACCTCCGACCTGCGCATCGCCGATCGCGAGCGGCAGCATCGCCAGCAGCGTCGTGAGAGTCGTCATGAGGATCGGCCGCAGGCGATCGCGTCCTGCCTGAATGATCGCGGCTGTGCGTTCCATGCCCGCGGCGCGCAGCTGCGCGATGTGCGCGACCAGCACGATGCCGTTGTTCACGACGACGCCCATCAGGATCAGGATGCCGATCATCGCCATGAACGTCAGCGGCGTCACTGTCGCGAACAGGAACCAGCACACGCCGACGATCGCGAACAGGATCGAGCTCAGGATCGAGACCGGCAGGATCGTGGACTCGAACAGCGCAGCCATGACGAGATAGATCATCACGAACGCGAGCGCGATGTTGATCAGCATCGTCTGCACGGTCTCGTCGTTCTGCTCGGCGCCGCGTCCGAACTTCCAGGTGTAGCCGGGCGGCAGCGGGAAGCTTTTCATGATCGGCTCGATGACCTTCTTGATGTCGTCGAGCGTCGTGCCCGCAGCGAGATTGCCCGCGATGACTACGGATGTGAGGCGGTTGATGCGCTCGATCGCACGGTCGCCAGGCTCGACCCGGAAGGTCGCGACCGTGCCGAGGCCGACGGTCGAGCCATCGGGCAGCGAGATCGGCAGCGACGCCAGGTCTTCGATCGCCTGTCGATCGGACGCACGGAACAGCAGGCGCATCGTCACTTCACGCTCGGCGGTGCGCAGCTCGCGCAGCCGATCGCCACGCATCGCGGCTGCGACGGTGGCGGCGATCATCTCAGACGTCAGATTCAGCTGGGCCGCGCGATCGCGATCGACCACGATGTGGACCTGCTCGTCGCCGCTGCGCGCTTCGGAGTGGACGCCTTCCAGGCCCGGGATTGCCGCGAGCTGTCGCGTCACTTCGAACGACAGATCGTAGAGCCGCTCAGTGGAGTCGCCCGATAGCTGCAGGCTGAAGCCCTTGCCGGGTCCTTGCTGGTCGAACTGGAAGCTCGGCTCGCCGATGAGGATCTCCGGCATCTCGTCCGCGATCCATTGCATGACGTCCTTGGCGCGAACGCGAGCTGCATCCTTCGGCGAGAGCTGCAGCAAGGTCTGGGCGCTGACCGTGTCGTAGCGCGAATAGACGCTGCGTATGTCGAAGCGCTCCTTGTTCGCCATCAGGAAGGCTTCCATCCGGTTCACCGCCTGCTCCACTTGCGCGAGCGGATGCGTGCCCTTGATGTGATAGTCGAGGAACAGCCCGCGGCCCGCGTCCTGCGGAAACGGATCGACCTTCAGCGCTTTCGTTGCGAACAGTGCCACGGGCGAGGCGATGATGATGAGCAGGGCAATTCCAGTCTTGCCAGGATTGCTCAGGACCCATTGCAGGGCGGCGGCGTAGCGGTCCTGCAAGCGACCGACGAACGAGCCGCTCGCGATCGCGAGTGGTGCGCGGATGCGAACGCTGAGCATCGGAATGATCGTCTGCGCGACGAGAAGAGAGGCGACCATCGCGATCACGATCGGAATCGCCACGTGCTTCATGAGGATCGTGATCTCGCTCGGCGAGCCGAACACCAGCGGCACGAACACGATGATCGTCGCCAAGGTGCCGGCCAGTGTCGCGACGCCGACTTCGCTGACGCCGCGTAGCGTGGCGGCGCGCGGATCGTCCGGATTGAGCTGGCGGTGCCGGAACACGCTCTCGGTAATCACGACGGCGTTGTCCACCAGCATGCCGATCGCGAGCATCATGCCCATCATCGAGAAGATGTTGAGCGTCAGCCCGAGAAAATAGAGCGAGGCCAGCGTGATCAGCAACGAGCCCGGCACGGCGAGTGCGACGATCGCGGTCATCGACCAGTCGCGCAGGAAGAAGAACAAGACGGCGATCGCGAGCACCAGGCCGATCAGACCCGCATCGCGCAGGTCGCCGAGAGAATTACGAATGCTCTCGGCTTGATTGCCGATGACGATGATGCTGATGCCCTGCAGCTGCGGCAGCGTCCTGGCGCGCTCGATCTCCTTGAGAGCCGCGTCGACGACTTCGACGACGTTGGCCTGAGTCGTCTTGAACACGTCGAGGCCGACCGCTGGACGGCTGTCGAGATGTCGGCCGATCTCCAGCTCGGGCGCGACCATCTCGACGTCCGCGATGTCGGCGAGGCGCACGGCGGAGGTGACGCGCAGGTTGCGGATGTCGTCGAGCGAGCGGAATTCGCCGATCGGCCGGATGCTGAAGCGCTGGCCCTGCTCGGTGATCTCGCCTGCGCTCACGGAGAAATTGCTCTTCTGCAGCAGCGTCGCGAGCTGCTGCACGTCGATGCTGTGCGCGGCCATGCGACCTGCATTGATCAGGATGCGGACCTCGCGCGGCGCGACGCCTTGCAGCTCTACACGTGCCACACCAGGCACGCGTTCCAGCGGCCGCTTCAGGTAGCGTTCGAGTGCGTCGTATTGGTCGGTGAGGTCTTGATCGGCGGAGATACGAACGACGACCACCGGCTGGTCGGACGCGTTGAACGAAAAGGCGAGGATGCGGTCGGCGCCGGCCGGCAGCTCGGCGCGGATCGAATCGAGCTTGGTGCGGACGTCGAATGCAGCGGCATCGATGTCACGGCCCCAGTCGAACTGGATCTGGAACGTCGCTTGCTCGGCTTCGGACCGGGAGCGCAGCTCTTCTATGCCGGCGAGTGTGGAAAGGGCTTCCTCGACCGGCCGCGTGATCAGCTGTTCCACCTCCTCGGGCGTGGAGCCGGGGTAGGGGATGATCACCTGCATTCCCGGGAAGGTGACGTCGGGAAACTCTTCGAGCGGCAGCAGTCGCAGGGCGATGAGACCCACGACGATCAGTGCGATGAAAGTCATCGCCGTCGTCACGGGTCGCTGCAGCGCTGTGCTCGTATGGAGCATGCTCAGGTTCCGGTCGATGCGGGTGCAGGGATGGCTGCCGCCGAGTAGGTCTTGCGGTCCATCACCGAATAGACGACCGGGATCACGAGCAACGTCAGGAATGTCGTGAGCGTGACGCCGCCGATCACGGTGATGGCCATCGGTGCGCGCAACTCAGCGCCTTCGCCGACGCCGATCGCCATCGGTACCAGGCCGAGGATGGTGGTCAGCTTGGTGATGAGGATCGGCCGCAACCGCGCGCGACCGGCGGCAACGATGGCCTCCACCTTGTCGAGCCCGCGTTCGCGTGCCTGGTTCACGGCGTCGATCAACACGATCGATTGGTTGACGACGATGCCCGCGAGCATGATCAGGCCGATGTAGGCAACCACGTTCACGGTCGTGCCTGTCAACCACAGCGCCCACACTGCACCGATCACTGCGAGCGGAATCGTCAGCAGGATGACGAAAGGATGGACCAGCGATTCGAACTGCGAGGCCATCACGAGGTAGACGAGGAACACCGCGAGCACGAGCGTGAGCTGCAGCGACGCGAAGGAGTCGCGCATCTCCTCGCTCTGACCTGAGATGTACGCCGTCACCCCCGGGGGCAGGGCGGTCGCCTGGAGAATGCTCTGCAATGCCACGACGCCGGTGCCGAGATCGGCGCCGACGACGTCGGCGGAAACGATCGCCACGCGCTCCTGGCCGATGCGCCGGATTTCTGCCGGGCCGCTTGCGAGTGTCACCTCGGCGATGGCGGTCAGCGGTACCGGCCGCTCGCTGCCCGGGTTGACGATCAGGCGGCGGATCTCTTCGATCGACGCCGAGTGCGTGTCGACGCTGCGCACCAGCACGTCGATCTTCTTGTCGTTGAGCCGGTAGCGCGTTGCGACTTCACCGCGCACGCTCTGCACGACGCGGTCCGCGACATCACGAACTGCGAGACCGAGCTGAGTTGCACGCTCCTGGTCGAACACGATCTGGATTTCGGGATTGCCGGCCTCGACGGTCGAGCGGACGTCCCGGAACAGCGGAGTTGCGAGCATGCGCGCGTGCACGCGCTCCGCCGCCTGCCCGAGACGCTCGAGGTCATAGCCGGTGATCACCACTTCCAGCGGCGTCGACAAGGCGAACAGGCTGGGGCGACTGAACTGGTGCTGCACGCCGGGCATCTGCTGCAGCGAATTGCGCAGCTGATCGATTGCATGCTCTTCGTCCTCGCGCGTTGCGCCGCGGCCGAGCGTGACGCTGACGCGCCCGGTGTTCTCGCCGGAATCCACGGGGTTGGCGTCCAAGCGGTTACCGGTACCGGCTACGGCGTACGAAAGAGCGAGGTTCGGCAGTTGCTCGCTCGCCATCTGTACGCGCGAAACGGCCTGATCGGTCACTTCCAGCGGCGTGCCGGCGGCCAGACGCAGATCGATATTGAACTCGCCTTGCGAGATTTGAGGTACGAGCTCGCTGCCCAGCTGCGGCACGATCAGCATCGTGACGAGGAACAGCGCGACCGCGCCGCCGAGAACCTTGATGCGATGAGCGAGCGCCCAGCGAATCGCAGGCGGATAGAGCCGCTCACAGAAGAGATAGAGCGACTGTGTTGCATTCACTGCGGGACGGAACAATCGCGCCATCGTTTGCGAGATTGCTCCGGCGCCGCGTCGCAAGCCTGCAAGGGCAGTCGACATTGCGCCCGAGATCCGACCGAGCGGCTTGGGCTGCTCCGCACCTTCGTCGGCGCGATGTGCAGAATCGCCGCCGGCTGCAAGCATCGGGACCAGCGTCAGCGCGACCGCGAGCGATAGCAGCAGCGAATAGGTGACGGTCAGTGCCTGGTCCTTGAACAGCTGACCGGCAATGCCCGAGATGAACACCATCGGGAAGAACACGGCGACTGAAGTGAGCGTCGCGGCGGTCACAGCAGTGGAAACCTCACGCGTTCCCATCTGCGCCGCCTCGACGCGCGAATGACCATGCTCGCGCTTGCGCACGATCGCTTCGAGAACGACCACCGCGTTGTCCACCAGCATGCCCACGGCGAGCGCGAGCCCGCCCAGCGACATGATGTTCAGCGACAGGTCCGACATGTACATCAGCATGAACGTGCCGACGACCGAAACCGGGATAGCGACGCTCGTGATGAGTGTCGTGCGCGCGTCGCGCAGGAACAGGTAGAGCACGACGATCGCCAGCAGACCGCCGAGCACGGCGGCGAACTTCACTTCGCCGATGGCTGCACCGATGAAGTGCGACTGGTCGTAGACGGTGACGACCTCGGCCTGCGCCGGGAAGGCCTTTTCGACCTGCTCCAGCTTCTTGCGGACGCCGCTCGCGAGCTGCACCGTGTTCGCATCGCCTTCCTTGTAGACGGCGAGCTCGATGCACTCCCGCCCGTTCACGCGGGTGATCGCTTCGCGATCCTTGTGGCCGTGCGTGACGCGGGCGACGTCACGGAGATACACGGGCCGCCCGCCGACCGTCGCGATGATCGCGTTCGCCATCTGCTCGATCGACTGAAACTCGTTCAGCGTGCGCACCAGGAAGCGCTGCGTGCCTTGTTCCAGCCGGCCGCCGGACAGGTTGACGTTCTCGGCACGCACTCGCCGCGTGACTGTGTCGATCGACAGGCCGAGCTGCGCGAGCTTCTGCTGGTCGACATGGATCTGGATCTCGTCCTCGTAGCCGCCGCTCACCTTGACCGCAGCGGAGCCTTCCACCGATTCCAGCTCCGGCTTGAGGCGATCTTCGGCAAAGCGGCGCAAGTCGCGCAGCCGCGCCTGGGCGGCATCCGCGCTGGTCACGCTCGCCTTGTCGGTGAGAGCGAGCCGCATCACGGGCTCGCTGGCGGGATCGAAGCGCAGCAACAGCGGACGTTTCGCCTCCAGCGGCAGCTGCAACAGGTCCAGTTTCTCGCGCACGTCGATGCCCGCGAGATCCATGTCGGTGCCCCACGCGAACTCGAGCGTGACGTCCGATTGTCCCGAGCGCGACACGGAGCGCACGTGACGAACGTTGCGGATGATGCCGACGGCTTCCTCGACCGGCCGCGTGATCAGGTTCTCGACCTCGAGCGGCGCCGAGCCCGGCAGCTCAGTGCGGACGGTGAGAGTGGGGTAGGAGAGGTCGGGGAGCAGATCGACCTTGAGGCGCAGCAGCGAGACGATGCCGAACAGCAGCAGCGCCACCGTCAGCATCAGGATCGTTACGCGCCGACGGATCGCAAACTCGACGATGTTCATGAGGCTAGTTCTCCAGTCGAAAGCGGCCGAGGCCCTTTCGATAGACGTGCGGCAAAAGGCGTGGCTTTTGCCGCACTAACTCGCCTCGGAGCGGCGCTCCGCCACCGCGGCACGCGGCGACTCGTCGATGAGCCGGATCGTGCTGCCGGACTTCAGGCCGTTCTGGCCGACGACGACGATGCGCTCGTCGCCGCTCAGCCCTTCGACCACTTCGATCAGGCCGGCGTTCGTCAGCCCGGTCTTGATGCTGCGCTGTTCGGCCTTGTCGCCGTTCGCGACGAACACGGTCGGCGCACCCTCGGCTTCGACGATCGCGCCGCGCGGGATTCGCAGCGCCGCGCTGCGGCGTTCGAGCACGATGCCGACGCGCGCGAACATCCCGGGCTTGAGGTCGCGCTTCGGATCGAGCACTTCGATGGTCGCCTTGAACGTGCCCGTGGCGGGATCGAGCGTCGGGCTGATGCGCTGGACCCGGCCGCCGAAGTTGGCGCCGGAGAGGGCGTCGACGACGATCGTGACGGCCTGCTCGGCGCGCAGCTTCGCGAACTCGCGCTCCGGCACGTGGACTTCGGCGATCAGCGGATCGAGATCAGTGACCTGGAAAGTCCGGTCGTTGACGTTGATGGTGTTGCCGACCTTGATGTGGCGGGCCGAGACCACGCCGGCGATCGGCGCGCGAATCTCCGTGTAGCCGACATTGAGCTGCGCCAGATCGCGCGCGGCCTTGAGCCACTCCATTTCGGAGCGGGCGTTGTCGACGGCCTGGGAAGCCACGAGCTTGCGATTGAACAACTCCAGCGTCCGCTGGTACTCGCGATCGAGCTTGCGGAGGTTCACTTCGGTCTGCTGCAACTCGAAGCGCAGGCGATCGCCATCCAGGCGCGCCAGCACTTGCCCGGCCTTCACGCGATCGCCTTCCTCGACCAGGATCTCGCGGACTTCGCCGCTGACCTTGGCGACGACGGTCGCTTCCTGGTCCGCTTGTAGAGGCGCTGTGCCGGCGTAGACGGAGACCATCTCGCCGCGCGAGGGCAGCTCCACCTGCACGGGAATCGCCGCTGTGGCGCTCTCCGCGCCGTCCTTGGCAGTTCCCTTGCCGCAGCCGCTGAGACCGAGGGCTGAGATCCCGATCAGCAGCGAAATGGCCACTAACCGGCCCGTAAGACGCGGCAACTGCCGCGAAAGCGTTATGTTCATTGGACGTGTGCCAGGCCAGCTGCGTGCAGCAATCCCGCTGCGAGGTAGCCGCATAGTAGGAATGATTGGTGTTGTAGTCAACTACAACACCAGCTCATCCCTGAGCTTGAGCCGCCCTGAACGGGCGGCCGTGGCCGGTCAGGGCGTTGCCGGTCGCTCCGCGTCCGACTTGAGGCGTGTCAGGTACAGACCCTTCATGCCACTCAAGTCGGCTGCGATCTCCGTCGTCTCGGCAAGCACCGCGTCCGGAGGCTCGGCGCCATTGAGATCGGCGAGTGTGTTCAAAGGTTTCAGTCCACGCGCCGTGCGCCGGTCGTTTTCGCGAGCCATGCGTTCTTTTTCCAGCTGCTCGCGCTCGGCGACGCGGGTCTTGAGATTGAGCGACAGCTTCTTCTGCGTGCGCACCTTTTCGAACGAGTCGAGATCGGCAAGCAGCAGGCGGAAGTCCGGATCGGCGGCGATGCGTTCCTCGTGCGAGTGCTCGAGCGTCGCGACGGCCTGGCTGAGCTGCGCCTCGCGGCCGAACTCGACCGGGCGGATGCGATCCCAGGGCAGGGCGCTTTCGCGCGTGCTCTCACCGACTTCCTCGGTGCTGATCGCCGTCGGCATGGAAATGTCCGGCTGCACGCCGCGGTGCTGCGTGCTCTCGCCAGTGACGCGGTAGTACTTGCCGATCGTCACGGTGAGCTGGCCGAAGCCTGGATCCGGGCCGAGCGCGTAGCGATCGAGCGGATACAGGTTCTGCACCGAGCCCTTGCCATAGGTCTGCTGACCGACGATCAGGCCGCGGCCGTAGTCCTGGATTGCGCCGGCGAAAATCTCCGAGGCGGAGGCGCTGAAGCGATCGACCAGCACGATCAGCGGCCCGTCCCACGCGATGCTCGGCTCGGGATCGTCGAGCACCTCGACGCGCCCCCCGGTCTCGCGCAACTGCACGATCGGACCGCCCGGAATGAACAGGCCCGACAGCGCCGTGGCCTCCGTGAGGTGGCCGCCGCCGTTGCCGCGCAGATCCATGATCAGCGCTTCGATGTGATCGTTCTTCTGCAGCTCTTCGATGAGCTTGCGCACGTCGCGCGTGGTGCTGCGGTAATCCTTGGCACCGGACGTCTTGGCCTCGAAGTCCTGGTAGAAGCTCGGCACGTTGATGACGCCGACCGGGATCTCGTGGTCGCCGCGCTTGATCTTGCGCACTTCCTTCTGCGCGGCCTGCGCTTCGAGCGTGACCTTGCTGCGCTGGAGCGCGAGCTCCTTCTCCGGCGAGCCGGGGGCGGCGCCGGCGGGCAGGATCTGCAGGCGCACGGTCGTGCCGACTTTGCCGCGAATGATCTGCACCACGTCGTCGAGGCGCCAGCCGACTACATCGACGAACTTGCCGTTCTTGCCTTCGCCGACCGCGAGAATGCGATCGTTCGCGTTCAGCGAGCCATCCACGGCAGCGGCGCCGCCAGGCAGGATGTTCAGCACGGTGACGTAGTCGTCGACCAGCTGGAGCGACGCACCGATGCCTTCGTACGACAGGCTCATCTGGATGCGGTATTCCTCGGAGTTGCGCGGCGAGAAGTAGCTGGAATGCGGGTCGAACACGTGCGCAAACGCGTTCATGAACACTTCGAAGATGTCGTCGCTCGTGACCTGCTCGGTGCGCTTGAGAACGCGTTCGTAGCGCTTCTGCAGGATGTCGCGGGCTTCCGCCCAGGTCTTCTCGGTGAGCATCAGCGACACGGCGTCGTTCTTGACGCGCTTGCGCCAGATCTCGTTCAGCTCCTCGGAGCTCTTGGCCCACGGCGCCTTGGCGCGATCGAACTCGAACGATTCCTCGACGGTGAAATCCGGCTCGGTCTTCAGCAGCTGCAACGCGTAGTTGACGCGCTCGCGGTTGCGGACCTGGAAGCGGTTGAACATCGAGAACACCGGCTCGAGCTGGCCGGAGACGACGGCATCGTCCAACTGGTAACGGTAGTGCTCGAACTCGGCGATGTCGCTGGCGAGGAAGTAGCTGCGCCCGCCGTCCAGCTGCTCGATGAAGCGGTCGAGCACCAGCGCCGAGACCGGATCGTTGATCGGCGATTGGCGGTAGTGCGAGCGCTCGATCACGTTGCTGACGAGCTTGCTGACGCGGCGTTGCCGCTCGGTCGGCGAGAGATCCTGGGTGTCGGCGGTCGCGACTGCTTTGGCGACGGGCGCCTGCGCCGTACCGGCGAGCAGGCCGCACACCACCAGCAATGCCGGCAGACTGAACAGGAGCGTCGCGCGGCGGGGGCGAGCGGGCTTGCGGGCAGGTTCGGGCATGGACGACTGATACACTGTTTCACATCCTCATTGGCGAGCCGGCAGGCACCGATATACAGATTTCGGCGCGTGCCAGCTGGTTCCCGAATTCACGTCGAAGCGTTCTATGGGCAAGGCTAGAGACACCCTGGGCTACGATCAAGTACGCCTAGGTCGTACCGCCGGAGGCGGGTCTGCGGCGCAGTTCGTTTCCGGTCGGAATCCGCCGTGCGTCCGCTCGCAGTCCTGAACGCTATCGTGTTCGGCTCGGCCGCTGCGATCACGTTCGGCTTGGCCGGCGTGCTGGTCATCTTCCTGGTCTTGCAGGGAGAGTATCCGCAGATGCGCGCGGAATTCCCCGTGCTGGTTCGCAGCAGCGCACTGTTCGCGCTGCTGGCGGCCGTTTCCGGCGCAAGTCTGCTCGGCATGCTGAAGGCGAGGCGGTGGCGCTGGCTGGCGCACGCTGCGATGTGGCTAGTCGTCGCCGGCATAACCGCTATTTACTGGCCGCGGTGAGCAGCCGGACATGGGGGAAACCCCCAAAAGGCTGTGGGATATGCACTGGAGCCGCGGCTGATGCGGCGCGCGAGGGTCCTGTCAGCGCTTGCTGACTTTTTCCCAGGCGTTGCGCTTTTCGAACGCACCGCTGTTGTACGGATCGAAGCCTTTGGCGCTTCCCGTCTTATTTCTGCGGACGATCGTCGCGTCGGGCCCTTGAGCGGTGCGAGTCGGCGGCGCCGTGAAGCGCGCTGGCTCGTCGTCTATGTCCTCGACCTCGCTACGCCCGCCAAACCATTTGGCGAACCACATATGTCTTCCCGAACTACAACCAAATCAACAGGATCTTTTCTTCTTGTGATTCGCAGGATTACACGCGGGCGGGCGCGGGGAAATCCCCAATCGCGGCATTTGTGAGGAAAATCACACTCTTCGTCGGCCGGTCGTGCTTCGCGTCACTCGGCGCTGACGCGCGGCTCGACGCGACGAGGCTCTTCGTGACCGCGCCGGGGCGCGGGCGGTTCGGCAGGGGGGGCCTTTTCGGTTTCCGGCCCGCGACCAGCACCCGCGAAGACCAGACGCAGGACTGAAATCAGGGCGAGCGGTCCGAGCGCCAATGCCCACGCGCGCAGCGACGGCTCGGCGAGATCGCCGAAGAAATCGCCGTAAAACCGGCCCAGCCGGCTGTTGTCGCCGTACGGTCCGAGCAGGGCGCCGCCGACTGCGAAGATGGCCGCGGGCAGCACAAACAGCCCGACAGCGAGCCAGATGCTCGCGAAGATCAATTCGAAGCGGGCGCGGCGTCGGTAGCGGTTGCCGGGAGCTTCGGCGGCATCCGTGTCGGCGGCAGGGGGCTCGGCAACAGGTCGATTCATGAATTGAGGATATCATCGCGCCTCCGCAACGAGGACGGGCACCGATGACCGCTGGGTCCGACGCACGAGCTCCCACGCGCACGGCCGTGATCGGCGTGGGTTATCTGGGACGGTTTCACGCGCAGAAGTATGCGCAGCTCGCGCAGTCGCGACTGGTCGCGGTCGTCGATGCGGATACCGCCGCCGCCGCGAAGGTGAGCGCCGAGTTGGGCGTTCCGGCGGTGAGCGACTATCGCGAGATCCTCGACCAGGTGGATGCCGTGAGTCTCGCAGTGCCGACGCCGCTGCATCATCCCATCGGTCGCGCGCTGCTGGAGCACGGCATTCACGTGCTCGTCGAAAAACCCATTGCGACCACAGTCGCCGAAGCGCGGGAGCTCATCGACGTCGCGCGCGCGAACGGCTGCACGCTGCAGGTCGGCCATCTCGAACGCTTCAATCCCGCGATCCTGGCCGCAGCGGGTCGAATGAAGGAGCTGCGCTTTGTCGAATCGCATCGGCTCGCGCCGTTCAAGCTGCGTGGTACGGATGTGAGTGTCGTCCTGGATCTCATGATCCACGACATCGATCTGATCCAGGAGCTGGTCGGAGCCCCGATCGAAAGCATCGACGCGGTCGGGGCCAGCGTGTTCTCCAACGAGATCGACATCGTCAACGCACGCATCCGTTTCCAAGGCGGCTGCGTGGCCAACACGACGGCAAGCCGGATCAGCATGAAACAGGAGCGCAAGCTGCGCATCTTCCAGGACGACGCTTACATGTCGCTCGACCTGCAGCAGAAAGTCCTGACCGTGATTCGCAAGAAGGATGCTGCGCCGGTCGAGTCGCCGGCGCAGGTCTCGATCGAGGAAGATTCGTTCGACCAGGGCGATGCGCTGCTGGCCGAAATTGAGGCGTTCCTGCGCTCGGTGCGCGAGGGGAGCCCGCCAGTCGTGAGCGGCGAAGACGGATTGCGCGCGCTCGAGACGGCGATGCAGATCACTCGTCTCGTGCAGCAGTCGGCGGAGAAATCGGCCCGGAAATTGGTTTAGCGAGCTGCTCCCTTTCCAGCGACCGCAGCGGCCGGCCCGCAACTGCCTGCGCGGTTTTCTGCAACCGCGCCAGGCTCACGGCGCCGTGTTCGCTCGCCAGCTTGCGTGCCACGTCGTCGATACTCGCCTTGCCGGCGGTCGCGCTGCGAATCTCCGCATCGGCAGCCCGCAATGCGAGCACCGCGCGTGCCGTCGTAGGTCCGGTGGACTGCTTGGCAAACAACGTCGGCGAGCGTTTTGCCCATTGCGACAAATGCTTCAACGCCTGCTTGTAACGCTGCTCGCTGATGCTGCCCGAGCGCCGCAGAGATTCGAGCGAATAGTGTTCGGCGAGGCCTTCGACGATCCAGTCGCTTTCCTCGTCGCCGCGGATGCCGAGAGCGATGTGGCCGAACTCGTGCAGCAGCGTGCTGGTCCGGTTCTCGCTTATCAGCGGCCGGTCCGAATGCAGGAACATCGATGCAGGTCCCGACAGTCCGCCGCGCCACATCGGATCGCCGGCCGAGACGATCAGCAGTCGCGGCGGCAGCTGCGGAAAAACCTCCTGCAACGGCGGCAGTGTGAATTTCAAGAATGCCAGCATGTCCTGGCGTCGTACGCTGTCACCAGCCGGCGCCGCGACCACGACGCGCATGGTGCCGATCTTCTCGTTGCGACTGCCCAGCTTGCCGGCGAGCATCCAGCCCTCCGGCTGATCGAAGCGCCGCGCCGGATCGTCGATCGGATAACGCAACTCGCCGACCGAGCCGTACGGCGTCGCGACCGTCCATCCCTGCGGCACCTCGAACTCGAGCGTCGCACGCGAATGCAGACTCTTGCGCGCCGTCACGCTCGCACGCGGCACCATTTTTTCGGCTCGCAGAATTGCCCAGTCCGCCGTCATCCGCGAGTCGTAGTGCTGCGGCGAGCGCTCGTGATCGACGACGAACTGGTAGTGCAGCCGTGACATGTGTCCGCGCGGCTGCCACGTCACGTGCGACGGCTCGATCTGCAACGGATCCGTCGATGTGAATTTCTTGTGTCGGCGCGAATCGACGTGCAGCACGACGCGGCTCGGCAGGCGCTCGCCGCTGAGCGCGATCTCCATGTCGACCATACCGGTCTCCGGTCGGAAGTGCGCGCGGTACGCGACGTCGTAATAGCGTGGCGCTGCGGTCATCGCGGCGTTCGGCGTGAGAAGCGACAGGACTAGGAGCAGGGGGGCGAAACGAAGGGCGGGCATGGTGGCGGTCAGTGTACTCGCGCACGGCCGGCCTCGAAATTCCGCCTTGAAATGCCGGGAGCCCGCCCTATGTATCGGCTCATCGGCGCGGGACCCAACGGCCCACGCGTCATGGAACGGCAGTCACTTTTTTTATTGGAGATTACGACCATGACACTCATTCGCTATGAGCCCTGGAGTGTGCTCAATCAGTTGCACGGGCAGATCAATCGGCTGTTCGACGCCGAGGTGGACCGCGACGCGGCAACTTCCGCAGCGACGGCCGACTGGATTCCCCAGGCGGACATCGAGGAGTACGCGGACCGCTTCGTGCTGAAGCTGGATGTTCCTGGCGTGGAACTCGAGGCGGTCGAGATCACGCTCGACAACGGCCTGCTCAGCCTCAGCGGCGAGCGTGCCAAGGACGCCGCCGGCAAGGACGTGCAGCGCAGCCGCGTGGAGCGTTCGCACGGCCGCTTCCATCGCCGCTTCACGTTGCCTGACACTGTCGATGCAGCAGGCGTGCGTGCCACCGGCCGCAACGGCATCGTCGAAGTGACGATTCCGAAGCAGCCGAAAGCGCAGCCGCGCCGCATCCAGGTCGCGACGGCCTAAGCGTCCGCCTTAATGCAGTCATAACGGGCCTGACGGCAGTGCTGTCAGGCCCGTTTTCGTTTACGATGCGCCGCCGTCCACGCATGGTTCTTACGGAGACCGAATGACGATTCCGGCTGGCGCCCGGCTGCGGGCAGCCGTATCAGAAGAGCGACCCCTGCAGGTCGTCGGTGCAATCAACGCCTACAGCGCTCTGCTCGCGCAGCGCGCCGGGTTTCGCGCTCTGTACCTCTCGGGTGCCGGCGTCGCGAATGCTTCCTTCGGACTTCCCGATCTCGGCATTACCAGTCTCAACGACGTCTGCGAAGACGTGCGCCGCATCGCTGGCGCAACCGAATTGCCGCTGCTCGTCGACGCCGATACCGGCTGGGGCGCTGCGTTCAACATCGCCCGCACGACCAGCGAGCTGAGCCGTGCCGGTGCCGGCGGCATGCACTTGGAGGACCAGGTGCAGGCGAAACGCTGTGGGCATCGCCCCGGCAAGGCGCTCGTCGGCGCCGACGAAATGGCTGATCGCATCAAGGCGGCCGTCGATGGTCGCAGCGACGACTCTTTCGTCATCATGGCTCGCACCGATGCGCACGCCGTCGAAGGGCAGGCTGCCGCGATCGAACGCGCGCAGCGCTATGTCGCAGCCGGTGCCGACATGATCTTCGCCGAGGCGCTGGCTACACTCGACGAGTACCGTCAGTTCACGTCCGCCGTCAAAGTGCCGGTGCTCGCCAACATCACCGAGTTCGGCAAGACGCCGTTGTTCACCGTCGCCGAGTTGGCATCGGTCGGCGTCGGACTCGTGCTCTATCCGCTGTCGGCGTTCCGCGCGATGAGCCGCGCGGCGGAAAAGGTTTACGGCACGATTCGCACGCAAGGCACGCAGAAGGCCGCGGTGGATGCGATGCAGACCCGCGCGGAATTGTACGAAGTGCTCGGGTATCACGAATACGAGCGCAAGCTCGACGACCTGTTCGGAAGGCAACCGCAGTCATGAGCGAACCCACTCCCGGCTTCAAGCCGAAGAAGTCGGTGGCGCTGTCCGGCGTGGTCGCGGGCAACACCGCGCTGTGCACGGTCGGGCGCACCGGCAACGACCTGCACTATCGCGGCTACGACATTCTCGACGTCGCGGTGAGCTGCGAGTTCGAGGAGATCGCGTACCTGCTGATCCACGGCAAACTGCCGAACCATGCGGAGCTGGCGGCCTACAAGGAGAAGCTGGTCCGGCTGCGCACGCTGCCCATCGCCGTGCGCGGTGTGCTCGAGCAGCTCCCGGCGGCGAGCCATCCGATGGACGTGATGCGCTCTGGCGTTTCAGCGCTCGGCTGCGTGCTTCCGGAGAAGGACGATCACAGCCCGGCCGGCGCGCGCGATATCGCGGACCGGTTGATCGCGAGCCTCGGCTCGATGCTGGTCTATTGGTATCACTACAGCCACGCGGGCAAGCGCATCGACGTCGAGAGCGAGGACGATTCGATCGGCGGTCACTTCCTGCACCTGCTGCACGGCGAGAAGCCCTCGCGCGACTGGGTGCATGCAATGCATACGTCGCTGATCCTGTACGCCGAGCACGAGTTCAACGCCTCGACGTTCGCCGCTCGCGTCATCGCCGGCACCGGCGCCGACATGTACTCGGCGATCGCCGGCGCGATCGGCGCGCTGCGCGGGCCGAAGCATGGCGGCGCGAACGAAGTCGCCTTCGAGATCCAGCAGCGCTACGAGACACCCGATCAGGCAGAGCAGGACATCCGGGCGCGTGTCGCGAACAAGGAAGTGATCATCGGTTTCGGCCATCCGGTCTACACGATCTCCGACCCGCGCAACGAGGTGATCAAGAGCGTCGCGCGCCGGCTCGCCGAGAGCAGCGGCGACACCAAGAAGTTCTCGATCGCCGAGCGCCTCGAAGCAGTCATGAAGCAGGCGAAGAACATGTTTCCGAACCTCGACTGGTATTCGGCCGTGTCCTATCACTTGATGGGCGTCCCGACCGCGATGTTCACGCCGCTGTTCGTCATCGCGCGCACCACTGGCTGGGCGGCGCACGTCATCGAGCAGCGCAGCGACGGCAAGATCATCCGCCCGAGCGCCAACTACATCGGGCCGGAGAACCTGAAGTTCGTGCCGCTCGACGAGCGAAAATGAGCCAGAGGAACTGACGACCCCTATGTCGACCCACGATTACAAATCCGCCGAACGACCCGCTCCCGACAAAGTCCTCACCGATATCGCCGACTACGCGCTGTCTTACCGCATCGACAGCAAGCAAGCGTACGAAACCGCGTACTACTGCCTCATGGACACGCTCGCCTGCGGATTCCAGGCGCTGCAGTACCCGGCCTGCACGAAGCTGATGGGACCGATCGTTCCCGGGGCGGTACTGCCGGGCGGCGCGCGCGTGCCGGGCACCTCCTATGAGCTCGATCCGGTCCAGGCGGCCTTCAATATCGGCACGATGATCCGCTGGCTCGACTTCAACGACACATGGCTGGCCGCGGAGTGGGGTCATCCTTCCGACAACCTCGGCGCGATCCTCGCCGTCGCGGACTACCTCTCGCGCCGCAACGCTGCCCAGGGCGCCAAGGGGCTCGTCGTTCGCGACGTGCTGACCGCGATGATCAAGGCGCATGAGATCCAGGGCGTCACCGCGCTGGAGAACAGTTTCAATCGCGTCGGGCTGGATCACGTGCTGCTCGTACGCATCGCTTCGACTGCGGTCGCCGCCGCGATGCTCGGCGGCACGCGCGATCAAGTCATCAACGCAGTGTCGAATGCCTGGATCGACGGCGGCGCGCTGCGAACCTATCGTCACGCGCCGAACACCGGCTCGCGCAAGAGCTGGGCTGCAGGCGATGCCACGAGCCGCGCGGTGCGCCACGCGCTGATCGCTCTCACGGGCGAGATGGGCTATCCGTCGGCGCTCAGTGCGAAGACCTGGGGCTTTCAGGACGTCCTGTTCAAAGGCAAGGCGCTGTCGTACCCGCAGGGCCTCGGCAGCTACGTGATGGAAAACGTGCTGTTCAAGATCTCGTACCCGGCGGAGTTCCATGCGCAGACCGCGGTCGAAGCAGCGATGACGCTGCATCCGCAGGTCGCAAGCCGCCTGGACCAGATCGAGCGCATCGTCATCGAGACGCAGGAACCGGGCGTGCGCATCATCGACAAGACCGGCAAGCTCGCCAATCCGGCGGATCGCGATCACTGCATCCAGTACATGGTGGCGATCCCGCTGATCTTCGGTCGTCTGACTGCCGCCGACTACGAGGACAGCGTTGCGAACGACGCGCGCGTCGATCGGCTGCGAGGCGTCATGCAGGTCCGCGAGAACACGCAGTTCACGCAGGAATACTACGCAGCCGACAAGCGGTATATCGGCAACGCGGTGCAGGTGTTCTTCCGCGATGGCAGCTCCACGCCGCGCGTCGCAGTGGATTATCCGATCGGTCATCGCAAGCGCCGTGCCGAGGGCATGCCGGTGCTGGTCAAGAAGTTCGAGGCGTCGGTCGCGCAGCACTTCACGCCAAAACAGACCGAGTCGATCAAGGCGCTGTTCGCAGATCGCGCACGCCTCGAGCAGATGCCGGTGCAAGAGTTCGTTGCAGGGTTGATCAAGAACTAAGAAGAAGCAGCTGGCGGCTGGCCCCGCCAGCCGCCGGTTCGAGGGGTTTCCTGGGATGTCCGCCACGTATCGTACGTTGGTGATCGGCGCGAGCGCCGGGAGCCGTAACCTGCTCGCGCGCCTCATCGACGGCTCCGACATCGTCATCGACGATGTGGTGACGCCGGATCAGGTGCTGGCAAGTGTCGCGCGCCGCGCGCCGGACTTGTTCGTCATCGATACCGAGCTGGACGCGCAGGCTCTCACCGCAATCTGCGGCCTGCTGAAGGCCAATCCCGCTACGCTGCTGCTGCCGCTGCTCGCGCTCGCAAGATCGGCGAAGCAACGGCTGGCCGCATTCGAAGCCGGAGTAGACGACTTCCTGACCCACGCGGTCCGGCGCGAGGAATTCCTGGTCCGAGTCCACGCGCTATTGCGCGTGAGCGCTGCCCGCCGGCAGCTCGCCGCCGAGCAGCTGTCCCACGAAGTTCAGCAGAGCGAGCTGATCCGCGCTGCGTTCCGTCGTTACATCTCGCCGAAGCTCGCCGACAAGATCCTGTCCGATCCCCAGCTGCGCGACTTCACGCTCGGGCAGATGCGGGTGCGGACGCGGGCTGCCGTGATGTTCGCGGACATGCGGGGCTTCACTGCCATCTCCGAGCAGCTGAACCCGGTCGAAGTCGTCGGGTTGCTCAACGAATTCTTCGCGTTGCTGACCGACATCACGTTCGAGTACGACGGCACTGTCTTCAACATGGCCGGCGACGGTCTGATGGTCGGCTTCGGCGTGCCGATCGAGCAGGCTGACGGCAGCGCGCGTGCGATCGCGGCGGCGCGCCGCATGCTCGATGAGTTCGCTGTGCTCGCCGATCAATGGCGCGAGCGCTTCAAGGTCGAGACCGGGCTGGGCATCGGCATCAACGTCGGCGAAGTCATCGCGGGCAACATCGGCTCGGCCAGCTACATGAACTACACGATCATCGGCGACACGGTGAACGTCGCCTCGCGCCTCGGCCAGCGGGCGCGGGCAGGGGAGATGCTGTTCTCCGACGCCGTGAAGCATTCGCTCGACGAGCACGGGGTGAGCATCGGGGCCCTGGCGCTGCCGGCGCTGGTGCTCCGCGGCCGCTCGACGCCGATCGACATTTTCTGCGTCCCGTCCGTCGCGCGGCTCGACTTCCGGCCCGCCTGAAGCTACATTCGGTCGCATGTCTCGAACGCACGCACAGCTGTTCGCTTTTCGATTTACCGGCCCCGGCCTGTTCCAGGCATCGGGCGTCGCGATCGTGCGCTAGCGTTTCCTTTCGTACATCCCGCGTAGCCCTGACTGCCTGATCCGGTCCGGGGGTTCGTCTGCGTCCGCCGCGTTCGCGCGGCGCCCCAACAGAAAACCGAACTTCACAGGTGTCGAAATGGCTACGCAACTTCTCGATTCACAGGCCTACAGCCGTCTGCTGGCGCTGCGCGACCTGACTGACGCGGCGCTCGGGCCGCATGCGATGCAACTTCTTCTGCAGCACGCGCTCGATGCCCTGCGCACGGCGTGGAACTGTCCTGTCGTCGTGTATCGCGCACCTCCGGTGGTTCCGTCCGCCGACAACTACGACGATCTCGGCTATCCACCCGACGGCGCATCGCGCGACGCGCGCTACACGCGCTATCTGACGCCGGAGCTGCTCCTGCGCACGCAAACCTCCGCGATGATCCCGCGAGCACTGCGCATGATCGCGCCGGCGCGGTACGAAGACGTGCTGCTCGCGTGTCCCGGCCTGACCTATCGGCGCGATGCGATCGATCGGCTGCATGTCGGCGAGCCGCATCAGCTGGACCTGTGGCGAATCTCGCTGCGTCCGCTGACGCGTGATGATCTGGTCGCAATGATCGAAACGGTCGCCGGTGCGATGTTGCCCGGCGTGCCGCTGCGGCTGGAGCCGGTCGTGCATCCGTACACACTCGACGGGCTGGAGGTGTACGGCAACGTGCAGGGACGCTGGGTCGAAATCCTCGAGTGCGGCCGCGCGCATCCCGAGCTGCTTGCCGGGGCAGGGCTGGCCTCCGGGTTAGCGATGGGCATCGGTCTCGATCGCATGCTCATGCTGCGCAAGGGAATCGATGATATTCGCGCGCTGCGTTCCAGCGATCCGCGAATCCAGGCGCAGATGCTCGACCTGCAGCCGTACCGCGAGGTGTCGCCGCAGCCGCCGATCTATCGCGACCTGTCGATTGCAGTTGCGGCCGAAGCTAATGCCGAAGAGCTCGGTGACCGGGTGCGGTCCAGCCTCGCCGCGGCGAGCGGCAGCATCGAATCGATCGACGTGTTGTCCGAGACCTCGTATCTGGAGCTGTCGCTCGCAGCACGTCGGCGGTTGGGCATCGCAGCGCGCCAGAAGAACGTGCTGTTGCGATTGGTGATCCGCGACCTGGACCGCACACTCACCTCGGCAGAGGCGAACGAGCTGCGCGATGCGGTCTACGCGGTCCTGCACGAAGGCAGCGTCAGGACCTGGGCGTCGAAGGAGATGCAGCTATGAAACGTAGGAACCTTCGCGTTCGCGCCGCCGATGACGTGACCGCGATTCTTTTCGATCGCCGTGGCGCGCCCGAAGACTGCCCGCGCGGCGGTCGCACCGAGACAAGCGACCAGTGCCGGGCGGAGCAACTCGAGCTCGCGTTCGAGCCACTGATGACACGTGCTGATCTCCAGTTGAAGTGCTTGACCGCATTGGTCACGTACGTGGCCTTGCGGTCGATCGCCGCATCGGTCAGCGCCCGGTCGAGGAGCTTGCCGGCCGGCCCGACGAACGGCTCGCCGCTGCGATCTTCCTGGTCGCCGGGCTGCTCGCCGACGAGCACGACGCGCGCGCGTTGCGAGCGGGCGCCGAACACGGTCTGAGTGGCGTTGAGCAACGGGTGCCCGTTCGCGGCAGTTCCGCTACTTGTTACCTTTTGGTTTCAGCTCGCCGCCGGTTTCGTCGATCTCGTAGTCGTCGAAATCCGACAGCTGCTCGGCGGTCTGACGCTCTTCGCGGATGCGCTCCAGACGCCGCCACGCCGGCTCGCCGGCCTTCACGACGGTCTTCTTGCGCTTGTCGAGGTCGGCGATGAGGTGATCGACGTCGAGGTCGTCGGAATCGACGGCGCCGCCATCGTCTTCCTCATCTTCGAACTCTTCGGATTCCGGCTTCTCGCTCATCGCACAGGTGACGTGCGCCTTCGGCGGCGGTTGCGTGGAGTTGGCGACTATATAAGAGGTCGCGTGCCGTCCCGCAATAGCGACTTTTGGGCAACGCGCCGCACGTCATTTAATAAGTTGATTGAGCTGGAAAATCGGCAGCAGCATCGCCAGCACGATCAGCAGCACGAGCCCGCCCATCACCAGAATCATCAGCGGCCCGAGCAGGCCGACCACGGCGCCGAGGATCGAGTCCATCTCGCGCTCCTGGTTGGTGGCTGCGCGATCCAGCATCGTCTCCAGGTCGCCGCTGGTTTCGCCCGACGAGATCAGGTGAATCATCATCGGCGGAAACATCTTCGAGGCCCCGAGCGAGCGGCCGATGGGTGCGCCTTCGCGCACGCGCGCTGCGGCATCCTGCACGGCGTCGCGCATCGGCAGGTTGGTTACGACCTCGCCGGCAATGCGCATCGCTTCCAGCACCGGCACCGCGCTCGAGGTGAGCGTCGAGAAGGTGCGCGCGAAGCGTGCGGTGTTGTTCCCGCGGACCACCCGGCCGATCAGCGGCAGACGCAGCAGGAACGAATGGAAGCGGCGCCGGGCGGCAGGGTCGCGCAGCCAGCGGAAGAAAGCGACGAACGCCAGGATGACGACGACGAGGGCCAGCAGGCCCCAATTGCGCAGGAAATCGGAGATCGCGATCAGGATCTGCGTCAGGAACGGCAGCTCGGCCTTCGAGTTCTCGAACTGCTTGACGATCTTCGGCACCACGAACGTCAGCAGCATCGCGACGATCGAGACGCACACGACGAACAGCAGCACGGGATAGAGCATTGCCGTCAGCGTGCGGCTGCGCAGCTGCTCACGACTTTCGGTGTAGTCCGCGAGCCGCTCCAGCACGGTGTCGAGGTGGCCCGACTGCTCGCCCGCCGAAACGGTCGCGCGATACAGCTCGGGGAACACGGCAGGGAAGTCCGACAGACCGTCCGCGAGCGAGTGACCTTCCATGACTTTGGCGCGCACGCCCATCACGATGCTGCGGATGCGCGGCCGCTCGGTCTGCTCCGAGACCGCCATCAAAGCTTCTTCCAGCGGCAGCCCGGAGCGCACCAGCGTCGAGATCTGCCTCGTCAACAGCGACAGATCGGCCGCGGAGATTCCCCGGCGCAGCGAGAATTGCTTGCGCTCGCGCCGGTTCTCGGTCTGCAGCACCTCGTTGACTGCGACCGGCAGCAGGCTCTGGTCGCGCAACATCTGACGCACCGCGCGCGCGGTGTCGCCCTCGAGAACGCCCTTACGCTCGCGTCCGGTCGCATCGACTGCGGTGTATTCGAAGGCGCCCAAGTATTTCGCTCTAGTCCTCGCGCGTCACGCGCAGCACTTCTTCGATCGTCGTGGTGCCCGACAGTATCTTCGCACGACCGTCGTCGCGGATGCTGTGGGTCATGGTCCGTGCGTGCTTCTCCAGATCCTGCTCGCTTGCGCCGTCGTGAATCATCGTACGCATCGCGTCATCGACCATCACCAGCTCGTAAATGCCGGTGCGGCCTCTGAAGCCCTGATTGCTGTCGGCGCCGGGGCGATAGAGCGTCGGGGATGGCGCCGAAGCCGGCAGATTCAGCAAGCGCCGCTCGTACTCGCCGGCGACATAGGCTTCCTTGCTGTCCGGGTTCAGCACGCGCACCAGGCGTTGAGCGAGAACGCCGACCAGGCTCGAGGAAAGCAGGAAGGGTTCCACACCCATGTCGCGCAGACGAGTGAGCGCACCGACTGCGGTGTTGGTGTGCAACGTGGACATCACCAGGTGTCCCGTGAGCGAGGCCTGCACGGCGATGTGCGCGGTTTCCAGGTCGCGGATTTCGCCGACCATCACCACGTCCGGGTCCTGGCGCAGGATGGCGCGCAGTCCGCGCGCGAAGGTCATCTCGACCTTGGTGTTCACCTGCGTCTGGCCGATGCCGTCGATGTAGTACTCGATCGGATCCTCGACCGTCAGGATGTTGCGCGTGTTGTCGTTGATGCGCTCGAGTGCCGAGTACAGCGTCGTGGTCTTGCCGGAGCCGGTCGGGCCGGTGACCAGGAGGATGCCGTGCGGCTTGTGGATCAGCTCGTCCATCTGCTTCTGCGTGCGCGGATCCATGCCGAGCGCGCCGAGCTCGAGGCGGCCCGCCTGCTTGTCGAGCAGACGCAGTACGACGCGCTCGCCGTGACCCGCGGGAATCGTCGAGACGCGCACGTCGACCGCGCGACCCGCGACGCGCAGCGAGATGCGGCCGTCCTGCGGCAGACGCTTCTCCGCGATATCCAGCTTCGACATGACCTTGATACGCGAGACCACCAGCGGAGCGACCGCGCGCCGGGACTGGAGCACTTCGCGCAGTACGCCGTCGATGCGGAAGCGCACGACCAGGCGGTTCTCGAACGGCTCGACGTGAATATCGGACGCGTTGTCCTTCACCGCCTGGGTGAGGATCGCGTTGATCAGCTTGATGATCGGCGCCTGATCGTCGCTTTCGAGCAGGTCGGCCTGCTCCGGCAGATCCTGCGCGAGGTGCGCGAGGTCGGTTTCGTCATCCATGCCGCTGACCATCTGCTGGGCAACGTTCGTTCCACCCTCGAACTGCTGCCGCAACAGCTGCTCGAATGCGTCATTGTCGACGCGCCGCAGCTGCAGGGGTATGCCGAGCACGCGGCGCACTTCGGCGATCGCCGCGGGTTGCGCACCCGCGCGATAGACAGCCTCGGCGGAATCTTCGCCGGTCTTCTGCACGAGTACGCCGTGGCGCTTGCAGAACGCGAACGTCATCGCGTGCGCCGGGCTCGGGCGCGCAGCTGCCGCAGGGGTCGAAGCAGATTCTGGTTGCGCGCTCATACGACCTCCGTCTCGATGCGATGTCTACTGTGGCTGCGGCTGCGGCTGCGGCTGCGGTTGCTGAGTCGACTGCGGCGTCGACTGAGGCTGCTGGTCCGGCGGCGGATTCTCCTTGAGCGGCGCGGTCTCGGCCGATTTCGTCGGATCCGTTCCCGGCGCAGGCGCCTTCGCGCCGGCGGTCGGATCAGCGTACTTCGACAGCTCCTCGATCGGCGGCAACAACGGCTGACGCTCGCCTGGCAGCAACGTGACCTTGCCATGGCGGCGCTGCAGCTGCTGGTTGCGTACGACGTTGTACTTCGCGTTCGTCTCGACCGCGGCCTGGGCGCCGTCGCGGATGATCGTCGGACGGATGAACAGCATCAGGTTGCGCTTTTCCTTCGCGCCGCTGCGAGTCTTGAACAGCTCGCCGATCAGCGGAATCGAGCCCAGGATCGGCACGCGGTTCTCGCCTTCGCGGGCGGTGTCGGTGATCAAGCCGCCGAGCACGACTACGCCGCCATCGTCGACGAGCACGGTCGTCGTGACTGTGCGCTTGTTGGTGATCAGGTCGACCGCGCCCTGCGTGCCTTGCGCGACGCTGGAGTCTTCCTGCTCGATCTTGAGCATCACCGCGTCGCCTTCGTTGATCTGCGGCGTGATCTTGAGGATCGTGCCGACTTCCTCGCGCTGAATCGTCTGGAACGGATTGACCTGTCCTTGCGCGTTCGCGGCGCCCGTGTTGGTGAACGAGCCGGTGAGGAATGGCACTTCCTGCGCGACCTTGATCTCCGCCTCTTCATTGTCGAGGGTGATGATCGAAGGCGTCTGCAGGATGTTCGTGTGGCTGTCGCCGCGCAACGCGCGCAGCAGCAGCGCGAAGTTTGTTCCGGCGTCGAGGAAGCGGCCGGCGCCGAGGGTCAGGCCGCTCGGCAGGAGCGATGGATCGATGTTGCTCGGATCCGAGATTGCGGCCGCGATGCTGCCGATGCTGGAGCCGCCGACGGTCTGGTTGAACGTGCCGATCGGCACCGTGCTGTCCGAGTCGGTGTTGCCGACAGCCCAGTTCACGCCGAGCTCCGCGCTCTTGCTCTCGGAGATATCGACCAGGATCGCCTCCACCAGCACCTGCAGCCGGCGGATATCGAGCTTGTCCACGACCGACATGATCGAGCGCATGATCTTCGGCGGCGCGGTGACGACCAGCGCATTGGTCTGCTTGTCCGCCCAGATCGTCGTGCTGCGGTCGGCGGCCGCCTGCGGTCCGGCCGCGGCACCCGGCTGACCCGGCGCGGCCTGCGTGATGCCCGTCACCTGTTCTTTCAACTTGCCGGCGATCTGCTCGGCATCGGCGTAGTTGAGGTAACGAACGCGAGTGTCGCCGCCGGTCTCGAGCGGCGTGTCGAGGTGCGTGACCAGTGTCTTCAGGCGCAGGCGCGCCGCCTTCTCGCCGGAGATCAGCACGCTGTTGGTGCGATCGTCCGCCACCAGTCGCGCGCTCGTCGATGCTGCTTCCTGCTGCTGCCCGGGCGCCTGATTCAGTGCGTTGACGACGCGGACGATCTCGGCGGCGCTGGCGTTCTCCAGCCGGATGATGTCGATCTCCTCGTCGCCGCCCTGATCGATGCGCTGAATGATGCGCATCATGCGGCTGACGTTGCTGGCGCGGTCCGAGATGATCAGCATGTTCGACGCCGGGTAGGCGACGAGATGGCCGTACTGCGGGATCAGCGGCCGCAGCACCGGCACGAGCTGGGCGGCGCTTACGTTGCGCACCGCGATGACCTGCGTGATGAATTCGTCGGAGTTGCCGTTGACGCGGTTCGGCAGATCCTCCTGGCCCGGCAGCTGGCGCGCGTTCGCGTCGGGAATGATCTTGATCGAGTTGCCGGCGGGCACGGCGACGAAGCCGTGCACCTGCAGGATCGACAAGAACGTCTCGTAGAACGCGTCCGGCGACATCGGCGTCGAGGAGAGGATCGTCACCTGGGCGCGTACGCGCGGATCGACGATGAAAGTCTTACCGGTGATCTGACTGACGGCCTCGATGATCTGCGTGAGGTCGGCGTCGCGGAACGCCGGCGTGATCGTCGTCTGCTGCGCAGCCTGCGCTTGCGCTTGCGCCTGCGCGGGCGCCGCACCCCAGGTCAGCGCGCACGCCACCGCGAACGCAGTCAGGCGCGCGCGATAGCGATTGTTCTTGAAGATCGTCATGGACGGTCCTTGCTTTCTGTGCGGGGGGCCTGTGAATTATTCGGGCTCGGGCGTGAAGGCCGGCGTCTGGATCGGCCGCTGTTGCCCGGTTCTGCCCGGCGGGGGCGAGTTTGCATCCGGCAGCATGATCTGCGCGGTGTTGAGCGTGAGCTCCTGGGACTGGCCGTTGCGCTCGACTGTCACGCTGACACGATCGGACGTGCCGATCGTGTTGAAGATCTCCATGCCCCGTTGCGGGTCATCGAGCGGCGTGCCGTTGATCGAGAGCACCAGATCGCCCGGCTGCAGGCCGAGCTTGGCGAACTGCTGGCGGTTGCGGCCCGGGTAGACGCGATAGCCGCGCTGGACGCCGTTCGCGAACACCGGCTGCGGGCGCACGATCTCGGCGAACGCCGTCGGGTTCGTTTCGGCAATGCGGCGGATGTTGTCCGCAAATTGACTGCCGCCGGGTCGCGGCGGCGTCGTCGCCGCGGAACGCGTGATGATGCCGGCGGTGTTCGGTCGTGGCAGCGACAGCGTTTCGAGCTGGCCGTTTCGATCCAGAATGACGCGATCCAGATAGACCGAGTGCAGCTTAGTTCCCGGACGCACCACCGAGCCGACTGCGTAGACCTTCGCGGCTTGCGGGGACTCACCGATCACCGCCAGCCCCTTGGTCGGATCGTTCGCGGCAAAGACGGCAGACAGCACCAGGTTGGCCTGGCTCGGCGGCGCATTTTCCGGCGCAGTCTGTTCGGCCTGCACTTCGCCGAACAGATGAGCAGTGGCAATTGCCTGGACGTCGATGCCCTTACGCGCTGCCGCGGCCGGCGGCGGCGCTATGGTGATTTCGCCGCTGTCCGCGGGCGCACGGCGCTCCAGCAGCAGCCAGGTGATTTGCACGAGCTGCCAGGCGATGGCGATGACGAGCACGACGGTCAGCGCCTGCGGCAGGGTCCGAGTGGCGCGGTCCAGCCACTGCTGTCCCGACAGCGTCTGTAACTCACGCAGAGTGGCTGAAAACGACATTTAGTGATGCACGATCGACTGATGCATGAACCGGCCTATTAACGCAGTGACCACGGCTTCGGGTTGCAGGCGCGCCATGATAAGGAGTCGCGTTACTCTGTCACAAGAGATTGTTCTCATTGGTGAAAGTTAGGACGCAAATCGTCTGCGAGTGACGGCAGAGAGCGACACGTCGGCAGCCCGCCGGCAGGGGTCTCACCGCTGCGCAGATCCGTGCACAAGCTGGCCGCATGACCGGGTAAATTCGCCCCTCGATTCGTGCGTAACTCACTGCGGCGGCTGTAGTTGCGCAGAGGTCGACGCAGCGCACGTTACGAGGGATGCTGCCTTGTATTGTCTGGATTTCCACCCTATAAAGAGTCCGAATTGAGCATGCGTCGACGTTGATGACTGAAGAGAGCACACGGCGTGAGCACGAGCTCGTTACCGAAGAGGCCGAGCCGAAGCTCAAGCGACCACCGCTTTATCAGGTCGTCCTGCTGAACGACGACTACACGCCCATGGAATTCGTCGTGGATGTGCTGGAGCGCATCTTCAACATGGATCGGACGACGGCGACGCGCGTTATGCTGGAGGTGCACACC
>DATNFA010000158.1:0-24896 GCA_035606615.1 Steroidobacteraceae bacterium
GTTCCAGGTCCTGCCGCTGGCGCTGACGCAGCTCGCGGCCGTGCTGGATGGATTGCTCGGTGCGCGAGATCTCGGCACCGATCTGGTAGTAGCGGCCCTGTACGGCGTTCAGCGCCTCGGACTTCTCGGTGAAGTCCTCGCGCGCCGACTCGATGGAGGCTTCGATGGAGCGCAGCTCGGCGATCAACGCCTGCATGGCAGTGTCGCGCTCGCGCAGGATGCCTTCCTTCGACTGCGAATCCTGTTCGATCACCCGCAGGCGCAAAGCCAGCAGCTCTGCCGTCAGCTTGCGCTCTTCCTGCTTCAGCACCTGGTAGCGACGCGCGGTGGCAGCCTGCCGCTGCAAGCGGTTCAGCTGCTTCTCGACTTCCTGGCGGACGTCGGCCAGGCGTTCCAGGTTTTCCTTGGTGTGCGAGATGCGGCTCTCGGTCTCGCGACGCCGCTCTTTGTATTTGGAAATGCCGGCCGCTTCCTCGATGAAGCCGCGCAGCTCTTCCGGGCGCGCCTCGATGACGCGCGAAATCATGCCTTGCTCGATGATGGCGTAGCTGCGCGAGCCCAGGCCGGTGCCCAGGAACAGCTGCGTGATGTCCTTGCGGCGGCAGCGGGCGCCGTTCAAAAAGTACGCAGACTGACCATCGCGCGAAACGACGCGCTTGAGGGACACCTCGGCGTAGCCGGCGTACTGGCCGGCCAGCTGGCCGTCGGAATTGTCGAACACCAGCTCGACCGAGGCCGTGCCGACCGGCTTGCGCGAGCTGGAGCCGTTGAAGACCACGTCGGCCATCGAGTCGCCGCGCAGGTGCTTGGCCGAGATCTCGCCCATCACCCAGCGCACGGCATCGATGATGTTGGACTTGCCGCAGCCGTTGGGGCCGACGACGCCGATCAGGTTACTGGGGAAGTTGACGGCCGTCGGGTCGACGAAGGACTTGAAACCGGCCAGCTTGATCTTATTGAGTCGCATCGCGCGTGCAGTGAGCCCTTATATCGAATGTGTAGGAACGGTTGCGCTCGCCGCGCGGTAGTGTAAGTGAAACGGGCCGATTTTGTTGTCCTGTACCCGCGAAGCGCCGTCTGTATAATCGCGCCCCTCTTTTAAGATTGACGACCGCGAGACCGATTTTCGGACCGCGCCCGGGAGGCTCCTCAAGATGGCCGCCAAGAAACCTGCGAAGGCGACGAAGGCCAAGAAGACCATTGCGAAGAAAGCTGATTCTGCTAAGAAAGCAGCGCCGGCGAAGAAGCCGGCGGCTGTAGCGAAAGCCAAGCCCGCCGCCCCGACTCCCAAAGCAGCAGCGAAGCCCGCGGTCAAGCCGACGCCAGCGCCAGTCCCGAAGGCCGCAGTCAAGGCGCAACCTGCGCCTGCTAGCGTGCCTGCCAAGCCGGTCCGTGCGACCGCCATGCCAGCCAAGCCGATTCCAGCCAGACCCGTGACACCCCTGAACCTCAACGATCTCGATGCGGCTGGCGGCGGCGACGCCGACGAGGCCGACAGCCCGGAAGTCTCCAGCACCAACCTGCTCGCCGGTCCGCGCAGCGTCAAGCCATACATCCCGCGGCGTGGCGAGCAGTACATGAACAAGGAGCAGCTGGAACACTTCCGGCTGATCCTCAACACCTGGAAGCGCGACCTCATGCACGAGGTCGATCGCACCGTCGACCACATGAAGGACGAGGCGGCGAATTTCCCGGACCCGAACGACCGTGCCACGCAGGAGTCGGAGTTCAGTCTCGAGCTGCGCACGCGTGACCGCGAGCGCAAGCTGATTCGCAAGATCGACGAAGCGATCAAGCGCATCGAAGACGGCACCTACGGTTACTGCGTCGAGACCGGCGAAGAGATCGGCATCAAGCGACTCGAAGCGCGTCCGGTGGCGACCCTGTGCGTCGAGGCGCAGGAGCGCCGCGAACGTCGGGAAAAGCAGTACGGCGATCGGGACGATCGCTATAGATAGGTCGGGACGACCGTTACGAAATACTGCGGCCGTTTCGCACCTTCTCCTACCGGCCCGCTGCACTTCGGGTCGCTCGTTGCAGCGACTGCCAGTTATCTCGATGCACGTCACGTCGGCGGCGACTGGCTGCTGAGAATCGAAGATCTCGATCCGCCGCGCGAAGTGCCCGGCAGCGCCGAGCAGATCGTCGCAACGCTTGCGGCGCTCGGCTTTCAGTGGACCGGGCCCGTCGTCAAACAGAGCGAGCGTCACGCAACTTATCAAGCTGCTCTCGACCGGCTCGTCGCCGCCGGTCACGCGTTCCCCTGTTCCTGCAGCCGGACCGAGCTGCAAGCCGCGCAGCCGCCCGGCCACGACCAGTCGGACGAGCTGTACTACCCGGGTTGGTGTCGCAACGGTGTGCGGACACCGGACCGACCGACCGCCATCCGGTTCCGGGTCGCGCCCGGCACGATCGCATTCGCAGACCAGCTGCAAGGACTGCAGACCGCGGATCTTGCCCGCGATACGGGTGACTTCGTGATCCGTCGGCGCGACAGTCTGTTTGCATATCAACTGGCGGTCGTCGTCGACGATGCTGCCCAGAATGTCACGCACGTAGTACGCGGTGCCGACCTCCTGGGCAGCACTGCGCGCCAGGTAGCCTTGCAAGCCGCATTGGGTCTGACCACTCCCGTGTACGCACATTTGCCGCTAGTCATCGATGCGAATGGGATCAAACTGTCCAAGTCGACGGGCGCTGCGGCGGTCGACGCACGCCAACCAGCGCGCGAGTTGTGGCGCACGCTGCAGTTTCTGAAACAGGGACCGCCGCCGGACCTGCGTCGAGGGCCGGTAGCCTCGTTGTGGGAATGGGCAATAGAACACTGGCAGGCGCAGCCGCTCGCCGGCCTGCGCCAGATGGAGTTAACATGAGCGCCATAGAAACACGACCGGTTCATGGGTCTGAGCTGCCGCGCGCAGCCACGATGGGAGCGTCTATGAGCGAGCCCAAGACTGAATCGAGAGTGATCAAGAAGTATCCCAACAGGCGCCTGTACGACACCGTCGAGAGCCGCTACATCACGCTGGCGGACATCCGGCGCCTGGTCATGGACAAGGTCGACTTTCTCGTCATCGACAAGAAGAGCCAGGAAGACATCACCCGCTCGATCCTGCTGCAGGTGATCGCCGAGCAGGAGCACGCCGGCGAGCCGCTGATGAGCCAGGATTTCCTGTCGCAGGTGATCCGTTCGTACGGCGGGGCGATGCAGAACGTGGTCGGCAGCTATCTCGAGCAGAGCCTGAAGCTGCTGTCGACGGAGCAACCGCAGATCCGCGATCGTCTTCGCAACTCGATGGGCAGCGACGCTTACGACGCGATCAGCTCGCTCACGCAGAAGAACATCGAGCGCTGGCGCTCGGTGCAGGACGACATCTTCAAAGCGATGAGCGGCGGCGCCAAGCGCGAAGACGGCGCCGAGAACGAGCGCCGCACCTAGACGCGGCTACGCCGCGTCGACGTTGCGCATGCTCAGGCGGACGCGGCCCTGCCGGTCCACTTCGAGCACTTTGACGCGCACCAGGTCGCCTTCCTTGAGCTTGTCGCTGACGCGCTCGACGCGCTCGTCGGAAATCTGCGAGATGTGCACCAGGCCGTCCTTGCCCGGCAGGATCGTCACGAACGCGCCGAAGTCCATCAGGCGCGCGACCTTGCCCTCGTAGATCCGGCCGACTTCGACCTCGGCCGTGATCAGCTCGATGCGCCGCTGCGCCTCGCGGCCGGACAGGCCGTCGACCGAGGCGATCTTCACGGTGCCGTCGTTCTCGATGTCGATCGTCGTGCCGGTCTCTTCGGTGATCGCGCGGATGACCGCGCCGCCCTTGCCGATGACCTCGCGGATCTTCTCCGGGTCGATCTTCATCGTGATGATCGACGGCGCCCATTCCGACATCTGCGCGCGCGGCGCAGCCAGCACTTTGTCCATCTCGTCGAGGATGTGCAGACGGCCGGCCTTCGCCTGGTCGAGCGCGACCTGCATGATCTCGCGCGTGATGCTGTCGATCTTCAGATCCATCTGCAGGGCGGTGACGCCGCCGCGAGTACCCGCAACCTTGAAGTCCATGTCGCCGAGATGATCTTCGTCGCCGAGGATGTCGGTGAGCACCTGGAAGCGATCGCCTTCCTTCACCAGACCCATCGCCACGCCGGCGACGGCACCCTTGATCGGCACGCCCGCGTCCATCAGCGCCAAACTCGTGCCGCAGACGCTCGCCATCGAGCTCGAGCCGTTCGACTCGAGGATTTCGGAGACGACGCGGATGACGTACGGGAAATTCGCCATGTCGGGCATCACGGCGGAGATGCCGCGGCGGGCCAGGTTGCCGTGGCCGATCTCGCGGCGCTTCGGCGAGCCCATCATGCCGGTCTCGCCAACGCTGAACGGCGGGAAATTGTAGTGAAGCATGAACGGCTCTTTGCGCTCGCCCGCCAGCGCATCGATGATCTGCGCGTCGCGGCCAGTGCCGAGCGTCGTCACCACCAGTGCCTGCGTTTCACCGCGAGTGAACAGCGCAGAACCGTGCGTACGCGGCGCGACGCCAGTGCGGATCGCGATCGGTCGCACTGTCTTGGTGTCGCGGCCGTCGATGCGCGGCTCGCCGGCCAGAATCCGGCGCCGGACGATGCGGTATTCGAGGTTGGCGAATTCAGTCGCCACGTGGCCCGCTTCGAACTGCGGGGCATCGCCGCCGGCGAGAGCAGCGAGCGCGGATTCCTTGATCTTCTGAATGCGGTCGCGGCGCGCCAGCTTGTCGGTGACCTTGTAGGCGTCCGACAGCGCGGCTTCGGCATTCGCCGCCAACGTGGACTCGAGCTGCGCGCTCGCCGCTGCGGGCTGCCAGGTCCACGCGGGCTTGCCCGCCTGTCCCTTGAGATCGTTGATCGCCTGGATCGCGGTCTGCATCTGCTGGTGACCGAACGTCACCGCGCCGAGCATCACGTCCTCAGGCAGGCTGTCCGCCTCCGATTCGACCATCAGCACGCCTTCGCGCGTGCCGGCCACGACGAGCTCGAGCTTCGAGTCTTTGAGCTGCGCGGTCGTAGGATTGAGGAGGTACTGGCCGTCCTTGTAGCCGACCTTCGCCGCGCCGATCGGGCCGCGGAACGGCACGCCGGCGAGCACCAGTGCGGCCGAGGCGCCGAGCATCGCAGGGATGTCGGAATCGACGTCCGGGTTCAGCGAGATGACTGTCGCGACGACCTGCACTTCGTTGAAGAATCCTTCCGGGAACAGCGGCCGGATCGGCCGATCGATCAGCCGCGAGGTCAGCGTCTCTTTCTCGGAGGGCCGGCCCTCGCGCTTGAAGAAGCCCCCCGGAATGCGGCCGGCGGCATACGTCTTCTCGACGTAGTTGACCGTGAGCGGGAAGAAGTCCTTCTTCGGATCGGCTTCCTTGCGAGCGACTGCGGTGACGAGCACGACGGTGTCGCCCATCGTCACGACGACGGCGCCGTCGGCCTGGCGGGCGAGCTCGCCCGTCTCGATGGTGACCTGATGGGTGCCGTACGGAAATGAAACTTTCTTGATTGAGCTCACGATGCGTACCTGTCTCGGTGCCGGACCCCTTGATGGGGCGATGCACCGGACGGAGAGTGGAGAGAGAGAAGCTGCCTGCAGTCCGCGCTGCGGACTTTCAGACTGATGCCGATCAACGCCGCAGGCCCAGGCGCGCGACCACTTCCTGGTAGCGCTCCGGTGCGGTGCTCTTGAGATAGTCGAGAAGCTTGCGGCGCTGATTCACCATCTTCAGCAGCCCGCGGCGCGAAGCGTGATCGCGCTTGTGAGCGGTGAAGTGCTCACCGAGCTCGTTGATGCGTGCCGAGAGCAGTGCGATCTGCACTTCCGGCGAACCCGTATCTTGCGGGTTGCGACGATACTGCTGGACGATCCCGCCCTTCGTGTCGGTCGACAATGACATCTGCCCTTTCCTCTGCGGAGCCTCCACCGGAGGCTATGTGTGCCGTTTTGCGAGCCGCGCATTGTACTCGCGCGGCCGATAATCTCAAGCAAAACCGCGGAATTAGGCTGCCACCAGCTCAGCTCGCGGCCACGTCCACGAACAGCCTGACCGGCCGGACCCGCCCTTCGGGCGCACCCTGCACCACGCCGAGGAACCGTCCGCCGTCGTCGTACGCCCTGAGCTCGCCCGGCGCGGCCCGCTGGCGCGCCGCGACCGTCCTTCCCTGCAGCAACGCCGCGACCGCGCCCGGGTCCAGGTCGACCCGCGGCAGGTCAGGGAAGGCTCGGTCGGACGGCAGCAGGACTTCGTCGCGGGCGGCATGCGATCGCTCGGCCAGCTGCTCCATCGTGTACATGGGCAGGTCGTCGAACGGATCGAGCGTCAGGCGGCGTAGCCCGCGGACATACCCGAGGGTCCCGAGTCGGTTCGCGACGTCGCCCGCCAGGGTCCGGATGTAGGTGCCCTTCGAGCAGTAGACGTCGAACTCCAGCTCGGCCCGCTCCAGCCGCACCCGCGCGATGCGATGAATGAAAATCCTGCGCGGCTCGCGCTCGACCGACTCGCCGCGCCGCGCCAGCTCGTACAACCGTTTGCCTTCGAACTTCAGGGCCGAGTGCATCGGCGGCACCTGCTGCTGCTCGCCGAGGAACGACGCCAGGGCCGCATCGATGACACGATCGTCGAGTTGCGGAACGGCTGCGCGCTCGACCACTGCGGTTTCGCCGTCGCCGGACTCGGTGCGCTCGCCCAGCTGGACCAGCACCCGGTAGGTCTTGCCCGAGTTCAGCAGCCGGCCGCAGACCTTGGTGGCTTGCCCGAAGCACACCGGCAGCAAACCGGATGCGAGCGGGTCGAGGCTGCCGGCGTGTCCTGCCTTGGCGGCGTTGAACAGCGCACGCGCCTGCTGAAGAGCAGCATTGGAAGAGACGCCCAAAGCCTTGTCGAGCAGCAGGATGCCGTCGATGTCGCGATAGAAACGAGAGGGTTTGGACACAGTCGAGTCGGGCCGAAGCCCGACATCCTCAGCGCTTGTCTTCGTCGTCGACGTGACGCTCGGTATCTTCCTTGACGGCCTGGTTGATCAGCGCCGACAACCGCGCACCGCTCTCGATCAGCTCGTCCTGCACGAAGCGCAGCTCCGGGCTGTGCCGGATACCGAGCGCGCGACCGAGCGGCCCGCGCAGCAACGGCGACGCGGCCTCGAGAATCTCTTGCGCCTGCTGCGGCTGCGCGCCGAGTACCGAGAAGTACACCTTCGCGTAGCTCAGGTCCTTCGACACGCGCACTTCCGTGAGCGTCACCATGCCGAGGCGCGGGTCGCGCAACTCGCGCCGGATCAGCTCGCTGAGCGTCTGCTGGATCTGCTGCGCGATGCGCTTGGCGCGGGGAAAAGCCTTGTTGGTCATGTCGTGGATCAGGCCACCGTTCTCGCCACTTCGACGCGCGAGTAGCACTCGATCTGGTCGCCGACGCGCACGTCGTTGTAGTTCTTCACGCCGATGCCGCACTCGGTGCCGGCGCGCACTTCGTTGACGTCGTCCTTGAAGCGGCGCAGCGACTCGAGGCCGCCCTCGAAGATCACGACGTTGTCGCGCAGCACGCGGATCGGGTTGTTGCGGCGGACGTAACCGTCCGCGACGATGCAGCCCGCCACCGTGCCGAACTTGCTGGAGCGGAACACTTCGCGCACCTGCGCCAGCCCGACGATCTGCTCCTTGACCTCCGGCGCCAGCATGCCCGACAGCATCTGCTTCACGTCGTCGATCGCTTCGTAAATGATGCTGTAGTAGCGCACGTCGGTGCCGGATTCCTTGATCATCGTGCGCGCCGAGCCGTCGGCGCGGACGTTGAAGCCGATGATCCGGGCGTTCGAGGCCATCGCCAGCGTGACGTCGGATTCGGTGATGCCGCCGACGCCGCTCGAAACGACCTTGACCGCAACCTCGTCGGTCGACAGCTTCGACAGCGAATCGCGCAACGCCTCGGCGCTGCCCTGCACGTCCGCCTTGATGACCACCTGCATGGTGGCGGCCTTGCCATCGCCCATCTGCGACAGCATGTCTTCCAGTTTGGTCGGACCCTGCCGCGCGAGCTTGGTGTCGCGGAACTTGCCCTGGCGATACAGCGCGACTTCACGCGCCTTGCGCTCGCTTTCGACTGCGAGCAGCTCGTCGCCGGCATTCGGCGCGGCCGACAGGCCGAGCACCACGACCGGCAGCGAAGGACCGGCTTCGGTCACGGGCTGGCCGTTCTCGTCGAACATCGCACGCACGCGGCCGTACTCCTGGCCCGCGATGATCTGATCGCCCGGCTTCAACGTGCCGCGCTTGACCAGCACGGTCGCAACCGCGCCGCGGCCTTTTTCCATGCTCGACTCGATCACGACGCCGGCCGCGAGACCGTCGCGCGCCGCTTTCAACTCGAGCACGTCTGCCTGCAGCAGGATGGTGTCGAGCAGCTCGTCGATGCCCTGGCCGGTGCGTGCCGACACGTTCACGAACAGCGTGTCGCCGCCCCAGGCTTCGGGGAGCACGTTGTACTTCGCCAGATCGTTCCTGACCTTTTCGGGGTCGGCGTCGCCTTTGTCGATCTTGGTGATCGCGACCACGATCGGCACCTCGGCCGCACGCGCGTGCTCGATTGCCTCGACGGTCTGCGGCATGACGCTGTCATCCGCCGCCACGACCAGCACGACGATGTCAGTGACCTGCGCGCCGCGCGCACGCATGGCTGTGAACGCCGCGTGGCCTGGCGTATCGAGGAAGGTGATCACGCCCTTCGCCGTTTTCACCTGATACGCGCCGATGTGCTGCGTGATGCCGCCCGCCTCGCCGGCAGCGACCTTGGTGCTGCGGATGTAGTCGAGCAGCGAAGTCTTGCCGTGATCGACGTGGCCCATCACGGTGACGACCGGCGGACGCGCCTCCAGCTCGTGCGAGGTATCGGTGCTCTGCAGCTCGTCCTCGATCGCGCTTTCCTTGACGACGACGGCGGTGTGGCCGAGCTCCTCGACCACCAGCACTGCGGTGTCCTGGTCGATCGGCTGATTGATCGTGGCCATGACGCCCATGTTCATCATGACCTTGATGACTTCGTTCGCCTTCACAGCCATGCGCTGCGCCAGCTCGGCGACCGTGACGGTCTCGCCGATCTGCACGTCGCGCTTGACGGGCGCCGCGGGGCGCTCGAAGCCGTGCTGCGTCGACATGTTGACCTGCACCGGGCGCCGTGACCGGGAAGCCTGGTGCTGCTTCTTCTTCTTGAAGCGCGCACTGGCATCGCTCGACACGTGCAGCTCGGCGCGCTGCGCACGCGCCGGCTCGGGTTCGCGGGTCTTCGAAGCAGTCTCCTGCTCGCGGCGACGCTCGGCTTCCTGGCGCTCGCGGGCCTCGGCCTGGCGCCGCGCCTCTTCTTCGGCGAGCACGCGCGCTTCTTCGTCGGCGCGACGCTTCGCTTCTTCTTCCAGTTGCTGACGCTGCCGCGCTTCTGCTTCGCGCTGCTCCGCCTCCATGCGCTGCTGCTTCAGCCGATCCTCTTCAATCGTCTCCTTCGAGCGTTCGACGTCCTGCTTCTGGCGCTCGGTCTCCTGCTTGTGCCGATCGACTTCCTCCTGCTGCACACGCGCGCGCTCTTCGAGCACGCTGCGATTGAGGTAGGTCTTCTTGCTGCGCACCTCGACGTTGACCATGCGCGCCCGGCCCTGCGCCGAGGCGACCTTGATCTCGCCCTGCGACTTGCGCTGCAAGGTGATCTTGCGCGGCGCCGCCGTGTCCTGCGTGCGGCCGTGGGCACGACGCAGGAACGTCAGCAGCTCCATCTTGGCGTCGTCGCTGATGGTGTCGTCCGCGCCGGAAACGCGAATGCCAGCTTCGTCGAGCTGCGTCAGCAGACGCTCGACAGGTACCTTGAGTACCTCGGCAAACTGGCTAACTGTGACATCCGCCATGAATCCTCCCGCTCCGACTCACCTTCACCGCTTCGAACTGCTCAGGCCTGGCCGGCGGCAGCTTCGAACCAGTGCTTGCGCGCCGCCATGATGAGCGCGCCGGCGCGCTCGGCGTCCACGCCCTCGATCTCCAGCAAATCATCGACCGCCTGCTCCGCGAGATCCTCGCGCGTGACGATGCCGCGGCTCGCCAGCATCGAGGCGAGCTCCTCGTCCATGCCGTCGACGCCGAGCAGGTCCTCGGACGGCCCGGCGCCGTCGATCTTCTCTTCCGTCGCGATCGCCTGCGTCAGCAGCACGTCGCGGGCGCGGTTGCGCAGCTCCTTGACGATCTCCTCGTCGAACTCCTCGATCGAGTTCAGCTCGGAGGCCGGCACGTAGGCGATCTCCTCGATGGTCGAGAAGCCTTCCTGCACCAGGATCTGCGCCACGTCCTCGTCGACGTCGAGCTGCGTCTTGAATTGCTCGATCAGCTCGCGCTGCTCGCCCTCGCTCTTGGCCTCGGCGGCCTGCTGCGTCATGACGTTCAGCTCCCAGCCGGTCAGCTCGCTCGCCAGCCGGATGTTCTGCCCGCCGCGGCCGATCGCCTGCGACAGCTTCTCTTCCGTCACGGCGATGTCCATCGAATGCGAATCCTCGTCGACGACGATCGACACGACTTCCGCGGGCGCCATCGCGTTGATGACGAACTGCGCGGCGTTCTCGTCGTACGGAATGATGTCGACGCGCTCGCCGGCGATCTCGTTCGACACCGCCTGCACGCGCGAGCCGCGCATGCCGACGCACGCGCCGACCGGATCGATGCGGCTGTCGTTGCTCTTCACAGCGATCTTGGCACGCACGCCCGGATCGCGCGCCGCGCCGAGGATATTGATCAGGCCCTGGCCCACTTCCGGCACTTCCAGCTTGAACAGCTCGATCAGGAACTCCGGCGCAGTGCGCGTCAGGAACAGCTGCGGGCCGCGCTGCTCGGAGCGCACGTCCGCCAGATACGCCTTGATGCGATCCTGCGAGCGCACCGGCTCGCGCGGAATCATCTGGTCGCGCGGCACGAAGCCTTCGGCGTTGCCGCCGAGATCGACGTACACGCCGTTACGGTCGACGCGCTTGACGATGCCCGACACCAGCGTGCCGACGCGGCCCTTGTACTCGTTCACGACCATCTCGCGCTCGGCCTCGCGCACCTTCTGCACGATGACCTGCTTGGCGGTCTGCGCGGCGATGCGGCCGAACGCGACCGACTCCATCGGCACTTCGACGTAGCCGCCGACCTGCGCTTCCGGATTGATCTCCAGCGCGTCTTCCAGGCGCAGCTCGGCGTCCGGATTCTCCAGCTCGGTCGAGTCGTCCGCGAAGGCCTTCCAGCGGCGCCAGGTGTCGTAGTCGCCCGACTTGCGGTTGATGGCGACACGCACGTCGATACCTTCGCCGTGACGCTTGCGCGTGGCGGAGGCGAGCGCGGCTTCCAGCGCCTGGAAGATGATCTCTTTGTCCACGCCCTTCTCGTTCGACACCGCGTCGACGACCATCAGGATTTCTTTGTTCATCGCACCTGCTCACATGTCCGGGGCGAGTCGCGCCCTGTGAATATCATCGATCGGCAGGCTGATCCTGCCGTTCTCCAGCTCGAGCGTGATGTCGCTCGCGCCGACGCCGAGCAACCGCCCGGAAAACCGTTTGCGTCCTTCGACAGGCTGCATCATCTCCAGCCGCACGCGCTCGCCGGCGAAGCGCTCGAAGTGCGCGCGCGTGCGCAGCACCCGATCCAGCCCCGGCGAGGAGACCTCGAGCGTGTAGTGGCCCGGGATCGGATCCGCAGCGTCGAGCGTCTCGCTCACGCCGCGGCTCACGCGCTCGCAGTCATCGAGGCTGATGCCCGCTGCCGACTGCTCATCCGCCGAGTCGATGTAGAGACGCAGCATTCCGCCGCCCGACCGCGGCAGATACTCGAGCTCCCACAACTGGTAACCCAAGCCGGCAACGACCGGCGCGAGCAGCTCGCGCAGCTGGTCTCTCAGCATCGGTCACCTCCGGCCATTACCCCCGCCTGCCCAACCGAAAAACGGGCATAAAAAATGGGCCCGAGGCCCATTTCTTCTCACTGTCCCTTCCGTGCCGGTCGGTGCGTACCGTCCGGCCTCCCTGCAAGCCCGAAAATCCTCGGAATTTCCGGACCGCTGAAGCGAAAAAGGCCCTGGAAAACCGGGCCTTTTCACGCTTCGAAAGCGTGGTAGCGGGGGTAGGATTTGAACCTACGACCTTCGGGTTATGAGCCCGACGAGCTGCCAGACTGCTCCACCCCGCAACAGAGGGCGCGGATTGTAAGGGCCCGGGTTGGGCAATACAAGGCGAAGACCCGCCACCCTGACCTTTCCGCACCGGCCATGGATGCGGCCGGCGGGCAGGAAATTCAAGGAGCTAGAGATCCGCGGCGACGTACACGGTGAAGCGGCGCGGCGCGTTGTAGACGTACGCACCGCTGCTCAGCGCCGTCCAGCCGTACTTGTCCGTGACGTTCTGCACCAACAGCCGCAGCGTCGCAGGCTTGCCGAATATCTGGAATCGATAGCGGCCGCCGATGTGCATGACCGCGCGAGCCGGCACTTCGATCGTGTTCGCGCTGTTCCCGACCTGGCTCGTGATGTGCTCGATCGTGGCATCGATCGACGCACGGATGCCCGGCAATCGATAGTCGACCGACGCGAGCGAATACTGCCGCGCCGACCCGACCGGCTTCTCGCCGATCAGCCCGGCGTCGACTGTCGGACCGGACACGGTCGCATCCAGCCAGCGCGTGCCGACGATCACGGTCAGATCGTCGCGCGGCTCGCCCGCAAACGAAACTTCGACGCCGCGGTGCTCGACGGTGCCGAGCTCGGTGAAGAAGCCGGCAGCGTCCAGGTCGAAGTAAGGCTTCTCGACGTTGAACACGCCGGCGATCAGTTTCATGTTCGCGAACGCTGCCCAGCGCAGGCCAGCGTCGTATTGCTCGGTCTCAAGCGCGGGCGCCGCGACGTTGCGATTGAGCGCATTGTTCGGCGCCACCGGGCTCTCTTCCAACCCTTCGGTGTAGCTGGCGTAAAAGGCCAGCCGCTCGTTCAAGTTCACGGTCCCGGTCGCGTACTTGAGCCACGGCTTGGCGCGCGATTCCGGCAGCGGGCCACCCGGCGTGTCCGTGGACTTCGAGTAAGACGTCTTCTGCAGACCGACGTTCAGCTCGCCGACGTTCCCCCACTGCAACCCGTACGCCGCGCCGATCGTCTGCTGCTTCACTTCATCGTGCGACTGCTCGCCGAAGGTAAAAGCGGGCTCCGCGATGGCGCGGCCCACTCCGAGCTGCACGGGCCCGACATCGATGACGTCCTCGCCCCCGTAGCGACGTTTCTGCAGGCGGGCGCGCGCCGCAAACTCCAGCGCGTGCCGGAGCGACCCGTCCTCGAACAGACGGGACAGGCGCAGCTCGCCGGACCTGGACGAGTAACGCGAGCGCGGAAACGCGACCACCACCTCGTTCGAATTGCCGCTGGGGTCGATGTTGGTGAACAGCTCGCCGAACTGCGCGTCCGGCTCGAAGACCGATTCGAACAGGCCGAGCCGGGCGGTCCACGCGCCGAAGCCCGCTGCACCGAGGACGCCATAGTTGAGATGTTCGCCTTCATCCTGCGCCCACGGCTGGCCGTAGTAATGCTCGCGGCGGATCTTCGGCGGCATCACCTCGCCGGCCGTCAGCATCAGCGGCTCGGCTTCGTCTTCCCTGAACGCGATGCGACTGAAGAACGGCCGCAGCTCGAGATTCTCAAGCGGGCGCCATTGGGGCGCGATAGCGAACGAGATCGACTTGTTTTCGCCGCCCCAGGGCGACGCATCCTGATAAAGCCCCAGGCCGACCGTCAGGCCGAGCTCACGGCTCAACGGCAGCTGCGCATCGACCTCCGCGCCAAGACCGCCGAACGGACCATAGTTGACCAGCGCGCTGATGACCTGGTGTTCGCCGACGCGGCGTAGGTCGTAATCGACGATGCCGGTGGGCGAAGGAAAGGGATAACTCTGCGAGGCGATGCCGACGCGAATCGTCGAGCCTTCGACCAGGCGCGAGGTCAGCTGACCGAGCCGGTCGAAATACAGACCCTCGATGCGCACGTTGCCGGCTTCGATGGGCGAGAAGCCGCGCACGTCGCCTTCGTTGTAGATGCCGATGCTCTCGTTGCCGATGCTGCGGCCGAAAGCGTCCTCGGAGCTCGTGGTGACGTTCTCTTCCGTGCGTTGCGCGTGCGCGGCCGACGCCGACACGAGCGCGATCGCCACCAGCGCGACCGCCAGAACCGTCCTGTGAGGAAGCCAGCGCATGACGCGCGATTCTACGGCAGAACGCGCGCGCAGAGATCTATCAATGCGGAAGGGAAAACGCCCAAAGCGAGCACAGCCACACCATTAGCGCTGAGGACGGCGCGTAAGGTGCCGCCTGCCTCGATCGCGTGACTGTCGGTGGGATCGTCGAAGTACATCAGCTTGATCACGCGCAGGTAGTAGTACGCCGCGACGACCGACAGCACCACCGCAACCGCAGCGAGCCATGCCAGGCCGACGTCGAGAACCGCGCCGATCACTGCCAGCTTCGCCCAGAAGCCGATGAACGGCGGCACGCCCGCGGTGCTGAACATCAGCATCATCATGATCGCCGCGAACCACGGGCTGCGGCGATTCAGGCCCTTGAAGTCCTCGAGCCGGTCGGCCTCGAAGCCGTTGCGCGACAGCAGCAGGATCATGCCGAAAGAGCCGACCGTCGTGATGACGTAGGTCAGCGTGTAGAACATCGACGCGCGGTAGCCTTCGTTGGTGCCGGAGAGAATGCCGAGCAGAATGAAGCCGACGTGCGAGATCGTCGAATACGCGAGCATGCGCTTGAGGTTGGTCTGCGCGATCGCGACCACGTTGCCGATGAGCAGCGACAGCACCGCCAGCGCGATCAGCATGTCCTGCCAGCTCGCGACCATCGCATCGAGGCCTTCGGCGAGCACGCGGATCGCCAGCACGAACGAGGCGATCTTCGGCGCCGAACCGATGAACAGCGTCACGGGCGTCGGCGCGCCGTGATAGACGTCCGGCACCCACATGTGGAATGGCACGGCGCCGAACTTGAACGCGATGCCGACGATGATGAAAGCGAGGCCGAACACCAGGCCGAGATTGGCCGCGCCGACTTCGCGCACGCCGACCGCGAGCTCGTCGAGCTGCAGGGTGCCGGTCACGCCGTAGACGATCGAGAAGCCGTACAGCAGCGTGCCCGAGGAGATTGCGCCGAGCACGAAGTACTTCATCGCCGACTCGGCCGCGACGCCGGACTCGCGATCGAACGCGACCATTGCGTAGAGCGACAGCGACAGCAGCTCGACGCCGAGATACACGGTCAGCAGGCTCCCGGCCGAGACCATCACCATCACGCCGAGCAGCGCAACCAGCCCGAGAATGAAGTACTCGCCCTTGAACAGTCCGCGGCGCTGCAGGTACTCGCGTGAATACAGGAATGAGACCGCAACCGTGCCGTACGAGAACAACTTCAGGACATCGCCCATCGGATCGGCGATGTACATGCCATCGAACGCCGTGACGCGCGCCTGCACGCCGTAGCGAACCGTCATGTAGGCCGCACCCGCCAGCGTCAGCAGCGACAGCACATAGGTGAGCCAGCGCGTGCGGTCCGTCAGGAACACGTCAATCACCAGGATGACGCACAGCGCCGTGAGGACGAATGCCTCCGCCGACGCGACCTGCCCGCCCATTTCCGTCCAGCTGCTCATAGTTTCGGTGTGGTGATCGTCTGCACCAGGTTCTCGACGGTTTTGTGCATCACTTCGAGCAGCGGCGCCGGCCACAGGCCGAGCGCCAGCACCGCCAGCGCGAGCACGCCGAGCACGACGAACTCGCGGGCATTCAGATCGGTGAGCCCCGCGACGTTGTCATTGGCGACCGCGCCGAAGATCACGCGCTTCACCATCCACAGCGTATAGGCCGCGCCGAGGATCAGCGTCAGACCCGCCAGGAACGCATACCAGAAGTCGGCGCGGAAGCTGGCGATGATCACCAGGAACTCGCCGACAAAGCCGGACGTCGCCGGCAGACCGGAGTTCGCGAGCGCGAACAGCACCGCGAAGGCGGCGAAGATCGGCATCGTGTTCACCACGCCGCCGTAAGCATTGATCTCGCGGCTGTGCACGCGGTCGTAGAGGACGCCGACGCAGAAGAACAGCGCGCCGGAGATCAGGCCGTGCGAGATCATCTGCACCATCGCGCCCTCGATGCCCATCGCCGCGCCGCGCGTATCGGCGTTGACGCTCATCAGCTCGAAGGTGAGGAACGAGCCGAGCGTGACGAAGCCCATGTGCGCGATCGACGAGTACGCGATCAGCTTCTTCATGTCCTGCTGCACCAGCGCGACGAAGCCGATGTACACGACCGCAATCAGCGACAGCGAGATCACCAGCCAGTCGAGCGTGCCGGCCGCATCGGGCGTGATCGGCAGCGAGAACCGCAGGAAGCCGTAGCCGCCCATCTTCAGCATGATCGCCGCCAGGATCACCGAGCCGCCGGTCGGAGCTTCGACGTGCGCGTCCGGCAACCAGGTGTGCACCGGCCACATCGGCACCTTGACCGCGAAAGCGGTCAGGAACGCCAGGAAGATCACGATCTGCGTGTTGAGGTCGAGCGGCACGTCGTAGAAGTCCGCTATCAGATAACTGCACTCGCCGACGTTGCAGGTCTGCTGGTACAGGTAGATCAGCGACACCAGCATCAGCACCGAGCCGAGGAACGTGTACAGGAAGAACTTGATGGTGGCGTACACGCGCCGCGGACCGCCCCAGATGCCGATGATGATGAACATCGGGATCAGCATCGCCTCCCACAGCACGTAGAACAGCAGGGCGTCGAGCGCCGCGAACACGCCGATCATCAGGCCTTCGAGGATCAGGAAGGCTGCGTAGTACTGCGCCGGCTTCTTCTCGATCACGGTCCAGCTGGCGATGACGACCAGCGGCGTGATGAAGGTCGTCAGCAGGATCAGCGGCATCGAGATGCCGTCGACGCCGAGCGAATATGTGGAGACGAGCGTGCCGGGAATGTCGATCCAGCCGCGCTCCTCGGTGAACTGCATCAGCGCGGTGCTGCTGTCGAAGTGCACCCACAGGAGCGTGGAGATGCCGAACGTCGCGGCCGTCGTGAGCAAGGCGATCCACCGACCGAGCGCGACGCCGCGCTCGCCGAGCGCGAGCATGACCACGCCACCGAAGATCGGCAGCCAGATGAGTACGCTGAGAATCGGCCAGTCCAACTGCATAGCTTCTTGTTACCGCAGCACGTACCACGCGAGCAGCGCGGAAAGTCCGATGACCATCGCGAACGCGTAGTGATACAGATAGCCCGATTGCAGGCGACGCAGCAGCCCGGACATCCATCCGACCACGCGCGCCGAGCCGTTGACCATTGCGCCGTCGATCAGCGCCACATCGCCGACGCGCCACAGCGCCGTGCCTATGCCACGGCTGCCGCCGGCGAACACCGCCTGATAGATCTCGTCGAAGTAGAACTTGTTCACCAGCAGCTTGTAGGGCCCGGACAAGCGTGCGGCGATCTGGCCGGGCAGCTCGGGCCGTTTGAGGTACAGGAACCATGCGGCCAGCACCCCTGCAGCGGCGAGATAGACCGCCGGACCTGTGAATGCGTGCAACACGAACAGCGCCGGGCCGTGGAATTCCTCTTTGACATGACCGAGCACATCGTGTGCTGGCAGCACCGCGATGGCATTACCGAAGTAGCCGCCGAAGAGCACATTTTCGACCGTGATCCAGCCGATGATCAGCGAAGGGATGGCCAGCAGGATCAACGGCAGCGTGACGACCCACGGGCTCTCGTGCGGTTTGTGATGTTCGTCGGCGTGGAAGCGCTCCTCGCCGTGGAAGGTCATGAATACGAGGCGGAAGCTGTAGAACGCCGTCACGAACACGCCGAGCAGCACTGACCAGTAGGCGTAAGGCGCCATCGCGAGATGCGACTCGCCCACCGCGTCGATCAGGATGTCCTTGGAGAAGAATCCCGACGTGCCCGGCACGGCGATCAGCGCGACCGAGCCGATGAGCGCAGTCCAATACGTGATCGGCATGTATTTCTTCAGGCCGCCCATCTTGCGCATGTCCTGCTCGTGATGCATGCCGATGATCACCGAGCCTGCCGCCAGGAACAGCAGCGCCTTGAAGAAGGCGTGCGTCATGAGGTGGAAGATTGCGCCGGCGTACGCCGAAGCACCGAGGCCCACGGTCATGTAGCCGAGCTGCGAAAGCGTCGAATACGCGATGACCCGCTTGATGTCGTTGTTGACGATGCCCAGCAGGCCCATGAAGAACGCCGTCGTCGCGCCGATGAACAGCACAGTGTTCAGCGCCGTCTCCGACAGTTCGAACAGCGGCGACATGCGCGCGACCATGAAGATGCCGGCGGTCACCATCGTCGCCGCGTGGATCAGTGCCGAGATCGGCGTCGGACCTTCCATCGAGTCCGGCAGCCAGACGTGCAGCGGCACCTGCGCCGATTTGCCCATCGCGCCGATGAACAGGCAGATGCAGACGACGGTCATCGCCTGCCACTCCACGCCGGGGAAGATCTGCATCGTGTCCGCCGCGATGACCTCGCGCAGGCCGAACACCGTCGAGTAGTCGAGCGAGTTCGTGTAGTAGACGATCGCAGCGATGCCGAGCACGAAGCCGAAGTCGCCGACCCGGTTCACCAGGAACGCCTTGAGGTTCGCGAAGATCGCCGTCGGCCGCGTGTACCAGAAGCCGATCAGCAGATAGGACACGACGCCGACCGCTTCCCAGCCGAAGAACAGCTGCAGGAAATTGTTCGCCATCACCAGCATCAGCATCGAGAACGTGAACAGCGAGATATACGAGAAGAAGCGCTGGTAGCCGGGATCGTCGTGCATGTAACCGATCGTGTAGACGTGCACGCACAACGACACGAACGTCACGACGACCATCATCAGGGCCGTCAGGTGGTCGACCAGGAAGCCGACCTCCATGCGGATGCCATCGCTCACCAGCCACGTGTAGACGCTGCCGTCGTAGGTCGGCAGGCCGTCCACCAGCAGCTGCTTGAGCACATAGGCGGACAGTGCGAACGACACGGCGACGCCCGCGATGGTCACGCTGTGCGCGCCGACGCGACCGATCACGTGCCCGCCCAGGCCGGCGAGGATCGCCGCGAACAGCGGCGCCAGCACGATCGTCAGCAGTATGGATTCCTGGATCATGCTCAGCCTTTCATCGTGTCGAGCTCTTCGACGTCGATGCTGCGCCGCTCGCGGAACACCACCACGAGGATCGCCAGGCCGATCGCCGACTCCGCCGCCGCCACCGTCATGATGAAGAACACGAACACCTGCCCGTGCAGATCGCCGAGCTGGCGCGCGAACGCGACGAAGTTGAAGTTCACCGCCAGCAGCATCAGCTCGATGCACATCAGCAGCAGGATGACGTTCTTGCGGTTGAGGAAGATGCCGGCAACGCTCAGCGCGAACAGCACTCCGGCGAGCAGCAGCACGCTATGCAGCGGAATCATTGCTCGGTCTCCGCGGGCATCTTGACGACGCGGATGCGGTCCTTGGCGCGAACCGCAACCTGGCCGGCAATGTCCTGCGCCTTCATGCCGACGCGATGGCGCATCGTGAGCGCGATGGCGGCAACGATTGCGACGAGCAGCAGCACGGCCGCCAGCTCGAACGGGTAGAGGTACTTGGTGTACAGGAGCTCGCCGAGCGCTCTTGTATTGCTGTAGCCCTCGACCGCAACGCTTGCTGCAGCTTCAGGCATAGCGCCGCCCAGGCTCTTCACCCACACCACGCTGCCGATTTCCACGACGACCAGCGCGGCCACCAGCAGTCCCAGCGGCGCATAGCGCGTGAAGCCTTCTCGCAGCGCCGCGATGTTGACGTCCAGCATCATCACCACGAACAGGAACAGCACCATGACCGCACCGACGTAGACCAGCATCAGCACGATCGCGAGGAACTCCGCTTCCATCAGCAGCCAGATCACGGCGCTGTTGAAGAACGCGAGCACCAGGAACAGCGCGCAGTGCACTGGATTGCGGGCGGTGATGACGCCGACCGCCGCGCCGACCAGCACGAGCGAGAAGAAATAAAAGAGGAGCTCGACGATGCTCATGTCAGCGGTACCGCGCGTCCGCGGCCTTGTCCGCCGCGATCATCGCTTCGTAGCGCTCGCCGACCGCGAGCAGCTTGTCCTTGGTCATGATGTTCTCGCCGCGGTTCTCCATGTGGTACTCGTGGATGCGCGTCTCGACGATCGCGTCCACCGGGCAGGCTTCTTCGCAGAAGCCGCAGTAGATGCACTTGAACAGATCGATGTCGTAGCGCGTGGTGCGGCGCGTGCCGTCGGCGGCGACGTCGGATTCGATCGTGATCGCCAGCGCCGGGCACACGGCCTCGCACAACTTGCAGGCAATGCAGCGCTCCTGGCCGTTCGGATAGCGCCGCTGCGCATGCAGGCCGCGGTAACGCGGCGACTGCGGCGTCTTCTCCTCCGGATACTGCACGGTGATGTTCGGCCGGAACGCGAACTGGCGCATGGTCACCCACAAGCCCTGGATCAGCTCGGCGAGAAAGAATGTCTTGAGGAAGCTCGCGGGTGTCTTCATATCAGCGCGACCACGGGCCGACCTCGTAATACTTGAGAACGCCCTCGAACGTGATCCACACGAGCGTCACCGGAATGAATACCTTCCAGCCGAGCCGCATGATCTGGTCGTAGCGGTAGCGCGGGAAGGTGGCGCGGAACCACAGGAAGCAGAACAGGAAGAAGAAAATCTTGATCGCCAGCCAGTGAATGCCGGGCGCGGTGATGAACGCCGGCAGCGGATAGCCGTCGAACGGCGACAGCCAGCCGCCGAAGAAGAACACCGAGGTCAGCGCCGAGATCAGGATCATGTTCACGTACTCGGCGACGAAGAACACGGCGAACGCCATGCCCGAGTACTCGACGTGGAAGCCCGCGACGATTTCCGACTCGCCCTCGACCACGTCGAACGGCGCGCGGTTGGTCTCGGCCAGGCCGGAGATGAAGTAGACGACGAACAGCGGCAGCAGCCACCAGACGAAGAAGCTGAAATAGCCGCCGCGCTGCGCCTCGATGATCTCGCCGAGATTCAGCGAGCCGGACGCCATCACGACGCCGACCAGCGCGAAGCCCATCGCGATTTCGTACGCCACCATCTGCGCCGCGCCGCGCATCGCGCCGAGCAGCGCGTACTTTGAGTTCGCGGCCCAGCCGGCGAGGATGATGCCGTACACGCCGGTCGAGGTGAGCGCGAGGATGTACAGCAATCCAGCGTTGATGTTCGCGACCGTGAAGCCCGGCCACAGCGGCATGACTGCCCAGGTGCACAACGCCGGAATCAGCGCGAGGAGCGGTGCCAGCAGGAACAGGAACTTGCTCGAGCTGGAAGGAATGACGATTTCCTTCACCAGCAGCTTCAACACGTCGGCGAACGGCTGGCCGAGGCCCATCGGGCCGACGCGGTTCGGACCGATGCGCGCCTGGATCGAGCCGATGACACGGCGTTCGAGCAGCGTGAGGAACGCCATCGAGAGAATCACGGTGATGAACAACACCAGCGCGACCACGCCGTAGTAGACCACGGCCTGCATCCATTCCGGCAGGAACGGCAGCCACTGCGCGACGAATTGAGGCACGCCGCTCATTCGCTGCGACCTTTCGAAGTGCCGCGCGCTTCGCTCGTTGCCTGCAGAGCGCTCGAGCGACGGACCGTCGCGTCGGTCCCGTAGATCGGCACGTCGCGCGCTGCGCCACCCTCACCCGCGGCTCCGCTCAGCGCGAGCTTCGATTGCAACGTGCGCGCCGACGGCTTGATCGTAAAGGCCGGCGCCGCTTCGAGCTGCTTGCGCACCTCTTCGGTGATCTGGTCCGAGCTCGTGTAATCGAAGCCAGGCTGGTTCAGCAAGTTGCCGAGCACGCGCAGCACCTTCCACGCCGGCCGCGATTCGCCGACGGGCGACGCCGCACCGGCCACGCTCTGCCAGAGGCCTTCGAGGTTGACGTAGGTGCCGGACGTTTCTGCGAACGTGCCGATCGGCAGGATCACGTGCGCAAATTCCCTGGCTGTGCCGTACGGCGACAGCGCGATGACGAACTCCGCCGCCTTCAATGCTTCGAGTGCCGCGGGCGATGCGATGTCGAGCGCAGGCTCGATCCCGCCGAGCAGGATGTAGCTCTTCAGTCGCGCGGCGAACATGTCCGCCACGTTGAGTCCAGGCGGCTGCGCCGCGCGTCCGCCGAGCGCTCGATGCGGCAATACGCCAGCGAGGCACGCCGCGACGGAGTTGCCGCCGTCCGGCAGGTAGCCGAGCGTCGCGCTGGTCAGTTCCGCGAGAGCGCCTGCGACCAACCGCAAGTCCGCAAAGGCCGGATCACGTTGCGCCAGCGCGCCCAGCAAGATCATGCGGCGTGGACCGTCGCCGAGCTGCTGCGCGATCGCGCGATGCGCATCCGTCGGGTGTGCGCTCGCGACGAGCGCTGCAATCGACTCCGGCGCGCTCTTGCCGCTGGCAGCGCTTGCGGCCGCCGCGACAGCGACCAGCTGACCGAACATATCCAGCCCGTTCGCCGGCAGGTAGTTGGCGACAGGGAACAGGTACTCATAACGCTGCGGATTGACGAACGAGATCTTCGCGCCGCGCAGCGCCGCTTTGCGCAGACGATGCGCGAGCAGCGGCACTTCCTTGCGCAGATTCGAGCCGACGACCAGCGCGCTCGTCACCTGCTCCAGCTCGGCGATCGAGCAGCCGAGCGCGAGATAGAGAGGATCGTTCGCGTCGTCGCGGAAGTCGGTGCGACGCAGACGGTGGTCGAGATTGGCGCTGCCGAGGCCGCGCGCGATGCGCGCCAGCAGATGGAATTCCTCGAGCGTCGACGTCGGTGCGGCGAGCGCGCCGACCTGAGCCCCGCCGTGCTGCTTCACGACCTTACCGAGCCGCTCGGCGACGACATTGAGCGCGGTCTCCCAATCGCTCTCCTGCCACATGCCGTTGTCGCGGATCATCGGCTTGAGCGCGCGATCTTCGCTGTAGATGCCCTGATAGCTGAAGCGGTCGCGATCGGCGATCCAGGTTTCGTTCACGGCCTCGTTGGGCCGCGGCACGATGCGCATCACGCGTCCGCGCAGGACGTGCGCGTAGATATTGGTGCCGACGCAATCGTGCGGCGACACGAGCGGATGTTGCGTCATCTCCCACGCGCGGGCGCGGTAGCGATAGGGCTTGTTGTTCAGCGCGCCGACCGGGCACAGGTCGATGATGTTCGCCGACAGCTCGTGATCGATGCTGCGCTCGATGAAGGTGCCGATCTCCGTCGCCTCCGCGCGGCCGATCGTGCCGAGCTCCTGGAAGCCCTGGATCTCCTGCGTGAAGCGCACGCAGCGCGTGCAGTGGATGCAGCGGGTCATGTCGGTCGACACGAGCGGGCCGAGGTTCTTGTCCTTCACGACGCGCTTGCGCTCGTTGTAACGCGAGATGTCGCGGCCGAAGCCCATCGCCAGATCCTGCAGCTCGCACTCGCCGCCCTGATCGCAGATCGGGCAATCGAGCGGATGGTTGATCAGCAGGAACTCCATGGTCGCGCGCTGCGCGGCGATCGCCTTCGGCGACTTGGTGAAGACCTTCATGCCCTCGGCGACCGGCGTCGCGCAGGCCGGCATCGGCTTCGGCGCCTTCTCGACCTCGACCAGGCACATGCGGCAGTTGGCCGCGATCGACAGCTTCTCGTGGTAACAGAAGCGCGGCACGTACACGTCGCCGGCATCCGTCGCCTGGATGATCATCTGGCCCTTGCGCGCCTTCATCGGCACGCCGTTGACCTCGATGTTGACCTCCGAGTTATTCGTGCCGTCAGCCATCACGCGGCCCGCCGTTCCTGACCCACGATGCTGCGGCCGTGCTCGATCATGTACTCGAACTCGTGCCGGAAATGCTTGATGAAGCTCTGCACCGGCCACGCCGACGCGTCGCCGAACGCGCAGATCGTGTGGCCTTCGATCTTGTTGGCTACATCGACCAGCATGTCGAGGTCGGCTTTCTTGCCTTCCCCTGCGAGGATGCGCTTGACCACGCGGTTCATCCAGCCGGTGCCTTCGCGGCACGGCGTGCACTGACCGCAGGATTCGGCGTAGTAGAAGCGCGTGATGCGCTCGAGCGTCTTCACCATGCAGGTGGTGTCGTCCATGACGATCAGCGAGCCGGTGCCGAGCGCCGAGCCTGCTTTTTTCACGGAGTCGTAGTCGAGATTCACTCCCATCATCACGTCGCCGGGCACGACTGGTACCGAGACGCCGCCGGGGATCACAGCCTTGAGCTTGCGACCGTTGCGCACGCCGCCGCAGATTTCGAGCAGATCCTTGAACGGGATGCCGAGCGGCAGCTCGATGTTCTGCGGCTTGTTGACGTGGCCGGAGATCGAAAAGATCATCGTGCCCGCAGAATTCGCCACCCCAAGGTCGACGAACCACTTGGCGCCCTTGCGCAGGATGGTCGGCACCGAGGCATAACTCTGCGTGTTGTTGATAGTCGTCGGCTTGCCGTACAGACCGAAGTTCGCCGGGAACGGCGGCTTGAATCGCGGCCGGCCTTGCTTGCCTTCGAGCGACTCCAGCAGTCCCGTTTCCTCGCCGCAGATGTACGCTCCCGCGCCGACGAACGTGTGAAGATCGAAGTCGACGCCTGAGCCGAGCATATTCTTGCCGAGCAGCCCCGCGCTGTACGCTTCCTTCACTGCTTCTTCGAAGCGCGGAACAGGTTCGTCGAGGAACTCGCCGCGGATGTAGTTGTAGCCGACGGTCGCACCCATCGCGTAGCCACCGATCGCCATGCCCTCGATGAGCGCGTGGGGGTTGTAGCGCAGGATGTCGCG